>JBJDYG010000063.1:70492-135129 GCA_051867075.1 Faecousia sp. | reverse complement strand
CCGTAAGGCGGTGTTTTCTTATTAAAAATCAAAGATTTTTAATAAGAAATAGTATCAGAGAACCCGGACTACGAATACCATAGAAGTTGTCAGAATCAAAATTGACCAGGAACTCTGTTAGCTCCTGGTCTTGCTTACGTCCGCTCCCGAATCACCATATGGACGGTATCCCCTTCGCCCTTGCCCAACTGAGTACGGATGGATTTCAGCATGCCGAGAATATAGCAGACGGAACCGTCCTCATTTTTCACGCCCATATTGACAATGCTGCCCTCATAGGGGATGCCGTCAAAGGTGGCGTGGACCTTGACACGACCTTTGCCGAACTTCTCCCGGATGTTCCAGGGAAACACCACATAGGCACCGCCCTTTTCCGGCGGCTCGTGAATGACTGCGTCATATTCGTATTGTTTGACCACAGCCATACCACCTTTAACCTATTTCCCATAGGATACTTCTTTTATTCATTGGCCTGTTCTTTTCCTGCTCTAAAGCAAAGCAGCTTATCCGCTGTGTAAACTGGAGTTTATCACAAGCCGAGAATGTTCTTTTCCATGCTCGCAATCAGATCATCAGAATCATCGGTAATATCACTGAGAAAGGTGATTATTCTATTTTGTTTGGGAAGAACATAACACTTTTGCTTCCACTTGCCGCTGATGCTGAAGCCATCTGCGTATTTCCAGAAAAAATATCCGTATCCACCCTCCCGGTTCCTCTGCTGGACGGAAGTGGCCCTTTTCACATAGTCTTCGGAAACAATCCTGTTTCCTTCAAACATTCCGCCACCCCAGAGCAGCAAGCCGATTCGGCTTAAATCATTCACGGACAGTTTCATCCCGGACGCGCCGTAGAAATATTCGTCGGGACACCGGTCGCATTCGGCACCCAGGATGTGCAACGGCTTCAGGATGTTCCTGCTGATGAATGCCCATGCATCCTCCTGCACAGCCTCGGTCAACGCGACGCCCATAAGGTACGCCGGAATATTGCTGTAATGAAACCGGATGCTTTCCGGTTCGGGAATAGGGCAGGCCAGCGAAAACCGAAGATAGCTGTCATTTTCCGAGCGGAAGGGGTAGCCCTCCACAGACATCGTCAGCAGACGGTGCAGCGTAATTATCCGATACGCTTCCCGTTGACTCTGCGTCATCTGCGCAACAATTCGTTCGGGCAGATAATCCAGGATGCTCCTTTGAAGCTCGAGCCTCCCTTGATCACAGGCAATTCCGACAGCCACAGAGAGAATGCTCTTTGTCGCAGAGTAGATGGGATATTACGCAGAAAAATCAATTACTGATCTATCAAGTAAAGATTCATTCTTTCCTTCTACGGGGGCAATTGCGGTAAACAGACAGGCTCCGCTGACAGACGGAAGGACAGAAATAGAAAAGATCAGAGCGCAGATTGAGTATAAAATTATGCGGGAACGGTATGGTCGGGAGCAGATTGATGAGCTTGTGGAGATCATGCTGGAGGTTGCCATGAACCGCAGCCCTACGATTCGCATTGGCAGAGATTCGGCATATGTTAACTGCAACTAATACCCTGTTTTTTACGCTGTTTTTTTGCATTTACTTTTGCAATCAAGCTGCCCGCAGCATAGATTATGCCGTCAAAACAGTCCAATAAAACGGGTACGATTCCTGCTTGGTAGGATTTGCCGCTTGACAATCTCGGTTTGTTGTCTATAATAGAACATATATTCTATTAGAACATACTTTCGTAAATAGCTGGCGGTAATGGAGGGATAGCATGGACAGCAGCAACGAGAAATACCTAGAGGTTTATTTTTGCATTGACCAGAGGAGCTTCTATGCCTCCGTGGAATGTGTCCTGAGAGGTCTGGACCCGATGACCGCTTTACTTGTTGTCGCAGACACGGAGCGTTCAAAGAATACCATCTGTCTTGCGGTCAGCGTGGGCTGCAAAAAGAAGGGGATCAAAAACCGCTGCCGTCTGGGGGATGTACCCCCAAACATGGGTGTGATTGTTGCGCCGCCTCAGATGCAGCTCTATATCGACTGTGCGGCGGAGATTCACGGGGTGTTTCTCAAATACTTTGCTCCCGAAGACATTTATGTGTACTCCATTGATGAATCCTTCATCTATGTCACGCCTTATCTTCGGATGTACCACCTCACACCCAGGGGGCTGGCGGCGAAGGTCATTGCGGACATCAGGAACACAGTTGGAACTCTGTCCACCTGCGGCATCGGTTCCAATCTGTATCTTGCGAAAGTGGCCCTTGACATTCAGGCAAAACACGCCCCTGACGGTATTGCGGAACTGACGCAGAGAAGCTATCAGGAACAGCTATGGCAGCATCAGCCCCTTACCGACTTCTGGCGGGTAGGTTCCGGCACAGCCAATCGGCTGCGCAATCGCGGCATCACCACCATGCAGGGCATTACAGAGAGTGACCCGGACAGTCTGTATAAATTGTTTGGCATCAACGCCGAGCTGCTGATCGACCACGCATGGGGCCGGGAATCATGCACGATAGCGGATATTAAAGCCTACAAATCCAGCAGCAAAAGTCTTTCGTCCTCTCAGGTGCTTATGCGGGATTATAAGCCGGAAGAAGCCATTGTTGTCGCAAAGGAAATGGCAGATCAGTTATGTCTGGATATGGCAGCAAAGCAGTATCTGACGGAATCGGTCTGCCTGTATATCGGATACTCCTACACCCAGGGGGTGCCCGGGACGGGTGGAACAGCGTCACTTGCCTTTGGAACAAATCTTTCTTCTGTTATTGTTCCAGCGGTAGATGTGCTATATCGGCGTATTGTCCGGCAGGGCTTTGCCATCCGTCAGATCGGGCTGAGCTGTCCCGTGTACCCCGACACCGGTGCTTACCAGCTCAATATGTTTGAGGATACGCAAAAGCAGCTTCGGGGAAAGGCACTGCAGGAAACACTGCTGGGCATCCGCTCCAAGTATGGAAAGAACGCCATATTAAAGGGCATCAATTATGACCCATCCGCAACGGGACGGGAGCGCAATATGCAGATTGGAGGGCACAGAAGTGGCAGCGAAAGTAGTCAGGGCACCCATGCCCAGAAGTAAACGAGCCGCGCAATTCGCTATGTTCGATGCGCTAAAGGGGCTGAAGGAAGCCATTGCGGAAAAGGAGAGAATCCCCACACCAAAGCGGATTCTATCTGAGGATGCCATTGCGGAAATCAACGCTCAGCTTACAAACCTGAAATCTGGCAATGTGGCAACCGTGGTGTACTACTGCGATTATGCGCAGGAGTACCACCAGATCACCGGCCCTGTGCGAAAAGTCGATGGATACTGGAAAGTCTTGCAAATTGGAGATCTGTCTATTGATTTCTGCGAGATTGCGGAAATCGAAAAGACAGCACCCAACATCTGATTCTGAATTGAGCCGGGATTTCACCCAATAGAACGAATTAGATACTATATTGTATTAAATAGCTCATTCTAAATGAGAAGAATAACCTCTATACTCAGTGCTGATAGCATCTAGTAGATAAGGGGTTGTATTCAATGGATATCGATTTCATTCTCACCGGGCAGCGAATCCGTGAGGCACGAAAATTCAGAGGATGGACAGCGGATTTCCTTGCCGAGAAAGTCGGACTTGCAACGGAATCTCTGCGCCATATCGAAAATGCTTCCAGCAAGCCCAGCCTCCAGACACTGTTCAAGATTGCAACAGAGCTGGATGTATCTCTGGACTATATCACGGGACGAACCTCAAATCTTTCTTCTGTGCTTTCTGGCGATTGCAGTAAGGATTTTGGTTTGAGTGAAACACAAAGCCGCATGGTTCAAGATGTACTCAAAAGCATTATCCCGGTAATCACCGAGTACCTTTGACAGATGGAGCATTACGACAAAGCCGTTACTGAAAGGTAGCGGCTTTTTCTCTTTGTCCCATAATTCGACAGCATTTGCACAAACCCCGTGCTATAAAGTATTTAGTAGATACTATGTAGTATCAATTAAATACATGGAGGGACTCATAATGTCAACGAGGAAGGTTTTGAGGGAAATGTTGGAGAACTGCTTGGGAGCAGCCTATCAGCAGGAAATCAGAAATCGCTATCAGCGCAATGTGGAAAAAGATGTTTGTGGTGTTGAAGAACGCGAATATGACGCTGGTATTTCGGAACTGACAATCACCATTTTACCAAGCATAAACTGAATACCGCAGACGCCGTTACCTTCTTGCGGATTGCCGGAACGCTGCTGCTCGTGTTTTTACGCCCGCTTTCCATGGTCTTCTTCTGGGTATATGCCCTCACAGGACTGACCGATGTGTTGGACGGATGGATGGCCCGGAAAACCAAAACCGCCAGTGATTTTGGCGTGCGGCTGGATAGTATCGCAGACTTGCTGTTTTATACGGTGATGCTGCTCCTGGTATTCCCTATTCTCTGGAACATGCTCCCCATGGATATCTGGTACGCGGTGGTTGTCATCCTGATCCTGCGGATTTCGGCCTATGGAATTGCAGCGGTGAAATACCGGCGTTTTGCTTCCCTGCATACCTATCTGAATAAAGTAACAGGCGGAGCGGTTTTTCTGATTCCCTTTCTGCTAGTGACCGGGTATGCCGCTGTATATTGCCGGATAACCTGTGCCATCGCGGCTTCGGCAGCTTTGGAGGAACTGGTGATCCACCTTTTACGGCAAACTTACCACGCCAACACGAAATCCATTTTTCATAATGCTGAGATATAAGGAAAGAAGGAACACGGAGCATGAAAATTCTTGTTTTGAACGGAAGCCCCAAAAAGGAGAACAGCGATACCCTACATATCACCCGCGCCTTTTTGGACGGAATGCAGGAAGCGGCACCCCAGGAAATTCGGCTGCTCCATATCATCGATCATCATATTGAATTCTGCTCCGGCTGCCTGGCCTGTATGCGCAACGGCGACGTGTGCCGGCACAAGGACGATATGGGCTCCATTCTGGAGGAAATCCTGGCAAGCGATCTGCTGCTGTTCAGCTTTCCGCTATACTGCTATGGGATGCCTGCCATGCTGAAAAACCTGATCGACCGGACCCTGCCACTGTCCAGCATGGCGATGCGGAAGGTCGGCGACCGCTACGAACATGTAGGGCAGGCGGATTTTTCCCACTTGAAATATCTTATGATCTGCGGCTGCGGATTTCCCAACAGCGCCCATAACTTTGAGCCTGCGGTAGCCCAGTTCAAGCTGATGTTCCCCAGCAATCACACCATCCTCACCGTCCCGGAAAGCCCCATGTTCAACGCTCCGGAGGCGGCAGTGGTTACCGTCCCAAGGCTGGCGCTGGTCAGGGAAGCCGGACGGCAATACGCTAAGCAAGGAGCCATTGACGCCGGATTGCTGGCGCAGATCGGCTCTCCCATGATCCCGGAGGAGACCTACGCTAAAATCGTGAACGGTCAGAATGATCCATGAACAGAATCACAAAAAAGAAACTGTGTGGAAAAAAGTCCTTGACTCTCCCATAATGGCAGGTATTACAATACAGATGAGCTCAAAAACCGACAGATCTGTAGGTATCCCATGTTAAAAATCGGAGATTTTTCTAAACTGTCCAGAGTCAGTATCCGTATGCTGCGCCATTATGATGAAATCGGATTGCTGCACCCCGTAAAAATCGATCCGGAGTCCGGCTATCGCTACTACAGCGAAAACCAGCTCCCTGTCGTCGGCAGGATCACAGCCCTGAAAGACATGGGCTTTGGGCTGGCTGACATCGGCGAAATGCTTGATTGTTACGAGGAAAAAGAAATCATGGAGCATCACCTGCAACTGAAGCGCGCAGAACTTCTGGAACAATCCCGGCAGACGGCGTACCGGTTACGGCTCCTGGATACAGCCCTGGAACGGCTGAGAAAGGATGAAACCATGCAGTATGATGTCACTTTGAAAACCTTCCCCGAACGCTATGCCGCCACGGTCCGCATGCATATTCCCGCCTATGAGATGGAGGGGATGCTCTGGAGCGTACTGGTCAGCGAAACAGCCCCTCTGCATCTGATTCCTGACGATCCCTGCTATTGCAGTGTCGTGTTCTACGATCAGGAGTTCAAGGAATCCGACGTGGATGTGGAGGCGCAGAAAACCGTGAAGGGGCACTATCCCGACACGGAACATGTCAAATTCAAAACGCTCCCCAGCGTCACCGTAGCCTCCGCCACCTGTAAAGGCTCCTACGATCAGATGAACGCAATCATGGAGGCTGTCGCAAACTGGGTGACGAACAATGGCTATGAATTCGACGGCCCTGCCTTTAACATCTACCACGTCAGTCCCCATGAGACTTCCGATCCCAATGAGTTTGTGACCGAGGTCTGCTACCCCGTCAGAAGAAAGTAATCATTCCGGGCACGCCGCCTAAGCTGCGGCGTGTCCTTCTTCTTTTCAGCGAGGATCGCCGAGAGAAAACTGCCCATTGCAAATCCCGTATATTTTCGATATACTGTAATAAATGGGACAATTTTCGCATGATACGGTAAAATATGCCCATGCGTAAGCTGTACAAGGGGAAAGGAATGATAGAAGGATGCATACGGAAACATTTGAATTTGCTGGGAATAACGGGCTAACGCTTCCCGCCACGATGTGGCTGCCGGAGCAGGAGCCGAAATGCATTTTGCAGATCGCCCATGGCATGACGGAACATATCGGCCGCTATACTGCACTGGCTCAGGAGTTGACTGGACACGGAATTGCTGTGGCCGGGTTCGATCTGCGGGGGCATGGCAGGAATGCCGGGGATCCCAATATGGCCTCCTTTGGGGAAGGCGGCTGGGAGGCATCCATTGAGGATATGCACCTGTTTTTTGAGATTCTGACAGAGCGCTTCCCCGGACTTCCCCACTACATGCTGGGCTTCTCACTGGGTTCCTTCCTCCTGCGGGAATACCTGGGCCATTATCCCCAAAATGTGGCAGGCGCCGCCATTCTGGGAACCGGTTATCAGCCCGGGCCGCTGCTCTCGATGATGATGGCAATTGTGAAAAGCCAGATCAAAAAGGCCGGTTTTGACGGCACCACCGATTTGGTAAAGCAGCTTTCCTTCGGCAATTACAATCAAAAATTCAAGCCCAACCGGACGATCGCGGATTGGCTCTGCGCCGATAACGCGCAGCTTGACGCATACCTTACCGATCCCCTATGCCGCAAAAATATCTCTGCCGGTCTGTTCTGGCAGCTTTTGGGCTCCATGAAGCGCACCGGAAGCAAGGAGGCCTATGATGGCTGGAATACAGGCACGCCCGTCCTGCTGCTCTCCGGTCAGGATGACCCTGTGGGCGATTCCGGCAAAGGCGTGCTGGCCGTCAAACAGCGCATGGAGAAAGCAGGCATTCACAGCGTTACCATGCAGCTGCTCCCGGATGCCAGACATGATCTGCTGCATGAAGAGGCCACCGCCGCTGCCGATGCCAGAAAGGCGCTGATTGACTGGATGAAGCGCACCTTGGGATAAGGGAAGATGTCCACCGGATTCCATTCCAGAATCCGGCGGACTTATTCATTGTTTATAACAGTAGATATTTTACTCTGTAATCCTTTCCTTTTGACTCTTTATCCAATAAACTATCCGAAAGGTCATCAAGGAGAAAAATAGGAACTGCTATTTGATTACTTGTGCGTGGTATGATCATATGCAGACCACAATTCCATCCTGGTATTCGTCGCGATAAGGAGCTGGCACAATGCGAATATTTTGTTTCGGAGATTCCAATACTTACGGCTACGATCCGAGGGGCTATTTGGGTGATCGTTATCCCACAGAAGACCGTTGGGTAGACATTCTTGCAAAGAAGACCCAGTGGGATCTTCTCAACGCCGGAGCCAACGGTAGATTAATCCCCCGCAACCCTTATGCGCTCCGATTGCTTTCCCAACACACCCCTGTGGATATTTTCCTCGTCATGCTGGGTACCAATGATCTGCTGCAGGGTGCATCCACTTCCGAAGCCGTCGCTCAAATGGAAACGTTCCTGAACCAGATTCTTACATCTTGCAAAAACATTCTGCTGGTGGCTCCGCCGCCCATGAAGCGGGGAGCCTGGGTGCCTACTGACGAGTTGGTTGCAGAATCCATCCAGCTTGCGGAAGACTATCAGGCACTGGCGCAGAAGCTGCATATTCCCTTTGCCGACACCAGCGGCTGGCATATCGAATTGGCCTTCGACGGCGTTCACTTTACAGAATCAGGGCATCACACATTTGCCGCGAATATCGCAAGTGAAATCAAGAAATCTTTTCCTAATTTGCCCTATAATGACTTTAGAGCAGTCGAAATGAGGTGCGAAAAGCAATGAACGAATGGCATAAAATGGTTCAGCAGATTGTGGATGAGATCGATCTCGGCATCAAAAACAAACTCGACGAGAAAATGACGCTGACAGCCCTGTCCCAGAGATTTGGATATTCGGAATTCTATATTTCCAGAAAGTTCCATGAAGTTTCCGGTATGCGGCTGCGGGATTATCTGCGTTACCGTTGCCTTGCCTTTGCGTTGAAGGATATCCGGGATACGGACAGCAGTATTCTGGAAATTGCCATGGACTACGGCTTTTCTTCCAACGAAGCCTTTACCCGAGCCTTCGCAGAAGCCTACGGAGTCACCCCCAGCGAGTATCGCAGGAATCCTGTCAGCGTTGTTCTGCGCACCCAAATCAACCCCTTTGACTGTTACTTATTGGGAATTGGAGGAACCGGTATGGCAGCCACCACAGAAGATGTAAAAATTTATTTTATAACCATCCCCGCCCATAAGTTCCTGCATATCCGTAACTATGAAAGCATCGGATACTGGGATTTCTGGCAAAAGCAGGCAAAAATTCCCGGACAGGACTGCGAAACGATCTGCGGCCTGCTGGACAGCATTCCTGACAAGCTGGACGATATGGGCGGCAGCAAAGCAGACAGCGGAAGCGGGCAAGTCATGGCATTCATCAACGAACCCACCGGACGGATCTGCAGTTGGGGCATCCCCTTGGCGGAGAGCTACGGTGTGCGGCTCCCTATGGACTACTCTGGCCCGGTGCCGGAGCCGATGCTCCTGATGGATGTGCCGGAAGGCGAATACATCGTGTTTGAGCATGGCCCCTTTGATTTTGAGACTCAGAACCAACTTGTGGAAGCAAAGATTGAATCCGCCATGAAAGAATTTGACTATGCTGCCAGCGGTTTTTCACTGGATACCACGCCCGGCAGAGTGTTCTATTTCTACCATGATTCCACACGGTATTGGAAGTACATCCGCCCGGTGCGCAAGCTGTAATCCAATTCACCGCGGAATCTACCCATCAGGCAATTGAAGTTTATTTCAAATAAGCAATCAGCCCAGGATTGCAAACGCAGTCCTGGGTTTGTATTGCAAGGATAGCTTTTTCTCCTCATCTGCGCTATCATATCCGCAAAGGAGGTGGCACCATGATCATCAGCGCCAGCAGGCGGACGGATATTCCGGCGAACTATTCCCAGTGGTTCTTTCGACGCCTGGAAGCGGGGTTTGTCTGCGTCCGCAATCCTGTGAATTTTCACCAGGTCAGCCGCGTTCCCATGTCCGCGGAGATGGTGGACGGTATCGTGTTCTGGACAAAGAATCCCATTCCCATGCTGGACAATCTCCACCTCTTGAAAGACTACCCCTTCTATTTCCAGTTCACCCTGACGGCCTACGGACAGGATCTGGAGCCGGGCATCCCCAGCAAGAATGACAGAATCATTCCTGCTTTTCAGGAGCTTTCCCGGAAGGTCGGCCCGGAGCGGGTCATCTGGCGGTATGATCCCATTCTCCTGACGCCGAGGCATACCGCTCAATACCATATGTATTATTTTGAGGAATTGTCCAAGCGGCTGTCCGGGTACACCCAGAAGTGCGTCATCAGTTTCGTAGATCTGTACCGGCATCTGGGCAAGCAGTTTCAACCCCTGGACACATCAGAGATTTACGAGCTGGCAGGCCGCTTTTCCGATATTGCACAAAAGTATCATCTGACCCTGGAAACCTGCGCGGAAAGTCTCGACCTGTCCCCATTCGGCATCCGCCACGGGCATTGCATTGATGGGGAACTTCTTGAGAAGCTCGTCGGCCAGCCTCTCTCCCTGGCCAAAGACAAAAATCAGCGGGATGCCTGCGGATGCATGGCCAGCATCGACATTGGGATGTACGATAGCTGCGCCAACGGCTGCAAATACTGCTACGCCAACCACTCCCCTGCCGCTGTCCGCAGGAATATCCAATCCCACGATCCCGCTTCGCCGCTCCTATGCGGTAATCTCACACCGGAGGATATCGTCAGGGATCGTGTGGTGGCATCCTGTAAAGAACGACAGCTTACCCTATTTTGAACAGATCCCGTAAACAGCACAGAATTGGCATGACCAGTTCTGTGCTGTTCCATTTTTGTCTAATATTGAAAGGTTCATGCGTTATCCGTGTTTCCTTTTCAAGTCATTCTATCTCAGAATCTTCTCCATGGGCTTTCCCTTGGCAAGTTCATCCACCAGCTTGTCCAGATACCGAATCTCCTGCATCAGCGGGTCTTCGATGGTCTCCACCTTCACGCCGCAGACAGAGCCTTTGATCTGCCTCCTTGCAGGGTTCAGAGCTGGAGCATTGCGGAAGAAGTCGCCGTAGGTAATATCCGAAACCAGCAGTTCTTCCAGCTTCTCCTTTGGATACCCCGCCAGCCATGTGGTTACCGCCAGCACCTCGTCACGGGCGCGCCCTTTTCGTTCTGCCTTGGCAATCAGCATGGGGTACACCTTGGCAAAGGACATGGCAAATACTTTTTCATTGGTCATTTCCCTCTCCCCTTGACATTTGCAAATTCCGCCGCTTCCTGAATCCAGCCCAACAGTTCCCCGTCTATTTCATCAGGACTTCCCACCATCACATGATGGGTCCACCGACCGGGATAGGGTTCCGTGGCAACATCGATTCTGGGAGATTCTTTGCGGTATCCCAGGCCAAAGGTAACCGTCACCCAAACCGCCGGGCACTCTTTTGCTTTCCGGCAGGGATTGAAAGATACGAATGCAAAGCCCCACTTGTTGGCAAAGGTGATCTGGGTCTTTGCCACCTTGATTTTCACATCCGAGATCTGGGTTAGAATCTGCTTCTCCAACCGCTCGTAGATCGGCAGAGCATCCATATGTTCCCCGAAGAAGAATAGAATATCTGTATTCATGATTTTGCTTCCTCAAAACAGCACACAGCTTTTCTGCTTGCGAACGTCATTTCCGCTTTCTTAGTTCCGGGCGTAGGTCCTTATACTTCTGCTTCCAGTCCTTCGCAATCCGAAAAGAATCACAGATCTTCTGAATGGCCTTGCCATTGATATTGTATTTCAAATCGTTTTGCCGGAACCATTCATACACCGCTTCCGGCTCATAGATCGCCAGCTCCGCAATGAGCCAGCCTTCCGCCATCTGGACATAATAGGCTTCATCATCGTGCATCAGCGGCAAAAGCTGAGCTGCATGCCCCTTGCACAGCCGGGAGATAAACAACACATACCCCCAGCGGCGGATGAAGGGATCTTCCGAGTGGATGTATTCTTTTGCATACCGTAGCGCGGAATCAAAATCCAGGTCCGCCACATAAGAGATGAGTTGGTCGGTATGCCACCAGTCGGAAAAGAGCAGGTTCTCATGGATGAATGCCATCCGATCATGCGCATCGCTGATCTGATCCAGGGTCACATAGTAATAAATTCTGTGGAATTGCTGCTGGTCCAGTATGTAAGGGCGCAGCGCGGACACATCCGCTTTCTGCTTGACATACTGCCGAATCAGCCGGTCCACATCCCCGGTTTTGTAATGTGCAGGCAGGGCATCCAAGTCTTTCTGAACCTGGTCTTTGGTGAGCTTCATATTGTTTCCTCCAGATAGCGCACAGCCTTTCCGGTGCTGTGGGCATACTCGATTTCAGATTTTGTGCTTTCTCCAATGTATCCGCCAACATTGATGACGAGAATCTCATCCGACATATCGATTTTCCGCTTGTGCATATCATCCAGCATGATCTTGGTCATGGTCAGCGCATCTTCGGACATGCCTTCCCAAACCTCGTCATCCCCGGCGTGCCCAAACAAGCCAACGCTGATCACAATATTTCCCTCCAGGGTCAGCCGTTTCTGGGCTTCCAGAAATGCTTCCTTGAAGCGTGTACTTCCGCACAGCGTAATAACTTTATATTTTCCGACCATAGGAACCACCTATCTTCCTTCAATGAATTTCCGAATGGTTTTTTCCTCGGCCATTGAATTCAGCCGCAGGATCTGCTCTCTGATTTTTTCGTAGCTCTCGTTCGCGTCAAGCACGGGAATCGTAAAGCCGCGCTTCTCCCAGAAGTCCTCGACCGTAGTAAACACAGTGCTGTTCCAGCCGTACTCGATGCCATATTTGTTTTTCTTCTGCTGGCGGCCGGTCATGGTGATGAAGAGGCCCATTTGCAGCTCCACCATAGCTTTGTCAAACTGGGCCTTGTCCTCCTTGCCGAAGCCCCCCAGTGCCTTGATCTCATGGAGCGCCACTTCGCCGTCCGATACGATTTCATAGATCCGCTTTGCCATGTGGCTGATGCCGCCTCTGGCGTAGGTTTCTTCAAAGGACTCCCCATTTCTCCGGACAGCATAAAAATAAGGATACCAGTCCCTAGTGATGAATCCGCTGGTTTTAAAGAACACCTTAGAATACGCAATATCCGTGCGCTCCTCCAGCACCCGCATCCGCCATTCCCAGGGATCAACCGACCGATCGCCGCAGTGCCATTTCACCGGGGTGTCCAGCATATCCTGATTCGTCCAGTCGTAGTCGATCAGCGCGAAAATGCCCTTGGCATTGCCGCCGCCCATGGAGAAGCCGCAGCGATTCAATTCATTGCAGAAATCTTCAAAATTGCGGATCATCGAAGTCCCTCCCTTTGCTCTCATTCTATCACATCCAACCCCCGCCGAAAAGCCTTTTCTATGTTTATGCGGTGCAGTTTTCGAAAAGGCTGGCCAAACTCGTCCCCAAAAAACGACTGTGGTGAATACCGTGCTGTTTTCACCATATTCGATTTAAGATTTGATTAATGACCTTGTATTCAGACGGGAAATGGACTATACTCTGAGTAAATTACATTATGTCGAAATAGGATGACATTGAAAGGAATTACCATGAAAGAACGAAGCGTGAGTGAAGGAAGGCTGCAGCCAGTCAATTCCCGCCGCTGTCCGCCCCAAAAGAGAAAGCCGCGTCCCTTTATCGTTCCCTACCTGTTGATTCTGGCTGTGCTGATGGCGATCTCCGCCTGCACGCTGCGCTATGTACACAGCGCCCTGGAAGACTATGAATCCTCCCAGCCGGAAAATATCCTGGCCGCCCAGATAGGCAAACTGCGCAAACCGGGAGCCGGCAGTCAATTCGAGGATATTGTGTCCCTGGATAAAATGCGCAGCGAATGGAGTGCCTCCGAGGAGGATGTCGCCCAATTCAAAAAGGACTTCCTTGCAAGCAACATTACCTTCCTTGAAGATCACAGCGTGGTGGATCAAACGAAAAAAACTTTCGACGTGCTGAGCAACGGCTGTAAAGTGGCCACTGTTACGCTGAACCATGAGGGACAGGAAAACCGCCTGCTGATCTTTACACTGGATCGGTGGAGCGTGGAAAAAATGGAAGTCACCGGCTATGAGTTCCATCTCACAGCCCCCGCCTCCGTGATTATCAAGAGCAACGGCAAAGTGCTACAGGGCAAAATCACCGATGGGATGGCCACTTATAATGTCTGCAGCCTGGTTCCCCTGAATGTGGAGATTTGCGACATTCTGGGCAACAGCGTCCCCTATGACCAGAAGAATCTCCCCACTTTTACGGATTATCAGGTCACCATTCCCGCAAGCTATACCATTTGTGGGGTGGAACCTGTTTCTCTGGAAGCCGCCTCCCTGGAGCCCATGGAGGAGCTGAAATATGTGAAAGAATACTGCACGGATTTGCCGGATATTGCCACCTATACCCTGCGCATTCTCTCCGGCGAACCGGATTTCAGGATTCTCGACGGCAGCGGCAACGAAGTGGACTTTACCATCGAGGACAGGAAGGTCACCATCGCCGGGAATTTTGCCGGTCAAGATTCCCTGTCGCTGCCTGTGGATATTGACCCGCTGGCAGTGGCGAAGCTGTGGAGCCTGTTTATGACCCAGGATCTCACCGGCTCCAACAACGGCTACAACCAGATAAGCCCCTACCTGATCAAAGATTCCTATTTGCAGGACGTGGCGTGGAAATGGGCCACCGGTCAGGATATCACGTTTACCAGCAACCATACCCTGAAAAACCCGCCTTTCCAGGTGGAAACTGTATCCAATTATGTGGTTTACTCCGACAATTGCTTCTCCTGCGATATCCGGCTGGAAAAGACACTGGTGCTGACCCGTACCGGAGAAGAAGTGAAAGATGTAATGAACTCCACATTTTATTTCGTAAAATACGACGATACGGATAACGGCGTAGACGATCCCCACTGGTTCCTTGCCGATTACCGTGAGATTCTCTGAGGAGGTGCGCTATGAGAGGAAAATATGAAGCGCCGCCTCAAAAGCGCCGCCACAGATCAGAACAACCGGCACCCATGGTGCAATCTAATCAGCCCCGCCCCGCAAAATACCGCAAACCCACTCTGGGCGAATACCTGGTGCGGTTTCTTGCCGTGGTGCTGACCGTGGTGGTGGTTTTCGCCTTCACCCTGCTGATGTCCATGAAGATGATCTGCGGCTCCACTTCCCCCAGTGCCAAGCGCACGTTCGTCACCACGCTGCTGGAAACCGGGCAGCTGAAATTCCTGGTCTCCTGGTTTGTCCCCTCTGCGGAAGTTCAGGAAATCGTGGATGCCAACTCCATGGTGAAACTCGACGAAGATGTGGACGCCAACCTGATTACATTTGAACCCTTTGAGGATAACGAGCAGGATCCCGAAGCGAAGGATCTGGAGGTCATTGAGCTCTCCGGCAGAACTTATACCGCCAAGCTGATTAAAGTCCGCGACCCCTCCCGGATCAGCCTGGCTACCATCTACCCCTGGCGGGATACCGGTGTTACCCTGGAGGAACTGGCGAAACAGAGCGGCGCTCTCGCGGCCATCAATGGCGGCATCTACGACTCCACCAACAACACCGGCGGTCGACCCTACGGCGTCATAGTGAGTAACGGTGAGATTCAGTACAACAAGCCAAACGAATATCCGGGTCTGGTTCTTGTGGGATTTGACAACGACAACATCCTGCAGATCATCGATGTTAACAGCATGACCCCTGACCAACTGGAAGCCCTGGTGGAGGAGAAAGGCATCCGGGACGCAGTCACATTCCAGGAGGAAAGCAGCGATGCCAACAACCATTTTGTCCAGCTGATCATCAACGGGAATCCCCGGGGCATGAACGGAGCGGGCAGCGGCCTGAACCCCCGTACTGCCATCGGTCAGTGCGCCGACGGTTCCGTCCTCTTGCTGGTTACGGATGGCCGGGGCAAGAACGGTCACTTGGGAGCCTCCGCCGCCGACCTGATCGAGATCATGACCCAGTACGGCGCGGTGAACGCCGCCAACCTGGACGGCGGCAGTTCTACCTGTATGTACTACGATGGGCAGTATCTGATGACCTCCGTCACATTCTACTATTCCAACAGTTCCTGGAAACTCCCCGCCGGTTTTATCGTAAAGTAAGTCATAATCGCTGGTCATGTGTGCAAGTGCTACCGCCATCCCTGTGCAAGACAATGACCTCCTATTTAAGGGATTCATGGGACTCAACAGCAGCAATCCATGCACAGATCTTGCATGCTATTCAATCATTTGAATGAAATTCTCATCCCCCCACGTCGTACCGTAAGCGCTCAATAATCCCCCACCTATCATCTCACCCTCTTCTATGAGATAATATCCCAAAACTTGAAAAACTCACGGTGGGTTTTTCGAGAAAACGGATAGGGATGGTGTCAAATGGGAGAAGTTTTAGCAGTGCGGGATGCGTATCGGGCGCAGGAGTGGGCGATGCTCATACAAGAATGCAGCGCTAGTGGGCTGACAAAGCGGGAATTCTGTCGGCAGCGTGGAATCTCTGAGAAGAGCTTTTACTACTGGCTCAGGAAATTGCGGACGCAGATGGTCGGGGCTTCGGCACCTCGGCTGGTGCCACTGGAGTCGGTTCCTGCTGCGGAAGATATACTCCAGATCCGGTACCGGGGAGCGGAACTGAAATTGCCAGCCGGTGTGGATATGGATGCTGTCGCAGCTTTGCTCCGCGACCTTCAGTCACTGTGATCGATCTCAGCAAAGTCCGCAATTACTACATTGCCTGCGGCTACACAGATCTTCGTCTGGGGATTGATGGACTGGCTGCTGTGGTGACCCAGCAGTATGGAAGCCAGTTGGATGACGAAAGCTTGTTCCTGTTCTGCGGCCGTCGGACAGACAGAATCAAGGCTCTGTACTGGTCTGGGGACGGATATATCCTGCTGTATAAACGATTGTCCAACGGAAGATTCCAATGGCCAAGGTCAGAAGCAGAACTGAGATTGCTGGATCCCCAAAGCTTTCGCTGGCTCATGGAGGGCTTGAAAGTGGAACAGAAAACGGCGATCCGCAAAGGAAAGCCAAAGGACTTATTCTGATAAATTTCTTCCAAAATCTTATATTTTCCTGTACTTTATCCTGGGTTTATGGTATAATAATCCCAGGATAAATCTACTTTTTGGGGTGTAGTTTATGGGTGCAGCGGATAAGAAAACAACATATACCGCTGCGGAAGTAGCGGAGCTGATTCGTCCTCTGGCCCAATCTGTAGAACTGCTGCAAAAGGAAAATGCAGAGCTGAAGCGGAAACTGGAGCACATGAACGAGGTATTCACCAACGCTCAGAGAGCCCAGTATGGTCAGTCCAGTGAAAAGAAAACCTATGTCCTGAGCGAGGACCAGATGAGTCTTTTCAACGAAGCCGAAGCCTGTCAGGACAACAAGGCAGAAGAACCCACCGAGGAAACCTTTACCGTCAAGGCCCATGCCCGGAAGAAAAAGAGAACCATTGACGAGCTGGCAAAGAATCTGCCGGTAGAGGAAATCGTCTTTGATCTGCCGGAATCCCAGCTTACCTGCGACAAATGCGGCGGCACATTCAAGCTCATTGGTAAGAAACTGATCCGCCGGGAACTTATCATTATTCCCCAGTCTGAAAAGATTTTGGAATACTACAGCTGCACCTACGCCTGCGACAAATGCGAGAAGGATACCGGCTTCGCCCATATTCTGACTACAAAGACACCGCCTCCCCTTATGAAGCACTCTCTGGCATCTCCCTCCACAGTGGCAGATGTCATGACGAAAAAGTATGTGGATGGCGTTCCTCTGGCCCGTCAGGAGAAAATCTGGGCAAGGCAGGGTGTGGAGCTGAGCAGAGCCACCCTGGCAAACTGGGTGATCCAGTGCACCCAAACCTGGCTGAAGCCTCTGTACAAGCACATGAAGCAGCAGCTTCTGACCCAGTCCGTAATTCATGCGGATGAGACGGTAGTGCAGGTGCTGAAGGAGGATGGAAAGCTGCCCACTTCGGAGTCCAGAATGTGGCTGTATGCCAGTGGGGAGTACAGCAGGAACCACATCCGGATCTTTGAGTATCAGCCTGACCGGAGCGGGAAGCGTCCGGAGAGCTTCCTCAAGGGCTTCACCGGCTGTCTGGTGACAGATGGATATGCCGGGTACAACCAGGTGCAGAAGGTGACCCACTGTGGCTGTTGGGCCCATGCCCGGCGGAAATGGCGGGAAGCCATGCCGGATGGTGCTACTGTGAAAACCAGCAAGGCAGCTGTGGGATTCCAGTACTGCACGAAGCTGTTTTCCCTGGAGAAGAAATACATATATGCGGATGAAAAAAGCCGCAAGGATTACCGCCAGAATGTGGTTTGGCCACTTCTGGAGGAGTATTTTGCGTGGCTGAAAACACTGCATCCTGAGAAGGGCAGCAAGCTGGAGGATGCGGTGCGGTACTCTCTGAACCAGAAGCAGCAGCTGATGGCTTTTCTGGACTACGGAGATGTACCCACCTCCAACAATCTGGCGGAGAACGCGATTCGTCCTTTTGTGGTGGGAAGAAAGAACTGGCTGTTCTGCGACAGCGTGAAGGGAGCGGAATCCAGCGCTATTGTGTACTCGCTGGTGGAAACGGCCAAGGCCAACGGCATTGAGCCTTACGAATACCTTCTGCTGGTGCTGAGCCTGCTGCCCCAGTTGGGCAAATCCCCGGCACACGAAAAGCTGGAAACGCTGATGCCCTGGCATCCGATGGTAAAACACCGGGAGCACATACGAAAATGTGAATGATTAACGGCAGAGTCCTGAGATTGGGACTCTGCCGTGGTTTATTGTGAACGGGTGATTATTGAGCACTTACTGGCAGAGCATTATCCGTATTTTGTGACAGCCGGATAATGGCGAATAGCGCAAATTAAACACAAGGTGCATTATGTGACATCTTTGGCTATCCAGATGTAGCTATACATTATTGTTTCTCAAACATTATACAGTAGTTTTCAGAATATGTCAACGATTCGGAAGAAAACACATTTGCATTGGAAAAAAAGCTAATTTCTTGACAATGCCAAAACATAGTAGTAAAATATTGTAAATATAGTTGAATGCTATGCTCGTTACAAAGGGCGGGAAGATAACAGCGACTTTACTGCGTCTGATTTACGTAGCAAGGCAGTGGATCAATAAGGAGGCGGTTCGATGACGGACAAAGAATTCAGGCGGCTGCGCCGACCAGAGCTGTTGGGAATGCTTCTGGAAAAGAGCAAAGAGGTTGAACGTCTGCAGCATGAATTGGATGAGGCCCGGGCGCAGCTTGCCAGCCGGGAAATCGAGATTCAAAATGCAGGCTCGATTGCGGAGGCCGCGCTTCGGCTCAATGGCGTATTTCAGGCGGCGGAGCAGGCGGCTGCGCAGTATTTAGAGAATGTCCGCCGTATTACGGAGATGAAATCCAATGAAGAATGATATCCGGGAAAGCCCCACCGTTGAGCAGATAGAAGCTGAGCTGAAGCGGGAGAGGTACAAGCAGCGCTACTTTGACGTTCTGCGCAGCACGACCTATACCTTGATGGCGGTGGCGGCCGTGTCTATTCTTGTAGCGACCTTATGGATACCTGTCCTCCAGATCTACGGCAATTCCATGACATCTACATTGTATGACGGTGAGGTTGTAGCAGCATTAAAGACATCCGATATGGAGACCGGCGACATTGTGGCATTTTACTACAATAATAAGATTCTGGTTAAACGGGTTATCTGCGGTCCGGGCGACTGGATCGATATCAGTCAGGACGGCACGGTATTTGTCAACGGTGAAGAGCTGGACGAGCCATATTTGACGGGAAAAGCATTTGGGGACTGCAACATTGAATTACCATATCAGGTACCGGATGAAAAATTCTTTGTCATGGGCGACCACCGCTCCACATCCATAGACTCCCGGAACACAGCTGTCGGTTGTGTGGCGCAGGAACAGGTGGTGGGGAAGATTTTCTTTCGCATCTGGCCGCTGAAGAGTATCGGCATGCTGGACTAGTTATATCGCGATCGGGAATCCCACGGGGGTTCCTATTCCGGCTGTGCCGTGAAAAATGGTATACATTCAGCGTAACCGTTTTACGATGGGCGTGCTGATGTAAGGAAGCTCTGAGGAAATCAGCAAGCGCTGTGGGCGAGAAACTCCGCCCCAAATTGAAGTTTTGATAATCACGGAATACTGTATGTATTTCCGATTTTCATAACTGAGCAGTTGGGCTGGAAGATCCTTCCACAGACGGTTTCATCAGAGGCTTCGTAGTATTCACTGCAAGAGGGGGGGCAGTGTTCGCATATCAAACCATCCCTGCAAACAAATTTATTTATATAATGAAAGGGAGAAGCGCATGAAACAAATCACAAAATTTGCCAGCTTGCTGCTGGCGCTGGTCATGGTATTTTCCTTGGCCATTACCGCTGCCGCCGAGGAAACGCCGACAACCGGCAGCCTCACAATCAACGAGACTGTGAATGGCAAAACCTACGAGCTGTATAAAATCTTTGACTTGGTCTATGACTACACAGGCACGGAGGAAACTCCAGCCAATCTGCGTGTCTCGTATACCATTGACACAGATTGGGTAAGCTTTTTCGAAAACGCAGGCGCAAAGTATATCGTGGATGCGAACAATGCCGAAAATTCGCTGAGCCCTATTCTTGTGGATGGGACGATTCGGTACATCAACATTACGGAGGACAATGTGGAAGCATTTTCCATCGCGGCGCAGAATTACCTCATCGGCATAATTAAAGAGAACAAAACGATTTGCGACACATCTGTTACCGGCACCGGCAGCAATAAGACCGTCTCTAACCTTCCCCTGGGTTACTATCTGGTATACGTTCCCGGCGCTACCGAGTGGGCGGAGGGGCGCAACTGCCTGTGCTCCCTGACGGTCACCGTTCCTAACGGTGTAGTGGATATCAAAGCGGTATATCCCAACATCGAAAAGGAAAGCTCCACTACTATTGGCGCCGATATTGGCGAGACAGTTACATTTACCATCACCGGTAAGATCCCCGATACCACCGGATATGACAGCTATACATATGTAATCACCGATACTATGTCGGAGGGCCTGACCTTCAATGCTGATTCTATACGCGTGGCGATCAAGGGAGCCGGCGCAGATGGCGCGGACTTAACCCTGGCTGAGGAAACACATTATACCTGTACAAAGAATGACAATGGGTTTGAGCTGACGGTTAAGGTGCGGGAGCTGCAGGATTATGTAGGCGCAGAGCTGACAGTCACCTATTCTGCTGTGGTGAATGAAAAGGCCATCCAGACGGTGTCGGAAAATACAGCATACCTGACCTACAGTGACAGACCCAACCAGGAACAGAGCACTTCTAATACAAGAGACCAACCCGCGAAGGCGGATGTTTACAGCTCCAATATCGTGATCGACAAGGTCGATGCGAAAGAGTATGAGGCTGCTGCCACTGACGAAGCAAAAGCAGCAGCGACGAGACTGGAAGGTGCCAAGTTTGTGCTGCGGAAGAACGTAGGTACAACAGAGGCCCCCGTCTATCAATATTATAAATATCAAGCACCGGATACTGAGACGGGTACTGACGCGCAGGTTCAGTGGATCAATGTTGCCATCGGGGATAGTACCACCCCTGCGGAAGCCATCAGCCAGGCAGCTGCGGAAGGAACGATTACCGCGGTGACGACAGACGAGAATGGCCAGGCAACCTTCCAGGGCCTTAAGGATGGTACCTACGAATTGAAGGAAATTGCGGCGCCCAGAGGCTACAACCTGTTGCTTGATCCTGCAGCGGTGACAGTCGACGGTTCTGCAGCAACCGCAGAGGATCTGACGCCGCTGACCATGACAGCGGTGGTTGGGAATGCTGCCGGCACGGCTCTGCCCAGCACCGGCGGTATTGGTACTACCATCTTCTATGTGGTGGGCTTTATCCTGGTAATCGGCGCTACGGTGCTGCTGGTCACCAGGAAGCGTATGAGCGCTGAGAGATAACAAACCAAAATATCTGATTTTTTGCCGCACCGGGGCGGTATACCGCCCCGGATGCAGCAGCAAGGAGAGTCCTGCATGCGCAGACACATGTCAACCATTATCTTAATATTGGTGTTTCTTACAGGGCTTTCCTTACTGCTGTATCCCAGCATAAGTGATTACTCAAACGCCACTCACCAGACCCGCGTTATTACTCAGTACGCCGAGCAGATGAAGAATCTGGACAGCAATGTTTACCAGCAGCTTTGGGCGGATGCCAGGAGCTATAACCAAACGCTGCCGGGCAAGGGCAGCCGCTTCCAAATGACTGACGAGGAGCGGGCGGAATATAACGCGCTGCTGAATTTGTCCGGCAATGGTATGATGGGCATTATCGAAATCCCGACCATACGGTGTACACTGCCGATCTACCATGGCACGGAGGAAACTGTGCTCCAAAGCGCTGTGGGTCATGTGGAGGGCAGTTCCCTCCCCACCGGCGGTGCGGGAACCCATTGTGTGCTGTCCGGTCACCGGGGCCTCCCCTCAGCCCGGCTTTTCACAGATTTGAATAAACTCGTGGAAGGCGACATCTTCATCATGCAGATTCTGGACGAAACACTGACCTACGAGGTGGATCAGATCCTCATCGTAGACCCCTATCGGATCGATTCTCTGAACATTGAAGAGGGCATGGACTACTGCACACTTGTTACATGCACGCCGTATGGCGTCAATACCCACCGGCTGCTGGTGCGGGGACACCGGATTGAAAACCAGGCAGAAACTGATGTTCGAATTACCGCTGAGGCGCTGCAGCTCGAGCCTGTGGTCGTTGCGCCGCTGGTGGCAGCTCCCATGCTTTTGATTTTGCTGGTTTTGCTGCTGCTGAAAACCCCCAGGAAAAACAGGAGGGATTGATTTGGCGGTACAAAAACGATTGTTTGCGCTGCTTTTTGCTGCAACGCTGCCATGTATTATCTGCCTTCCTGTTTTCGCCCATGATGTGGTGGATACATCCCGGCAAGGTTCCGTCACGATCGCGATGCGCAGCGGAGAAAAGATTGTTCCCGGCGGCACTCTGACCTGCTATCGGGTGGGGAATGTATGGGAGGATGACGGAAATTTCAGTTATTTTCTTACCAGCGAGTTTGCCGGCTGTGGCGAGTCGCTGGAGGATGTGCAGTCAGCGGAATTGGCGAAGCGCCTTGCCCAATATGCCCGGGACAACGGACGAAAGCGGACTACCAAACGCATCGACGAGAACGGAACGGTTTCTTTCGACAACCTTGCAGTGGGCCTGTATCTTTTCGTACAGAACAGGGCTGCCGCTGGGTACCTGAAAACCGATCCATTTCTGGTGCGTGTCCCGATGATGGAAGCGGAAGTTTATGTCTATGATGTGTATGCCAGTCCTAAGGCAGAGGTCAAGAAAGAGCCTGCTGCCCCGCCGACAGCGCCCACAGGACCAAAAGGCCCAACGCTTCCGCAGACCGGGCAGTTGAATTGGCCGGCGCCGTTGCTGGTAATCCTGGGCCTGAGCTTTTCCCCGTCGGATGGATATTGCGCTTTGGGGAAAAGAAGGATGGTTGATCGGGCACCTCAAAAAAGCTGCCCTTTTGCGCTTTGGCCGGATCTTTTCGCCCAAACATCATAAAGCAGTTTTTGGGAAACTCTGATTCAATCGGCAAGGGCCGATGGCGAGAGATTATGTCACAGAGGAACGTGTTAAAAACGAAGGAATACCGGATGTATTTCTCGTTTTGAACACTGCTCGGATGTGGCAAAAGATCCGCCACTCAGCCGCAGACGATTTTTTCAGAGGTTCCTTAGAGGTTGCCAATTTTTTGAACCGCCGTATACCTCCTGTACCATGCAGTGCCTGCAGTACTGTGATTACTGCAGGAGGGCACAGGCAGAAATTGATTCCATGTTTATCGGCTGAGAGAGGCAGAGCAAGTGAGATATGGAGGGACAGCAGAAATGATGAAAGATTTGGTTGCCAGGGCAGACGCGTATCTGACCCCGTACCGGCGTAAGAAAATACAAAAGGGAGTTGTCAGAGTTCTGGCGTTTGCAGTCGTCTGCAGCATCGTTTACGCGCTGATGCTGCCGGCTATTACAATGGAGACAGAGACATATTGCGGGTATCAGGAGCATCAGCACGATGCGTCCTGCTATTCCGAACAGTTGATCTGCGAGTTGCCGGAGTCCCCGGAGGATGGTCATGTCCATGAGGAGACCTGCTATGAAGAGACGCTGATCTGTGAAATGGAAGAGCATACGCACAGCCTTGACTGCTACTCCAATCCCAATGCCGACGTGGAAACGGCTGCAGAATGGGAGCAGACACTTCCTGGCAGACTAAGTGGAAAATGGGCATCGGATCTGATCGCCGTCGCAAAGAGCCAGATCGGCTATGCGGAAAGTGAGAGCAACTATCGTGCTGGCGAAAACGGCGACATAAACGGATATACCCGCTATGGCGCCTGGTATGGCGATCCCTATGGGGACTGGAATGCCATGTTTGTATCCTTTTGCCTGAACTATGCGAAAATCCCCCAGAGCGATTTCCCCCGGGAGGCAAGCTGCGCCGCCTGGATCAATACGCTGGAGGCTTGTTCACTTTTCCGCAGCGCTTCGGATTATGAACCCGCGGTAGGCGACCTTGTGTTTTTGGATACGAACGGGGATAACGCCTCCGACCGTGTCGGTCTGGTAGCGCAGTTTGAGAACACATTGGCCCAGATAAAGACCATCGAGGGCGATGTCAGCGGCTGTGTCAGCACTGTGACCTATTCTCTGCCGGACGAGCGGATTGTGGGCTATGCCCAGCTTCCTGAAAACCCGGATGCTGTCCCCGTGGAAACCACCTCTGAAACAACTGAGCCCGAGGAAACAACAGAACCCAAGGAGACTACTGCCGAAACGACGGAGCCTGAGGCGACTGCCGCCGAAACGACAGAACCCGTGGAGTCCACTTCAGAGGAAACCAGCTCCGGGAATGAAGCCCTCAGCAGGCCCATGCTCCTGTCAGCAGGTGGCGGCGCCGCAGTATACGCAAGTGATCCGGAACTGTTTGAAGGTCATGAATATCTGGAAATCCAAAATAACCAAATTGTCAGCGTGAATATCGGAACACGGAGTGATAAAAACTACTTCCGCTTTACGCCCACAGTTACACACAGATATGCTTTTTCAGTCGATTCTGAAAAATATGTGTACTGCTATCTTTATAATTCTTCCGGAGACTATATCGAATATAGCGGCGGCTATAATTTCAGTCTAACATATACCCTCCAGGCAGGGGAAACCTATTACTTCGGTGCTGGGTTTTCTTCGTATGAAACCGGCAGCTTCAGAGCGACCCTTACTTATGGCGCTCACGGAACCGGTCCTTTTGGCGAGGATGGCATATGCGATTGCGGTGTTTCCGCCCCTGATATCAAGCTGGATACGCTGATGCCTGCGAGCATCACGACAGCCGGCAGCTATCAATTCTTCCGCTTTCAGCCTACGGTCACCCATGCCTATACGTTTGAATCCACCGGCGACTATAATACCTATGGTTATCTTTATGATGCGGATGGAAACCTGATTGCTTCCTCCAGCTACGGCGGCAGCGGCAGCAATTTCAGGCTGTCGTATACCCTTCAGGCAGGAGAAATCTACTACTTGGGCGCCAAATTCTCCAGCAGTATTACAGGCAGCTTTGATGTGATACTTACCTATAAACTCGATAGTCATAGCTTTGAGGATGGTAAGTGTTCCTGTGGTAAGGTACCCCCTGCACTGACGCTGAATGAGCCGGCGCCGGTGAACATTACGCTGGGCGGCGGTTTTGAATATTTCCAATTTCAGCCTGAAATCACCCACTCCTATGCATTCGAATCCACCGGCGACTATAATGCCTATGGTTACCTTTATGATGCTGATGGAAACCAGCTTACTTCCACCAGTGGAAAGAATTTCAGACTCACCTGCAACCTGACTGCCGGTACCACATACTATTTTGGCGTTAAGCTATCTGACACAAACGCCACCGGCAGCTTTTCGGCGACGCTTTCCTATTTTGCCCACAGCTATAATGCCGAACAGGTATGCACTTGCGGCGCGGTAAGAGTAAAACCTGACTTGCAGACAGGCGATCCAATTACTGTGTATATCGGGTCAGGGGGCGGTGTTGACTATTTCCGTTTTACGCCTACGGTTACCCACTACTATACATTTGAATCCAAATCGAGTTCAGATACCTATTGCACCCTCTATGACGCAGATATGAAGGCGCTTACGTCCAACGATGATGGCGGCGAAGGCTATAATTTCAAGATTACATATAAGCTTGAGGCCGGAAGGACTTATTACTTTGGCGCAAGATATTATTCCTCCAGCAGTGCCGGCAGTTACAGTGCGACACTCTATTACGACAATCACAGCTTTTCCAGCGGTGCATGTACCTGCGGAGGGACACCGGAACCGATTACGCGGGATGTGCCGGCATCCGTTAACATTGACGTCCCAGGTGAGTGGGCGTTTTACAGCTTTAAGCCTGCGGTCACCCACGACTATACATTTGAATCCACCGGGGAATGCAATACATACGGATACCTCTATAGCTCCGGTGGTGCGCAGCTTACATACAGCACCTCCGGCGGCAGCGGAAATAATTTCAAGCTCACATATACCCTGAGTGCCGATACGACCTACTACCTGGGTGTTCGTTTATCTGATACCAGCAGCACAGGCACCTTTGGGGTGGTTTCAACCTATGGAACCGAGCACCACACCTTCACAGGCGGTGTGTGTGTCTGCGGGGCATCTGCTTCTGCCATTGGGCTAAACACAGCCACCGATGTGAAGATTGATACTGCAGGAAAGTGGGTTTATTTCAGCTTTACGCCCGCACAGACCCATTACTATGTACTGGAATCCACAGGGAGCTATAATACCTATGGATACCTCTATGACGCCAGTGGTGCGCAGCTCGCATACAGCTCCTCCGGCGGCAGGGGCAGCAATTTCAGACTCGAATACAGTCTCTATGCCAATACGACATACTATTTTGGCGTTCGACTGTATGATACCAGCAGTACTGGCGAATTCAATGTGTATCTTACCTACAGCCCCTACAGGCACAGCTTTGATACCGAGGGAACGTGTGTCTGCAGCGGAGCAGCTGCACCTGTTGCGCTGAATGAACCGAAATCCGTAAAAATTGAGGGCCCTGGTGAATGGACATATTACAGCTTTACGCCCGAGGTCACTCACCAATACGTGTTTGAATCCACCGGGGAATGTGATACCTATGGATACCTCTATAGCTCCAGCGGTGCGCGGCTTACATACAGCTCCTCCGGCGGCAGCGGAAATAATTTTAAGCTCACGTATACCCTGACCGCCGGTGTGACCTACTACTTTGGCGCAGGACTCCGGTATCCCGATAACACCGGTGAATTTACAGTGAGCCTTAGCTATGGTACCTGGAACCACGCCTTTGATGCGGAAGACGGGCAATGCCCCTGCGGTGTATCGGCTGCGGTTATGCAGGTTGGCCAAACGGTTCCGGTGACATTCAAAGCACCCGGGAGCCGTGCCTTCTACCGCTTTACCCCCACGGTCTCCCATGCCTATGTATTTCAGGCATCGAACAGCGACTACGCCTACGGATATCTCTATGATGCCAACTGGAAACAGATAAACTATAGTGGTTCCAGCAGCAATCTGGTGCTCAATTGTACCCTTACTGCCGGGAATACCTACTATTGGGTGACATATTATTCCTCTTCTTATGATACCTCCAGCTATACCACCGTCGTCAATTTCGGCGCCCATAGCTATGATGAAAGCGGGATATGTTCCGATTGCGGAAGAATGGACAATTCCTGCGGCGATCAGGCATCTTACAGCTTTGAAGACGGGGTGCTGACAATCCGCGGCAGCAGCGTGACGGACAGCTATAATAGCAGCAATTTCCGCCCGCCCTGGTATGATATCAGGGATCAGATCACCTCTGTGGTAGTTGAGGATGGGATTACCGGGCTGGGGGATTACCTGTTCTCAAATTGCACGAACCTGCAGTCTGTGTCGATCGCCGACAGCGTGGAAAGCATTGGCAATAACGCGTTCTCTTCCTGTACGGCTTTGACCTCCGCAACGATCCCGAACAGCGTGAAGAGCATCGAAAGCTATGCGTTCTCTTCTTGTACGGGACTGACCTCCGTAACGATTCCGGACAGTGTGGAGCGCATCGGCGACTGGGCCTTCGCTTCTTGTACGGGGTTGACCTCCGTAACGATCCCGGGCAGCGTGAAGAGCTTTGGAGACTATGCGTTTTATCATTGTACTGGCCTGAAAAATCTGGAATTGTCCGATGGCCTGTCCAGTATCGGCAGCCATGCGTTCTATTATTGCACGGGCCTGACCTCCGTAACCATCCCAGGCAGCGTGAAGAGCATTGGAGACTCTGCGTTTTATTATTGCACCGGCCTTACCTCTGCGGAGTTTTCTGGTGGTGTAACGGATACTGGAAATGGCACTTTTTCCAATTGCAGCAATCTGGTTTCCGTAATAATTCCTGATACCGTGACCCGCATCGGAAACAATGCTTTCTACAACTGTACCAGGCTTGTAACGGCTGTAATCCCTGAATCTGTAACTGTCATTGGCGAGCGGGCCTTTTATAATTGCAGTAAGCTTACGCCCGTTGTGATCCCTGACAGTGTGACCACCATTGGAAAAGAGGCGTTCTATAACTGCAAGGGCTTGACCTCTGCTTTGATTCCGGCTGGTGCGACCAGCATTGATGATTACGCCTTTTACGGAAGCGGCATAACCTCCGTCACGATTCCCGATACCGTCACCAGAATCGGCGACTATGCGTTTTACAATTGTACCGCCCTTACCGAGATTGCGATTCCCGAAAGTGTCAGCAGCATTGGTAGGTACGCGCTTTCGGGATGCACCGGACTTACAGCTCTGGAGATTCCCGATACGGTGACGGAGATTGGGGATTACGCATTCAGAGGATGCACCGGACTGACATCTTTCCGGATTCCTGAGGGTTTCACCGGCCTTCCGAACGGTATGCTCAGTGACTGTACCGGTCTTACCTCCGTAATGATTCCTGAGGATGTTACAACTATAGGAGATAACGCATTCTACGAGTGTCGTAATCTTGCCTCCGTAACGATTCCTGAGGGTGTTACCAGCATTGGCAGCAGCGCTTTTTACAACTGCACCGGTCTTACCTCTATCATAATTCCTGAAGGCGTGACCAGCATTGGCAACAGTGCCTTTTCCGGCTGCACCGGTCTTACCTCTATCTTAATTCCTGAGGGAGTGACCAGCATTGGCAACTATGCGTTCTCTTCTTGTTCGGGTCTGACCTCCGTAACGATTCCTGAGGGTGTTACCAGCATTGGCAGCGGCGCTTTTTACAACTGCACCGGTCTTACCTCTATCATAATTCCTGAGGGCGTGACCAGCATTGGCGGTAGTGCTTTTTCCAGATGCATCGGTCTTACTTCTGTTACAATTCCTGAGAGTGTTACAACGATAGGAGCCTCCGCGTTCTACGAGTGTCTTAATCTTACCTCCGTAACGGTTCCTGATGGCGTGACCAGCATTAGCGACTGTACATTTAAAAATTGCAGCAACCTTATCCATGTTACCATTCCTGAGGGGGTTCAAAGTATCGGAACGGAAGCTTTCTTCGGCTGTTCCAAGCTTGTTTCTCCAGCACTTCCCAGCACCTTAACCAGCATCGGCAAGTCCGCATTTATGTATTGCGACAGCATTACATCCCTTACAATTCCTCAGGGGGTTACCAGTATTGGTGAGCAAGTGTTCTATTCCTGTGACGGCATTACATCCCTTGCGATTCCTCAGGGTATTACCAGTATTGGCGAACAGGCGTTCTGCCACTGTAGCAATCTCACTTACCTTACGTTCCCCGACAGCCTGACACGCATTGGCAACTCTGCGTTTGCGTATTGCTACAACCTGAGCGAGATTATGCTGCCGGAAAATCTGAGGGATTTGGGCAATTCCGCTTTTGCATACTGCAGCAAAGTGGAGTCAATCCGTCTGAACACCAGAAATCTGGATATCGGATATTCCAGCTGGGCAAGCAGCCTGTCAGGTGTGAGCAGTCTGACCATCGGAAAC
Organism: Faecousia sp.; assembly: GCA_051867075.1. Classification (GTDB taxonomy): domain Bacteria; phylum Bacillota; class Clostridia; order Oscillospirales; family Oscillospiraceae; genus Faecousia. The sequence continues at coordinate 105,397 of JBJDYG010000063.1, read as the reverse complement.
GGCGTGGATGTGGTCAGCGAAAGCTTTCTGACGCAGCTTGGCAGCGTGTCTGCCGACGTGCGTAAGATCCTGTTTGAAAAAGAGAACCATTTCACATTGGCAGATAGCTGGCCCGCCACATGGAGTTTGCCCCTGCCCGTCAGCCGGATGACCGCCGGGGAATACTATGTGGACAACAGCGGCGTTTTGTTCCGGCTGAATGCGGACAATACGGCAACGCTGTTCTATGTGCCGGATGGACTGGGAATGTATTCCGTGCCGGCGGTCATTCCCGCCGGCAACGGCGCCGGTCCCTGGACGGTTACAGCGGTGGAGGCCGGGTCGCTTCGTCAGGCCTCGTTGTCGGCGATTTCTTTCGCCGTCCCCGGCAGCATTCGCACCATTCCCGCAGATGGTCTTGGCTCCTGCCCGACCCTGCTCAGCGTCAATGGCTATATGACCGTTCCGGATGCCGCGGGATCCTTTACCAACCCGGACGCGGAGATAGACTCCCTGGCGTTCTACGGTTCCGGTCTGCAAGATGCCGCCTGGCCCGAAACGGTCAACGCGGAATTCACCATTGCAGTGCCCAGTTCCGAGGATGAACCGGCGATCCTAGCCCGGATCACGACCACCGCGAAGGCCGACGGCAATGAAAAATACGCCTACTTAACCGGCGAGCAGGCAACCGCCAACCTTTCCGTGCAGGGGCTGAACCTTTCTGAGCCGGACTATCGCTATGTGCGCTTCTACTTTGCTTTCGACCGCGAAAAGCATAATATGTCTATGAAACCCGGCGAGTATACCAACGACGGATATCCCTATTCGATCCTCGAAACTGCCGTAGCCGGAACCTACTGTGTGCGGGTCCCCATCGTCAAGGATGAGACATTCCAACTGGCGATCGATTCCCTCTATTATAATGCCATATCCAGTGGGGGAACACTCCGCCTTTGGGCAGTGGCATTGACACAGGAGGAGGATGCCGCTCTCGCTTCCGGCATTCGGTTCGCGTCCAGGTGCCAGCAGGTGACGTGGAATGTCCAGCCCCAAAGTCTTGCGGTCCAAAAGACGCAGTACACCGGATCCAACATTCCCGCACCCAAGTTCCTGGGCGATGGCACAATGGATGGCACGGTCTATCTGCAGAACCTGAGGTACAAGATCTCTGCGGCCCGCGATACGTCCGGCGACATGGGTAAGGACATCATACAGAGCATCGATTATTCGGACACAATGACGCTGCCGGAAGGCATTCACCTGCGGGATGGACTGGCGGATGCCATCCGGGCGGGGCGGTATGATGTCAGCTATGCCTATTATTCTTCTTATGGTTCCTATTATCAAATCAATGTCAAACTGGAGGGTCAGGAGTATCCTCTGGCGGGCATCCGGTGGCTATCCGGCAGCACAACCTATCTTCGGCTGTGTGACTGGAAAGCGGATATTGATAATGTCGGTAACCTTGTGTTCCAATGGACTGTGGAGAATTCGGCTGCCAGCCGGGCGACAAGCACCTCTGAGGATATTGCGGCGCATACCGTCGAGGTGTTCTTTGGAAATCAGATATTCGTTGCCGATAAGGATACCCTTAGTGCGGAGAGGTCCTACGAAATCTGCAACAGCGTCTCGGCGGAAGAGCACTTCACCTATTCTGTCAGCCAAACCGAAACGGAAGAGTATACGCATACAGTCTCTGCCGCCGCGCCTGACTTTACCGTTACTAATAGCTATAGCGGCTGGGGCTATTGGGGCTACGGAAACGGAAGCGATCAAGATCTACATGTTCACATTACGCTGAATAATCCCACGCCATTCGCCTATGAGGGAATCTACCAGATTTATAATCCGCTGGACAGTTATTGCTACATCCCTGCCATAAAAATGGAAAAGATGATCCAGCAGGTGCGCAGCGGCGATGTAAAATGCGTTGATACCCTGAGCTTTACGATCACATACGCGACATTCTGCAAGCCTGGCGGCGATTCCCATACCCCTGGCAGCCAGGTCATTGGCACGAACGGGAAAACCTATACCCTGACCCAGGCCAACGCCGGCGTTGGGACATCCTATGACGGCATGGTATCGCAGGATGACGCAATGCTGAACAAAAGTGCATGGAACGCGAACGACAAGATCACCATTGTTTACGACACCAGGACCGACAGCACCGCCCTGACCTATCAGTATACAGATAAGGACGGAAATACCGTATCCGGCAGCCTGGAGAATATTACGGATATCGGCGCTACCCTGGAGGGGATCGGCTATCTTGTTACTCGAAACAGCTGGTATACCGTTGCCTGGAATCTGGATAAGGATTGCGTCCTATACAGCAACGAATCTGCCGTATACGATCTGTACTTCGCGTATAAAGACTCTTTCATGTTTTATCAGGGAGACAGGGAGTATGTAGACACCTCCAGCAATTATTACTACATTACGAATACAGCACGCGCATATTACGGAGAAAGCCAAGAGAATAAATATCGTTCTGCCAGCTACGACTGGGACTATGTGCATTGGGATTGGTCACTGTCTCTCTCCGCATCTTCCGGCGGCGAAGCGCTGAGTAATGGCAGCACCGTTGCCGCAGGTGATGTGATTGACTATACAATCCGCGCATACAAGCGTTCCAGCACAGGCGTCTATGACATTGCTCCCCTTGTGGAGCACCTGGAGGGCCCACAGCTTCTGCTGGCGCCGGTTTCCGCGAACGAAGCGGCGCTGCAGGGTGAGGGGGCGGATATCTACACCGCAGCCGATGGCAAAGCCTATTATCTGCTTACCGTGCCTGACGGTGAGACATCCCATACCTATCGGGGCGTGACTCTGGGCGGCAAGCTGACGGACAGCATAACGGTTACCCAAAAGACGGATGGCCTGGAGTATCTGATCCGGTGGTATCTGACTGATTTTAACACCGGTAATGACGTGACAGCTTCGCTCAATTATCAGACTCTGTTCGATCCGGATCGGATTACGATGTCCGGAGTAAGCGGCGCCAACTTCCAGTTTGACAGCGAGTGCTGGCTCAATGATCACGAAAGCCACCGACTCTACGATACGCTGAAGCTGAAAGGCATGTTGCTGCGGCTTGACAAGAGCATCGTCACAGAACAGGGCTCTGATCCGGAGGAGGACAAGCTGACTGACCGTTCTGTAATTCGTGAGGCGAATACGGTAACATACCGTATCATGTTGGAGGCGGTGAAAAGCGATGTTCCCGTCACCATCACGGGCGAGGATATCCGCGATGCCCTGCCCGCTGCCACAAACGATTTCTTCTGGAGCAAGGACAATGTGAAGGTTTCCTACAGCAGTGATGTGAAGATTGAAGGCGGAAGCGGGAAAGACTGGTCCATCACAGGCTCGGCGCCTTCGCAAAGCATCACCTGGGACTCTGGGCTTAAGCTGACCTTTACGGACAGAATGTACATCTATATTACACTGACCTATCCGAAAGGAGAGGCCTGGGAGAGTTATACAGGGCAGATTCGGGGCGGTCGGCTGGAGAATCGTTTCTATCTCCAATCCATATCCGATGCAGTATACCATGATTTGTGCGCAGAAGCGAAAGCCTATCTGCAGAAAGGAGTCTATTCCACTTCAGCGTATTCTTATAGCTACCGAAACAGCGACGCAGACAGCCGCCTGCTCTATAACAACTCGGATATGGAGGAGAGGTATGTCGAATACTATGTGGTCCTCTATAACGGCGGCAATACCAGACTGTACGTAGATACGATACAGGATGTTCTGCCGGCAGGATTCAAGTACTATAGCAGCAGCTATTCCTCAAACCGGCCCACGCTTTACGACGCGAATGGAAATGTCATCAATCCTTCGTGGAAGAGTGTCAGCGTCAATGCCGGTACTCCCCAAACCACTGCCAGCGGACAGCAGCGCCTGACGTTTACCCTGAGTGGGTCCACTGATACCCGCTATATCCAAAGTGATCCGATCCTTGACAAGTATTATCTGGCTCCCGGTGAGGCTATCTGCTTCCTCTATAGCTGCAGAATCGGCGCCTACGGGGCAACGGAGGATACAGCGGTCAACACGGTTGCCATTCCGTATTTTGACTATAACGAAGGCGGCGTGAAGCTGGCGGATGTTTCTGCCGTCGGCGCGGATCGGGATGATGGCAAGATAACGGCCAAAAACGATGGCAGCTGCGAAATAAAAGCGACACCCTGGGCAAACAGCACCGGCTTCGCGGGAGGCGACCTGAAAACAAGTTGGCTGGCTTCGGATGTATCCATGATGCGCGGAATGATCCAGCCCGGCATCTCCGTGGACGTTGAAAGCATTACCCGGCAGGTTGATAACATGGTCGTCACGGATCCCCAGTATTCAGGCCTTCAGGATACCATAAACTGGGCTGTGACCGCCTACAGCGGCGGCAATGCGGCGATTCATGACTATACGCTGACGGATGTGATCCAGAGTCCTTACAGCTTCACAGGCGCTGTAAAATTCTCGACGGAATATGGCAGCAACTATCCACAAACAACGTATTTCACCAGAATTTCCAATGCGACTCTGTTTACCATCGGGGAACGGGCGAAGGATAATCTGAATACCATCACGCTTTCCTATCTGACTAAGGACGGGACGGTAACAAGTACGATCCAGCGCGGCGAGGAGCTGACGTTTACACACAGCAGCTATGGTAATATCACTGTGAAGGTTTATGTCAACGCGGATGGCAACGAGGCGATCTCTGTCCGGCTGCATGGTGACAATCTTGCAATCCCGGAGGGCGGCAGCGCCACGCTGACCGTCTCTACGGCGAACGTAACAGGTGTTTACAGCCACAAGGATTTCTACAACAGCGCCTATATTACACCGGAACAGCCCTTTGACAGCAACAGTATTACCCGGGGCCGCTTCGCACAGTTGGATGGAAGGGACTCCGTGCGCAGCAGTTCTCAGATTTTCGTGGCGTACGGCCATGTCGTTACCTATTCCCAGAGGATCGAAGAGCTGAACGACTCCTCGAATTATGCAACCTCCGCGGATTTGGATTACAATTATATTCTTCTTCCTGACAGCCGTGACGTGTTCCGCTATACACTGAAGATGGAGAATCTGACGCAAAATGAGGTGAATAAGCTGGTCCTGATCGACAGCTTAGCGCAGGTCGGGGATCATAATGTATTTACCTCGGAGGAACTGCGGAACAGTGATTTCTGGATTCGCCTGGCGGATAATCCCGACATCGAAATAACGGTAGCCGGCCAAACGCTGGATCCCGGCACCTACACATTGGAGTACTCCGGCAAGACGGATTTCACGGAGGATGACTGGAATGGTACAGCCTCTGAGAGCTGGCGTTCCGAGTGTGGTACGGATACCCGTTCTTTCCGGATTGTAATCGGAGATGAAACGGCGCCGGTAGTTGGACCAAATCAGATACTCCAGGTGTCCTTCAATGGACAGATTCTCATGAAGAGCGAAGCAGAAACAATGGAGAATCCGATCTTCGCCAATGTAAAGGATCCGATTTTCGGTCAGACTGCCTGGAATGGATTTGGAATCCACTTCCATGTGGGAAATGACAGCACCTATATGGATGCTTCGCCATTGATCGTCGGTGTCCGGGTTCCTGGTGTTCCCGTCCTGCAGACGAAGCTCACCAGCAAATCCGATGGGGAGGTTCTGGCGGATCATGACATTACCAGCAGATTCCTGATTTACAGCGGAGAAGAAATCGGCGGCCTGACAAACGCAGCCAGTGAGGAGGAAATGAATAACCTGCTCTCTCAAAATGGCCGAACATGCACCTATGCCGAGCGTACAGTGGAAGCTGGGAAGAATCTGTCTGAGGAATTGTACCTGACGGATTATCGTGTCTGTGCGTACAATGCAGGGAAATGGAAAGAGACAGAAACACCCTGGATCTGGGAGGAAACGGAAAAATACACCGTTCTTGAGCTGCCATCGACTGAGGAAGCGAAGCCGGAGTATGACCAGTATGTTTTCTATACCCTTGGCGGCGTTCCCCGGAACAGCTACACCTTCACCTATACCCGGAGCCTGAATCAATGGATCACGGCGATCGACATCCGGAAGGAATGGAATCTGCAGATCAACAAGACGGATGCCGGTACAACGCAGCCGCTGCCCGGCGCGTGGTTTGCGATCTATTCCCCGCTTGGGGCGGATCAGATGAATGCGGATGACATCCCTGATGCGCTTACTGAGACACCGAGTGATAGCCTGTCTCATGAGAAATGGACGTATTACCTGATGGATATCCAGCAGTCCGGCGATGATGGCACGATTGTTTGGGAGAACCTGGCGAAGGGATCCTATCTCACGGTGGAGCTGCAGGCGCCTGATGGCTACTATGTGGATAGCACCGTCCATTTCATTTCCGGCGACGATGTTCCTCTTGGCGGAACAGAGTTTGTCAATGCGGCAAACCTGACCGGCTTTGAGCTGCCCAAAACCGGCGGCGCTGGCATCACCGCTTTCTATGTACTGGGCTTCATTCTGACAGCTGGCACAGCTATGCTGCTCATAGTGAAGAAGCGCGTGAGCGTTAAACGGTAATGGAGGATTCCCGTGTAATTCCATAATGTCCAATGATGTGCCCGGGGCGGTTCGACGCCCCGGGCACAGTAATAATGCGATTCCTCTGGAGGCTCTGGACTATTATGGGATCTCCTATACGCCGAAGGCTGCTTATCCAAGGGACTGCTCATGCCAACGCCAAAGTGCTGCATTGTGAATAACGACAACAGTTTTCTCCTCTGGCACGCGATTTGTCAAGGATAAATTTCCCTCTTTGCCCTTTGACGCGTGGTTCTTCGGCGTATCACACAAAGTGATTTTATCCTTTTGTGGGATATAGCCTATATCATACTACCAACGGTGATGTTTACAACACAGAAAAAAGAAAAGATGGGCAGCATCCGTAAGTGATTACAGGTGCTGCCCATTGAAAATATGCTTTGATCCCTTTTCTGACAGAATGTAAGAATCATATGAGACGGGATTCTGTGATTTTTCTTTCCCAAAATCGCAGAATCGACAACGCCGTAAGGCGGTGTCTTCTTATTAAAAATCAAAGATTTTTAATAACATCCTGTAAAAGAAGCGTGCAGGGGTCCGCATTGCACCGAAGCGCCTTACGCAACGCAGCACCAAATTTTCTTGTATCTTCTCGGCCCCGACGGGCCCTGTATTGAGGCTGCCCACAAAAAACAACCCATGGCGAAACCGCCATGGGTCAAAAAAACGTTTGTTCTCCTTCACGCAGGGCAGCAAAGTCCCGCAAATCCTCGACGCCGGTCAGGCATGCCCCCATCTGTTCCAGCCGACGGGCGGCCTCGCTGCCGTCCAGGAAGCAGGCCACCGGACTCCAGCCGGAACGCAGGTTCTTCACCGTACCGTCCCAGGTGCCGCCTTTTCCCAGATCCGACTGGGCCACAAACACCATCTGCCCCAGCGCGTGGATGCAGCGGTTGCGGCTCAGGGCGCGCCGGGCGGAAAAGGGCGCGTTAAAATCCTCCTCGCTCAAATAGAGCACATTCCGCCGCCGGGGCTGTCTGCTCAATTCGTCGGCAACAATGCTGATAACCCGCCCTCCGGCGTCAAGACACGCCTCCTGCGCCGTGCGGTCTGCTCCCCGGGCGTTGCCGGAAACCAGCGTCAGCCCCTGCTCCGCGGCCCGGCAGCCCACCGCCGCGGCAAATTTCCGGTTCTCTTCCCGCAGCTCCCGGCTGCCCACCAGCGCGATGGCGGGGGTATTCAGGATGGACAGGTCTCCCTTCGCCCAAAGGCAGCCGGGACTGTCCAGCCCCAGCCGCTGCCGCAGGATGCGCGGATAGCCTTCGCTGGCCCGGGTGACGGGGGTGCAGTCCATCCGCGCGCCCCGTTTCAGATAACCGTCCAGCAGCCGCGTATCCGAAAGCAGGCGGCAGATCCTCTGGGCCGTTTCCCGGTTATACCCCAGCTTCACCAGATCCTGCTCCGACAGCTCCCGGTCCGGTTCTGCCGGTTCCGCGCCCCGTGCCCGTACCGCCAGCGTGCGCAGCTGGGCGGCAGTGAGAACCTTCCGCTCCGCATCCCCCAGATGGCTGGTCAGCAGCAGGAATCCCAGCTCCCGGGGATTCAACGGAATCTCCTTTTGGGGGCCGCGGGCGCTTTGACCGCTTCTTCGGTCAGCGTCCCGTCCTGTTCCAGCACCATGGGGCGGATGGTGAAATTGCAGAATTTGCAGATTTCGTCCAGCTTTGCCTTTTCCGGGAAGTTGCTGACCATACTCCAGGCCACGCCCTTCCGCTTTGCCCGTCCGGTACGGCCGATGCGGTGAACGTAATATTCGTTTTCCTCCGGCACATCGTAGTTGATCACGCAGTCCACGTCGTCCACATCGATGCCCCGGGAGGCCACATCCGTGGCAATCAGCACCGGCAGTCTGCCCTCCCGGTAGCTCTGCATGGTCTTTTCCCGCTGGCTCTGGCGGATATCGCCGTGGATGCACTGGCAGTCCAGACCCGTCCGCTGGAATTCGTCGCACAGCCGCTGGCACATGTGCTTGGTGTTGCAGAAGATCATCACCCGCTCATAGCCCTGGGTGCGGATCAGGCGCAGGGTCGTCTCCGCCTTCTCCAGGGGGGTGCAGTTCAGGCTGTACTGGTCGATGTCAGGACGGTCCTCCTGCTTGGGCTCCACGGTGATTTCCACCTCGTCGCGCTGGTACATCCAGGACACGGTCATGACCTCCTGAGAAATGGTGGCGGAAAACAGGCCCAGATTCCGGCGGTTTTTCACCTTGTCAATGATCCGGGTCACATCCTTGTAAAAGCCCATATCCAGCATCCGGTCGGCCTCGTCCAGCACCACGGTCTGAACCTTGTCCAGGCGGATGGTCTTGCGGTTGTAGTGATCCATCAGCCGTCCCGGCGTCGCCACCACGATCTGGGGCTTGCGCTCCAGCTGCCTGATCTGTCCGCCGATACCGGCGCCGCCGTACAGCACCGCCACCCGGATCCCGTTAAAGTAGGTCAAAAGTCCTCTCAGCTCGTCGCCGATCTGGATGGCAAGCTCCCGGGTAGGCGCCAGAATCAGCCCCTGCACCGCGTCGCTTTCAGGGTCAATGTGCTCGATCATGGGGATGCCGAAGGCGAAGGTTTTGCCGGTTCCGGTAGGGGCTTTGGCAATCACGTCCCGCCACTGCATAAAATAGGGAATGGCCTCCGCCTGAACGGTGGTGGGGTAGCCGTAGCCCTTCTTTTCCAGCGCCTTCAGCATAGCCTCGCTGAGGCCCAGGCTTTCAAAAGTAACTTCCATATTTTTCTTTCCTTTGTATCACTTGATTCGTCCGTATATTGTAGCATCATTTCTCCCAATATGCAACTTTTTTATAGACAGAATCCCTGCGGGCAAGCTCCCGCTCCACCTTTATTCGCAGAAAATTAAAGAATCCCGGCCCATCGAACGGTGGACAAACGGCGGCAAATATGGTATATTGTAAGCTATGATAATATGTCCGCAATATAAGGAGAACAGAAATGGGCAAACTAATCGTCATTGAGGGCACCGACGGCTCCGGCAAATCCACCCAGTTTCAGCTTCTGACCCAGCGTCTGGAGCAGGAGCATCATGCCTTTCAAAAGATTGTCTTTCCTCAATATTCCGAGCCAAGCTCCGCCTTGATCCGGATGTATCTGGGGGGAGAATTCGGAAGCGCCCCTGCCGATGTCAACGCCTATGCCGCTTCCGCTTTCTACGCCGTTGACCGCTACGCCTCCTATAAAAAGGTCTGGGGCCAGTGGTATGAGCAGGGCGGACTGGTGGTCTGCGACCGCTACACCACCTCCAACGCCGTCCATCAGGCCTCCAAGGAGCGGGAGGAAACGCGGCAGGCATTTCTCAAATGGCTCTATGAATTTGAATACGACCACTTAGGGCTCCCCCGCCCCGACCTGACGCTGTATCTGGACGTCCCCACGGACTTTACGGAAAAGCTGCTGCGTCACCGGGAGCAGGACACCCACACCAGCGCGGATATCCACGAGCGGGACACGGAATATCTCGCCACCTGCCGCCGCACAGGCCGGGCCGCCGCGGAATATTACGGCTGGACCATCATCCGGTGCGTCCGGGATGGGCGTATGCGTTCCATTGCGGATATCCACGAAGAAATCTACCGCCATGTGGCGGCATGTCTGGAGGATTAACTATGGTTTACATGTTGCTGGGAACCGGTTTTGAAGAAACGGAAGCCGTCGCGCCGCTGGATCTGCTGCGCCGCGCCGGCGTCAGCGTCCTGACCGTGGGCATCAACGGAAAGGTCATCACCGGCAGCCACGCTATCCCCGTGACCGCCGATATCGAGCTGGGAGAAATGGATCTGACCGGGCTGGATATGATCATCCTGCCCGGCGGAATGCGGGGCGTCGCCTCCATCCGGGGCAGCGAAGCGGCGCTTCAGGCCGTGCGGTTTGCCTGGGAAAACGGCAAGTACGTCGCCGCCATCTGCGCCGCCCCCACCATTCTGGCGGAGCTGGGGATTACGGACGGCGCAAACGCCACCTGCTACCCCGGCTGTGAAGCCCAGATGGGCGGCGCCCATATGGTTTCCGCCGCCGCCGTAACCGACGGTACGCTCATAACCGGCACGTCCGCCGGCTGCGCCGTTCCCTTCGGTCTGGCGCTGATCGCCGCCCTGAAGGGACAGGAAGCGGCGGATGCCGTCGCGAAACAGATCGTCATCCGCTGACCGGGAGGAACACAGTATGGACAACAGACAATTCCCCGAGCGGGACGAGGAGGAAATCATTCCGCAGGAGCTTACCTTCCTTCCCGCCGACACGGAGCCGGAAGCGGCCGCCCCCGGGGCGGAGGAAGCCCCCGTCCCCGAAAGCATACAGCCAGCAGCCGCGGAAGCCTTTGACGCAGAGGAAATTCCCGTGACGGAGGATATCCCCGCCGCCGGGGAAGCTGCCCCCGCGTTTGAGCAGCCCCCCGCCAGGGAAGCTGCCCCCGTATTTGAGCAGCCCCCCGCCGGGGAGGACACTCCCTTCCCCGGAGAAGCTCCCGTTTCCCTGCCCGGCGCCGAAGAAGCGGACGCCCGCAAAGGACGCGCATTTATGGAGCGGATCCCCGATGTGGAGGAAGGCCCGGAAGATGCCATGCAGGACCGGCTCACCGAGCCGGAGGTGGGCATTGAGATCATCCCCGACGAGCACGCCATGGATTCCCACGGTATGCTGGAGCACGGCGAGGAGGAACCGCCCTTCGACCTGAGCATTCTGGACGATCCTGACCTGCAGGAGCCGGCCGCGGAACCGGAACAGGCGGAAGCTCCCCAGGAGCCGTCAGAGGATCAGGAATACCGGGACGACGACGGCGAGTTTGACGCCATGCTCAACGCCCCCGCCCCGGAGCAGACAGTCCCCTCCCGCCAGCGCCCCACCCGGAAGGGCCGTCCCAAGAAGAAAACGGGTGAAGGTCTGCTGGGCATTCCCCACATTCTGGTCACCGTCGTGTGGCTGGCTTTGATCGTCGCCATCGGCGTGACGCTGGGGCGGATGATCTGGGTCTGCGCCGCCGACGTGCTGGCCTTCGGACGGGAGGACAAGCCCGTCACCATCACCATCTACGAATCCGACACCATGGAGGATATCACCGAAAAGCTCTACAACGCGGGCCTGATCCGCTACCGGAGCCTGTTCAACTTCTACGCCGACATCTCCGACGCCGAAGAGGATATCGACCCCGGCATCTACGACCTGAACACCCGCTACGACTACCACGCTCTGGTGAACATGATGTCCGCCAGCTCCACCCGGGAGGTCGTGGACAATCTGCTGATCCCCGAGGGCTACACCTGCCGTCAGATCTTCGCCCTGCTGGAGGAAAACCGGATCTGCACCGCTCAGGATCTGGCCTCCTACGCCGCCAGCGGAGAGCTGAAGGACTACTGGTTCCTGGAGAATGTGGAGCGGGGAGACAAATACTGCCTCGAGGGCTTCCTCTTCCCCGATACCTACGACTTCTATAAAAATTCCTCTCCCCGGGAGGTTCTGGAAAAGCTGCTGGACAACTTTGACTACCGGTTTACCGAGGAAATGCGGGCCCGGATTGACGAGCTGAACGCCACCGTCGTCACCGACGGCAGCTTCACCGTCCGGGAAGTTACCATCGTGGCCTCTCTGATCGAGAAGGAAACCGCCTCCGCATCGGAAAGTCCCCGGATCGCCGGCGTCATCTACAACCGTCTGTTCCACTGGGAGTATCCTGCCCTGCTGAACATTGACGCCGCCATCATCTACGCGCAGGACGGCGCAGCCGACCGGATCGATACCAGTCTGGACAGTCCCTACAACACCTACCGCAACGTGGGACTGACCCCCACGCCCATTTCCAACCCCGGTCTTGCCAGCCTGCAGGCGGCGCTGAATCCCGAGTCCCACAACTATTACTACTATGTGCTGAACCCTGCCACCGGCACCCACCAGTTCTCCACCACCCAGGAAGAGCATGAGCAGTACCGCGCCCAGTTTGCCGCCGCGTCTGCGCCGTCGGAGGGAGAATGAGAAAACTGGAACTGTTAAGCCCCGCCGGGGACATGGAGCGGCTGGAAATGGCCGCCGCCTACGGCGCTGACGCGGTGTATCTGGCCGGCACCAGCTTCGGAATGCGCTCCTTCGCGGGGAATTTCTCCCCCGAGGAGCTGCCCAAGGCGGTCAAGTTTGCCCATGACCACGGCGTCAAATGCCACGTCACCGTAAATACCATGCCGAGAAACAACGAGGTCGCCCGGCTGCCGGAGTATCTGGAGCTTCTGGACGGCGCCGGGGTGGATGCCCTGATTGTAGCCGATCTGGGCGCCTTCACCCTTGCCGGGAAGTATGCCCCCCACTGCCAGCGGCATATCTCCACCCAGCAGTCCGTTGCCAACTATGAATGCGCCCAGGCGTGGTTTGACCTGGGCGCCGCCCGGGTGGTGCTCGCCCGGGAATGCAGTCTGGAAGAGATCCGCACCATCCGTCAGAAGGTGGATCCCGGACTGGAAATCGAGACCTTCGGCCACGGCGCCATGTGCGTCAGCTACTCCGGCCGGTGCCTGCTGAGCAACTATATGACAGGCCGTGACAGCAACCGGGGCGCCTGCGCCCAGCCCTGCCGGTATCAGTACGCTCTGATGGAGGAAAAGCGTCCCGGAGAATATTTCCCGGTTTTCGAGGACGAAAAGGGCACTTACATCTTAAATTCCCGGGATATGTGCATGATCGACCACCTGAAGGATCTGATGGATGCCGGGGTGGACTGCATCAAAATCGAAGGCCGGGCAAAATCCGCCTACTACGCCGCCATTGTCACGGGAGCCTACCGCCACTGCATCGACGACATTGCCGCGGGCAGGGAGATCGACCCTGTCTGGCGGGACGAAGTGGAGCACGTTTCCCACCGCATCTACTCCACCGGCTTTTATTACGGCGAACCGGGGCAGTATGTGGCTTCCTCCCGGTATATCCGGGAGTGGCAGATCGTGGCGAAGGTGGAATCCTGCGACGAAAGAGGTCTCGCGGTTTGCTGCCTGAACAACAAATTCCGGGCCGGGGACGAACTGGAAGTCGTTGGCCCCGACCTGCGCCCCTTCTCCATAACAGCCGGAAATATGGCAGACGAGGACGGAAATCCGCTGGACGAGCCGAAGAAGCCCCAGATGAAATTTACCCTACAGTTACCCAAACAGGTGCCCGCCCGTTCCATGCTCCGAAGAAGTGTGGATTTATCGGCAAAGTAAAAAAGGAGGTCTGAACCGAGAATCAAAAGCAGGATCAGAAATAACGGAAATTCACCGGACGGAAGGAGTCTTAAAGGACATGACAGAAGCAAAACCGTGTCCCTGCAAAAAGAAAAGCTGCGAAAGACACGGAAATTGTGATGCCTGCAGGGCTCACCATGCGCAATCCAGGGGGCAGCGTCCTGTCGCCTGCGAAAAGGAAAAAGGCGGATTGCTCGTAACCATTCAGCCGCACCTGAATCTCTCGCCAAAATGATCGTTTATCGCCCAATGTCCGTTGGCTGCTGTGGCGCGTGTCCCACTCCGGCGGAACCAACGGACATTGGTGCACGAAACAGTCATTTACACGAAAGTCATTGCTGCTACTGAACAGTTACTGCAATTTATTTCACCCCCATACGCTGCCTGCTTCTTCGAAATCATGCCGGCCTAATGAGCTGCCGTTCCGTCAGAGCGGGCGTCATGGGACGGCAGCTCTGCCGGGACGTTGCATTCGTCTTATCTTATATGATTTTCAGTGACTTCCATACATAGCCTGCAGAACAGGAATGATACAAAAATCCAAGGCGCTTTGCGCCTTGGATTTTTTGTCAGTTTTTCAGGCTCTGCAGCGGCGCAGGGATCCGGCCGCCTCTTGCGATAAAGTCCTCGCTGGATTTGTCGTGAACGGGCATGACGGGGGCGCTGCCCAGCAGGCCGCCCATTTCCACCCGGTCGCCTACGGTTTTGTTGGGCGCGGGAATAATCCGCACGGCGGTGGTCTTGGTGTTCACCATGCCGATGGCTGCCTCGTCCGCAATGATGGCGGAGATGGTGGCAGCGGAGGTATCTCCGGGGACGGCGATCATATCCAAGCCCACGGAGCAGACGCAGGTCATGGCCTCCAGCTTATCCAAACACAGCGTGCCGGACTCCGCCGCGGCGATCATGCCCTCGTCCTCCGACACGGGAATGAACGCGCCGGACAGGCCGCCGACGTGGTTGGACGCCATTACGCCGCCCTTTTTCACGGCATCGTTCAGCATGGCAAGAGCCGCGGTGGTGCCGTGGGTGCCACAGACCTCCAGCCCCATTTCTTCCAAAATCCGTGCCACGCTGTCCCCAACGGCGGGAGTGGGCGCAAGACTCAGGTCGACGATGCCGAAGGGCACCCCCAGACGGCGGGAGGCCTCCCTGCCCACCAGCTGGCCCATGCGGGTGATCTGAAAGGCGGTTTTCTTGATGGTCTCGGCAACCACGTCAAAGGGCTGCCCCTTGACGTTCTGCAGGGCGTGGTACACAACGCCCGGGCCGGAGACGCCCACGTTCAGCACGCACTCCGGCTCGCCCACGCCGTGAAACGCTCCCGCCATGAAGGGGTTATCCTCCACGGCGTTGGCGAACACCACCACCTTGGCGCAGCCCAGGCCGTCGTTATCCGCGGTAATTTCAGCGGTTTTCTGAATGATCCGGCCCATTTCGGCCACGGCGTCCATATTGATGCCCGCCTTGGTGGAGCCGACGTTGACGCTGGCGCAAACCCGCTCGGTAGCCGCCATGGCCTCGGGGATGGAGCGGATCAGCTTCCAGTCGCTTACTGTGCAGCCCTTCTGCACCAGAGCGGAAAAGCCGCCGATGAAGTTGACGCCGCAGGTCTTTGCCGCTGCGTCCAAAGTTTTTGCGATCTGCACATAGGAGTCGGTTTCGCAGGAGCCGGCCACAATGGCGATGGGGGTGACGGAGATCCGCTTGTTGACGATGGGGATCCCGAATTCCTTCTCGATATCCTCGCCGACCTTCACCAGATCTTTGGCGCAGCGGGTGATCTTCCTGTAGATCTTGTCACAGCAGGTCTGCAGATCCGGGTCGCAGCAGTCCAGCAGGCTGATGCCCATGGTGATGGTGCGGATATCCAGATGCCGCTTGTCGATCATGTCCTGCGTCTGCAGGATGTCCTTCTGATTCAGCATGGCTTACCCCTCAAATCCGGTGCATGGCTTCGAAGATGTCCTCCCGCTGAACACGGATGGACAGTCCCATTTTCTTGCCGATTTCGTCCATCCGGGTGACCAGCTCCCCCAGAGGCACATTGCACTGGGAGACCTCGGTGGCCATCATCATGGTGAAATACCCCTGCATAACGGTCTGGCTGATGTCCAGAACGTTGACGTTGAAATCCGCCAGCGCGGTGCAGACACCCGCAATGATGCCCACCCGGTCCTTGCCGACTACAGTTACGATTGCTTTCATCTTTTTCTCCTTTCGCCCGGCCCCGCTTGACAGTCCTGGCCCGGGCTGTTACAATGAATGTACGAAAATAAAAAGGGGGACTGCATATGAAATTCCTGTTTGACGCCGCCGACCGCTACATCAAAACATGCGACTGGAAAGACCTGGCCCTGCTCAAATTCTGTCTGTTTGCCATGGGGCTGTTCATCGGCGCCCAGGTGCCAAAGGAAGAAAAGAAGCCGGTACAGGCCGTGGGTCTCGCCATTTTCGCGGCGACCTATGTTCCCCTGATGGCAAAATTCTTTGCTGTTCTGTCACAGAAGCAGACGCCGGAAGCGTAACGCATTCATAAGCGCGGGATTCATCCGATGGGATGAATCCCGTTTTTTCACACTTCGTAGTCCGCTGCCACCCGGCTGTCCAGCAGATGGAAGAAGTGGGTTTTCGCCTCCTGATGCAGGGGATGGATGGCGTAGCTTTCCAGTGCCTCCCGGCTTTCAAACTCAGAATACAGAGCGTAGTCCATGCCGTTGAAGGCCTGCCGGATTTCCAGATGGAGCAGGCCCGGGATTTTCCCCACCAGCGGCTCCAGAACGGACGCAATCAGCTTCACAGCCCCGGTCTTGTCCACGCCCTCTTTCAGAGTATACAGTACGATATGTTTAACCATTGTTTTCTTCCTCCGATTGTTTTTTCTTTTTCTGCCTCCAGCCGTTCATTGTGTAGATCAGCCCGCCGGCAAGAAACAGGGCAGCAATTATAAAATCGAACCGATTCCCATCCCGCAGCCCATAGTACAGCCACAAAGCAGCACACAGATAGTCGCAGACAGACAAAAACAAATACATTTTACTCATCCCTTAACCGGATAAAAAAACCGGGGCTGCGCGCAGTCCCGGTTTCTTTACACAAAATTACTCAGCGTCCTCGTCGCTGCCTTCCAGCAGAGCGCGGATGGACAGGGAGATGCGCTTGTTCTCGGCATCCACGTCGGTGATCTTGACCTTGACATCCTGACCCTCGGACAGCACATCCTCGGGCTTGCCGATGCGGCGGTCAGCGATCTGGGAGATGTGGATCAGGCCGTCCACGCCGGGCAGAATCTCGGCGAAGGCGCCGAAGGTCATCAGCTTGACGATCTTGGCATCCACAACGTCGCCCACGGAGTACTTGGTCATGAACTGGTTCCAGGGGTTCATCTCAGCGGTCTTGTAGCCCAGAGAGATCTTGTGCTTCTCAGGATCGAAGGAGATGACGTACACGTCGATCTCGTCGCCCACCTTGACAACATCGGCGGGAGTCTTGATCCGGTTCCAGCTCAGCTCGGAAACGTGCACCATGCCGTCCACGCCGCCGATATCCACAAAGGCGCCGTAGGAAGTCAGGGACTTGACGGTGCCGTGGTACTTCTTGCCCACCTCGATCTCGGCCCAGATCTTCTCCTGAGCAGCCTTACGGGCCTCGGAGTTGACGGCGCGGATGGAGCCGATGACACGGCGGCGGGCGCGGTTGACCTCGGTGATCTTCATCTGCTCGGTCTTGCCCACCATACCGGCCATGTCGCCGCCCTTGGCGATGCCGGACTGGGAAGCGGGGATAAAGACGCGGATGCCCTTGACATTGGCAACCAGACCGCCCTTGTTCTCCTCGGTGATGACACCCTCAACGGTGACCTTCTCCTCGGCCCAGGCAGCCATGTCGTCCCAAACCTTCAGGCCGTCCAGCTTCTTCTTGGACAGCTGCACGGTGCCCTCCTGATCGTTGACGCGAACGACGAAAACCTCGATCTCGTCGCCAACCTTCAGAACATCCTCAGGCTTCACAGAGGGGTCGGTGCTGACTTCGTCATAAGGGATGTAGCCGGCATGCTTGGTGCCCAGGTCGACCTGGACTTCGGTGTTGCCAATACCGGTAACGGTGCCGATAACCTTATCTCCTGTATTTAAAGTCTTGATGGACTGCTCGAGAAGCTCCGCAAAGTTCTCCTCCTGTACAGTCTCAACATTCGTGATTTCGCTCATAGTCTTGTTGACCTCCTTTATAATCCACGCCGGAGTCGACGCACCGGCAGTGATTCCAACATCGCTGACACCGCGAAAGTCCTCCGGCCGAAGCTCGGCGGCGCTGTCCACCAGAAAGACCTTATCGCAATGCTCCCGGCAAATCATAGCGAGACGGCCTGTGTTGGAACTCTTGGG
Source organism: Faecousia sp. (assembly GCA_051867075.1). GTDB lineage: Bacteria > Bacillota > Clostridia > Oscillospirales > Oscillospiraceae > Faecousia. The sequence continues at coordinate 87,241 of JBJDYG010000063.1, read as the reverse complement.
GTCTCCTACAACGACCATTGCCTGACAGTTTTCACTCAATTCAGCTGCTTCGCTTTGCCTGCACTCAGTTGCTTTACATATTGTATCAAAAATTTTCAAGTTAGTAAACTGTTTTTTTGCAAATTCACCGCACGTTTTCCACAAAAATTCAGTGGAAGTTGTTTGTGAAACCATGCAAATTGACGAATTTTTAAGATTTTCTTGGGATTCAGCCCAGTTTTTCAGGCCCTCCAGAGTCTCAAAAACCCGGCACTCGCCGCACCATCCGGCGATGCCCTCAACCTCCGGATGCGTGGGTGTGCCGATGATGATGCTCAGACTTCCCTCCTCTGAGGCACGGCTGACAATGCTGTGAATACGCTTGACAAAGGGGCAGGTGGCGTCGATGATCTCCACCCCCCGCTGCTGCAGCGTTTCATACACAGCCCGGCTGACGCCGTGGGAACGGATGATCACCGTCTGTCCCGGCAGGGCTTCCTCCGGGGTATCAATGACCGCCACCCCCAGGCTGCGGAATCTGTCCACCACATGGCGGTTGTGGATGATGGGGCCCAGGGTGACCACCTGCTTGCCCGCCCCGGCAGCCTGCTCCACCAGCTCCACCGCCCGGCTGACGCCGAAGCAGAAGCCGGCGCTTTTGGCAACCCGGACGCTCATAGGGCTGCCTTCCCCGCGATGATCTGCTTCATCGCCGCGATAACGCCGTCAATGTCCAGATCGGAGGTGTCCAGCTTGACGGAATCCCGGGCCATTTTCAGGGGCGCAATCTCCCGGTGGGTGTCCTGATAGTCCCGCTGCTGGATCTCCCTGAGGATTTTGCTGTAGTCCGCCTTTTGTCCCCGGGCGGCCAGCTCGTCGGTACGGCGCTTTGCCCGCACCTCGGCAGAGGCGGTGAGGAAAATTTTCACCGTGGCCTTCGGCAGCACAACGGTGCCGATATCCCGCCCGTCCATGATGACGTTATGCTTTCGGGCGATGTCCCGCTGCATATCCAGCAGCAGATCCCGGACGACGGCATGGGCGGAGACCAGACTGGCCTTCTGGGAGATCTCCTGGGTGCGGATATCCCCAGTGACATCCATGCCGTTCATGATCATGTGCTGAACGCCCTTCTCATCATATTCGATGCCGATGGTCAGCTCGTCAATGTAGCGGGTGATGCCGTCAATATCCCTGGGACTGACGCCCCACAGGTCAAAGAAATAGGCCACGGTGCGGTAAATCGCGCCGGTGTCCACATAGTAAAAGCCCAGCTCCTTGGCAAGCCGCCGGGCGACGGTGGATTTCCCCGCCCCGGCAGGGCCGTCAATGGCAATGGAAATCGGTTTTTCCATGTAAAATCCTTCTTTCAAGCATTTGTTTTTCAGATACACCCCGGTATCAGAATCGGTTTTCGGTGTCAGCGCTCCCGGAGCAAGCTCAGGGCGGCGGCTTCCTTCGCCACAACCTCGTCGGGGGTCAGACCCAGGCGTTTTCCCGTTTCCTCGGGGCTCAGGGGCATTCCCCCCTCCAGACCGAACCGCAGGGTAAGCAGCCTGGCATCGGTTTCGTCCAGCACCGACAGAAGATCCATAATCCGCTGACGCATCTGGAAGTAGGCGGTATCCTCAACGGCCTGCTCCCCGGCTTCCGCTTCCTCCTCCGGCTCCGGCTGCTTCTTCGCCTGGGCCAGAAGGCGGGCGTCGTCCAGCAGCTTCTTTACCGCGGCGGCTTCCTCCGGGCTTATGTGCATGGCCTGGGCAATTTCCTCCAGCGTGGGGTTTCTGCCAAGCTCGGACAGCAGCCGCTCATCCACCGCCCGGTAATCCTCCAGCGCGGTGCGCAGCTTCTGTCCCACGCCGTTGGCCCGGGCCTGCAGCGCCACGGCCTTTGCCATGTAGAAGCGAATCCAGCGGTCCCGGTGGGGCGGGTATTCCCCCTCCCGGTAGCTGCAGACAGCCTGCCACAGCCCCAGACTGCCCTCCTGGATCAGATCCAGCAGCAGCACCCCGTAGCCGACATGGGCTTTGGCGATTTCCAGAACCCGGTGCAGTCCCAGATTGGTCAGGCTCCCCATGGCCCCTTCGTCGCCCAAAGCACTTTCCCGGGCAAGCGCCGCCTCATCCCCGGCGGCAGGGATCCGGGCCACCTCTTCCAGATACAGCCGCAGCGGATCGTTGGGCTCCAGGTCCTCCGGCTTCAGCCCCTTTTTCACCAGCTGCGTCTCCTGCCGCAGGCGAAGAGCGGCCTCCCCGCTGAGCACCGCCTTTGGAAGGCCGGAGATGTCCAGATCCACGCAGCCGTCCTCCAGTACCTGCATAGCGTCCTCAACAGCCTGCTCGTCCTCCCCCTCCAGCATAGCCAGAAGATTGGCGGCAGAAACCGTATCCCCTGCCCGCTTGGTTCGCAGAAGGGCCTCCCAGGGGCTGTCCTCAAAGGAAAAATCCAGATCATTCATTTAAGAAATCCTCCAATCCAAGGCTGGCGCCCATTTTTTGCAGCTTATCCATCGCCTGACGCTCGATCTGCCGCACCCGTTCCTTGGAAATGCCCAGCATTCTGCCGATCTCCTCCAGAGAATAGCAGTTGCCGTCCTCCATGCCGAAATGCAGGCGCAGGATCTGCTGCTGGCGCTCACTCAGCGTTCCGAGAAGCTGTCCCATGGTGTGCTCCAGCTCCCGGCGCACCAGCTCCTCATAGGGCTGGGGCGCCTGAACGTCCTCCACAAGGGACTGAAGGGCGCCGTCGTCGCCGTCGCCGGTGGGAACGTCCAGCGAGCAGACATCCGGGGTCAGCTGGGTCAGCTCCACCACCTTTTCCTCAGGCAGGCCGCACTTTTCCGCGATCTGGGCGGCGGTGGGCTCCTCCCCCGACTGCTGGCGCAGGGCGGTGCGCACGGCCTCGATTTTCCGCATCCGCTCGGCGGTGTGCAGAGGCACCCGGATGGTGCTGCCGTGGTTCATCAGGCACCGGGTCACGCCCTGCCGGATCCACTTGGTGGCATAGGTGGAAAAGCGAAGATCCCGGGTATAGTCGAATTTCCGCGCCGCCACCAGCAGGCCGATACTGCCCTCCTGGATCAGATCCATCAGGGCAACGCCCCGTCCGGCGTATTCCTTCGCCACGGACACCACCAGCCGCAGGTTGGCATTCACCATCTGGCGGATGGCATCCTCGTCCCCCCGGGCGCAGCGCTGGGCAAGCTGCCGCTCCTCCTCCGGCGTCAGACGGGGATACCGGCGGATCTCATTTAAGTATTGGCGCACATCGTCCTCGCCGGCGCTTACCGGGGGATTCTCCAAAAGCTCTGTCATGCTTTGATTCCTTTTCTTTCCTTCATTCTTTCCCGCAGCGCCAGCAGGTCGTCCTCCGTCTCCACCTTGGACGCCTGATACTCGCTCTGGATGGTGCGGATGCAGTCCAGCAGCGCCTGCTCGTTCACAGGCCCCTCCTGCCTCTGCAGGATACCCGCGATATGGGACATTTCTTCCGGTGTAAGGTCCGTCAGCCCCGCAAGGGAGACGTCCAGCCCCTCCTCATGGCGCTTTTTCAGCTGGGAGTAGACCCTGCCCAGCAACGGTGAGGAAAACATATCCGCTTTCAGCTCCCCGGTGTGATCCAGCAGGGCGCTTTCCCGCAGGATAAGCGCCAGAAGCATTTCCTCCGCCATGGCGGATTTCATGTTGGTGTAGCGGATGGCGCGGCTTTTGGGCTGGAGGTTCCGGGCGGGAGACAGGTCGATTTTCTCCTGCTTTTTCTTTTCCTGATAGACCCGGCGCCTGCGCGCCCGCTCGATCTCCAGATGCATGGCGTCGGTGCTGATTTTCGCAGCCTCCGCCACCCGTCCGCCGTAAACATCCCGCTGGACGGCGCTGGGCAGAGAGCCGATCAGCTCGGCGGATTCCTGCAGGTATTTGACCTTCTGGTCGTCGTCCCGCAGGTCGTATTTCCGCAAAATGGCGGCAAGCTGGTATTCCACCCGGTTGGAGGATTCTTCCAGCAATATCTTAAACCGGTCCGCGCCGAACTTTTTCAGAAATTCGTCCGGATCCTTGGCATCCCGCATTCTGAGAACCTTTACATGCAGCCCCGCCTTTTCCAGCATGGGAATGGCCCGCTGGGTGGCGTTCTGTCCGGCGGCGTCGCCGTCGTAGATCAGCACCACCTGATCGGTGTAGCGGGACAGCAGCGCCGCGCCGTCCTCCGTCAGGGCGGTGCCGAGGGAGGCCACCGCGCAGTCAAAGCCGTACTGGTGCAGGGCAATGGCATCCATGTACCCCTCCACCAGGATCAGGTAGCCCAGCTTGCTTTTCTTGGCAAAATTCAGGGCAAACAGGTTTTTCCGCTTGTTGAAAATCAGGGTCTCCGGGGAATTTAAGTACTTGGCGGCGCTTTTGTCTCTGTCGTTCATGATCCGCCCGCCGAAGCCGATGACGTTGCCCCGGACGTCGATGATGGGGAACATCAGCCGGTCCCGGAAGCGGTCGAACAGGCTGCCGTTCTTTTTGGACTCCGTCACCAGGCCGGAGTCCCGCAGCTCCTGATCGGTATAGCCCTTTTTCCGCAGGGTGTCCGTCAGGCCGGTCCAGCTGTCCGGGGCGTAGCCGATACCGAATTTGGTCAGAGTCGTCTGGGACATGCCCCGCCCCAGGGCGTATTCCAGGGCGGCCGCGCCTGCGGGCGCGCAGAGCTGGCTGTGGAAAAACCGCGCCGCTTCCCTGTGCAGCGCCCAGAGCCGTTCCTGCTGGCGGTACCGGGATTGGTACTGCTCGTCCTCAGGCACCTCCAGCCCCGCCCGCTTTGCCAACGCCCGGACGGCGTCGCCGTAGCTTAAGCCCTCGATCTCCATCTCAAAATTGATGACGCTGCCGCCCTTGTGGCAGCCGAAGCAATAGTACATCCCCTTATCCGGGGTGACGGAGAAGGAGGCGGTTTTCTCGCCGTGGAAGGGGCACAGGCCGAACAGGTTGGAGCCGGAACGCTTCAGCGTCACATACTGCCCCACCACGTCCTCGATTGGGTTGCGGGCGATGAGTTCATCGATAAATGCCGGGGGAAAGGCCATGGTTACCCCTCCTTTCGTTCCATCTGGACCGCTGGGCGCTCGTAACGCCGCAAACGGAATTATCTTACATTCAGCCGGGGAGCCTCCTCGGGCTGATCCTTCGCTCTGGCGGCAAACCAGGCAGCCAGCCACTCACACAGCATAAGAAGCGGGACCCCTACGTTGGGAAGGACGGCAACCGTCTCCCCCCGCATGAGAATGGGCGCCACTGCCGCGACGGATGCGGCAAGGGCCATCCACTTCACTCCGGTCAGCCACCATTCCTTTTTGGACACCACCGCCCCGATGGCGAGGATGCCGGTAAAAATGCACAATGTACCTGCCAGAGGCGGGATCATCTGCAGCGGCTCGTAGGGGATCAGCTCAAAATAGGAATAACAGACCGTTGTCTGCGTCCTGGTGTCCACCACGCTCACGCTGTCCACCGCAGCCGCCAGCGCCACCGCCATCACGGGCAGCAGAACCAGCAGGATCTTAAATAACGTCTTTTTCTTCATATGTCTCCACTCCTGTTTTTTCACACTGGGGCTATTTGCAGCAGGTCATCCGTGGACTTGCCAGCCCATGGGGATGAAAATCTCCCGGAACTTGTCCGCGGCGTAGTTGTCCGTCATGCCCGCGATATAGTCGCAGACCGTCCGCTCCATACCGTCAAAGCTCAGCTGAGGCTGGAAGTCCTCAGGCAGAGCCTCGGGATGGGCCACATAGTATTCAAACAGCCGTTTCAGCATGTCCTTGGCCTTGCTTTCCTCCCCTTTGGCTACCGGATTGCGGTAGACGTTGGCAAACATGAACGAGCGCAGCTCCTTCAGCGCCCTGTCCACGTTGGCAGACAAGCAGATGGTCCCGGACTCCCGGGAGGTGCGGATGGCGTCGCAGACCAGCGTGTTGATCCGGTCCCGGTGATTGTGACCCAGCACGTCGGTGATGGCGTCCGGGATATCATCGTCGGTGAGGATCCCCGCACGGATGGCGTCGTCGATGTCGTGATTGACGTAGGCGATCTGATCGGACCGGCGCACCACCTGACCTTCCAGCGTTTCCGGCCAGTAGTCCCCGGTGTGCCCCAGGATCCCCAGCCGCACCTCATGGGTCAGATTCAGCCCCTGACCATCCTTTTCCAGAATATCCACCACCCGCAGGCTCTGCTCGTTGTGGCGGAAGGGCTTTCCCAGGCACTGGCTCAGGGCGTCCTCTCCCGCGTGGCCGAAGGGGGTGTGCCCCAGGTCGTGTCCCATGGCGATGGCCTCCGCCAGATCCTCGTTCAGCCCCAGCGCCCGGGTGATGGTTCCGGCAATGCGGCTTACCTCCAGGGTGTGGGTCATCCGGGTGCGGTAGTGATCTCCCTCGGGCTGCAGAAACACCTGGGTCTTGTGCATCAGGCGGCGGAAGGACTTGGAGTGGACAATGCGGTCAATATCCCTTTGATAGCAGGTGCGCACATCCTCCTCCCGGGGCTCTTCGTACCTCGGACGCCCCTTGCTCCGGTCGGCAAAGGCCGCCAGAGGGTTTAAGCGCCTGTGCTCCTGCCGTTCCAGCTCTTCCCGCACGGTCATGGTGCTCCTCCTCACTCTTTGTAGAAGATGATGTCCGCTTTTCCTTCCTGCTTCGTGCCCCGGTACACCCGGTTGTCAAAGCCGCCGATGGTGAAGCCTGCTTTCAGATAGAACATGCAGGCATTGAGGTTATTGTCCTGCGCCTGGGTAAACAGGCCCAGATAGCCCCGCTTTCTGGCCTCAGTCATACCGGCTTCAATGAGGGCCTTTCCCGCGCCCCTGCCCCGGGCGGCGGCCCGGACCTTCAGGTCCAGCAGATACATATAACCGAAATAATAGTCCTGAAAAATGGCCAGCCCCACACAGGCGCCGTCCTCATAGGCGCCGAAGATGACGCTGTTCCCTTCCAGCGCATCAAAGTCGTATGCTTCATCGGGAAAGGTCATCCACCGGCATTGCGGATACGCCTGGATCCGGTAGGTCCATACGCCGTCGGACAGGGCCGGAATGAACTGTCCCGGCATGGCAAAGGGTTCATTTTTCAGCCGGAGGTCTCCGGCGTTTTCCCGGGTAATTCTTCTGATCTCCATTATGTAGCCTCCCCGGTCACGGGAAACGCCCGGTATTCCTGCCCCGTCTCCATGCCCTCCACGGTTCCCGCGGTCAGGTCTGTCAGCCTTTCCAGAAAGGGGCCTGCCTGCTGCTCAGGGAAAAGCAGCTCCAGCTCCACCTCCGCGCCGAAGTCACACCCCCGGATGATCCCGCCGAAGGCGGCAGTCTCCAGCTTTACCCGCTCATAGAAGGAGTAGGGGCAGGGCACATACAGCACCGTCCACACCCGTTTCATGGATTTTCCCGCCGCGTCCACGGCGATTTTCGCGCCTTTGGTATACGCCCGCACCAGTCCTCCGGCGCCCAGAAGGATGCCGCCAAAGTACCGGGTCACCACGCACACCACGTTATGCAGCCCCTCCCGCTGCAGCACCTGCAGCATGGGCATTCCCGCGGTGCCGCCGGGCTCGCCGTCGTCGGAGAAGCGCACCGCGCCGTCTCTGATGATGTAGGCCCAGCAGTTGTGGGTGGCGTCGTAGTGCTTTTTCTTCATTTCCTGAATTTTCGCCAGGGCTTCCTCCTCGGTTTCCACCGGCCAGAGCCTGCCGATGAAGCGGGATTTTTTCTCCACGAATTCGGCTTCCCCGAACCCGGTGGGTACCAAATACTCGTCCAATCCTCAGCACTCCCTGATTACATACTCTCTGAGTCTGCCGTAGAGAATTCCGTCCACAACGGCCTCGATCTCAATGCCGTCAGGGGTATACTCCACATTCTTCACCTGAGCGCCGTCGTGGAGGGTCTCCACCATGCCGCCCTTGGCATAGGGCAGGCGCACCACCACATGGTGCCGGGCCTGATTCAGGGCCTTTTCGATGGCCTTCAGCAGTCCGTCCATATTGATGCCCCGCTTGGCGGAGATGGCGACTATATTTTTGCCCACCGGGATATCCTCGGAATATACCAGATCGGCCTTGTTATAGCATTTCAGCACCGGAGTTTCCGGCTTGGCAAGCTGGGAAATCAGCTTGTCCACCACGGCAATGTGCTGCTCCAGATAGGGATCCGACGCGTCGATGACATGCAGCAGCAGATCGGCGAATTCCAGCTCCTCCAGCGTGGCCCGGAAAGCGTCCACCAGATGGTGGGGCAGCTTCGCGATAAAGCCCACGGTATCCGAAAGGATCACATCCAGATTGTCGGAAACGGTCAAAAGCCGGGACGTGGTGTCCAGCGTGTCAAACAGCCGGTTGTTGGCGGGGATCCCCGCGCCGGTGAGCTGGTTGAGCAGCGTGGATTTGCCCGCGTTGGTGTAGCCCACAATGGCCACCACCGGCACGGAATTTTTCATTCTCCGCTCCCGCTGGACGGATCTGACCTTGCGCACCTGCTCCAGCTCCTCTTCCAGCCGGTTGATCCGCTCCCGGATGTGCCGGCGGTCGGATTCCAGCTTGGTCTCGCCGGGGCCCCGGGTGCCGATGCCGCCGCCCTGCCGGGAAAGGCTCGCGCCCATGCCGGAAAGCCGGGGCAGCAGATACTTGTACTGTGCCAGCTCCACCTGGAGCCGGCCTTCCTTGGTCTTGGCCCGCTGGGCGAAAATGTCCAGGATCAGGGCGCTTCTGTCCAGAACGGGAAGGCCGATGATCTCCTCCAGCGCCCGGATATTGCCGGGGGACAGCTCATTGTCGAAGATGACCATGGTGGCCTCGGTGGCCTCCGCCAGCATCCGCACCTCCTGTGCCTTGCCCTCGCCGATGAAGCTGTGGGAATCCGGGGCGTGGCGGTTTTGCAGCACCTTGCCTGTGCAGAAGCCTCCTGCGGTCTCCAGAAGATCCTCCAGCTCGTCAAGGGTGCTTTCGGTGGCGGTTTGTTCCTCGGCAAAGCAGTCCGCGTTCAGTCCCACCAAAACTGCCCGCTCCTGGGTCTGTTTTTCAAATCTCTCTTCCATATTACCTCCGTTTTTCTCATGGGAACTCCCACAAACGCAGCGCGCTCTCCGGAAGGAAGGGCAAAGCCGCTTCCACGCCTCTCTTTTTCTTTATTATACCACACATCCTCGCAGTGAACAACTGGAAAAAAGCAAAAATCCCGCACTGCGTCAACGCAGTGCGGGATTTGCAGGTCTTACTTCAGGCCAAAACGCTTGTTGAACCGATCAACACGTCCACCGGTGTCAACCAGCTTCTGCTTGCCGGTATAGAAAGGGTGGCACTTGGAGCAGATCTCAACACGAATGTCCTTCTTGGTGGAACCAGTGGTAAAGACATTGCCGCACGCGCAGCGGATGGTGGTCTGTTCGTACTTGGGATGGATACCTTCCTTCATTTCGTTCACCTCTTTCTTATCAGTTAAAGGGCAAAGCTACCCTCAGCAATCTTCAATCGCCCGGATATCATAACACAGACCATCGCAGAATGCAAGCATTTTTTTCTCTTTTTTTGAAATATCTCAGAACGCCCAGTTGCCGTCCCGGAAAATGGGCACCACCCTGCCGTCATCGCAAAGCCCGTCGATGTTCATGCTGTCGCAGCCGATCATAAAGTCCTCGTGGATCATGGAATCGTTGATGCCCAAGGCGCGGCATTCCTCCAGGGTCTTATTCTGGAAATCCTGGATGGTATCGGCAAAGCCCATGCCCAGCGCCAGATGGCAGGCGGCATTCTCGTCAAACAAGGTGTTATAGAACAGGATGCCGCTTTCGCAGATGGGGCTGCGCTGGGGCACCAGAGCGCACTCGCCCAGATAGGCCGCGCCCTCGTCCATGGAGATCATGGTTTTCAGCACGTCCTCGCCCTTCTCCGCCTTGACTTCCACGGCCTTGCCCTTTTCAAAGCGGATGGAGAAATTCTCGATGAGCACGCCCCGGTAGGAAAGGGGCTTGGTGGAATAGACGATGCCCTCGGCCTCCCCCTTCTTCGGGGAGATGAAGCATTCCTCGGTGGGAATGTTGGGGTTGAAGAAGATGCCCTGCAGGCTCTCGTCGCCGCCGCCCTTCCACTCGCCCTCGGGGATCATGCCCACAGTCAGGTCGGTGCCGTTTTCGGCGGTGTAGTGAAGGCTGCGGATATTCAGGCTGTTGAGGTAGGCGCAGCGGTCATGCAGGTCGGCGTTGTGCGCTTCCCATGCCTTTACGGGATCGTCGGTGACCCGGGAGGTGTACAAAATGGCCTGCCACAGCTTTTCCACGGCGGCGCTGGTGCGCATACCGGGGAACACCTTCTTCGCCCAGGCAGCGCCGGGAACGGCGGCGATGCACCACTGCTCCTTGTTCTCCCGGCGGTCAACATAGGGCTTCAGAATGGGATACGCCATCTGGTTGGCCTTGGAAACCTTTTCCATGTTGATGCCCTTCAGGCCGTCGGGATCCTCGGAGATCAGGTGGATCCGGGCAGGGAGCACCTCGCAGAAATGCTCCTGCTTGGCCTTCACCCACTCGGGGACGGTGCCCATGGTCTTGACGGACTCATAGCGGACCCGGATCTTCTTCAGGGGCTGGTAGTCCCACTCCACGGTGACCTTTTTGGCCTTGGCCTTGTAGGCTTCCTCCACCACCATCTGGACAAATTCCGGCTGATCCAGGTCGGCGTAGATCATGACCTCCTGCCCCTTCTGGACGTTAACGCCGCAGCGGACGATGAGCCGGGCATATTCTCTTAAAATCGTTTTCTTCATAAAAACGTCTCCTTTTCCAGGAACCTCTGAACAAATCATCTGCGGCTGAGCAGCAGACAATTTGTTCGGAGATTGCCCAAACTTCTGCCATAGTAACAGATTTTGTCCAAAAGGTCAATGCTTGTTGCAATCCATTCAAAAATCGTTTATAATTACGAGGATTTATTTTATCCGGTGATGATCGGGCGCGGTTGCATTGCGGTGGCCTGATGAATATGATGGATGCAGAGAGGTAATTTTATGCTCACCAAAGAACAATTTCAGGAGAAAGTCCGGCAGGGCCTGCGCATTCTGGACGGAGCCACCGGCTCCAATCTCCGGGCCGCCGGGATGCCCAAGGGCTGCTGCACCGAACAGTGGGTGCTGGAAAACCCGGAGCCGCTGGTGGCTTTGCAGCGTGCCTACGCCCAGGCCGGTTCCCAGATCATTTACGCCCCCACCTTTCAGGCCCAGCCCATTGCCCTGAAAGCCGTGGGGCTGGAAAGGCACACGGAAAAAGTCAACGAATCGCTGGTGGCCCTCAGCCGCTCCGCCGCCCCCGGATGCCTGATCGCGGGGGATCTGACGACCCTTGCCACCTTCTGCGACAGCTGGAACCCGGACTGCTTCGACCTGCTGGTGGAAAATTACCGCCGCCAGATCCGGGGCCTGATCGACGGCGGGGCGGATCTGCTCATTGGAGAGACCCTGCTCTACCAGCAGGAGGCCGAGGCCATCCTCACCGCCGCCGAGCTGGAGGGCGCGGGTGCCGCCATGTACTCCTTCACCATGCAGCCGGACGGCGCCCTGCTGTCCGGGGCGGACGGCGGGAAGGTGCTGCAGGAGCTGGAGGAGGCAGGCGCTGCCGCCGTGGGCTTCAACTGCGTGGCGGCGGATATGATGACGCCCTATCTGGTGGCAAAGCTCCGGCGCAGTGTCAGAATCCCTCTGATCTGCAAGCCCAACGCGGGTATCCCCGTTATCAACGACGCAGGCGTCGCCGAGTACACCCAGACGCCGGAGGAATTTGCGGAGGTAATGGGCCGGTGCCGGGAAAACGGCGCGACGCTTCTGGGTGGCTGCTGCGGCACCACTCCCGCGTTTATCGCGGCGCTGAAGGGAAATGCCCCTCAGTGAGATCCGGCACACAGGGCCGTCCTTCCCTTTGCCGGGGCTTTGCCCGGACCAGATGTTGCGTCAGTCAACAAAAAAGGGGATTTTTCGAAAAAGCGGGTGAAAAACCCGCTTTTCTTATTGCCAAATCAGTCAGATTTTGTTATAATTGCACTGTTATGAAAAACAGAATTCATCTCTATGTCAGCCGCAAAAACGCGCTGACCTGGCTGATGGCGCTGTGCATGGCAGCTTCGGCAGTGGCCCGCATTGCGGTTTTCGGTTTGAAAGGGTCCGGAGAACCGCTTTTCGTGTGGAGCCAAATCATTCTGCCCATCACGGCAGCTTTGCTGTACGCGCTCATCGCCCTTCTCTCCGGTGAGGAACGGTTCTATAAAACCGCGATCCCCGTCTGGCTGATGGCCTGCTACGCGGCGCTGGCCTTCTGCAGCGGTGTGTCCAGCCGCCTGATGGCGGCGCTTTTCTGGATCGCCATGATTTTCTTCGCCTTCCTCTACACCGACATCACCGCCGGGCACCGCAAGCACGCCGTTTTGCTCCTGCTGCCCATCGTCTGCGGCCCTCTGCTTTTCCTGCTTTACTGCTACCGTGCCTTCCTGCTCCGGGGCGACATGACCGCATTCGGCAAATGCCTTCCGGATTTCCTGATGGTATTGGGCATACTGATCCTCGTTTTCGGCATCCGGGTCCACCCTGTGGGGGAATACCATCCCACCTGGGGCGACCGCACCGACGGACGGCGCATCCGCTCCCTGCCTCCCATGGCTCAGGTCGTTCCGTACATCATGGTTCACAGAAACGAGTCCTCCAATTTGTTTTCGGAGTCTCTGGAGATCAGCCATGTGGACCGCTACATCCGCCGCAAGCGCCGGGAGGGGCTGACCAGCTTCGGCATTACCCATGTGCTGCTGGCCTGCTACTGCCGCTCCCTGTGCCGGTATCCCGCTTTGAACCGTTTTGTGTCCGGTCAGAAGGTCTATTCCCGGGGTGAGGACGTCCAGTTCTGCATCACCATTAAGAAGGAAATGACCGCCGACTCCCCCGACACCGTTATCAAGGTGCACCTGTCTCCCAGAGACACCGCCGACGACGTATACCGCAAGGTTCAGTCCCAGGTGGACAAGGTGAAAAATACGCCTCTGGACTCCACCTTCGACAACACCGCCGGCGCCTTCACCCTGATTCCCGGCGTCATGCTGAAATTCGTGGTGTGGCTGCTGAAGCTGCTGGATTACTTCGGCCTGCTGCCCCGGTTCCTGCTGGAGGTCAGTCCCTTCCACGGCTCTCTGTTCCTGACCTCCATGGGCAGTCTGGGCATTCCGCCCATCTACCATCACCTGTATGATTTCGGCAACCTGCCCGTTTTTGGTGCCTTTGGCATGAAGCGCCGGGCAAACGAGGTGCTGGAGGACGGCACCGTGGTACAGCGCAAGTATGTGGACGTCAAATTTGTCCTTGACGAACGCATCACGGACGGCTTCAACTATGCCGCCTTCTTCAAGCACTACCGCAGGATCCTTGCCCATCCGGAGATCATGGACAATCCCCCTGAGGAAGTGCTGTCTGACATTGACTGATATGAAAGAGCAGATCCTCTCTTATCTTTCCCCGGAATACCCCTGGAAGGATCGTTTTTTCCTGCTTTCGGAGGTGGACTCCACCAATAACCGTCTGAAAGCCATGGCGGCGGCAGGCGCCGGACACGGCACGGTGCTGGTCGCGGACCGCCAGACTGGCGGGCGGGGCCGGATGGGACGGACCTTTCTTTCCCCCGCCGGGGTGGGGATTTACCTCAGCATTCTGCTGCGCCCCCAATGCGCCCCGAAGGATCTGATGCATCTGACCTGCGCCGCGGCCGCCGCCATGTGCCGCGCGGTGGAGTCCGCCGCCGGATTCCGTCCCGGCATCAAGTGGACAAACGATTTGGTCTGGGGAACGCGCAAGCTGGCGGGCATTCTGACGGAGCTGGGGCTGAATCCTCAGGGCGGTGTGGACTGGGCCGTCGTCGGCATCGGCGTCAACTGCTGCCAGGCAGAATCGGACTTTGACCCGGAGATCCGGGACAGGGCCTGCTCCCTTGCCATGGCGGCAGGCCGCGAGATCCAGCGCTGCCGGGTTGCCGCCGCCATGATGGACGCGCTGTATCAGATGGACGCCTCCCTGCTCACCGGCAAGGCGGAAATGCTCCGGTTCTACCGGGAAAACTGCGTCACCCTCGGAAAGGACATTTCTCTGGTATGCGGGGAGGAAGTCCGCCACGGACAGGCGCTGGATGTCAACGGCGAAGGCGCTCTGGTGGTGCGCTTCCCGGATTCCCATGTGGAAGCCGTCAGCGCCGGGGAGGTCAGCATCCGGGGCATGTACGGTTACGTCTGATTTCCTTTTTTTGCATGATTCAAGATTTATTTATTGCTTTTTTTGACCACATTGGTTATACTTAATTTGTAAAAACATTTCCTGGAGGTCATTGCCATGAAAACTCTGAACGCTGTTGTAAAAGTTCTCGCTGCTCTGGCTGCCGCCGCCGGCGCGGTCTACATTGTCGCGACCTATGGCGAGCAGATCGTCGCCTGGGCCAAGAAGGTTCTTGCCTCTCTGCCCAAGTGCCCCTGCTGCGACAAGGCCGACGAGGCCGTTGAGGAGCCCGCCGCTGAGGAAGCTCCTGTGGAAGAGCCCGCCGTCGAGGAAGTCCCCGCCGAGGAGCCCGCTGCCGAGGTTGTCGTGAGCGAGAACGAGCCTGTCGCCGAAGAGGCTGACTTTGCCGAGTAATTCATACCGCCAAAAGCGCCGGGAAACGGACGATCCGTTTCCCGGCGCTTTTTCGTCATGACGGGGCATGCATATCCCGCTATTTCAGCTCCACCAGGACATAGCTTCCCTCTCCCCGGATGGTGTGGTACATGGTGTCCTCCAGCACCGGCAGCTCCATTTCCCGCAGATCCACCTCCGGATCCCATACCACATTGCGCAGATCGTAATAACAGTAGAACCCATACTGGGTCAGATCGTCTCCCCCGCCGAAGGTTCTGGGGATCAGACGGTTGAGCATCTGGTAATTCTGGGGCATGTTCTTCAGGATCGGTGCTTTTCCGATGGTTCCGGAAAGCTGCACCGTCACCGGCGCATCCGACTGGAACACCTCCATTTTCTGAAGATCCGAAATGACCATCTGGGTTCGGAAATTCGTGTAGTCCTTCTGCACGCTCAGGGCGTTTCCGTAGGTAAAGGAGAACACAAAGAAAACCCAGCTGAGAACCACCACCGGAACCTTGAGGGGGATCTGCTTCTTCCCTTCCGCTGCCGTGATGCCAAAAATGGTGATCAGCACGCCGAAGCCGTACATCGCCCGGGGAGCAAACACCGTAGACGACAGGGCAGGATACAGGCCGAAGCACAGCAGTCCCATCAAAACCAGCGCCCCGGCGGTCACGGCAAGGGCCGGGAGCTTTTTCTGCCGGGAGCCGCAGACCGTCCGGATCCCAAAGCCCGCGATCATCAGCGCTGCAGCAGCCAGCCAGAAGGGCTTGAAGTCCGACAGCACCAGAGAATAGTACTCTCTCAGATTGCCCAGAAAATGGGGGATCAGCGCCCCGGCAGACGGCAGGGAATTGCCGGCATAGCCGGTATCTGCGGGGATCATAATGACCAGCTTGAAAAAGACCAGACCCAGCGCGTAGCCTGCCGCGGATTTCAGGCAGAACAGCCCCACCTCCCGGACAGGCTCCCGGCGGTTCCACATCCGCAGCGCCAGCACGATCACCAGCATGGGGAAAATTCCTGTGGCCGCCTGATAGCTGGTGCATACCGCCAAAATCCCCAGCATGGACGCAAGCAGGTACGCCGCCGTGCTCCGGTTCCGGTACAGCAGCGGCACCACCGCGCTGAGGACGGAAAACGCCATATACGGCGCGTCAAAGCGGAAGCTGACGCAGCCGAGAAAGTAGGGATTCAGCCCCAGAGGGATCAGCGCCGCCAGCTCCCACCCGGAAAAGGCAGTCCGCCCGTACACAATGTACAGCATCAGGATCCCGGACACCGCCATCAGCAGCATGGCAAGAATCTGGGGCAAGGGCGCGGCATCCACCAGATAATCCCCTCCGTGGACCAGCGTAGCAAGGGCGGTTGACAAAAACCTGCTGAAATAGTCCCACTGCTTATACCCCAGCGCCGCCCGGGGGGAATCGTCCATATAATAGAAATTCGCCCGGAGGATGGCGCTGATGCCCAGCACATAGACAGCCAGCAAAAGCAGCAGGGCCTTCCCCATGGGGATCCCCCCTTCTCCCGACTGCAGCGTTTTGCTTTTCCTCCCCCGGTAATCCGCCGTGCCTGCGGAAATGTAGTAGGAAAGAACGCAGTCCACCGCCGGAGCCGCCGCCAGAGCGAAAAACACACCGCAAAGGGGGACAAACAGCTCCGCGTTCATGCCCAGCAGCCCTGCGGCACGCTCCATATACCGGGAATCGACCCAGTTATGGTAGAAATTCACCCCAAGAGCGCCGTTCACCGCCAGACTCAGGGCGGCATGTACGGGGTTGGAAAGCAGCTCCCGGATCTTCTGCCGGGAAACGGGCAGACGCAGCACCGCAAGGCACAGAACCACCGCCGCCGCGCCGCACCACACAAACCCCGGCACCCACGCCGGGACGATCAGCAGCAGAAATGCCGTGCCGGAGAGCATCAGCAGTCCCTTCTCCGGGGAAAATCTTGTTTCTTTCATAAAGTCTCTCCCAAATATCTTTCATGCGGGGATGCCCCCGCGGGCAGTGACGTGACGAACCTGGTGTGGCGTCGTTACGCCGTTGGGTACCGCTCGATTCTGTACAGGGTGCTGATTGGTCGTTTGCGGGGATGCCCCCGCGGGCAGTGACG
>JBJDYG010000063.1:0-70392 GCA_051867075.1 Faecousia sp. | reverse complement strand
TTCTGTACAGGGTGCTGATTGGTCGTTTGCGGGGATGCCCCCGCGGGCAGTGACGTGACGAACCTGGTGTGGCGTCGCTGCGCCGTTGGGTACCGCTCGGTTCTGTACAGGGTGCTGATTGGTCGTTTGCGGGGATGCCCCCGCGGGCAGTGACGTGACGAACCCGGTGTGGCGTCGCTGCGCCGTTGGGTACCGCTCGATTCTGTACAGGGTGCTGATTGGTCGTTTGCGGGGATGCCCCCGCGGGCAGTGACGTGACGAACCCGGTGTGGCGTCGCTGCGCCGTTGGGTACCGCTCGATTCTGTACAGGGTGCTGATTGGTCGTTTGCGGGGATGCCCCCGCGGGCAGTGACGTGACGAACCTGGTGTGGCGTCGCTGCGCCGTTGGGTACCGCTCGGTTCTGTACAGGGTGCTGCATTGCTGCTCTGCCGTTGCGGTGACCAACACCGCTGTCATAGCACAGCCAGTCGAAGGAGCTTCGCATTTCGTTTCGTACCGTGCTCAAACCGGTGCCGGGCTCCCTCGACGCGCTTCGCTTGCCCGGGATGACAGCATCGGCGGAGACGTTCACACAAACTACAGCTTATCTGTCTGCCGCGTCCGGCCGATACCCGTTTTGCGTTTTTACTCAGTCAGGATCCGCACCAGCATCCGAACGCACTGCTCCATATCCTCAGCGGGAATGAATTCAAAGCGTCCGTGGTAATTTTCGCCGCCGGTGCACAGGTTGGGACAGGGCAGTCCCTCATAGGACAGCCGCGCGCCGTCGGTGCCGCCCCGGATGGGTACCTCCACCGGGTTCATGCCCACCGCCTGCATGGCCTTCTTCGCCCGATCCACAACATACATGCAGGGCTCGATGCACTTTTTCATATTGTAGTAGCTGTCCCTGACCGTCAGCTCCAGCGTACCCGCGCCGTACTTGCGGTTGATAAAGTCCCCGGCGGCAGCCATCACCGCTTTCTTTTCTTCAAACTTCGCCATATCGTGGTCACGGATGATATAGTGCAGCTCCGAGCGCTCCACCTCGCCTTCCATGGCCAGCAGGTGGAAAAAGCCCTCGTACCCTTCCGTCAGCTCCGGGCGCTGGCCCGCAGGCAGCAGGGCCGCAAACTCCATGGCGATCAGCTGGGAATTCACCATTTTCCCCTTGGCGGAGCCGGGGTGGATATTCAGCCCGTGCACCACGACCTTCGCCCCGGCGGCGTTGAAGTTCTCGTACTCAAGCTCACCCACAGGGCCGCCGTCGGCGGTATAGGCAAAGTCCGCGCCGAAGCCACTGAGGTCAAACTTATCCGCGCCCCGGCCGATTTCCTCATCGGGGGTGAAGCCGATCTTCAATGTGGCGTGCTTTCCGCCCATGGTCATCAGCTGCTGCGCCGCCGTCATGATCTCCGCCATGCCTGCCTTGTCGTCCGCCCCCAAAAGGGTGGTGCCGTCGGTGACGATCAGGTGCTTGCCCACATGGCCCCGGAGGCTGGGATAGTCGGACACCCTCAGCCAGATGTTCTTTTCCTCGTTCAGGCAGACGTCTCCTCCGGTGTACTCCACAACTCTGGCCTTAATACCGGCGCCGGAGGCGTCGGGCGAAGTGTCCATATGGGCGATCAGGCCGATGGTGGGAAGCGCCGGGTCGCCGGGGACGGTGCCGTAAACGTAGCCGTTTTCGTCCATCCGGGCATCCGAAATGCCCAGTTCCCCCATTTCCGCCACCAGCGCGGCCCCCAGCAGCTTCTGCTTCGCCGTAGAAGGGCAGGTGCCGGAGGTCTCATCGGACTGGGTATCAAAACTGACATAGCGCAAAAAGCGCGAAACTACAGATTCCATGGGCTTCTCCTTCAGATCAAGATAAAAGCGGCTGCCGCGTTCCGTCTTTTCCAGAACGCGAAATCCCGCACGTTCAAAGCATTTCCGGGAAAACGTGTTGTATTCGTAGATTTCATTCACAAAGAGCCTGTCATAGCCCAGTTCCCTGCCCCGCTGTACCAGAGCGGCAATGACCTTTTTCCCCACGCCCCTGCCCCGGTAACCTTTGTCTCCGATGACAATGGGCATATCCTCCTGCCAGAAGCAGACATCCCCAATGGGTCTGAACACACCGTTTTCCAGCGCTTCGATAAAATAAAGCTCGCCGTGATTGTCCAGATACCGGTACATATTGCGCAGGGTTTCCTGAGAGTAGGGTTTCCTCACCCCGTCTACCAGCCACACCGTTTCGGTGTCCTGATACCAGTCAAAGGCGAAGCCGAAGGAACCGTCAAACCTCCGCAGGCGCAGGGTGCTGTCAACCGGGAGAATTTCCGGCTGCTTTATATTGGGGATCGGCATAAAACTACCTCCCGAAGTGCAGAAGTGGAAAGTTGCAAGTTGAAAGCGGAACGTTCAGGAAGCGTTGAGGAAACCAGCAAGAGCCGATGGCAAAAGAGCCGTCCCTCAGCCGCAGGCGATTGATTCATAGGTTCCTCAGGCTGCCGTTTCGCGAATGGGCGAATTCGCAGCTACATGCTGCACAATCCCTCAGTCGCTTCGCGACAGCTCCCTTTGCACAAGGGAGCCTCGGGTGCGTGTCCCACTCCGGCGGAACCAACGGACATTGCTGCGCTAAACGATTATTTACCGCATAAATATAGGCACGACTGAATAGCTGCGATTTCCGAAGGAAATACGATCGCTTTCAGCTTTCCACTGACTTCCCAAAAGTGAAAAAGAGCCGCCGCTTTCTTGCGGCGGCTCCTGCTTTGCGAACATTACTTGGCGGCGTTGACCAGCTCAGCGGTATCCTGGGCGATCATCAGCTCTTCGTTGGTGGGGATGACCCAGACGGTGACCTTGGAGTCATCGGCGGAGATGATGGCTTCCTTGCCCCGGGTGTTGTTCTTCTCGGGATCCAGCTTGACGCCCAAGAATTCCAGGCCCTCGCAGATCCGTGCCCGCATGGAAGCGGAGTTCTCGCCCACGCCGGCGGTGAACACCAGGCAGTCCAGTCCGCCCAGAGCGGCGGCGTAGGAGCCGATATACTTACGGACTTCGTAGGCGAACTTATCCAGAGCCAGCGCGCAGTCCTCGTTGCCGGCCTCAGCGCCGTTTTCGATGTCCCGGAAGTCGGAGGACACGCCGGACAGAGCCAGCACGCCGGACTTCTTGTTCAGCATGTTCAGGCACTCGTCAGCGCTCATGCCGTACTTGTTCATGATGAACTGCACCACAGCGGCATCCAGATCGCCGGAGCGGGTGCCCATGGGAACACCGGCCAGAGGGGTCAGGCCCATGGAGGTATCCTGGCACTTGCCGTCCTTCACGGCGGACAGGGAGGAGCCGTTGCCCAGGTGGCAGTTGACCAGCTTGATGTCCTTGCGGCCCATCAGCTCGATGGCGCGCTTGGTGACATACTTGTGGGAGGTGCCGTGGAAGCCGTAGCGGCGGATGGAGTCATTCTTGTAGTACTCGGTGGGGATGGCGTAGCGGTAAGCCACGGGAGGCATGGTCATGTGGAACGCGGTGTCGAACACGGCCACCTGGGGCGTGGTGGGCATGACCGCCTGGCAGGCGCGGATGCCCATCAGGTTGGCGGGGTTGTGCAGGGGGCCCAGGGGGATGCACTTCTCGATGGCGGCGATGACCTCGTCGTTGATGATGCAGGAATCAAAGAACTCCATGCCGCCGTGCAGGACGCGGTGGCCGACGGCATCGATCTCGTCGGTGGACTTGATCACACCGTCCACAGGATCCACCAGAATGGCCAGAACCGCCTGAATGGCCTCGGAGTGGGTGGGCATGGGGATATCCTTAACGACCTTCCTGCCGTTTGCGTTGTGGGTCAGACGGCCGTCAATGTAGATACGCTCGCACAGGCCCTTGGCGGATACGGCGCCGGTCTCGGGATCCATCAGCTGATACTTCAGGCTGGAGGAACCGGCATTGATAATCAGAACATTCATTGGGGAAAGCCTCCTAAATAAATATTTTCTTTTTGGTCACTTTGTGGTATGATAGCCATAGCTGGGAATATTATATTTCATTTTCCCCAAATTCTCAAGCCCTTGCGGGAAATTTTTCAAAAAAAGGAGGGAGAATTTTGAAAACCGTCGGTATCATTGCCGAATATAACCCTCTGCACCTGGGGCACCGGAAGCAAATGGATCGCATACGATCCCAATTCGGTGAAGAAACCGCCGTGGTCTGCGCCATGAGCGGAAATTTTGTCCAGCGGGGCGCGCCCGCCGTCATCGACAAAACCCTCCGGGCGAAGGCCGCCGTACTGTGCGGCGCGGATCTGGTGGTGGAGCTTCCCGTGACCGTGAGCCTGTCCTCCGCCGAAGGGTTCGCTTCCGGCGGCGTGAAAATTCTCTCAACTGTGTGCAGCGCCCTCTGCTTCGGCGCGGAGTCTGGAGAAAGCGGCCCATTCATGGAGACTGCCCGGGCGCTGCTTTCCGAAGCGTTCTCTCCCCTGCTGCGCCGGGAGCTGGACGAAGGCAAGTCCTTCCCGGCTGCCCGGGCGGCCGCCCTTTCCCGGATGGGCATGTCCGGCGATCTTCTGTCCCGCCCCAACGACATTCTGGCGGTGGAGTACTGCAAGGCCATTCTCGCCCAGAACGCCCCCATGGTGCCCTTCCCCATCCGCCGGGAGGGGAGCTATCACGCGGAAACGGCTGACCGGGAGAATCCCTCCGCCACGGCGGTACGCCGTCTTATGCTGGAGGGCGGGCCATGGCACGCCTGTGTCCCGGAGCCTGCCAGGCCGGTTTTGGAAGGCGCGCATCTGCACAGCCTCGCTGCCGGAGAGCGGGCGGTTCTCGCCCGGCTCCGCGCCATGACGGATGCCGAATTTGAGCAGCTGCCCTACGGCGGCGAAGGGCTTTGGCGCAGGCTCATGCACGCCAGCCGCCAATATGCCGCTCTGGAAGAGCTCCTCACCGCGGTAAAATCCAAGCGCTACACCCGCACCCGTCTTGACCGGATGGTGCTGTGCGCCTTTCTCGGCATTTCGGAGCAGCTGCTGACCGCTCCCGTTCCCTATGTCCGGGTGCTGGCCTTCAATGAAAAGGGCCGCGCTGTTCTGAGCGCGGCGAAAAAAAGCGGCGTTTTCCGAAACGCCGGAGAGGATACCCGCTGCCCCTATCAGGCGCTGGAGCAGCGCTGGGGCGACCTGTACGGCCTGTTTGCCCATGGCTCGCCGGAGAGTCCGGGCACGGAAAACCGCCGCAGGGTAATATACCTGCCCGATCCTTGACAAGCATCCCTTTCCGTGATATCCTTTCCGAACCATAATAAGGAGAAAACAACCGTAAAATGTCACTGAGTTTACCCAAATTAAAACCATCCCACTGCCTGACCGCCTTTTTCAGCTCCGCGCTGCAGGCCTTCGGCATGTACAACGTCCACGCCCTGTCCGGGGTGACGGAGGGCGGCGTGCTGGGAGCGACGCTGCTGTTTGACCACTGGCTGGGGATCTCCCCCGCCGTCAGCAGCTTTGTGCTCAACGCCGCCTGTTACGCCCTGGGCTGGAAAACCCTGGGCAAGTCCTTCATCGCGTACTCTCTCATCGCCGCCTGCGGCTATTCCGCCTGCTACGCCCTATGCGAGCTGTTCCCGCCCCTGTGGCCCGGCATTGCCGGGTATCCCCTGCTGGCTGCCGTTGTCGGCGCGGTGTTCATCGGCATCGGCGCGGGACTGTGCGTCCGGGCGGGGGGCGCCACCAGCGGCGATGACGCCCTTGCCATGAGTATCTCCTACCTGACGAAGATCCCCATCCAGTGGGTCTACCTCGCCAGCGACCTGATCGTGCTGGGGCTTTCCCTGAGCTACATCCCTGTGCGCCGGATCGGCTATTCCCTGCTGACCGTGATCCTCTCGGGGCAGCTTATCGGGTGGGTGCAAAGAATCAAATTCAGAAACAATAAATGAGCATATTTTAGGAAGCTCTGATTAAATCGGCAAGAGCTGATGGCGAGAGATTTTGCCACAGACGAAAGTGTTAAAAACGAAGGAATACTGGATGTATTTCTCGTTTTTTACACTGCACGGATGTGGCAAAAGATCCGCCACTCAGCCGCAGGCGATTTATTCAGAGCTTCCTTTACGTTTTGCACAATTTCTCAGTGACACCGGTGTGGGAGCACCGCAAAGCCTCCCTTTACACAAGGGAGCTGCCGCGAAGCAACTGAGGGATTGTGCAGCAATGTCCGTTGGTTCCGCCGGAGTGGGACGCGCACCCAAGGCTCCCTTGTGCAAAGGGAGCTGTCGCGAAGCGACTGAGGGATTGTGCAGCATGTAGCTGCGAATTCGCCCATTTCCGGCGAATACGTAACATTTTACCGCGGCAATCCCTCAGTCACGGCTTCGCCGTGCCAGCTCCCTTTGCACAAGGGAGCCTTGGGCGCTCCCGCGCCACAGCAACCACGTACATTCGTGCGATAAACGATTATTTTGGCGAGAGATTCAGGTGCGACTGAATAGTTACCAGAAAATAATACAGCGCTGCTGTCATCCCCAGCGGGCAAAGCCTGAGCTTGCCGGATGCCATCGCTGTCGGCCATTGCAAAAGGGATGCGGCTTTGCGGCCGCATCCCTTTTGGGGGTTATGGTATCTTACAGATGCAGTACCCGGTCCTTGATCTCCTGGGTACGGCCCTGGTTCCAGTACTGGGTGCCGATGTAGCCGCAGGTGCGCCGGGCAACGTTCATCTTGTTCTGGTCGGTGTTGCCGCACTGGGGGCAGACCCAGACGAGCTTGCCGTCGTCCTCTTTGATCTCGATTTCGCCGTCAAAGCCGCAGACCTGGCAGTAGTCGGACTTGGTGTTCAGCTCGGCGTACATGATGTTGTCGTAGATGAACTGCATCACCTCCAGCACGGCGTCGATGTTGTTCTGCATGTTGGGCACTTCCACATAGCTGATGGCGCCGCCGGGGGACAGCTGCTGGAACTCCGCCTCAAAGCGCAGCTTGGTGAAAGCGTCAATGGACTCCGTGACATGGACATGGTAGGAATTGGTGATATAGCTTTTGTCCGTAATGCCGGGGATCAGGCCGAAGCGCTTCTGCAGGCACTTGGCAAACTTGTAGGTGGTGGATTCCAGAGGGGTGCCGTACAGGGAATAGTCGATGTTTTCCGCCGTCTTCCACTCCAGGCACTTGTCGTTCATCTTCTGCATCACGGACAGGGCGAAGGGCTTGGCCTCCTCGTCGGTGTGGGACTTTCCGGTCATGTACTTGACGCACTCATACAGTCCCGCATAGCCCAGAGAGATGGTGGAATAGCCGCCGTAGAGGAGCT
Source organism: Faecousia sp. (assembly GCA_051867075.1). GTDB lineage: Bacteria > Bacillota > Clostridia > Oscillospirales > Oscillospiraceae > Faecousia. The sequence continues at coordinate 63,116 of JBJDYG010000063.1, read as the reverse complement.
TGTCGATGGGCTCTCCCTTGGGAAGCCGGGCCAGCGCGCCGTACTGCCACAAAATGGGGGCGGCATCGGACAGCGTGCCCTTGAGACGCTCGTGGCGGCACTGCAGCGCCTCATGGCACAGCTCCAGCCGTTCCTCGAAAATCTCCCAGAATTTGGTCATATCCCTGCCGGAGGACAGCGCCACGTCCACCAGGTTGATGGTAACCACGCCCTGATTGAACCGGCCGTAGTACTTGGGCTTGCCCGGCTCGTAGTTTCCGGCGTTGGCCACGTTGTCCCAGCCGTTGCCGGAACGGTCGGGCGTCAGGAAGCTGCGGCAGCCCATGCAGGTATAGACGTCTCCGTGACCCTTCGTCTCTCCCTTGGAGAGCTTGTACTCCCGCATTTTCTTCTCGCTGATGTAGTCGGGAACCATCCGCTTGGCGGTGCACTGGGCAGCCAGACGGGTCAGGTACCAGTAGGGAGTGCCCTCCCGGACGTTGTCCTCCTCCAGAACGTAAATGAGCTTGGGGAAGGCCGGGGTGATCCATACGCCCTTCTCGTTCTTTACGCCCTCGTAGCGCTGGCGCAGGGTCTCCTCGATGACCATGGCAAGATCCTTTTTCTCCTGCTCGTTCTTGGCCTCGTTGAGGTACATGAACACGGTGATGAAGGGCGCCTGACCGTTGGTGGTCATTAAGGTGACAACCTGATACTGGATGGTCTGGACGCCGCGGCGGACTTCCTCCCGCAGTCTGTCCTCAACCACCTTGGAAACGGCGGCCTCGGAGGGCGCGATGCCGAACTCGGCCATTTCCTTTTCCACGGTTCTGCGGATCTTCTCCCGGCTGATCTGGACAAAGGGCGCCAGATGGGTCAGGCTGATGGACTGGCCGCCGTACTGGTTGGAGGCCACCTGGGCGATGATCTGGGTGGCGATGTTGCAGGCGGTGGAGAAGGAATGAGGCTTCTCGATGAGGGTGCCGGAGATGACGGTGCCGTTTTGCAGCATGTCCTCCAGATTCACCAGATCGCAGTTGTGCATATGCTGGGCATAGTAATCCGCGTCATGGAAGTGGATGATGCCGGCCTCGTGGGCGTCCACCACCTCCTTGGGCAGCAGAATGCGGCGGGTGATATCCTTGCTGACCTCGCCTGCCATATAGTCCCGCTGGACGGCGTTGATGGTAGGGTTCTTGTTGGCGTTCTCCTGCTTGACCTCCTCGTTGTTGCACTCAATGAGGCTGAGGATGCGGTCGTCCGTGGTGTTGGACTGCCGCAGCAGGCTGCGGGTATACCGGTAGGTAATGTACTCCTTGGCAACTTCAAAGGCGCCGTGGGCCATGATGGCCTTCTCCACCAGATCCTGAATTTCCTCCACGGAGGGGCTGCGGCCCATCTCCTCACAGGCGATCTGAACGCTCTGGGAGATCCGCTGGATCTGCAGGGGGGTCATGCGTACCTTTTCGTCCACCGCTTCATTGGCCTTGGTCACGGCCATGATAATCTTGTCAATGTCAAAAACGACTTCTGCGCCGTTGCGCTTGATAATCTTCATGGGTACTCCTCCTTGGAATTGCTCGCCGATCACTTTTCCTCGTGCATGGCCTATTATACTATATATTGTGGTTTTGTCAAGCCCCAATCACAAAATATGGTATGTTTATTTTCCGCGTCAAAAAGTTCCCGGTTTTTCCCCCCGCCGCAGCCGCCGCCGGAAGGAAGGAAAGTTCCGATTTTCCCGCCAGGGGCAAAAGAAAGGTTTGAAATGCGCCGCGGAATATAGTATAATCCAAGAAAGCGCTCTTTACATAATTCTGCTTTTTTCGCGACAAAAAATGAAAGGAGATTTTTTTCATGCAAGAATCTTTCGGCATTTTGCCCTCCGGCGAAGAAGCCTTTCTCTACACCATATCCTGTGGCAAGCTGTCCGCGGCCGTCACCGATTACGGCGCGTCTCTGGTGAAGCTGCTGGTTCCCGGCCGGGACGGGCAGGTGGCCGACGTGGTGCTGGGCTATGACGACTGCAACGGCTACCGCACGGCCAACGGCGCCTGTCTGGGCGCCACCGTGGGCCGCAATGCCAACCGGCTCCAAGGCGCTGCCTTTGCGCTGAACGGAAAAACCTTCCGCATGACCCCCAACGAGGGAAACAACAACCTCCATTCCGGCCCGGACTTTTTCTTCCAGCGGCTGTGGACGCTGGTTTCCCACAGGGAAAACGCCGTCACGCTGGAGCTGACCAGCCCCGACGGCGATCAGGGCTTCCCCGGAAACGCCGTCATCCGCATCACCTATTCGCTGGAGGCGGACCACGGCCTGCACATTGTCTATGAAGCGAAGAGCGACAAGGACACCGTGTTCAATTTCACCAACCACAGCTATTTCAATCTGGCCGGACAGGAACAGACCGGCAAAGCCATGGAGCAGCTGCTTACCATCCCCGGCCGCTTCTTCAACCCCGACGACGCCGAAAACATCCCCACCGGCGAGCTGCGGCCCGTTGCCGGCACCCCCATGGATTTCCGGGTATCCAAGCCCATCGGGCAGGACATCGGCGCGGATTACGAGCCGCTGCGCCTGCAGGGGGGATACGACCATAACTGGGAGGTATTCTGCAGTCCCTGCGCCACGCTGTCCGACCCGGACTCCGGCAGAAGCATGAGCGTGTACACCGACTGTCCCGGCATTCAGGTTTACGCGGGCAACTACCTGAACGAAACCGGCAAGGGCGGCGTGTATTACGGCAGGCGTTCCGGCGTTGCTCTGGAAACCCAGTTCTACCCCGACTGTCTCCACCACCCCGACTGGCCCCAGCCCATCACCCGGGCCGGAGAAACCTACCGCAGCGAGACGGTGTACCGGTTTACATGGTAACACCGTTCCGCGCCGTCCATATCACATTGGGAAAGGGCGCTTCGCGCCCTCAGCGTGTCAAAAAAGCCTCGCAGAGTTTGCCGCGAATGCGGAAAATAAAGTCAAAATCATTTTCTGCCGGGGCGTGTACCTGGCAGAAAATACAGCTCAGGCTGCAAGTGTACGAGTTGTGCGCCTATGGCGCACAAGGAGTGCGCGCAGCAGACTGCGAAAATCTGTCGGAAAAGCCCGAAGGGGTTTTTCGACAATCTGAGGGCGCTTCGCGCCCTCCCTTTTTTCTCTGCACTTCCGGGAATCCCCTGCATAAACTGTCTTATAAGCAGTATTCGCTTAAATCACGCCATCAGGAGGGATTTCCATGTCTGAGCAATGTTCGGACATCCTGCGCTGCAATCCTCAGGATCTGCGTCAGGCCATGTCCATTCACACACGGAAGATTACCGACGCCTGCCGGGATAAGGACTGCGTGGAAGATCTGCGGGTCTATCTGACCTGCAGCTCCCAGCAGATCCTGGACAGCGCCGCCAACGTCCGGGTACGCAGCGCGGAGCTGCTGTACACCTACATTGATGTGGAGCCGGTAGCCTTTGACCGGAACCACTACTGCATCGATATCACCTTCTACTACCGCATTCTGGCAGACGCGGTGGTAGGCTCCTGCCGTCCCGCTGCCCTGTGCGGCCTGGCGGTATTCTCCAAGCGGGCAGTACTCTGCGGCGAGGACAGCCGGGCCCACATCTTCACCAGCGACACCCGCATCGGCGAAGCCGACGGCTGCACCGTTCCTTCCTGCAACCGTCCTACGGCTGTGGTGGAGGTGCTGGATCCCATGGTACTCAGCTCCAAGGTCAAGGACGCCTGTGAGGCCGGGACGGGGGAGGCCGTCACCGTCCAGATTCCCGCCGGGATCCGGGGGCTGTTTGACGAAGAGCTGACCACCCCGGGAGATCACCGTCGCCTGTATGTCACATTGGGGCAGTTCTCGATCGTCCGCCTGGAGCGGGATGTGCAGCTGGTGGTACCCATGGTGGAATACGCCATTCCCGAAAAGGAATGCTGCGACAGCGCAAGCTGCTGCACCGAGGATCCCTGCGAAATGTTCAGCCGGATCCCCTTCCCCGCCCGCCAGTTCGCCCCCACAGGCTGCGACCGGAAGAAGGATCCCCCCTGCGACCACGACTAATACTGTTTTCTGATAAAACTATAAAGTTTTATCAGAAAGACACCGCCTTTGGCGTTGTCGTTTTCATGATTTTTGGGATAGAAAATCATGAAAACCCGTCTCATTATGATCTTCATATTAAAAACTTCAATTCTGACGAATTAAAGTTTTTAATTGAATATCAGTATAATCCTGTTTCTTATGAACAATCTTTGATGAAATCCCCATGCGATACAATTGCGCCACAAACCATGAAAGCGGTTAGCGCATGGGGATTTATATGCATCAGCATCGGTTGCCCCGTAAGGGGCGAGATGCTGACATTTGTATGAAATTTTACTGTGAATGCGGAGCTTTCACAGTAATCACCCTGTTTTCCGGCGCGCCTTTTCCCCCATAATACCGCGACCCCGGAGCTTTTCGCTCCGGGGTCGATTTTGGTTTAGCCACGCATTGCCCGTTTTCTGGCAATGTTGATGGGACCCTCCTGCATGTGGTTGATCCAAGCGAGGCTCTTGCCCGCGCCGTAGGCCGTGCAGGCATCGGGATCGTCCGCCAAAATGCAGCCGATGCCGGTGCGCTCCGCCAGCAGCAGATCCATACCCCAGATCTGGCTGCAGCCGCCGGTGAGGGTGATGCCGTTCTCGGAAATGTCCGACACCAGCTCGGGGCTTGTCTGCTCCAGCACCGCCAGCACCTCGTCGGTGATCATCCGGGCGGGACGCCGCAGAACCTCAAAAATTTCCGTGGAGGTCAGGGTAATGACCTTGGGCATACCGGTCTTAAAGTCACGGCCCTTGACGTTCATGCTCCGCTCTTCGTCCCGGGGATAGACCTGACCGATCTGGATCTTGATATTTTCAGCGGTGACCTGTCCGATGACCACGCCGTGCTGCCGCCGGACATACCGGGCGATCATTTCATCAAAATAGTTGCCCGCAACCTTCAGGGAGGAGGAAACGGCAACGCCGTTCATGCTCAGCACCGCGATATCCGTGGTGCCGCCGCCGATATCCACCACCAGATGACCGCTGGGCCCCCGGATATCCAGCCCGGCGCCCAGTCCGGCCGCCAGAGGCTCCTCAATCAGGAACACCCTTCGAGCGCCGGCCTCGATGGCGGCGTTGATGACGCTGCGCTCCTCAACCTCGGACACACCGGAGGGAACGGAGATGACCACACGGGGCTTGGGTGTGAATACGGAAGCCTTGGTGGCGGTTTTGAACATCTCCTGCAGCATCCGGACGGTCATTTCGTGGTCGGAGACAATGCCGTCCTTCAGCGGATGCATGGCTACCACGTTGCCGGGGGTACGGCCCAGCATGTTCCGGGCAGCGGCGCCCACCTGCAGAATTTTGCCGGTATTCTTGTCCATTGCCACAACGGAGGGTTCCCGAACCACCAGTCCCTTGCCGTCCGCGTAAATCAAAACGTTTGAGGTACCCAGGTCAACGCCCAGGTCATTGGAGAATAGAAACATAAAGACACCTACTTATTCCTTTCCTGCCGCAGCCACGGCAGCGCAATGTACTTCCTTCGCCCCGGCTGTTTTCAGCACCCGGGCGGCTTCTCCCGCCGTGGCTCCCGTTGTCAGGATGTCGTCCAGCAGCACGATCCGCTTTCCGGAAACCTCCGCGCCCCGGGTCAGACGATAGACGCCCAGCACATTGGCCCGGCGCTCCGCCTCGCCATGGATGCGGGACTGGGGACGGTTATGACGTATTTTTTGAAGGAGGGGCGTTGGAGGCAGCTCCAGCTCCCGCCCCACGGCCCTGGCCAGCAGCTCCACCTGATCGTAGCCCCGGCGGAGCTTTCGCAGGCGGCTGACGGGGATCCAGGTGAGCACGTCGAAGCCGTCGGGGTGCTCGGACAAGATCCGCATGGCCAGCTCCCTGCCGTAGGCGGCGGCATAATTTCTCGCGCCCCCAAACTTAAAACGCAGAAGGCTTTTTCTTACGTTCCCTTCATAGTACCAGACCGCGGCGAAACTGTCAAGAAATTGCCCCGTTCTTTTTCCCTTCGGATATTCAGGCGCTTCCTCCCGGCAGGTGCGGCAGAGATCTGTTTCGTCCGGATCCAGGATTTTTCTGCACAGAACACACTTGGGCGGAAACAGCACGCCCAGCAGCCAGTGATACAGTCTCATTCGGTTTTCCCCTGCAGCCGGAGCTTAAGGCCGGTGTAGCGGCGGTTCTTTTTCGCGTTTTCCACCATGGCCGCCACAGTTTCCTCCCGGCCCACGATGATCAGCAGCTCCCGGGCCCGGGTGATGGCAGTGTAGAGAATACTGCGGCTGAGCAGATACGGTGAACCGTTCCAGGCAGTTAAAATAACCGCCCGGTACTCGCTGCCCTGACTTTTGTGGACGGTCATGGCGTAGGCCGGTTCCAGCTCGCCCAGTTGGGTGAAATCATAGTCCGCCATCCGGTCGTCGAAGGTCACTGTCAGCGTTTCCGCTCCGGTGTCGATCTCGGTGATCGTCCCGACGTCGCCGTTGAAAATGCCGGCGCCCACGGCGCTGCCGTCGGTCTTTTTCCACAGGATATCGTAGTTGTTGCGGATCTGCATCACCCGGTCGCCCTCCCGGAATACGATCTGTCCAAAAGCGCGCTCCTTTTTGTCCGGGGCGGCGGGGTTCAGAGCGGCCTGAAGCATTTTGTTCAATGCGGCGGTGCCCACGCCTCCCTTCCGGGTGGGGGACAGCACCTGGATCTGCTCCGCCGGGATGCCCATGTTTTTGGGAAGCCGGGTCGTGCACAGATCCCGAACGAGGGCAGTCACCGCTTCCTCGCTCTGGCGGCGCATGAAGAAAAAGTCGCTTTTCACGTTTTTCAGCTCCGGCATTTCCCCCCGGTTGACCCGGTGGGCGTTCATGACGATCAGGCTCTGCTGAGCCTGCCGGAAAATCTCTGTAAGACGCACCGTGGGAAGGCAGCCGCTGCGGAGCATATCGCTGAAGGGAAATCCCGGCCCCACAGGGGGCAGCTGGTCAGGATCCCCCACCAGGATCAGCCGTTTTCCCCGGGGGATGGCCTGCAAAAGATGGTGCAGCAGCTCCACATCCACCATGGACATTTCGTCCACGATCACCGCGTCGCATTTCAGGGGGTTATCCTCGTCCCGGACGAAGTACATGTTCCCCGTGTTCTGGTCAATGCTGGCTTCCAGCAGGCGGTGGATGGTGGAGGCATCCTCCCCCGTCACCTCCGTCAGCCGCTTTGCCGCCCGGCCCGTAGGGGCCGCCAGCAGGCAGGCTAACTGCATCTGCCCCAGCAGGGACAGAATTCCATTTAATATAGTAGTCTTGCCGGTGCCGGGGCCGCCGGTGATCAGCAGCAGCCCGGAGGTCGCCGCCTCCCGGATGGCGCAGGTCTGCTCTTCGGAATACTCGATTCCGCTTTCCTCCGCCGCCCGGCGGATCATTTTCTCCAGACCCCTGGGCTCCGGGAAGCTGTCCTTCGCAAATTCCAGCAGCCGCCGGGTGCAGTTGGTTTCCGCCTCATACAGCCGGGGCAGGTAAGCAACGGTGATGCCTGCCAGCGTGCTGCGCACCAGCCGGTCGGCTTCCAGCAGCCGCCCGATTCCCTGCTTCACCGCCTCCGCGTCCACAGAAAGCAGCTGACTTACCGCCAGCAGCAGCTTGTCCTCCGGCAGGAAGCTGTGCCCCGCCGTGAGATTGTAGTTCAGTTCAAACAGGATGCCGGCCTCCACCCGCCGGGGGTCGTCCCCTGCCACGCCCAGCTCAATGGCGAAGCGGTCAACCGCCCCGAAGGGGGCGTCCAGCCCCTCGTCCATGAGCAAGTAGGGGTCATCATAAAGAAGCTCCACGGTGCTGTCACCGTATAATTTATAGGTACGCACCGCAAGCTCGGCTGGCAGATGGTGCAGAGCGAAAAACTCCATCAGCTGCCGCATGCCGACCTGCAGCCGGAATTCCTCCCCAATGGCCTTTGCCTTTTCCCGGGAAATGCCGGAGACCTCGGATAGCCGCTCCGGTTCCCGCTCCATCACCAGAAGGGTCTGTTCTCCGAAATGCTCCACGATCCGGGCCGCCGTTTTGGGGCCGATGCCCTTAATGACCCGGCTGCTGAGATAATTCAATATCTCCATGCTGGTCTGGGGCATCAGCCGCTCCAGGAATTCCGCCTCGAACTGCCGCCCGTAGCTGGAATGGGTGCTCCATTTGCCCGTCACCATCAGCCGCTCGCCCACGGCGGGCAGGGGGATGGTGCCAACCACCGTCACGGTCTGGCCGCCCCCCACATTTAAGCGCAGGACGGCATAGCCGTTTTCGTAATTCTGATACACCACGGCGCTGATGGCGCCCTGGAGGATTTCCATATCTTCCGTCAATTCGTTTCCGCTCCCGTTTCCAGCCTTGCAGAGATCTCCGCCGGGCTGCATATTGTAATTCCCCGGTCTGTCAGCCAGTCCCTCTCCCCGGGACTCAGCCCCAGATCCACCATCACCAGCGGGCAGCGCATAAGCCCCAGCTCCCGCAGCCACAGATACCGCCTGGCAAAGGAAGTCTCTGTTTTTCCGGGCCTCGCCGGGGCATAGAGTACGCCGTCCCGGTCATGAGGCAGCAGAAGTCCATAAAGCGCCCATAATGCGCTTACCAGTCCAAAAGCCGCCAGGGTTCCCAGCAAAATGTAAAGCGCCACCGCAACCACCTCCGGATATTCTATGATCCAAAGCAGATTTCGGTTCCGATTTTCTTATCTTACTATATTTCCGGCAAAATGAAAAGCCCTTTTCCGCATCTTTCTCCGCGGGAACCGGGAAAAGTTCTGGGAATAAACTTTTCCCGGTTTATTAACAAATTAGCCTTGAATCTCGACAGAATATCGGGTATAATAGCTTGGAATGATTCGGCGTAACCTGCCGATTTTCCGGCGGAGGAACTATGAAGCTGCTGAATTTATTATTGTGGGTGGTTCAGTTTGGGTTTTCCATTCTGTTTCCCACCGTTTTCTTTCTGATTCTGGCTGTCTGGCTGCAGAACAGGTTTGACCTGGGCGTTTGGATCGTCATCGTGCTGGGGATTCTGGGGGTGCTCACCTCCGTCAGCACCACGCGCTCGTGTCTCAGATCCCTGCGCAGGGCCGCAGACGAAGCCAGCGAACACAAAGAGCCCCCTGTCGCCTTCAACGACCACAAGTAAAAGGAATACCGTTATGAAACTACAAGCAGCATCCAAAAAGGAAATCACCCGCATCGCCCTCGGCACGCTGGTGTGCGACGTTATTATGGTGGGGGCGCTGTTTCTGCTGAGCCAGTTCGGCATTGGAAAATTTGAATTGCTCCGCATTTTGCTCGGCGCGGTCTGCGGCTCCGTGGTGGCGGTTGTGAATTTTACCATTCTCTGCCTGACGGTTCAGAGCGCTGTGGAAATCGAGAACAAACGGAAAATGAAGCAGCGCTTCCAGCTGAGCTACAATATCCGGCTGATATTGCAGGCCGTCTGGGTGGTCGCCGCGTTTTTGATTCCCCAGATCCACTTTGTCGCCGGCGCGGCCCCCATTCTTTTCCCCAACGTGGTGATCTTCTACCTCCAGAGCCGGGGCAAGCTGGTTTCCGGCAGCGATAACCCGTCCCCCGCCAGGCCGAAAGCGGACACGCCGGAGGACGACGAGCCGGAGGATCATTTGGGCAGTTTTGAAGTATAATATCCATCCATTCATGAGGTGAGCATATGGAAGTTGAAATCAACGGCGCGCGGATTCTTGCCACAATCGAGGACGTTCCCCTGTTCGGAACCGTTCAGATCACCCAGACCCTGACGGTGAGCTGGCTTGTGATGATTCTCATCTCCGCCCTGTTCATCTGGCTGGGCTCCGGGCTGAAGGTCACGGGTATTTCCCGGAAGCAGGCCGCTGCCGAGACGATTTACACCTCTCTGGTGAATTTCGTCCGGGGCAACATGGGGCCTGACTTTGACCGCTACATCCCGCTGGTGGGCACCATTTTCATCACCAGCATCGTCTCCAACCTCATCAGTCTGGTGGGCATCTGGAGCCCCACTGCCGATCTGATGACGGAGCTTGCCTGGGCGCTGGTGGTGTTCGTGCTGATCACCTACCACAAAATCAAGTCCTCCGGTCTGGGCGGCTACCTGAAGGGCTTCCTGGATCCCATTTTCATCCTGGCTCCCATCAACGTCATGAGCGAGCTGTTTACCCCCATCTCCATGGCCTGCCGTCACTTCGGCAACATTCTCTCCGGCACCGTTATCAGCACCCTGATCTATGCCGCTCTGGTGGCAGCCAACAATGCCCTTTTTCATCTGCTGGGCTCCAGCATGTATGTTGCCCTGGCGGTGACGGCCGTCGGCCTGATCCCCATGGTCATCGGCATTGTGAAAAAGAAAAAGAAGCTGATGATCCCCGGCATCATCGTGACGGTGCTGGGCGTACTTGCGGTTCTCACCTGTCTGGGTGTGAACTACCCCTGGCTGACCGTGGGCATTCCCGCCATTCCCAGTCTGTATTTCGACTGGTTCAGCGGCTGCATTCAGGCGTTCATCTTCTGTACCCTGACCACTCTCTTCATCAAACAGGCTGCGGGTGACTGACCCAGCGCGGCCATTTGAATAAACTCGTAATCAATATATAGGAGGAACTATTTATGGAAATTTTGGCTAAAGGCATTGCTCTGGCAGGTTGCGCCATCGGTGCGGGTCTGGCTCTGATCGCCGGTATCGGCCCTGGTATCGGTGAAGGTAACTGCGCCGCCCGCGCCTGTGAAGTCATCGGCCGGAACCCTGAGTGCAAGAGCGACGTTACCAGCTCCATGATCCTGGGTATCGCCCTGTCCGAGACCACCGGTATTTACGGCTTCGTCACCGGCCTGCTGCTGATCTTTGTCGCCCCCGGCATGTTCATGAACCACCTGTCCTGATTTCCGGCGGGAAATCCGACTATGAACTTACGCCGGAAGGAGGCAACGCAATGGATACCCTTTACCAGTCATTGGTGACGGTAAACCCCGTAACCCTGATTGCACAGATTTGCAACCTGTTTATCCAGCTGCTTATCGTCAAGATCTTCTTCCTGGATAAAATCAAGGCCGTCCTGGACAAGCGCCGGGAAGCCGCCGACAAGCAGATCGCCGACGCCGAAGCCGCGAGATCCGAGGCAGCGGCCATCAAGCAGACCTATGAGGAGAATATGCGCCAGGCCAAGGCCAAGGCAGACGACATGATCCTCTCCGCCCAGAAAACCGCCGCCCAGCGGGGTGATGAGATCATTTCCCAGGCGCAGAAGCAGGCCGCCCAGCTCAAGAGCAAGGCCGCTTCCGACATTGAGCTGGAGAAGAAAAAGGCCATCAACGACGCCAAGGACGAAATTTCCGGTCTTGCCATGGCCATCGCCGGCAAGGTTGTGGAGCGTGAGCTGAACACTGCCGACCAGGCGGGTCTGATTGACCGCTTCATCGAAGAATTGGGTGATCAGGCATGACGGAGGTCGGAAGTGTTTACGGTCAATCGCTGTACGAGCTGGCAAAAGAGGAAGGTCTCGCTCTTCTGATCGGGGAGCAGCTGGCCGTACTGCAGAAGTGCTTTGCGGAGCAGCCGGACTTTGTCCGCCTTCTCTCCACCCCCAGCCTGACCAAATCGGAACGCTGCCGGATCCTGGATGACAGCTTCCGGAGCCAGGTGCACCCTTACGTTCTGAATTTTATGAAGATCCTGACGGAGAAGGGCTATATGCGCCACTTCTCCGACTGCTGCGACGCCTTCGCCGGACTTTACAATCAGGATAACGGCATTCTGAAGGTGACTGCCGTCACCGCTGTGGCGCTCAGCCCCGAGCAGACGGACAAGCTCACCGGAAAGCTGGGCCAGATCACCGGAAAGACGATCGCGCTGCACAATCGCATTGATCCCGCAGTCTTGGGCGGCGTCCGCCTGGACTATGACGGTCAGCGCCTGGATGACACCGTGTCCCACCGTTTGGACGCCATCCGGGAACTGCTGAGCAAAACCGTACTCTGACGAGAAAGCAGGGACTGTATGGAACTGAAACCCGAAGAAATAACGAAAATCATTCGTAGTCAGATCAAAAACTACGAAAACAAAATTGAAGTCAGCGAAACCGGCGTCGTCATTCTGGTGGGCGACGGCATTGCCAAGGCCTCGGGTCTGGAAAAGTGCATGTCCGGCGAGCTGGTGGAATTCCCCGACGGCTCCTACGGCATGGCGCAGAACCTGGAGGAGGACACCGTCTCCATCGTCATCCTGGGCTCCGACCAGGGCATTAAGGAAGGCGATACCGTAAAGCGTACCGGCCGGGTGGTGTCCGTTCCCGTGGGCGAAAAGCTCATCGGACGTGTCGTCAACGCGCTGGGCGAGCCCATCGACGGCAAGGGCGCCATCGAGGCCGAGACCTACCGGGCCATTGAAATGCCCGCCCCCGGCATCATTGAGCGTCAGCACGTCTCCCGCCCTCTGCAGACCGGCATCAAGGCCATCGACTCCATGATCCCCATCGGCCGCGGTCAGCGTGAGCTGATCATCGGCGACCGCCAGACCGGCAAGACCACCATCGCCACCGACACCATTCTGAACCAGAAGGGCAAGGACTGCATCTGCATCTACGTTGCCATCGGTCAGAAGCGTTCCACCGTGGCCCAGGTGGTGGAGAGCCTCACCGCCGGCGGCGCCATGGACTATACCATTGTGGTCTCCGCCACTGCCTCGGAGCTTGCTCCCATGCAGTATATCGCCCCCTACGCCGGATGCACCATGGGCGAGCATTTCATGTATCAGGGCAAGGACGTTCTGGTCATCTACGACGACCTGAGCAAGCACGCGGTGGCCTACCGTGCCATCTCCCTGCTGATCCGCCGTCCCCCCGGACGTGAGGCCTTCCCCGGCGATGTTTTCTACCTCCATTCCCGTCTGCTGGAGCGGGCGGCCCAGCTGTCCGGCGATCTCGGCGGCGGCTCCCTGACTGCCCTGCCCATCATCGAGACCCAGGCAGGCGACGTATCCGCCTACATTCCCACCAACGTCATCTCCATCACCGACGGCCAGATCTTCCTGGAAACCGAGCTGTTCAACTCCGGCATTATGCCCGCCGTGAACCCCGGTATTTCCGTCTCCCGTGTCGGCGGCGACGCCCAGATCAAGGCCATGAAGAAGGTGGCAGGCTCTCTGAAGCTACTGTACTCCCAGTACCGCGAGCTGCAGAGCTTCGCCCAGTTCGGCTCCGATCTGGACGCGGACACCAAGTCCCGTCTGGCTTTGGGCGAACGGATCGTGGCGGTGCTGAAGCAGAAAAACGGCTCTCCCAAGGAAGTCGCCCAGCAGGTGTGCATCATCTACGCCGTTACCCACGGATATCTGGCTTCCATCCCCGTGGATCAGATCCCCGAGTTTGAAAAGCGGCTGGAGGAGCATATGGACAATCACCATGGGGATGTTCTCGAGGCCATCCGCTCCACCGGAAAGCTGGAGACCGACACGGAGAACGCCCTGAAAGCTGCCCTGGACGAGCTGGTGGCTGAATTCCAGGCATAAGGAGGGATTTAAGCCATGGCTGGCGTTTCCACCAAGGAAATCAAAAACCGCATCCGAAGCATGGAGTCTACCAGGCAGATCACCAAGGCCATGGAAATGGTTGCTGCCTCCAAGCTCCGCCGGGCTCAGGCGCAGGTGCTTTCCTCCCGCCCCTATTTTGAGATCCTCTACTCCACCATCCGGGACATCGTGTCCTCCAACCGGGATTTTTCCTCCCCGTACCTGCAGGAGCGTCCCGTAAAGAAAGTGATGTATATCGTCATTGCCGGCGACCGCGGTCTTGCCGGAGGCTACAACAGCAATATTCTCAAGCTGGTGCAGTCCGAAATCGAAGGCAAGGACGCCGTGGTGCTGCCCATCGGCAAGAAGGCTCTGGATTTCTTCAAGAGTAAGCGCGTCCCCACCCTGACGGAGCGCTACGCGGAAGCAGCCGATCTGACCATCGGCGACTGCTTCTCCATCTCCAAACAGTTGAGCAAGGCGTTTCTGGCCGGAGAATTTGACGAGATTGCCGTTGCGTATACCAATTTCGTCTCCGTTCTTTCCCAGACGCCCGCGTCCATTCAGCTGCTTCCCCTGAAAAAGCCGGAGGCACAGGAACATGACCGCCGGAGCGACACCCTGTATGAGGGTGACAGTGAGGAAGTCTTTGCCGCCATTATCCCCGAGTATCTGGGCGGCGTCCTCTACGGCGCTCTGTGCGAGAGCCGCGCCTCCGAGCAGGCTGCCCGTCGGGCCGCCATGGACTCCGCTACCCAAAACGCCGACGACATGATCAGCGACCTGAGCCTGAAGTTCAACCGGGCCAGACAGGCCGCCATTACCCAGGAGATCACGGAAATCGTCGCAGGCTCTTAACAGCCTTACTTCCACAAAAGGAGTTGAAACCCCAATGGCCAAAAACAAAGGAACTGTGATCCAGGTTATGGGTCCTGTTCTTGACATCCGTTTCGCTGACGACCAGCTGCCCAAGCTGCTCAGCGCCATCGAGATCCCCAACGGTGAGCACACCATTGTGGCTGAGGTCGCCCAGCACATCGGCGACAACGTGGTCCGCTGCGTCGCCATGTCCTCCACCGACGGCCTGCAGCGGGGCACCGAGGCCACCGATACCGGTGCGCCCATCTCCGTGCCCGTGGGCGAGGAATGCCTGGGCCGTGTGTTCAATCTGCTGGGTCAGCCCATCGACAACAAGCCCCCTGTGCAGGGCGATGACCGTTGGCCCATCCACCGTCCCGCGCCTGCCTATGAAGAGCAGCAGCCTGCTACCGAGATTCTGGAAACCGGCATCAAGGTCATTGACCTGATCTGCCCCTACGCCAAGGGCGGCAAGATCGGCCTGTTCGGCGGCGCCGGCGTCGGCAAAACCGTTCTGATCCAGGAGCTGATCTACAACATCGCCACCGCCCACAACGGCTACTCCGTGTTCACCGGCGTCGGTGAGCGTACCCGTGAGGGCAACGACCTGTACAACGAAATGACCGAGTCCGGCGTCATCGCCAAGACCGCCATGGTCTTTGGTCAGATGAACGAACCGCCCGGAGCCCGTATGCGTGTAGGCCTTTCCGGCCTGACCATGGCGGAATACTTCCGGGATGTGAAGCATCAGGACGTGCTGCTGTTCATTGACAACATCTTCCGTTTCACCCAGGCCGGTTCCGAGGTTTCCGCCCTGCTGGGCCGTATGCCCTCCGCCGTTGGCTACCAGCCCACCCTGGCAACGGAAATGGGCGCCCTGCAGGAGCGCATCACCTCCACCAAGAACGGCTCCATCACCTCCGTGCAGGCGGTCTACGTCCCTGCCGACGACCTGACTGACCCCGCTCCTGCCACCACCTTCGCCCATCTGGACGCCACCACGGTTCTGGACCGCGGCATTGCGTCTCTGGGCATCTACCCCGCCGTGGATCCTCTGGACTCCACCTCCCGGATCCTCTCTCCCGAGATCGTGGGCAGCGAGCATTACGAAACCGCCCGTGCCGTCCAGAGCATTCTGCAGCGCTACAAGGAGCTGCAGGACATCATCGCCATCATGGGCATGGACGAGCTGAGCGAAGAGGACAAGCTGACGGTCAACCGCGCCCGGAAGGTGCAGCGTTTCCTCAGCCAGCCCTTCCACGTTGCGGAGCAGTTCACCGGCTATCAGGGCAAGTACGTTCCCCTGAAGGAAACCATCCGCAGCTTCAAGGAGATTATCGAGGGCAAGCACGACGATATTCCCGAATCCTACTTCCTGTTCGCCGGCTCCATCGACGAAGTGGTAGCCAAGTTCCGGGGCGGTGAGAAGGCATGACACCCTTCCACTTGAAAATCGTCACCCCCGACGGACTGATTTTTGACGGTCAGGCCGAGGAGCTGATCGTCCGCACCACCGGCGGCGACGTGGGCATTCTCGCCCGGCACATGAACTACGTCGCTCCTTTGGGTATGGGACAGGCCGTGATCGTATCCGGCGGCCAGCGCCGTACGGCAGCCTGCATCGGCGGCATGGTCAGCGTATCCAACGGAGAAGTGACTCTGGTTCCCACCACCTTTGAGTGGGCGGACAAGATCGACAAAGCCCGTGCCGAGGCTGCCTATCAGAAGGCGGAAAAGATCCTTCACGACCAAAACGCCACCGACACCGATCTGCGTCTGGCGGAAGCCAAGCTCCACCGTGCCCTGGTGCGCAAAAGCGTCGCATCCAAGCTCTAAAGGAATCACCCCGGTATCCGATTCGGATACCGGGGCTTCTTTGTATAACACTATTTCACGATAAAATGGTTGATACTGATACTATTTCTCAATAAAAATATTTCACTTTTATTGAGGAGGCACCGCCTGATGGCGTTGCCAAATATGTGATTCTGGGGATAGAAATCACAGAATCGACAACGCAGTAAGGCGGTGTCTTCTTATTAAAAATCAAAGATTTTTAATAAGAAATAGTATTAAAAGTACACTTTTTATCGCAGGGACATTGCAAAACCGCGATGTCCCTAGCCGACAGAAAGAAAGGCAGTCCCCCAAGGCGTTTGCCTCTTGTCCCAAATCAGGGATGGAGTTTCATCGTACCCTGCGCCTTTACGACCTGAAAATTTTCGCAGACGCCAACGACACACTCCCCGTCATTGCTGTAAATGATACCATCATGCGTGAAATCTGCCGCGATGGAATCTTCAAAATCGGAATTCTTCATATCGGATTCGCCCCGATAATCACATACACTCGCAGATGCCTTTTTACCGGCTTTTTCATCCCAATCGGTCTTTTCGTCGGTCACATCAAAATCCCCGGAATAGATGTCGCCCTCCACATAGTAATACACCAGATCGTACTGCACCCCAAAGGAAACATCCACATCGCCGATCAGTTCGTCCATATATTCATCCCGCAGGAAAATACCGTAGCCAATCCACCGGTTCTCAAATTCTCCGGATGCATCCGTGGAAACCCGGGTGACCGGCCTCAGTTCAAAATAATCCTCCCAGTTTTCCGCAGTGATTTCCACCTCCTGCGGACCGACAGCAGCATAATCCGCTTCCTTGACCAGCTCCAGATCCCCGCCGGTCAAGCAGGTAATGCCGTCCTTTTCCTTGACCGTAAGGCGTAGGGAAAGGCCGGTGTCAAGGATAATATCACCATTGTCATAGGAATATCGGGCAGTTCCGGCAGTAAAGTCCATAGTCACCGTCCCGTCCTCGTGAAAGGTGTACTTCTGCCCATCTTCCAGATTGCACCATGTACCAAAGGCAAATCCAAGCTGTTCCTTAGCCAGCTTGCTTTCCGCCGACGCAATCAGGCTGGAAATCCGGGCATAGCTTTTCACAGAGGAAAGTCTGGCAATGGCTTCCTCATACCTCCCCTGCTCCATCAAAGCGGTAGCCTCCTCGATGGCAGCCTCCTCAGCGGTGGTTTCCTCCACCACGGGCTGCTCCTCGTTCTTGCAGGCACACAGTCCAAAACACATCACAGCAGCGAGCAGCAAACAGAACAATTTTTTCATTGGATATCCTTCTTTCTGTTATCTAAGGAAGCTCTGATTCAATCGGCAAGAGCCGATGGCGAGAGATTTTATCACAGACGAAAGGGTTAAAAACGAAGGATTACTGGATGTATTTCTCGTTTTGAACACTGCACGGATGTGGCAAAAGATCCGCCACTCAGCCGCAGACGATTTATTCAGAGGTTCCCTAAAAAAGCGCAGGTTCAGGCAGCGGCCCAAACCTGCGTCAACTCTCAGTCCTCGTCCCAGTTATGCCAGATGTTCTGCACATCGTCATCTTCTTCCATGATGTCGATAAGCTTCTCCATCAGCTTGACCTGTTCTTCGTTCTCCAGCTTCTGGTAGTTCTGGGGAACCATTTCAATCTGGGCAGAGACGAAGGTGTAGCCCTTTTGTGCCATGCCGTCGGCAACCGCGTTAAAATCGTCGGGGTCGGTGTAGATGGTGAACACATCGTCCTCCGCTTCGAAATCGTCGGCGCCGCAGTCCATGGCATCCATCATGACGGTATCTTCCTCATAATCGCCGTCCTCATTGTCCACAACCAGAACGCCCTTCTTGTCAAAAGACCAGCTGACGCAGCCGGTGGCACCCAGATTGCCGCCGAATTTGTCGAAGTGGTGGCGCATGGAGCCGGCGGTACGGTTGCGGTTGTCTGTCATGGTCTCCACGATCACCGCCACGCCGCCGGGGCCGTAGCCTTCGTAGGTGATGGATTCGTAATTATCACCGCCGGCGCCCGCCGCCTTTTCAAGGCAGCGCTTAATGTTGTCGTTGGGCATGTTGGCGGCCTTAGCCTTGGTGATGACAGTGGCAAGGCGGGAGTTATAGGCGGGGTCAGAGCTGCCGCCCTCCTTAACCGCCACGATCAGTTCCTTGGCGATTTTGGTGAAAGCAGCGGCACGCTTGGCGTCCTGCGCGCCCTTGGTTTTCTGAATGTTATGCCATTTGGAATGTCCAGACATAGATATTTCTTCCCTTCAGCGATTGTTTTCAAAAATTCCTGTCTATTTTATCAGAAGCAGAGACAAAAATCAACACTTTCTCAGAAGAATTTCATGCAGTCCCGGTGATTCCTGGAGAAAATGACCGTCACCCCCTGGAAAGCAGCCTGTATTTTTTCGGCCAGGATAGGCATGGCGGGGTTCTCTGTGTGGAAATGACCAGCATCAATCAGGTTTAGGTCATTGTCATAGGCTGTGCGGAAGTGGTTGTATTTTACATCTGAGGTCACGAAAGTGTCGCAGCCTGCCCCGATTGCGTCGAACAGTTCGTCGGCACAGGAACCGCCTCCTACAGCCACCTTTCGGACGTTTTTTCCGCCGTCAACATAGCGAAGTCCTTCACACTTCAGCTGTTCCTTGACGGAAGCAAGGAAGACGTCCAAAGGCTGCTCTTCCACAGTGCCTGAGCGCAGCAGGCCATAGCTCTGCCCAGAAGTACAGATGCCTATGGGATGGATTATCTCGATACTATCAAGACCCAGCGCAGCAGCCAGCGCATCGTTAACGCCGCCGGGAGCCAGGTCCAGATTGGTGTGGGCGTTGATGGCGGCGATGCCGTGCTCAATGAGTGCAAGTATACAACGTCCGGTTTCCGTATTCTCATTGATCGCGGTTATGGACTCCCCGAAAATCAAGGGGTGATGGGTGACGATCAGATCCGCCCGCACTTTGATTGCCTCCTGTATGACATTACGGAAGGGATCCAATGCCACCAGAATCTTGTGAACCTCCTTATCTCTGCGTCCGCATAGCAAGCCGCCATTGTCCCAGCTTTCCATCAGGGCCGCCGGGGCGATGGTTTCCATGAATTGTAAAACGTCATCTACGGTTGTCATAGGTCAGTTCCTCCAGAATCGCCTTATACGCCACGTACTTTTCGCCCCCCGTCCGGGACAGTCCCTCCACAGTCTTTCGCAGCCCAGAAAGAACACGGTCGTGAAACGCCGGAAGCAGACCGCTGCCGCTATCGCGCAGGGCAGGAGAAATGTAGCACTCAGCCTCCGACAGGGAATGCCCGGGGGCGTAGGTCACTTCCATAACAGGATATATAAATTTACCATCCTGTGCCAGGGTTTCCCGACAGATTACCCAGCCATGACCGGATAGATATTTCCGCAGCTCCGGCTGCTTACTCTGACACTGTAAAATAAGGCGGTATTTGGCATCTTTCAGCCATGGCGCGGCGTCCAGAATGGAAACCATGGTGTCCGCCCCCATCCCAGCACACACAAGGCAGTCAAAATCCCGGGGAATAGACTGAACGCCATTGGACAGGTAGAGGGTCAATTGATCTTTAACCCCGTATTTTACCGCATTGTGCAGGGCGCTTTGCAGCGGCATTTCATTCACGTCGGAAGCGATGACGGAGCGGGCAATCCCGTTTTTCAGCAGGTAAATGCCGAGATAACCGTGGTCACAGCCAACATCCGCCACCCGGTCACCGGGCTTCACGAAGCCGCAGCATGCAAGCAGACGGTTGGAAAGGATAATCTTCATGGGGCGTTCCTCCGTTGAAAATGAAAAAACGCCATCCCGGCGGTTATCCCGGGATGGCGTTGCCGGTATCATCCGTTCTGCTTTTCGGCTTCGTTGGCCTCGTAGGCTTCCAGGAAGTAGTTCAGCTGGGCAAGGAAGGGCTCGCAGTCCACACCGTGAACCATGCAGGCCTCCTCCACGGTCTCACCCCGGGAAGAGGGGCAGCCCAGGCAGTGCATACCGATGGCAAAGAACAGGGGGGCAGACTGGGGTGCGATGTCCAGGATGTCGCCGATGATGGTATCTTTTTCAATCTTAACAGCCATGAAAATGACCTCCTATTTGTTTCTTCTGCTATTATAACCGCACATCAGCGAAAAAACAAGAGGAAAAATTCATATCGGACAAATTATCGGTTCGTGTTTTGCCGCTTCACTCTTCTTTTATGGAAAAGGAAGCGGGGTTAATTCCGCTTCCGCAAATCCCCCGTGGCGGGGTTATCGGTGAGCCTTCCGTTTTCTTCAAACCGTGACCCATGGCATGGGCAGTCCCAGCTGTGCTCCGCCGGGTTCCATTTCAGTGCGCAGCCCATGTGGGGACAGCGTTTGGCCGGGAAGGTCAGCAGGTTTTTCGCTGCCTGCGCAGCATTGACGCCCAGCTGGGGGTGAAGCATACTCCGGGAGGGAGAGAAAACTGCCGCATAAGGGTTTTCTTTCCCTGTGATTTTATCCGTGAGCAGCTGCGCCGCAGCCATTGAGGAGGTCATGCCCCATTTGTTGAATCCCGTGGCAACGTACAGGTCACGGGTTTGGGCGCTGTAACGGCCGATATAAGGAATGCCGTCCAGGCTCATACAGTCCTGTGCCGCCCAGCGGTGGGTAATCCGGGCGTTGGGATAATGGGTTTTGACAAATTGTTCCAGTTCGTCCCATCCACCACCCCCATGCCCCGTCCGGTGTCCGCCGCCGCCCAGAATCAGGCTGCTGTCATGCCCCCGGAAGGACAGGCCGTTTTCCCGCCCGTCCAGATACATACCTACAGGAACCGGGGCGTTTTCCAGCGCCAGTACATAGGAACGCTGCTGGTAGAGTTTCAGAAAGTAGCTTCCGTGTTTGTTCAGAAACGGAAAATGGGTGGCAATGATGATTGCATCAGCCCGGATCACACCGTGATCCGTAAAGGCCGCGCCTTTCCCCAGACGCCGCACAGGCGTATTCTCATAGACGGTTAATTCATCGGAAATGGCAGATAAGAACTTGAGCGGGTGGAACTGGGCCTGCCG
Source organism: Faecousia sp. (assembly GCA_051867075.1). Classification (GTDB taxonomy): domain Bacteria; phylum Bacillota; class Clostridia; order Oscillospirales; family Oscillospiraceae; genus Faecousia. Next base: position 41,828 of record JBJDYG010000063.1, on the reverse strand, counting down.
TGGGAATTTCACCGCGCCAACTGTTGGAAACGGCAGAGGCAGATTCTCGGCGAACTCCGCTCTGCCGCCAATCTGTTCCAGCGCGTTCATCTCCTGCTCCAGCGCTTCCCGGTTGTCCGTTGAATAGATAAAATTGTCCTGCTCCGAAAAGTCACAGTCGATTCCGTCGCAGAGCTCACGGAACGTGTCCAGTGCCTGTTCATTGGCCTGCAGGTACAGCCCTGCCTTTTCCGCTCCGAAGCGTTTCAGCAGCTGATGGTAAATCAAACCGTGCTGGGAGGTAATTTTGGCGGTGGTACCCCGGGTAATGCCCCCGGCGGTAGAACCTGACTCCGCCACAACACAGTCTACCCCCGCTTTTTTCAGCATATAAGCGCAGAGCAGCCCTGCCATTCCGCCGCCGATGACCAAAACATCTGTCCGTGTCTCGCCCCAAAGCGGCGGATAGCAGGGCATCCGCAGATCCTCCATCCAGATAGATTCCATGAAATCAACCCCTTTCTGCACATTTCGTATTCAAACCCCAAAATACCCAACAGCTGTTGGGTATTTTGGCAGTGTTCAACTACGCCTAGTATGAGCAGAAAAGAGAAAAGTTATTTCCCCAAATTGCAATAACAAGTTGAGCATTTCCAGTGTTAGAAGGCCAACAGGACTGGCATTATATTGCTTGATTACCTTCACCATAACAGAGCCGTCCAGCTGGACCGTCTGATCCACAATCCTGTACTGGGTACGATTGCGCTCCAGCTTTCTTGTGTACTGTTCGACCTCCTGCTCCACCTGTTTTACTGCTAAATCATGTGCGACATCTTCCTTCAGCATAAAATGAAGAGTCTGACAGATACAGGCCGCTTTTACTCGCTTCATAGAACTGTCTTCTCCTATTCAAAAAAATAAACGCGCAGCAAACAACCGGATTTACGCTGTTTGCTACACGTTGTACTTGTATTATAACAGATCGGAACGAATTTTTTAAAGGAAATTTTGAACAAAAAACTGGTCTGGCTGTTTCCTGAACAGGATACGCACCAGCGCTGGCGTCTCGTCTGTGGAAATACCACCGCGCTCTTTTGCAGGGGGATAGCCCGCCAGTCTGAAGTTTTCTCAGACTGGCGGGTGTATCTTTTACTGATAATCCACCACATCAACCCAGGAAAGGAGAAATTCCCTTTCTTCTTCATTACTCTTGACAAGCTGGCTGGCAGCAACAATTGGCATCCACTTCTGCACATACTGCATGGCAGTATCGCTTTTCCGGCAGAACAGCTCCAGGTATTTCTTCGCGCTGTCAGCGTCGCCGTTCAGGCAGAACAGCAAATAGGTTCTGGCCGCGTCGGCAGAGGCGTTTCCCTGAGTGGCATGAGACCAGTCCAGAATGTAGGGCGTGCCGTCGCCGGAAATAATGATGTTGGAAGGGTTGAAATCGCCGTGGCAAATCTTATTGTGCTTCGGCATGCTCTCCAGACGGATATGCAGATCATAGCGGGTGGTGGCATTCAGCCCGGAGGCGCTGATCTTGCCGTTCATTTTATCCTTCAGCTTGTTCAGCATGGGGCAGGTCATGGCATGCATGTTCAGCTGCAGATCCACAAAATACGCCAGATAGTCATCCTTCTTTTCAGGATTCTCTTCCATCAGCTGTGCCAGCGTCTTACCCTCAATAAATTCAGATACAATGGCCCATTGCCCATCCACCTCCGTTACCCCCAAAAGCCTGGGGATGTTCAGACCGGTCTGCTCGATCCGGGCCTGATTGAGGGCCTCGTTCAGGATGTCCGCCTTGGAAAATTCCGCATCAAAGGCCTTAATGCACCTGTTCCCATCGCGATAAATGATTTTGTGGGGGCGCTTGGCAATCACATTTTCAGCGTTCATAGGTCGTTCCTCCTTTTATTTTTTCTGACCGGAGCCGTAGTAGGCGTTCAGATACATCTGCTTGATCTCACTCATAAGCGGGTACCGGGGATTTGCACCGGTGCACTGGTCATCAAAAGCCTGCTCCACCATGTCGTCCAGACGGGTCAGGAAGTCATTTTCGTCAATGCCGTAATCGCGGATGGTTTTCTTAATTCCGATTTTGGCCTTCAGCTCGTCGATGGCGGTGATCAGATTCTCCAGTTTCTCTTCGTCTGTGCTTCCGCCCAGTTTCAGGTAGTCGGCAACCTCTGCATAGCGGGCAAGGGTATGGGGGTGGTCATACTGGGAGAAGGTGCCCATCTTGGCAGGCACTTCGGCGGCATTGAAGCGCAGAACCTCGTCAATCATCAGTGCGTTGGCAACACCGTGGGGCAGATGGTGGAAAGCGCCCAGCTTATGCGCCATGGAGTGGCACACACCCAGGAAGGCATTGGCGAAGGCCATACCGGCCATGCAGGCAGCATTTGCCATGTTTTCACGGGCTTTGGGGTCCTTTGCTCCGTTTTCATAAGCGGAGGGCAGGTTCTGGAAGATCAGCTTCAGGCTCCGCAGGGCGAGGCCGTCGGTATAGTCCGTTGCCAGCATGGAAGCGTAGGCCTCCAGCGCGTGGGTCACAGCGTCAATACCGGAAGCAGCGGTCAGGCCCCTGGGGGCATTCATCATCATGTCTGCATCCACGACAGCCATCTTGGGCAGCAGCTCGTAGTCCGCCAGAGGATACTTGACGCCGCTTTCCTGGTCGGTAATGACGGCGAAGGGCGTCACCTCAGAGCCGGTGCCGGCGGTGGTGGGGATGGCTACAAAGTAGGCCTTTTCGCCCATCTTGGGGAAGGTGTAAACTCTCTTTCGGATGTCCACAAAGCGCATGGCCATATCCATAAAGTCCGCCTCGGGATGCTCGTAGAGCACCCACATGATCTTGCCGGCATCCATGGCAGAGCCGCCGCCGATGGCGAGGATCAGGTCGGGCTGGAAAGCCGCCATCTGGGCCGCACCCTCTCTGGCGCAGGCAAGCGTGGGATCGGGGGCAACGTTGTAGAAGGTGGTGTGGGTGATGCCCATAGCATCCAGCTTTTCCTCAACGGATCTTGTGTAGCCATTCTGGTAAAGGAAGGCGTCGGTTACGATGAACGCCTTTTTGTAGTTCTTCAGCTCAGCCAGTGCAACCGGCAGGCATCCTTTCTTGAAGTAAACCTTTTCAGGTGCACGGAACCAGAGCATATTTTCCCTCCTCATTGCCACAGTCTTGATGTTCAGCAGGTGCTTGATGCCGACATTCTCGGAAACGGAGTTGCCGCCCCAGGAGCCGCAGCCCAGCGTCAAAGAGGGAGCCAGCTTGAAGTTATACAGGTCGCCAATGCCGCCCTGGGCGGAAGGCGTGTTGACTAGAATACGGCATGCCTTCATTCTGGCAGCGAACGCGTCCAACTTTTCCTTCGCGCCGACCGTATCCAGGTAGACGGAAGCGGTGTGTCCAAAGCCGCCGTCCCTGACAAGGGTATCCGCCTTGTTCAGCGCGTCAGCAAAATCAGACGCCCGGTACATGGCAAGCACGGGAGACAGCTTCTCATGGGCAAAAGCTTCGGAAAGGTCGGTGGAGGTTACCTCACCAATCAGAATCTTGGTGGACTCCGGAACGTCGACACCAGCCAGTGCTGCAATGGTGTGGGCGGACTGACCAACGATCCTGGCGTTCAGAGCACCGTTGATGAGGATGGTATCCCGAACCTTCTGAACCTCCTCTTCCTGCAAGACATGGCAGCCCCGGCGGATAAACTCCGCCTTGACTGCGTCGTATATGCTGTCCAACACCACCACGCTCTGTTCAGAGGCGCAGATCATACCGTTGTCAAAGGTTTTGGAATGGATGACAGAGGAGACTGCCAGCAGTATGTCGGCAGAATCGTCGATGACAGCAGGGGTATTGCCAGGGCCGACGCCCAGAGCGGGCTTGCCGGAGGAGTAAGCAGCCTTCACCATGCCGGGGCCGCCGGTGGCGAGAATCAGATCTGCCTCCCGCATGACCTGGTTGGTCAGTTCCAGGGAGGGCTGGTCAATCCAGGCAATGATGCCTTCCGGTGCACCGGCAGCAACTGCGGCCTCCAGTACCACTTTGGCAGCGGCAATGGTACAGCCCTTTGCCCGGGGGTGCGGGCTGATAATTATGGCATTGCGGGTTTTCAGGCAAATCAGAGCCTTGAAGATGGCGGTAGAAGTCGGATTGGTCGTAGGAATCACGGCGGCGATGACGCCGATGGGCTCGGCGATACGCTGGATGCCGTACGCGGGATCCTCTTCGATGACGCCGCAGGTCTTGGCATCCCTGTAGGCATTGTAAATATATTCGGCGGCATAGTGGTTTTTAATCACCTTATCCTCTACCACACCCATGCCGGTCTCGTCAACCGCCTGCTTGGCAAGGGGAATCCGCATCTTATTGGCGGCAGTGGCAGCAGCCAGGAAGATTTTATCCACCTGCTCCTGCGTATAGGAGGCAAATTCTGCCTGTGCCTTACGGCAGCGTTCCAAGGCTTCGGTCAGTTCCTGTGAGGTTGTAACGGGCGCGTAGTATTTATCCATGAAAATCAACCTTTCTGAAAGAAATATTATCAGTATTATTTTACCGATATCTTGCTACCGATATAATAACACATATTTGCTAAATGTCAATCATAAAAAAAGAAATTGTCAATCATTCCGATTGGATTCGGTTAGGGAAGCTCTGATACTATTTCTTATTAAAAATCAAAGATTTTTAATAAGAAATAGTATCAGTCCGTATTGAGAAAGCATGCTTTCATGCGAATACAACAGGCCGGGCTTTCGGGAGCTGCACCGCCCCGGAAGCCCGGCTGTCTTTCGGAAATATGATACTCACAGAAAAGGCTGCTGTCGGAAAACACCGTATCAAGTGCCGAGATAAGCCGCCTTCACTGCCTCGTTGGTGAGAAGCTCCGCACCGCTGCCCTGGAGCGTAATACGGCCGGTCTCCATGACATAGCCAAGATCAGCGGTTTTCAGCGCCATATTGGCATTCTGCTCAATGAGAAGTACTGTCACGCCCTGCCTGTTAATCTCCTTAATGATATCAAAGATACCCTTGACGATAATGGGCGCCAGTCCCAGAGAAGGTTCATCCATCATGATAACCTTTGGCCGGCTCATGAGGGCTCTGCCGACCGCCAGCATCTGCTGTTCACCGCCGGACAGGGTGCCACCTGCCTGCCAGGAGCGTTCTTTCAGCCGGGGGAACAGGTCAAAGACCCAGTTTAAGTCCTCGGTCAGATCATCCTTACGAAGATACGCGCCGATTTTCAGGTTTTCCAGCACCGTCATGTCCGGGAAAATCCGGCGGCCTTCTGGAACCAGGGTAATACCCCGGGAGACGATGACGTTGGAATCCTTGCCGGTGATGTCCTCGTCCCGAAAGGAAATTTTACCTGCGGAGGGCTTCACCAGTCCCGCAATGGCCCGGAGCGTGGAGCTTTTCCCCGCGCCGTTGGCGCCGATCAGGGTCACAATCTGCCCCTCCGGCACGTCCAAGCTGATGCCCTTGACGGCCTCAATGCCGCCGTAATGCACCTGCAGATCCCGAATTTCCAGAATGTTAGGCATCTTCCGCCACCCCCAAATAAGCCTCGATCACGCGCTTGTTCTGCTGCACCTCTTTGGGTACGCCCCGCGCGATTTCGCTGCCGAAATCAATGACATAGATATAATCGGAGATCCGCATGACCAGATCCATGTGGTGCTCGATGAGGAAAACCGTCAGGTGGTGCTTATCCCGGATTTCCTTGATATACTCTGCCAGCTCCTGTGTCTCCTGGGGATTCATACCCGCTGCCGGTTCGTCCAGCAGCAGCAGCTTCGGATCCGTCGCCAGAGCCCGGGCAATCTCCAGACGGCGCTGCAGGCCATAGGGCAGGCTGGTGGCGATTTCATCTTTGTACTGATCCAGTCCCTGCTCCCGGAGCAGCTCCATTGTCTCTTCCCGCATTCTGGCCTCTTCTTTGGCGTTGGCACGGAAAATGGCGGAGAACACATTCTGCCTGGCGCGCATGTGCTTGGCAACCAGCACATTTTCAAAGACCGTCATACTCTTCCACAAGCGAATGTTCTGGAACGTACGGGCAATGCCCAGCTGAACCACATGATCCGGAGTAGGATCGATATTGCGCTCCCTGGCATACTTTTCTGCGTTGGTGCCAAGGTAATTCTTTTTCATCTTGCCGGTGGGGTGGTTGCGGACCATGGTCTTGCCCATGAACTCCACACGGCCGTTGGTGGGCTGATAAACACCGGTGATGCAGTTAAACGCCGTGGTCTTGCCGGCACCGTTGGGCCCGATCAGAGCCACGATCTTGCCTTCGGGAACATCCAGCGACAAATCGTTCACGGCAACGACACCGCCAAACTGCATGGTGACATTTTCCATGCGAAGAACGTTTGTTTCACTCATGCCGATCACCCCTCCTTTTCCACTACCGGGGCAGCATTTTTCCGTTTCAATTTTTGAAACAGTCCGGCAATCCCCTGCCAGGTCAGCTCCTTCTCACCCATGATACCCTTCGAGAAGAACAGGACAATAATCATGATGACAACAGAGAATACGACCATCCGGAAGCCGCTGCGCAGCAGAGGCACCTTGAACGAACCGATGTAAGTCTCGGCGTCCAGAAAGCGCAGCCACCACTCGGAGCACGCCACATACAAAAACGTACCAATGATGGAGCCGGAAACGGAGCCAATGCCGCCGATGACCACAATCAGAAGGATCTCATAGGTCATAGTAGAGGTAAACGCTTTTGCCTGGGCGTTGGCAACATACATGGCAAACAGGGCGCCGCCTACGCCGGAGAAGAAGCTGGAAATCACGAAGGAAAGCATCTTGTGCTTGAACAGGCTGATGCCCATGGCTTCCGCCGCAATTTCATCATCCCGGATGGCTTTGAAGGCCCGGCCATAGGAGGAATGAATCAGCAGCACAATCAGTGCAATGCAAATGATTGCCACGAGGAACGGCACAAAGGTACTCAGCCGCAGCACCACCTGCCCCCCGGCGTTTTTAATGTTGAAATCGGAGAAGGTGGGGAAATTCTTAATCATGTTGGCGCCGTTGGTAATGGGGCCAAGGGTCTGCCACTGGAAGATAGCCCTGAGGATTTCCGCGAAACCCAGCGTCGCGATGGCAAGATAATCACTTTTCAGCCGCAGTACCGGCAGGCCGATCAGGGCCGCGAACAGTGCGGCAACGAGCCCCGCCAGAATCAAACCAGCCAGCACCGCCAGTACCAGCGAAACCGCCCCACCGAAGCCGGCGCTGCCAAAGGCCCCCTGAAACAGATCCATCAGGGAAAACTTAACAGCAGAGCCGCCATAGAGGTAATAAACCTGATCCTTGGCAGCCATAGGTACGGTAAGAATGGCATAGGTATAGGCGCCCAGCAGCATGAAGCCTGCCTGGCCCAGAGAGAACAGCCCGGTAAAGCCGTTGAGAAGGTTCATGGAAACCGCCACCAGAGAATACACCGCGCCCTTTTTCAGCACGGTAAAGAGCTGACTGGTAGGATAGAACACCGCAGGCATTCCCGGAATATAGTCGCTGAGGTTTTCCAGCAGGATAACCAGCATCAGCAGCACCGCAATGGCAATCAGTGTGGCAAAGCTGCCGGTTTTATTCGTTTTCTGTTTCAGCATATCCGGCACCTCCTTAGACCTTATCCGTGGCCTTTTCGCCAAAGAGGCCGGTGGGTTTGCAGGTCAGAATGACAATCAGCAGGGCAAAGGTAAATGCGTCGGAGAAAACGGAAACATTCCAGGACGAAGGCAGTCCCTTAATGATGGTCTCGCAGATGCCGATCAGGAAAGCACCGATGACCGCTCCGGGGATGGAGCCGATGCCGCCGAATACCGCAGCCACGAAAGCCTTCAGGCCGGGCATGGCGCCCGCCGTGGGGGTAATTGCAGGATAGGTGGTAAAGTACAAGATGGAGCCAACCACCGCCAAAGCCGAGCCAATGACAAAGGTCATGGAAATGACATTGTTAATCTTGATGCCCATGAGACGGCTGGTTTCAAAATCTTTGGAAACCGCCCGCATGGCCATACCGATCTTGGTATGGTTAATCAGCTGGGTCAAAAGCACAATCAGCGCCAGCACCAGAAGGGGGGTAATGATGACCACCAGCTTTGTGGAGGTGCCGACAATGTTAACGGTTTTGGTCAGGGCGCTGATGGCGGGATAGGTCATGGGCTGACCGCCGGTAACATAAGTCGCCGTATTCTGCAGCAGATAGCTGACGCCGATGGCGGAGATCATGACGGACATTCTGGGAGCGCTGCGCAGAGGCTTATAGGCCGCCCGCTCGATGAAAAAGCCCAGCGCTACCGTCAGCGCGATGACAATGGGAATCGCCACATAAATGGGCAGGGCGGCGGAGACGTAAATGCCCAGCAGACCCGCGACCATAAACACGTCGCCGTGGGCGAAGTTAATCAGCCGCAGGATGCCGTAAACCATGGTATAACCAATGGCAATCAGCGCCAGCTGTCCGCCCAGAGAGATGCCGCTGAGCAAAATGGATACGAGATATTCCAGAGAAAACAGTTGTTCCATGGGGGTCCCTCCAAGTTCTTTATGAAACCTCTGTATAAACCGCAAGCACCGCGGCGAAATGCACCAGCTGCAGACAATTTCAGCAGAGGTTCCCTTATCCTTTTGGATCGGTCAGCCGCATCCACACGGAAATACGACTGTTGGCGGGGGCACGAAATCCCCCGCCAAACGATTCGATTGCGCAGCGTAATCAGCTTCCGGAACCGGTCTGGACAGTTTCCAGAACCCAGGTGCCGTTGGAGGTATCCGCGGTCTTAATGTATGCGGTGTCACGGACGGCATCGCCCTGAGCGTCAAAGGCAATGGAACCGGAGACGCCGGTGTAGGTAACGGAGGGCAGGATGGCCATCAGGTCAGCCTTGTTGCCGCTGTCGGCCTTCTTCATAGCCTCCAGAGCCACGAAGTAGGCATCGTAGCCCATGGCGGTAACAGCGGAGATGGTGTCGTTGCCGCCGTTGGCAGCCAGAGCCTCAGAACTGCCGTTGATGTACTCCTTGATGCCCGCGTCAAACTCGGGAGAGCCGCCCTCCTGATAGAAGGTGGAGACATACAGCTCAAGGTCAGTGCCGGCAATGGCTTCCAGAACCATGTTGTCATCCAGAGTATCGGAGCCCAGGAAGGGAGCCTCAATGCCCAGGGAAGCAGCCTGCTTGATGATCTGAACGGCGTAGGCAATGGAGACAGGGGTGAAGATAACGTCCGCGCCCTCGCTCTTGGCCTTGTTCAGGTAGGAGCCGAAGTCAGAGTTGCCGGTGGGGAAAGAGTCGGTAATGACCTTGCCGCCCGCAGCCTCAAAGACCTGGGTGAAGAAAGCGATCAAGCCCTGGTCATACTCGTTGCCGCTCTCGCCCAGGCAGTAGGCGACCTTGGCATCGAACTTGCTGATAGCGAAATTAGCCAGAACGTCGGCCTGGAAGTTGTCCAGGAAGCAGATGCGGAAGTAGTAGCTGTTCCCGGCGGTGACGTTGGGGTTGGTGCAGGTCACGCCGATGGCAGGAATACCGGCCTCCTCAAATTTGGGGCCGCCAGCCATGGAAACACCGGAACCGTAGGAGCCGAGAACCACGGACACGCCAGCGCTGACCAGAGAGGAAGCAGCAGAGGGAGCCTTATCGGTGGAAGAGCCGTTGTCGCCATAGACCAGCTCGATCTTGTAGGTCTCGCCGCCCAAGGTAACTTCAGGCACCTGGCTGTTGGCGTACTGCATACCCAGGATTTCCTTCTTGCCGCCGGAAGCGGAGTCGCCGGAAGATGGCTCGAACACGCCGATCTTGATAACCTTCTCACCGGAAGCGGAGCCGCTGCCGGAGGAAGCACAGGCGCACAGGGACAGCGCCATGCACAATACTAAAATAACGGCCATTACTCTTTTCATTTTCTAATCCTCCATTCCAAAAACGATATCCGCACTTGGCGGACATCTGTTTTCGTGATATGGAGAATTATACCTGATTCCAAATTAAATTGCAACTGTGATATGCCATGGAAAACGGGCAAAGTTTGGCCGTTTTTTGTTCAAATCCAACAAGTATGCCGTGATCATTCAAAGAGTTATTGACAAGACAAGTTCTGTTCATTATAATAGCTAATATAGTTAGCAAATATCGTTTCTTACGCTGCGCCGGACAGTTTGATCGAGATTGGGCTCCCTGAAGCCATGGCTCCTGCCATATGGAAGCTCTGGACAAATCGTCTGCGGCTGAGCAGCGGTTTTTTATACCCGGATTGCTAATAATGTTAGGAAACACCTGAACAAATCGTCTGCAGCTGAGCAGCGGATCTTTCTGCCCAGCCGCGTGGCCCCAAATACATACAGAATTCCTGCGCTTTTGGAACCTTTGTCTGAGGAAACATCTCCCGCTGTCAGCTCTTGCCGATTTATTCAGTGCTTCCTTAGATAACATGTGCGGAGCGTGAAAAGCCGCAAGTCCGCTTTTTCATCAGGTATTCGATAAAAACAAGCACTCAAACTTGACTGTTCATAAATGGGGGACATCCCAAGTGATACTGTCCCTGTCAGTATTAACCAATGGAAAGGATGGTTCAAATGAATAACCACAGCGAGGTAGCAAAGCTGGCTTACGAGCTGACCTATCACAGATATCTGCTGAACAAAGACATGGCCCATGATTTGTTTACAGAATTGACTGTTTCAGATTATATTGCTCTGCACAGTATTGCAGGGATCGCATCCGACCAGCCCGCCGCACCGGAGCGAACCTATTTGAAAGATCTGGCCGATCAGCTGGAAATGCCGATTCACAGTGCCTCCAGCATGGTTCGCAAACTGAAAGAACGGGGGCTGGTACTATGGTCCCACACCGGAGATGGCAGCGACGGTACCTATGTCATCATCACAGACTCAGGTATTCAGGCAATGCAGCGCCAGGAAAAAATCCTGAACGACTATTACAGCCGTGTGATTGAGAAATATGGCTACGATAATCTTGTTTATCTGCTAAAGCAGATAGATCATCTTGAAAACGTTATGGACGAAGCGTTTACGAAAGAAGGAGAATAGAACCGTGGATATGACACAATTGAACGACTACGCCTTTCAAAAAGAAAAATTGTGCCGGCAAAATGACAGCATCTGCCCGAGACTGTATGACGAATATGGCGTGAAGAAAGGACTCCGTGATGAAAACGGCAACGGCGTTCTTGCCGGGCTGACGAATATTTCGAAGATCACTTCGTCCAAGATCGTGGATGGTAAAAAGACGCCCTGCGATGGCCAATTATGGTACCGGGGATACCGTGTGGACGATCTGATTAACGGCCTCGGGGAAACAGAGCTTGGCTATGAAAAAATAGCCTATCTCCTGCTCATGGGGGAAATGCCGGACAGCACTGCCGCAAATGAGTTCCAGCAGTTGATCGGCGAGTGCAGAACACTTCCCACAAATTTTACCAGGGATGTCATTATGAAGGCGCCCGGCAAAGATATCATGAATTCCATGACACGGGGCATATTGACGCTGGCATCTTACGACGATTCTGCCACGGACACCAGTGTCACCAACTCACTCAGGCAGTGCATTCAGCTCATCGCTGAGTTCCCGCTGCTTGCTGTTTACGGATACCACGCCTACAATTACTATGAGAATATGGACAGTATGGTGATTCACCGTCCGGATCCTTCTCTTTCAACTGCAGAAAACCTCCTGATGATGCTTCGCCCGGACAAAAAGTATACTCCCACGGAAGCAAAGGTTCTGGATACCGCATTGATTCTGCACATGGAACACGGCGGCGGCAACAATTCCACCTTTACTACCAGGGTGATAACATCATCAGGCTCCGATACCTATTCCACCATTGCAGCGGCTATGTCTTCTTTGAAGGGTCCCAAGCATGGCGGCGCGAACATCAAGGTCATGGAAATGATGGAGGACATTCGGGGCCATGTTTCCGACTGTTCGGACAAGGATGCTTTAAGCGCCTATTTAACAAAGATCATCAACAAAGAGGCATTCGATCAAAAGGGTCTTGTATACGGCATGGGACACGCGATTTATTCCCTGTCCGATCCCAGAGAGCGCATATTTAAGGGATATGTGGAAAAACTTGCCGCTGAAAAAGGGCGCGAAAAGGATTTGGAGCTGTACCGCAATGTGGAAGAGCTTGCTCCCCGGTTGATTGCCAAGCACCGGCGCATCTACAAGGGCGTCAGCCCCAATGTGGACTTTTACAGCGGTTTTGTCTATGACATGCTGGGAATTCCCCAGGAATTGTATACGGCAATGTTCGCCGTCGCAAGAATCGTCGGCTGGAGTGCCCACCGTATCGAAGAATTGATCTGCATGGATAAGATTATCCGCCCGGCATACATGAGCGTCATGGAAGAGCGGTAGAAATCGGGTGTGAAAATGAATTACATGTCAATCTGTTCTACCCTGAAAGAATTGAGAGAAGCAGCAAACTTCACCCCAGTCGAACTTGCCCAATATTTTGGCGCAGATGCAGCTCTGATAGAGAACTGGGAATCCGGTGTCTCGGAGCCGACGATATCGGAATGTCTGCTCTTAAGCAAGTTGTACGGCGTTTCCCTGGATGATATGTTTGCAGGCTTCGACCCGGAATCCATAATTCCGGAAGAATGCCGCGCATCTTTTTTGAAACAGCGGCGGATTTGCGCAGGACTGCGGCAGCAGAATAACCAGCATCCCACCTATGGGGAAGAAATCCGTTGACAAACCCCGCGCAAAGGGTTATGATCACGGAAGATGTCAGTATCAGGGAAGCTCTGATGACGTCGGCAAGCGCTGTGGGCGAGAGATTCCGGCCCAAATCGAAGTTATGGAAATTGAGGAATCCTGTATGTATTTCCTATTTTCATAACTGAAAAGCTGAGCCGCAGACGATTTCATCAGAGGTTCCTTAGGGAATTGAGGCGCAAAAATATGGATTACGCATCTCTGGCCAGCCAGCTTCTCAGCGTTCGGGCAAATCTTCTTCAGGTTCCTGCGTATCAGCACCTGTCAAAGATGACGAAGGGAGAATTATTTGTTCTGAATTATCTGGTCACCCACGAAACAGTGATTCATCCCAAAGAACTCAGTGAAAAGATGTCTGTCAGTACCGCGCGGATTGCCTTTCTCCTGCATCATATGGAGGAAAAGGGTCTGATCGTGCGCTCTTCCGATCTGAGCGATAACCGGCAGATCATTGTCCGGCTGACGGAGGATGGGATTAAAGCGATACAAAAAACCAGAGTTGAAGTCATCTCCCGTGTATCGGCCATGCTGGAAGGCCTGGGTCCGGATGACGCCAGGGAATACATCCGCATCCAGGAGAAAATCCTGAGCAATTTTCAAAAAACAGTTTAGCAGGTTTTCATGACATACTGAAGAGCCGGGGCGGTATTCGCTCCGGCTCTGTTGCTTGCGCTTACCAGACTCATGCATATTCTGCAGGACGGGGGCAATATTTTCTTCTGTACTTTTTCCTTTCCTTGTGATATACTGACTGCAAGATAATCGAAATTATGTTTGTGAATCAGAAAGGGATGTGCCGGAATGAAAGCCAGAAGCTATATTGCCATCGACTTAAAGTCCTTCTACGCTTCCGTCGAGTGCATCCAGCGGGGGCTGGACCCCATGACCACCAATCTGGTGGTTGCTGACCCAAGCCGCACTGACAAGACCATCTGCCTTGCGGTTTCCCCTTCCCTGAAATCCTTCGGGATTCCCGGTCGCCCCCGGTTGTTTGAAGTCGTGCAGAAAGTCGGTCAAGTCAACGCACTGCGGAAGGGATCCGCTCCCAGACAAACCTTCACGGGCAAATCCCATGATTATAACGAGCTGAGAAAGCATCCGGAATTGGCGGTAGATTATATCATTGCGCCCCCCCGGATGGCGTTTTACATGGAGACCAGCGCGGCGATTTACAACGTGTACCTCAAATACATTGCACCGGAGGATATCCATGTATACTCCGTTGATGAGGTGTTTATCGATGCCACAAATTATCTGAATCTGTACAGACTGAGCCCCAGAGAGCTTGCCATGCAGATGATTCTGGAGGTTCTGGAAACCACCGGCATCACGGCAACCGCCGGGATCGGGACCAACCTGTATCTGGCGAAGGTTGCTATGGATATCGTGGCGAAGCACATTCCAGCCGACAAAAACGGTGTGCGCATTGCGCAGCTGGACGAGACGCGCTACCGGCAGGAATTGTGGTCCCACCGTCCCCTGACGGATTTTTGGCGTGTGGGACGGGGCTATGCAAAGAAGCTGGAAAAGGTGGGACTTCACACCATGGGGGATATCGCCCGGTGCTCCATCGGCAAGCCTACGGATTTTCATAATGAGGATCTGCTGTATAAACCGTTCGGCGTCAATGCCGAGCTGCTTATTGACCATGCCTGGGGATGGGAACCATGCACCATTGCAGACATCAAAGCCTATAAGCCGGAAACCAACAGCATCAGCCCGGGGCAGGTGCTGCAATGCCCCTATTCCGCGGAGAAAGCCAAGCTGGTTGCCCGGGAAATGGCGGATAGCCTTTCTCTGGATCTGGTGGAGAAGGGGCTGGTGACCGATCAGATCGTGCTGACGGTGGGCTACGATATCGAGAACCTGACCGACCCGGAACGAAACAAAGCCTATCAGGGTGCCGTCACCATGGACCACTATGGCCGCAGAATTCCCAAACACGCCCACGGCACCGCAAATTTGGAAAAGCATACCGCTTCCACCAAAGTCATTGTCGCTGCTGTTACGGAATTGTATGAGCGCATTGTGGATCCCAATCTTCTGGTCAGGCGGCTCTATCTGTCCGCCAATCATGTTGTTCCGGAATCCTCCCTGCCGAAGCAGGAACCGCCGGAGCAGTTGGATTTCTTCACCGACTATGCCTCCCAGGAGAAACGGCGCTCCGAGAAAACCTTTGAGCAGGAACGGGAAAAACGCCGTCAGCAGGCAGTGCTGACCATCAAGAAGAAGTACGGAAAAAACGCCATTTTGAAAGGCATGAATCTGGAAGAGGGCGCTACCGCCAAAGACCGGAACCGCCAGATAGGAGGGCACAAAGCATAATGGGAGACTATGATGACATAATTCACCTGCCCCACCATGTTTCCGGGAAACACCCCCGCATGTCCGCTGTGAACCGGGCCGCTTACTATGAAAGTCTCAAAAACAATGGTAAAATTCAAACATTTTTGACGACTTTCATTTTTGGCGGCGCTGTACTCAGCATGGGGATTTATTGAGAATCAGTATAAAACGTTCCCGTGCTCTGTGGACTGCGGCGGACACTGGGATTTTGTGTTCCAGACTGGATCAGCGAATGTTCTGCATAACATGGCCTTGAAGAAGTCCATGGCTTTGAGCCGCACACCGGAGGCTTCGGTTCCGCACGTGGAAACCGAAGCCTCTGCTAATTTGCGGCATCCTGTTTGATCTGCGGATCGACTCAGCCCTTGACGGAACCGGCGGTAACGCCTTTAATAATGTACTTGCTCAGGCAGATATATACGATCACCACCGGCAGAATGGCAAGCAGGATGAACATGTAGACCTTGCCCATGTCGAACTTGGAATAGTCGGCGCTGCGCAGTTGGGCGATCATCAGAGGAACAGTTTTCATTTCCGCTTTGTCCAGCAGCAGGGCAGGGATGAAGTAGTTGTTCCAGGAGAGAACAAAGTTAAAAATCAGCTGTACCGCCAGTGCAGGTTTCAGCATCGGCAGGATGATGGTATTGAAGGTGCGGAACTCGCCGGAGCCATCCACCCGGGCGGCATCCACGACCTCCATGGGAAGCACGCTTTCCATATATTGCTTCATGTAGAAGAACACTACGGGAGCAGCTATGCAGGGAAGAATCAGAGGAATATAGCTGTTTGTCCAGCCCAGCTTGACGCACATCTGGTAGAAGCCGACGGCTGAAACCTGGGTTGGAATGACCATGACCGCCATGATGAAGGTGAATGCTGCCTTTTTCAGCTTGAAATCATAGGTGTGGATGCCGTAGGCTGTCAGTGCGGAGAAGTAGGTCGACAATACTGCAGCGCTGGCAGCGATGATGAAACTGTTCAGCATGCCCCGGGGGATGTTGATGGAAGCATCGGTCCAGGCGTTTTTCAGGTTGGTCAGAAAGTAGGTGCTGGGCAGCAGCCGGAAGCCGCCCTGCAGGTCGGCATTGGAGCGGGTGGCATTGACGAACAGCATGTAGAAGGAGAACAGGCACAGAACGGACAGGAAGATCAGAATTGCGTACACTACAATCCGGCTGATGGTCAGCATGGCCTTTGCCTTGCGGCTGTCATAAGAATTGGCGTTCATGAGTAACCCTCCTTAGTCCTTCTTGGTGAGGCTGCGGTAGACAAGCATGCTCAGCAGGCCGGTGATAATGAAGATAATTACGGAGATCGCGCCAGCCATGCCGTAGTTCTTGCTGGTCTTCAAATAGTTGTTCAGGAACATGATGAGCGTCATGGAACTGCGGTTGGGTGTACCGGCACCGTTGGTTAGAACCTGAGGCACATCGAACATCTGCAGACCGCCAATCAAAGCCGTGATGATGGTGTAGACCAAAATAGGTGTCAGCAGGGGAAGCGTCACCCGGAAGAACACCTGAACAGAACCGGCACCGTCGATTTCCGCCGCCTCGAACAGGTTCTGATCAATGCCCATAATGCCTGCCATCAGCAAAATGGTGGTGTTGCCGAACCAAAGCAGGAAGTTCATCAGGCAGATCAGGCCCCGGACGGTTATCTTGATGGAGAAGAAGTCAATGGCGGTGTCCACAACGCCAGATTGCAGCAGCAGCTGGTTCACAGGGCCGACATTGGAGAACAGCGTGAAGAACAGCATGGAGAAGGCGGAGGCCATAATCAGGTTGGGCATGTAAATCACAGTCTTGAAGAACTGCTGCCCCCGGATGTTCAGCCGGTAGCTGGTGAAGAAGATGGCCAGCAGCAGGGCTATGACGATCTGGGGAATCGCGCCGCCCAGCCACAGCACCACAGTATTGCAGGTATATTTCAGGATATCGATGGAGCCGTTGGCGTCTGGGGTGAAGAGCTTGACGTAGTTGGCAAGACCCACAAAGTTGGGCCCCACCTGCTTCAAGCCGGAGCGGTAGTTTTCAAAGAAGCTGTTATAGATCGTCAGGATCAGGGGATACAGGTTAAAGATGGCATAGGTGATGAAAAACGGTGCAATGAACAGGTAGCCCCACTTGGCATAGCTGATGCTTTTCCGCCTTGCAGGACCGTTGCCGGATAAACGTTTCATAGGGCATCCTCCTCGCTTACTTTGTTCTCGATTCAAAATAGGTTGACTGACTATTCTGAAGCGAAAGCAAAGCCGGAAATGAGAGATGGGGCAAGGCTTCCGCCTTGCCCCATGGAACGTGATATTTCAGAGCGGAGATATGTACTTGGCTGAAAAATCAGGGAGTGACGATCTCGGGGTACTTCTCGTTGATGTACTTGTAGTAGTTGCTCATGGCCTCATCTTCGGTCACGGCGCCGTCACAGTACTCTCTCCAGTAGCCCTGCAGGCCCTCGGTCAGCAGCTGGTCATAGATGGTCTTGTTCTCAAATTTGATGTTCTTGGCCAACTCCACAAAAACCGCCACGTCGTTCTGGCCGCCCAGGAAAGCGTTTCCATATTCGGGATCCTCAGCAAACTTAGCGTTGACAGCCTGGTTGTTGGTGAACTGAGCCTCATTCTTAATCAGGTTGGAGCAGACTTCCTCATCGTTGATGAAGGTGTTCATAATGTCAGCCAGCATGGTGGGGTTGTCAGAGCCAGTGGCAGCCAGCAGCCAGGTGCCGCCCCAGAAGTGAGCCTGAGGACCCTGGCAGATAGCCCAGTCGCCGTAGCAGCCCTTATCGGGATCCTGAGCGTTGCCCATGCAGAAGTTGAAGTACCAGGCAGGTCCAAAGTAGCACATGGTCTTGCCCTCGGCGAACATCTGAGCGGTGCACTCATCGGACCAGATGTCGCAGGTCAGGGTATAGCCCTTGTCGGAGAAGTCCTTGGCCTGAGCCTGCCATGCCTTGATGGAGTCATCCAGAACCAGGTTACCGGCATCGTCAACCAGAGGAGCAGTGCCGTTGTTGGAGAACACGCGGAAGGTTTCAGCCTCGGAGGAGGTCATGTAGTAGCCCTTTGCTTTGGCATCGGCGGCCACGGTGTTGAACTTGTCCCAGCTGTCCAGCTTGGCCTGGACTTCTGCGGGATCATCGGTGCCCAGTACGTCCAAAGCGATGGAGCGACGATAGATCAGAGCGGAGGGGCAGCACTGGAAGGACACGCCCTTGACAACACCGTTGGCATCGGAAGCGGCCTGGACAGTGTACTCGTAGGTGTTGGAGAAATCTGTGACGCCCAGGGCGGTGATATCCTGGGTGTACTCGGAGTCGGTGTACTTCAGAATGTAGTCGGCCTCAGCCAGGAACATGTCGATCTTCTCGTCGTCAGCCACATTGGCCTGGTTCAGCAGAGCCTCATCCAGTTTATCCTGGTAAACGCCGCCGTCGCTGGGATTGATGATCCAGTTGACAGTGACACCCTCGGGGACAGTGTAGTACTTCTCAAAGAAGCCCTTGAATTCTTCGTTCCAAGCGTAGATGTTGAAAACCTTGCCTTCCTCGGCGGGAGCTTCGGTTTCGGCAGGGGTGGCAGCCTTGGTCTCAGCAGGAGCGGCGGCCTTGGTTTCTTCGGTTTTGCTGGAGCCACAAGCGGCCAGGGAAAGAACCATGACCAGAGCCAACAGCAGGGCAAGCGCTTTTTTCATTTCGATTTCCTCCTTTTATTTGTTACGGGATCTTCCCGATAACGCACAAACCAGATCATCTTATGCTGATTCTTAAAAAACCTTCATTCACAAGAATAGGCGTTTTTACTGTGAAATTCTCACAAACAATGGTAAAAAACAAACATTTTTGAGAACTTCCGTTTTTTGTGGCGCTGTACTCAGCATGGGGATTAATAAGAAATAGTACTACAGTTGCTTTACGGAAGTACCCTCCAGCAGCCCGCCGTGAATAAGAATCTGCTCCGCCAGGGTGGTTTTGGGATGCTCAATCAAATGGATGAGCCGCTCGGCTGCGGTGGCACCCAGCGCCTTGGTATCCTGGGAATAGGTAGTCAGATGGAGCACCTTTGCCAGATGGATGCCGTCATAGCCGACAGCGGAGATATCCTCCGGAACCCGCAGACCCGCTTCACTCAGGGCGTTCAGACCGCCGATGTAGGAATAGTCATCCGGGAACAGGATACACGTTGGCCGTTCCGGCAGAGCCAGCAGCTCCCGAGTAACCTGGGCACAGCGGTCAGGATCATGGTAAGCGCCTTCCCGGATATATTCCGGCGGGATATCCAACCCCAGTTCCTCACAGGCCCGGTAGAACCCGGTCAGCCGGTTTTCTGTAACGGAGGTCCGCTCGCCATGCAGAAAAGCAATTTTACGGTGACCCTTCCCGTATACATAATGAACCAGCGCTTCCAGTCCTGCGACATTGTCGGAAACCACCGCCAGACGGTTATTGAAAATATGGTCAATGGTAACCAGGGGAATGCCGCTGTCAACCAGTTCCCGGACCCGGGGATCGATAAAGTCAACGCAGGCGATTACCACGCCATCCACACCCCGGTAGAGGCAGTGCTGCAGATAGGTGGTGGGGCGACCTCCCACATTGTGGTTAATAAAGGTGATGTCGTAGCCATGGCTTTCCGCGGCCACCTTGAAACTTTCCAGTACAGAGGAGAAGTATTCATGAGACAGGCCGCTTCTGCGTTCATCTACGAACAGGACGCCCAAATGATAGGTACGGTTGGTTTTCAGTGCCCGGGCGGCGGAGTTGGTCAGATAGCCAAGATCATCTGCAACGGCGCAGATCCTTGCACGGGTTTCCTCGCCCACATCTGAATGGCCATTCAGCGCCTTGCTGACGGTTGCCACGGATACACCGCAGCGCCTGGCGATATCCTTCATTGAAACCATGGGACCCACTTCCTTCTGATGCTCTAGTGTTGCTGCGGTTTCTTAATCGATTTCGTAATTTCACTATACCTCATGTTGCACGAAAAAGCAAGAGGCAGTTTTTGAAAAACAAGCATAGTGACTAATATTTGGCGATATTGTATACTTTAAATCCGAAAAACTGTACAATATGCTTGCGAAAAAATGCGAAAATGCCGGAAAAATTAAAGCTGAAAATTATTTTTTAGAAAAACCGAAAATAATACTTGCATTTCTTTGAATTATCCGCTATTCTAACCTTGAAAACACAACTTAAACGTTATCGCATCTCGCCAGACTTGGCGTCAGGAGGGAACCATATGCAGTTTGGTTACTTTGATGACCCGCGCCGGGAATATGTAATTACCACTCCGGCTACTCCCTTGCCTTGGATCAATTACCTGGGCAGCGAAGATTTCCTTGGAATGATCTCTAACACCGGAGGCGGTTACTGCTTCTACCGGGACGCGAAACTTCAGCGGCTTCTGCGCTACCGGTACAATGCTGTCCCGGGGGACAACGGCGGGCGCTTCTATTATATTAAGGAGGCAGGAAAGCCCGCCTGGAACCCGGGATACCTTCCCACCAGAACGGAACTTGACTACTACGAATGCCGCCACGGCATGGGCTACACCACCTTTACCAGCGCCAGGGAAGGGCTGGAGGCGAAAATGACCTTTTTTGTTCCCGTGGGGGAAAACTGTGAGCTGCACGATCTGGTGCTGACCAATCAAACCAATGCAGAAAAGATTGTTCATGTCTGGGGCGTCATGGAATGGTGCCTGTGGAACGCGGTGGACGACAGCCAGAACTATCAGCGCAACCTGAACATCGCCGAGTCCGAGGTGGACGGCGGCGTGATCTACCACAAAACCGAGTACCGGGAGCGCCGGGATCACTACGCCTACTACGGCGTCAATGTTCCTGCCGCCGGGTGGGATACGGACCGCAGCACCTTTCTGGGACATATGGGCGACTGGTCGGATCCTAAACTGGTGCGAGAGGAACGCAGCGGTTTCTCCAGAATCGTGGGCTGGTATCCCATCGGCTGTCAGCATCTGGAACTCACCCTGCAGCCTGGGGAAAGCCGCCGCGCTGCCTTTGTCCTTGGCTATGGCAAAAATCCCAGGGATCAGAAATTCCTGGCCCCCAACGTAATCCGCAAGGATACCGCCCTGCGGATTATGGAAAAATTCTCTACTTCCCGGGCGGTGGATGCTGCCTTCAGGGAACTGGGACAGTATTGGGACGGCCTGCTGAGCAACTATCAGCTCCGTTCACAAAATGATAAGCTGAACCGTATGGTGAACATCTGGCACCAATATCAGTGTATGGTCACCTTCAATATGAGCCGCTCTGCTTCCTACTATGAAACCGGCACCGGACGGGGCATGGGTTTCCGGGATTCCTGTCAGGATCTGTATGGCTTCATGCATATCATTCCGGACCGGGCCCGGGAGCGGATCATTGACATTGCCTCCATCCAGTTTGCCGACGGCTCTACTTACCACCAGTACCAGCCTCTGACCAAGCGAGGCAACAACGACATCGGCAGCGGCTTCAACGACGATCCCCTATGGCTGGTGGGCGCGGTCTGCGCTTATGTCAAGGAGACGGGGGATTTCACCATTCTGGACCACCCCACCCCCTTCGACAACCAGCCCGGTACGGAGGTTCCTCTGCTGGAACACTTGCGCCGCAGCGTATACTTCACCCGAAACCATCTGGGGCCCCACAAGCTGCCTCTGATCGGCCGGGCGGACTGGAACGACTGCCTGAACCTGAACTGTTTCTCCGAAGAACCCGGCGAGAGCTTCCAGACCTTCGGCCCCAGTGAAGGGCCAGTGGCGGAATCCGTGTTTATCGGTGGCATGTTTGTCAAATATGGCGGTGAGTACGCTGCCCTGTGCGACCGCATCGGCCTGAAACAGGAGGCGGCGGATATCCGCGGGGCTGTGGCGGATATGGAAAAAGCCATCCTCAAGGATGGCTGGGATGGAGAGTGGTTCCTCCGGGCCTACGACGCAAACGGAAATAAGGTGGGCAGCCACGAGTGCGAAGAAGGCCAAATCTTTATTGAACCCCAGGGCTTCTGTACGCTGGCGGGCGTCGGCAGGGACACCGGAGAGGGCCTGAAGGCCATGGAATCTACCCGGAAGTACCTGCTGGGAGAGTACGGCGTGGAGCTGCTGGCTCCCTGCTATACCCGGTATCATCTGGAGTTGGGCGAGATATCCTCCTATCCGCCCGGATTCAAGGAAAACGGCTCTGTGTTCTGCCACAACAATCCATGGATTGTCTGCGCCGAGGCAGCTCTGGGCCGGGGGGACGAGGCATTTGACGTTTACCGCAGGATTTGCCCGGCCTATCTGGAGGAAAAGAGCGAGGTTCACGAGACGGAGCCCTACGTCTATTCCCAGACGGTCACCGGCCGCGCCTCCGGCAATCCGGGCCACGCCAAAAACAGCTGGCTCACCGGCACCGCCAGCTGGACGTTCCTGAGTATCAGTCAGGCCATTCTGGGCGTCTGTCCTGACTATGACGGCCTGCGGATTCACCCCTGCATTCCCAAAGCCTGGACGGAATACACTGTTATCCGCCGTTTCCGGGGTTGTGAATATACCATTCACGTCCACCGCGGGGAAGAAAAGGGCATTATCGTAAATGGTACGCCCATTGCAGGCGAAGTGGTTCCGCTGTCCTCAGGGTCCAAGGCTTCCGTGGAGGTGACACTGTGAGCACAGTATTTTCGGACAGCTTTGTATGGGGAGCTGCCTCCAGTGCCTATCAGATCGAGGGGTTTTCCACAGCAGACGGCGGCGGAGCCTCCATCTGGGACACCTTCTGCCACACGCCCGGGAAGATCGCTTATGGCGACAATGGGGATATGGCCTGCGATTCCTATCACCGCTATGCTGAGGATATTGCCCTGTTAAAGGAAATGGGGGCCGGTGCTTACCGTTTCTCCACCAGCTGGGCCAGAATCGATCCCAACGCCGACGGGAGTTGGAACGAAGAAGGCATTGCCTACTATGACCGGGTGGTGGATCTGTGCCTTGCCAGCGGCGTCACGCCGTATCTGACCCTGTATCACTGGGAGCTGCCTCAGGCAGCCCAGGATCGGGGCGGCTGGCAGGAAAGGCAGACCGCCGCAGCGTTTGCCCGGTTCTGCGGGATGATGGCGGCGCATTTCCGGGGACGGGTGAAGCACTATTTTACCCTCAATGAGCCTCAGTGCACCGTCGCTCTGGGCCATCAAAGCGGCATCCACGCCCCGGGAAAACAGCTGAAGCTGGCCGGACAATTCGATGTTCTGGTCAACCAGCTCCTCGCTCACGGACTGGCCCAGCGGGCCATTCAGGCCACCGACCCGGAGGCATTGGTAGGCATCGCCTCCACAGGACGGCTGTGCTACCCGGAGCGGGAGACTCCGGAGGACATCCAGGCTGCACGAGAGGCCACCTTCGCCGTTTCCGATGGGGATTGGACCTTTACCCACCATTGGCTGCTGGACCCCATTTGCCTGGGGAAGTTTCCGGACTGCACCGGGACAAGACTGGAGCCTCTGGTCCGCAGGATCACAGAGCAGGAGATGGCAGTGATCCATACCGTTCCCCATATGCTGGGTTATAACATCTACAACGGTCACGCCGTCAGGGCAGGGGAGACAGGCTTTGCCTATGTGCCCCGATACCCCGGCTTTCCCCGCACCGCCCTGAAATGGCCGATGACCCCCGAAGTCATGGACTGGGGCGTGCGTTTCCTGCAGGAGCGCTACGGCCTGCCAGGCTACATTACAGAAAACGGCCTGAGCTGCAATGACCGGATTTACCTGGACGGTCAGGTTCACGATGCTGACCGGATAGATTTTCTGGCCAGATATCTCCACTGCCTGGGACGGGCGGTGGAAAACGGCGCAGATATCCGAGGCTACTTCCATTGGGCCCTTACAGATAATTTCGAGTGGAGCAGCGGCTGCGCAGAACGCTTCGGTCTGGTGTACATGGACTATCTTACAGGTGGGCGCGTTCCTAAGGATTCCTTCCACTGGTACCGGGAGGTCATCCGCAGCAGAACCGTGCCAGGTTCTCTGTAAATCCTCCTGCCCCTGGCCGTGGCAGTCCGGTTTCATATGGGTATTCAAAGACAAGGAGTGGACATGACGCATGTCCACTCCTTCTGAAAGTACGAACCGACAGAACCTGCGGGGACGTAGAAACGGCGAGGCAAATTGGGAGTAAAAAGCATCAAACTCTGATTAAATCGTCAAGAGCGGATGGCGAGAGATTTTGCCACAGACGAAAGTGTTAAAAACGAAGGAATACTGGATGTATTTCTCGTTTTGAACACTGCACGGATGTGGCACAAGATCCGCCATTCAGCCGCAGACGATTGATTCAGAGGTTCCCTAAGGAAGCTCCTATTAAATCGGCAACAGCTGGCGGCAGAAGATTCGCCGCTTAAGCCGCAGGCGATTTGTTCAGAGCTTCCCAAGAGATTTCAGGCTGGCAAAAGTTTGGAAAATCCCGGAATACATGTGTTTTCTGGATTTTCAAAACGCATTGTCAGGGCAAAAACTCCGGCAAGAACGCAAAAGGGTAGTGTCCGAGGTGCCCTGAACCGAATATAATACTGATTCTCATAAAAAACTTTCATTCGCAAGAATTGAAGTTTTTTGTTAGAGAATCATATGAGACGGGATTGCGTGATTTTTCTTTCCCAAAATCACAGAATCGACAACGCCGTAAGGCGGTGTCTTCTTATTAAAAATCAAAGATTTTTAATAAGAAATAGTATAAGAAGAGCGCGGCTCCCGCCGGGGCGGGTGCCGCGCTGCCTTCTCCCATGAGGGGAAAACAATAGAATCTCTGAACAAATCGTCCGCGGCTTAAGCAGCGAATCTTTTCCCGCCCGTAGGGTTTGAAAAACAGGAAATACACACAGTATTCCTCTGTTTTCCAAGCCTTCTGGGGAAAGCGAAATCTCTCGCTGTCAGCTCCTGCCGTTTCTTCAGAGCTTCCCTATTTCTCTTCGTTTTCTTCCGGTTTTTCCTCAAACCCATCAAACATGGCGGTGGAGGAGGCCTCCCCCACTTCCCTGCCCTGCATCACGGCTTCAAACTGCTCGCCGGTCATGGTTTCCTTATCCAGCAGGAACGCCACCACCTTGTGGAGCTTTTCGCTGTTGTCCGTCAGGATCTGCCTGCAATGATCGTAGGCCCTGTCGATCAGCGCCTTGACCTCGTCGTCAATGGTGCCTGCGTATTTCTCGGAATAGCTCTTGGTGGTCTGGTAGTCCCGCCCGATGAACACCTCGCCGCCGTCCAGATAGGACACGGTGCCCAGCTTTTCGCACATGCCGTACCGGGCGACCATATCCTTCGCCAGCTTGGTGGCCCGGTCAATGTCATTGGACGCGCCAACGGAAATATCGCCCAGGAACAGCGCCTCCGCCACACGCCCGCCCAGCAGAGACACGATCTGCTCATACATCTCGTTGCGGGTCAGGTTGGACGAGTCATCCTTGGGAAGATACCAGGTAGCGCCCAGAGACTGCCCCCGGGGAACAATGGTGATCTGCCGCACCGGGTCGTGGGTGGGCAGGTTGTACATGGCAACGGCATGCCCGGCCTCGTGGATGGCCGTCTCCTTCAGATCCTTCCGGGTCTGGACACGGCTCTTTTTCGCGGGGCCTGCCGTGATCTTCATCAGCGCCTCATTCATGTCCTCCATGTTCAGCACCGGGCGGTTGGCTCTGGCTGCAAGAATGGCGGCTTCGTTCAGCAGATTGCTCAGGTCAGCGCCGGTAAAGCCAGCGGTGGAACGGGCAACGGTTTTCAGATTCACGGAAGCGTCCAGCTTCTTGTCTCTGGCGTGAACCTTCAGGATTTCCTCCCGGCCCTTTACGTCGGGACGGCCCACATGGATCTGCCGGTCAAACCGGCCGGGACGCAGTAGTGCGGGATCGAGGATGTCCGGACGGTTGGTGGCTGCCAGAACGATAACGCCCTCGGTGCGGGTAAAGCCGTCCATTTCCACCAGCAGCTGGTTCAGGGTCTGCTCTTTTTCGTCGTGGCCGCCGCCCAGACCGGAGCCGCGCTTGCGGCCTACGGCGTCAATTTCGTCGATGAACACGATGGCAGGCGCGATTTTCTTGGCCTGCTCAAACAGATCCCGGACACGGCTGGCGCCGACGCCCACATACATTTCCACGAAATCCGAGCCGGAAATGGACAAAAACTGCACCCCGGCCTCTCCGGCAACCGCCCGGGCAAGCAGAGTCTTGCCGGTGCCGGGAGGGCCAACCAGCAGCAGGCCATGGGGGATCCGGGCGCCGATCTCCGTAAATTTCTCGGGATTTTTCAGGAAATCCACAACTTCCTGCAGTTCTTCCTTTTCTTCGTCCGCACCGGCCACATCGTCAAAGGTCACCTTCTTGTCCCCGGGAACCCCCAGCACCGTCCGGGCCTTGCCGAAATTGTTCAGCGGATTTCCGCCGCTGTTCATGCGGCCCATGAGCACCGCCCACAAAAGCAGCAGCACCAGTCCCACCACCAGCAGCGGCAGGATCAGCTCATAGGGAGAGAACCCTTTGTCCGGAACAAAGTTGTAGCTCTCCAGCACACCGGCTTCCTGCTGCTCGGCAAACAGGTCGCTCATCTCCTGCCGGAAGCTCTCCCGGTCGGCCAGAGCAGTGGTGACGGTGGTCTGCCCGTTGTAGGGGTTTCTCAGGTACAGGGTGATGGTCTGATCCTCCACCACAAACTGCCGCACCTGCTCCTTGCGGAACAGCTCCACCACCTGGGAATAGGGAATGCTGTCTGTGTTCCTGCCGAAAAGGCTGCTCGCCCAGGTAAAGAACAGCACCAGCACCGCGATGTATACGATGATGGGGATTAGTCTTCGGTTTTTCAATGTCGGGTTCTCCTTATACGAATTATGATGAAAGCGGTTTTATCGCTTTGACAGCACCCCATACTGCGTCACAGAGGCTGTCCACGCGCTTCCTGCCGCCCGGGGCAGGATCATTTCACGGTTTCATAGGCTTCCGGTTTCAGCACGCCCACATAGGGCAGATTCCGGTAATGCTCGTTAAAATCCAGGCCATAGCCCACCACAAAGGCGTTGGGAATGGTAAAGCCGACGTAATCGGGCTTCAGGGTAATGCCGGGACGGCGGCGCTCGGGCTTATCCAGCAGCGTACAGATCCTCAGGGAGGCAGGCTGCCGGGACAGAAGATGCCGGTAGGTAAAGTCCAGAGAGCTGCCGGTGTCGTAAATGTCCTCCAAAATCAGCACATGGCGGCCCCGGATATCCACGGAAACATCCCGCTTGACCTCCATTTTCCCGGTGGAGTCGGTACCGGCATAGGAGGAAATCCACATAAAATCCATCTGACAGGGCGTCTTGATCTCCCGGATCATATCCGCGTAGAACACCACAACGCCCTTGAGTACGCCTACAACAACAGGGTCTTTTCCCGCATACTCCGCCGTCAGCACTTCGCCCAGCTCCCGGATACGGGTCTTGATCTGCTCCTCAGTCAGCAGAACCTCCTGAATATCCTTTTCCATAATTCAGTCTCCCTTACGCTCTGAATTTTCAAAATGAACGGTCACCCCGGGAAGCTCCCCGGCGGCCCGGTCCATATGAACGCCAATCGAATACACGCCCAAAATTCCCTGTCCGTCGCAAACCACCGGGATCTGCCCGCGGCAGGCAGCGGGGATCTTCCGGTCGATGAACAGCTTTTTCAGGCTTTTGCTGCCGCCGCTCAGGCGGATGCAGTCCCCGCTTTTCCGAGGCCGCAGGGTCAGCTCCCCCACGGCGTGAACCGTGAAGGTATCAGCGGTGTTGATGATTTTCTCCGCCGGCGCGCAGGTGACCCGCAGGCCGGAATAGAGCACCTCCCCGGGACAGGGAAGTGTCACCGGTTCCGGATCCGGCTTCTGCCCCGCCGCTTCCAGACGGTCATACTGCCGGGTGACGGTGACACCCCCGGGCAGATCCGCCCGTGCGGAGGGCTTGTCGGAAAAAATCAGCGCCTCCACCAGACAGATGTGGGAATCCTCCGGCTCCCTTACGCCGCTTTTTTTCAAAAACGCCTCGATGCAGCGGCTGCGCTGGGCTTTGGGCATCTTTTTCAGCACCTGGACTGCAGGCAGGCTCTCAAACCGGGACTGTTCGGACAGATAAACCTCATCCTCCCTCAGACGCAGAGCCATTTGGGAAAGATTCTCCGCCAGCTTCGGATTCTCCGCCTTCAGCAGGGGCATCACGGTATGGCGGATGCGGTTTCGCAGGAACAAATCGGAGGCGTTGGAGCTGTCCTCCCGGTGGGGCAGGCCCCATTTTTCCAGAAACGCCTCCACCTCCTGCCGGTTTGTCAGCAGCATGGGACGGATGACCCTGCCGCTGACCGGGGCGATGGCGCCGAGGCCTTTCAGCCCGGTGCCCCGGATAAGGCGCATCAGCACCGTTTCGGCGTTGTCGTCGGCGGTGTGGGCAGTGGCGATTTTTCCGCTTAAGCTCCGAAGATAGGCGTACCGGACGTCCCGGGCAGCGGCCTCCAGCCCCTTTTTCCCGGGGCGAACCTCCGCCGAGCCTACATGGAGGGGAATGTCATATTGGCTGCAAAGGGCCCGGACGAATGCCTCGTCCCCGTCGGATTCTTCCCCCCGCAGGCGGTGGTTAAAATGGGCGGCTTCCAGACGGATGCCCAGCTTGTCCTTCAGAAGATACATCGCAAACAGCAGCGCCACGGAATCCGCGCCCCCGGAGACGGCGCAAACGACCGTATCTCCCGGCGCGATCATATCATACTGACGGATCATGCGCAAGAGACTATTGTGCATGCTTCCACTCCCGGTCGGCAAAGGTCTGGTACTGACCGATCCACTGCAGCTTCACCGCGCCGGTTTCCCCGTGACGGTTTTTCGCCACAATACACTCCGCAACACCCTTGTCCTCGGTGTTTTCGTGGTAGTATTCGTCCCGGTACAGGAACATCACCGAGTCCGCGTCCTGCTCGATGGCGCCGGATTCCCGCAGATCGGAAAGGATCGGGCGCTTGTCGGTGCGGCTCTCCACCGCACGGGACAGCTGGCTCAGACAGATCACAGGCACATCCAGCTCCTTCGCCATGATTTTTAAGGAACGGGAAATCTCGCCCACCACCGTGACGCGGTTGTCGCTGTTCTTCCCGTAGCCGGAGCCCTGCATCAGCTGCAGGTAGTCGATGATGACCAGCCCCAGATTGTCCAGACGGCGGCATTTGGCGTTGATGTCCGCCACGGTGACGGAGGGGTTGTCGTCAATGCGGATGTCCGTCTGGCTCAGGGCGGCGGAGGCCATGCACAGCTTGCTCCACTCCTCTTCGCTGAGCTTTCCGGTTGCCAGCTTCTGCAGCTCCACAAAGCCCTCGCTGGCAAGCAGACGCATGGCAAGCTGCTCCCGGGACATTTCCAGATTGAAAATCGCCACGGTTTTCTTATATTTCTTCGCCACGTTGACGCCAATGTTCAGCGCGAAGGCGGATTTGCCCATGGCGGGACGGGCGGCGATGAGCAGAAGGTCCGACTTGTTCAGGCCGTTGATCCGGGTGTCCAGATCCCGCAGGCCGGTAGACAGGCCGGGAATCATGGAATCCGACTGACTCAGCTCCGTCAGACGGTCAAACACCTTGTGCAGCGTGGTGCCGATGTGCTCCAGAGAGTCGCCCCGTTCGCCCTTGCGCAGAGCGTAGATTTTCTTTTCGGCGGACTCCAGCATCTCAGCCGGGGTGCCGACCTCTTCGGACACCATTTCCTGAATGTCCGTGGCGGCCTGGCTCAATCCCCGAAGCATGGACTTTTCCCGGACAATGTCCGCATACCGTGCCACATTGGCGGCGGTTGGGGTGATTTCCATGAGCTGCAGAATGTAGTCCCGGGAATTGTCGTGGTAATAGCCCAGCTCCTTTAGCTTGTCCAGAACCGTGACAGGGTCAATGGTCTGGGAGAAATTGAACATGGTATAGATGGCTTCAAAGATTTCCCGGTTCTGCTGCAGGTAAAAGTCCTCGGGCTTCACAATGCCCACCACGTCGGTGATGCACCGGCTGTCGATGAGGATGGAACCCAAAACCGCCTGCTCCGCCTCCAGGGACTGGGGCGGCTGCCGGGACAGAAGTTCTTCATCCATGGTTCATTCTCCTTTCTCTGTTATTTCTGTGGCGAAACGGGGACGCAGCCTCTTATTTTCCGAGAAAGCGGTTGGCTTTTCCCAGGATTTCCCTGGCTTCCCGGAAGGTCAGCATAGAAAACGCTTCTTCGTAGGGCTGCAGGTAAGCCCCGGCAATCTCTTCGGGCTGGGTGCAGGGGATGGTTTTCCTCCTCCAGAACCCCTTCCGCAAGGGTAGGCCGCAGGCCCACCTCCTCGCAGCTCTCCCGCAGGGCGGTGGTCTTCTCGTCCTCCCCCGGCTCCATATGGCCCTTGGGGAACCCGCAGCGGCCGCCGGTATGGCGGATGACCACATAACGGATTTCATTTTCAGCGCAGGTAAAAATCACCGCGCCGCAGGATTTTTCCCGCTGTATCAAGCTTCCTCGATCTTGACCGTCAGAGGCGCTGTGATCTCATAGCCCAGCTTGCAGGTGACGGTGTAGGTGCCCACATTCTTGATGGGCTCGGCAATGACGATTTTCCGCTTGTCCAGCTTAATGCCGGTTTTCGCCAGTGCGTCGGCAATTTCCTGATTGGTGACGGAGCCGAAGAGCCGTCCCGCGCCGCCGCCCTTGGCGGTGACGGTAATGGTCATTTCCCGCAGCTTGCCCGCGGTGTCCATGGCCTCGGCCTTCTCCCGGGCAATGCGCTCCTGGGTTGCCTTGTCATTCATGCGCATGGTGTTCACGGCATCGGGGGTAGCCTCCGTGGCCAGCTTCCGGGGCAGCATAAAGTTCCGGGCGTAGCCGTCGGAAACCTCGATCATCTGGCCCTTCTTGCCCTTGCCCTTCACGTCCTGCAATAAAATCACTTTCATGGTCGCTTTCTCCTTATCAATATGAGATGGAAGATATCAGGCGGGCGTGAACACAAGACAGCCTGCGTCTCCTGCCTGATATCTCAAACTTATTTACTCCTCGTAGAATTTGTCTATCGACGCAACCAGCCTGTCCAGCGCGTCCTTGACGGTGGTATTGCGCATCTGCGCGCCTGCCGTGGCGGTGTTTCCGCCGCCGCCCAGAGGCTCCAGAATCATCTGGACATTGGCGCTGCCGATACTCCGGGCGGAAATAATCACCTGATCCCCATCCGGGTAGAGGACAAAGGAGGCGGTGATGCCGGAAATGTTCAGCAGCTCGTCCGCCGCCTGGGCCGCCAGCACCCGGGTCGTGGCGGTGTTCAGGGCGGCAATGGCGATCTCCTGCCGGTACAGCCGGGAGGACTTGATGATCTGATACTTTGCCATGGTGTCCTGGAAGTCGTTCTGCATCAGCTTCTTGACCTCCGTGGTGTCCGCTCCCAGACGCCGCAGCACCGCGGCGGCCTCAAAGGTGCGCTCTCCTGTGCGGACATTGAAGAACTTGGTGTCCAGACAAATACCGGCCATCAGGCTCTCGGCCTCAATGGGCAGCACATCCTTCTTTTCCACGGTGTAAAGCAGGATCTCGGTCACCAGCTCCGCCGCGGAGGAAGCGTAGGGCTCGTGGAGGTTGACCACCACGGGGTTGATATAATCCGCCGCCCGGCGGTGGTGATCCACCACACAGACCTTGGAAATGGCTTCCAGCAGAGGCTTGCACTCCACCTGATCCGGGCGGTTGGTGTCCACCACGATCAGGATGCTCCGGTTGTCCGCCATCAGAAGGGCGTCCTGCCCGGACAGGAACACATCCCGGTATTCCGGGACGGCCTGGATCTCCTCAATCAGCTTTCCGGCGGCGTTGTTTTCCAGATCGATGACGATATTGGCCTTTTTGCCTTTCTTGCGGCACAGGCAGCTGATGCCCATGGCGGCGCCCAAAGCGTCCAGGTCGGCATTCTTGTGTCCCATGATGAACACCCGGCCACTCTGGCCGATCAGCTCCATCAGGGAATTGGCGGTTACGCGGGAGCGCACCTTGCTGCGGTAATCCGCCTCCCGGCTCCTGCCGCCGTAGAAATTGAAGTTGACCCGGTCCTTGATGACCGCCTGATCGCCGCCCCGGCTCAGCGCCATTTCGATGCCCAGCGCGGCAAAATCATATCCTTCCTCAAAGCTCACGCCGTCCACGCCAAGACCGATGGAAATGGAGGCGGGCAGACCCGAGGGGTTGACGATCTCGTGGATATCCTCCAGCAGGGAGAATTTGTCCTCCTTCGCCCGTTCCAGGTCCCGTTTTTCGAAGATAAACAGGAAGCGGTTGCGCTCCAGCCGGCGAAGCAGTCCGTTGTACCCTTCCGTCCACCGGGTGATGGTGTCGTTGAGCTTGGCATTCATGGTGGAGATGCCGCTTTCCGTCATATTTTTGGTCAGTTCCTCATAATTGTCAATGAGGATGATGGTCACCACCGGCCGGGAGCGGATATATTCATCCCGCACCTGATACAGCTCCGTCAGATCGGAAAAATACAATACGCCCAGCATGGTGCCCCGGTTATCCTCCGCCCGGATGGTGGTTCCATAGACCCGGTAGCGGCGGTTGCCCAGAACCGCATCCCGGGGGCTTTCGGTTTTCCCGGCGGTGAGCCAGTCCAAAGAAAAGTCCGGCAGCACCTCTTCCAGCCGCAGCTCCGTCATGGTGTCGGCATAGCCCGTCAGCTCGCTGAAACGGTGGTTGCCCCAGACGATATCCCCGTCGCCCAGCCGGATCATCACCGCAGGAAGGGGCGCTTCCCCGCCGCTGGAGGCTTCCAGCGTATTGGACGCGGACTGGATATACTGCTGGATCTGGCGTTCCCGGCGGGTCCTGTCCAGAACATACATTAGAAAAACAACCACTGTCACCGCCATTTCTCCGGCGGCCAGCCAGTAATTTCTCACAAGCAGCGCCGCGGCGCAAAAAGCCGCCATCACGAAAAAGTATACGCCCATCCCGGGTCTAAGCAATCTTCCCAGCTTCCGATTCACTGCCAAGCTGCCTCCTTCCGGCTGCGATCAGCCACAGTTGTCCATACTATACCCGTTATTATAGCAAATCCGACCAAAAGGTGCAACTCCTTTTCTGGGAAATCCGTAAAAAAGCCTGTAAAAAAACCTGTATACTTTTTCAGGAAAATGTGTTATACTATAGCCGATGGCGCCGGGGACGGGCTTTACCCGGGCATTTTGGAAGCGCATGCGCGTTTCCTGTTAAAAACAGAAAAACTGTAACGATTCAATCGCGGCCGGAAAACACCAGACGCGTGGTCGTTTATGCGCGATGGCTGCTGTAAGAGCGTCTGTGTGCGTGGAAGGTTGAAAGCGAAGGTGTCGCTTTGCGGCTCATTTGAATGATTTCCGAAGGAAATACCGTCAACCTTCCGCTTTCAGCCGATTCGCCGAACGATCCTTCAGGCGAGAGATTTCGGCGCGGCTGAATCGTTACGAAAAAAAGATGCAGGCGTTCTCCCTGGAAAAGGCGATTCGGGGCCGGATCCGGGGCGAGTGGCTGCCTGCTTGTTGCGCCGTCACGGCACACTTCCATGTACATTTTGAAAGGAGTTATCAAGTAAATTGGCAGAAAAACTGAAAATTATCCCTCTGGGCGGTCTTGACGAAATCGGCAAGAACTGCACCGTTCTGGAATACGGCAAGGATATGATCGTGGTGGACTGCGGCGTGGGCTTCCCCGAGGAGGACATGTATGGTGTGGATCTGGTGATCCCCGACTTTTCCTATCTGTCCGCCAACCAGAAGAAGCTGCGGGGCATGTTCATTACCCACGGGCATGAGGATCACATCGGTTCCATTCCCTATGCCATGCGGGACTTAAGCTGTCCCGTTCACGGCACCGCCATGACCTGCGGCCTGATCAAGCTGAAGCTGGAGGAGCACAGGCTGGCGGACAAGGTCAAGCTCATCACCCACAAGCCCGGGGATGTTGTCAAGGCCGGGTGCTTCACCGTGGAGTTTATCCACGTCAACCATTCCATTCCCGACGCGGTGGCCTTCGCCATCCGCACCCCTGTGGGCACCGTGGTATTCACCGGGGACTTCAAGATCGACCCCACCGCCAAGGACGGCATGATGGATCTGGCGCGGCTGGGTGAGCTGGGCAACCAGGGGGTGCTGGCGCTGCTGGCGGACTCCACCAATGTGGAGCGTCAGGGCTACACGCCCAGCGAAAACGTGGTCGCCGACAGTCTCGACCGGCAGTTCCGCAACTGCGACCAGCGAATCATCGTCACCACCTTTGCCTCCAACATGCACCGCATCCAGTCCATCCTCTCCACCGCCCAGCGCTATGGGCGAAAAGTGGCAGTTTCCGGGCGGAGCATGGAAAATATGCTGAAGGTTGCCCAGGAGCTGGGCTATCTGAAGGTGAAGCAGGGCACCATTGTAGATTTGGCTTCCATCAAGAGCCTGCCCAAGAATAAAATCGTCATCGTCTCCACCGGCTCTCAGGGCGAGAACATGTCCGCCCTGTACCGGATGGCCTTCAGCACCCACAAGCAGGTGGACATCACCGCCGGCGACCGGATCATCATTTCCGCCTCCGCCATCCCCGGCAACGAAAAGTCCATCAGCAACATCATCAACGAGCTGTACCGCAAGGGGGCGGACGTGGTTTATGAAAAGAGCGAGGGGCTGCATGTCTCCGGCCACGCCTGTCAGGAGGAGCTGAAAATCGTCCACGGACTGGTAAAGCCCAAATTCTTCATCCCCGTCCACGGCGAGCAGCGGCACCTGCAACTGCACAGCAAGCTGGCCCAGTCCATGGGCATGAACCCGAGAAACATCCACATCGGTGAAATCGGCACCGTCTTTGAGCTCACCGGCAGAACCTGCAAGGTCAACGGCACCGTACCTGCCGGGCGGGTGTTCGTGGACGGCAGCGGCGTAGGCGACGTTGGCAGCGTGGTGCTGCGGGACCGCAAGCACCTGGCTGAGGACGGCATGATCGTGGTCTGCGTCAACCTGAGCAGCGAGGACGGCAGCGTCATCACCGGCCCGGACATCATCACCCGGGGCTTCATCTATGTGAAGGAGTCCGAGGATCTGATGGGCGAGCTGCGCACCGTCGCCATGGAGGCCATCGACCGCTGCCAGCGCAAGCGGGTACGGGACTGGGCCGCCATCAAGTCCGCCATCAAAAACGACCTCAGCGGCTACCTGTACAAGGCCACCAAGCGCAATCCCATGATCCTGCCCGTGATCATGGAGATCTGAGGAAGCTCTGATTAAATCGGCAAGAGCTGATGGCGAGAGATTTTGCCACAGACGAAAGTGTTAAAAACGAAGGAATACTGGATGTATTTCTCGTTTTTAACACTGCACGGATGTGGCAAAAGATCCGCCACTCAGCCGCAGACGATTTATTCAGAGGTTCCCTGATATTATTTCTTATGAAATCCCCATGCGAAATGATTGGGCCACAAACCATGAAAGCAGTTTGTGCATGGGGATTTTATGTGCATCAGCAACCGTTGCCTCGTCAGAGGCGAGGCAACGGCACTTGAAATAATTTTTTTACAATAGATGAGCATATTTTACGTTTTGCGCAATTTCTCATTGACACTGGTGTGGGCGCACCGCAAAACCTCCCTTGTGTAAAGGGAGGCCCCGAAGGGGCGGAGGGATTGTGCAGCATGTAGCTGCGAATTCGCCCATTTCCGGCGAATACGTAACATTTTACCGCGGCAATCCCTCAGTCACGGCTTCGCCGTGCCAGCTCCCTTTACACAAGGGAGCCTTGGGCGCGTGCGTATACCGAAATTGTGCAATAGCATAAATTTGCTCATTCATAGTTCAATTCTTGCGAATGAACGTTTTTTACTTGCGAATCAGTATGATACTGGCAGGCGAGAAGTTACCGTCGATGCTGTCATCCCCGGCAAGCGAAGCGCGCGGAGGGATCCCGGCACCGATTCCGGTACAGTGCATGAATCAGCCGCTTGTGCGGCTGATTCGGCAGGCATGAATATCACGCGGAATGCAAAATGCATAATGCAAAACGGAAGGTATGCTTTGAACGAACGGCCCGAAGGAACGCCTTCATTCTGCATTTATCATTTTGCATTTTCGCATTTCCGAAGGAGTCTTGCGATGCAGTATTACTTTGCCCCTATGGAGGGGCTGACGGACAGCATTTTCCGCCGCCTGCACCATAGGTATTTTCCCGGCGTTAACCGCTATTACATGCCCTTTTTCTCCCCCACCGTTCACCGTCAGCTGACCCCAAAGGAAAGCCGGGAGCTGCCGGAAGCGGACAGCGTGGATTTAGACGCCGTTCCCCAGGTGCTTACAAAGGTGCCGGAGGATTTTCTCTGGGCGGCGGCGGTTATCCGGGACCGGGGGTACCGGGAGGTCAACTTGAACCTTGGCTGCCCCTCCGGGACGGTGACCGCCAAGGGCAAGGGCGCGGGTATGCTGGCCGATCCTGACAGCCTCGACCGGTTTCTGGACGCTGTTTTCAGCCAATGCCCCATCGCCATCTCCATCAAAACCCGGCTGGGGCTGGAGTCCGTCGACGAATTTCCTGCCCTGCTGGAGGTTTTTAACCGCTATCCCATCCGGGAGCTGATCCTCCATCCCCGGGTGCGGAAGGAATTTTACAGCAGCCCCGTTCACCTTGACTGCTTTGCGTACGCCCTGAAAAACAGCAGAAACAAACTCTGCTACAACGGGAATCTGTGCACATTGACGCAGATTCGGGAATTTGAGAAGAAATACCCCCAGGTTGGCTCCGTGATGATCGGCCGGGGACTGATCGGCGCCCCCGGAATGCTGACCCCCGGCGGCACCACGCTGCCGGCGCTGGAAGGGTTTTATGAAGCGCTTCTGGAAGCCTACATTGACGCCTTCGGCGGCTCCCGGAACGCCATGTTCCGGTTAAAAGAGAACTGGTTCTACCTTCTGCGCCGCTTCGAGGGCAGCGAAAAGCTGGGAAAGCGGCTGCGCAAGACCACGGACGTAGGCGAATACAAAGCCATCACGGCAGAGATCTTCCACACCCTGCCCCTGGCGAAGGAATTGAAGGCAGACTGGTAAAAGTCCTTCCCTCCGGGGAAGGCTTTGCGGCTGCGCCGCCGAACAGCAATGAATCCTCTCTCTGCACAATACCGATCAGATGCTTGCCACGCAAAGCACCCCGGCGGTTAGCGGGATGTTCGTAAGACAGTTAAATCCAAAATCTGAAAACCATTGGTTTTCAAGGGACGGCGTGGCTTCGGTCACGCCGTTTCTTCTTTCAGCAGTTCGTCCAGAGGGATGAATCCAATACCGTCATACTGGATATGGATATGTTGGGTGCACTGCATAAAAAAGAGCAGGGAACCTCTTTCAAGATTTCCTGCTCGGTGGTGCCGCCGTTGGGCGGCGGATATTCAATTCATGAACTTAATCAGGATATTCCAAAGTCATACAGATTGACATATCCGATTAATATGGAAATTTACTTTTCTCTGCACTTGATTCCATAATTGCCACGGCTTCCGTTCTCATAGCCTCTATATATTTCATAGAGCTTGTCGTTTATTACAACATCGTCATCACTATTAAAAGAGTACGAGTAACCATTCTCTTCACAATACTTGGAAATTGATTGGTGCGCTTTTGCCACAGTAGGATAGGTAGCGCTCTCATCATATGGAACCCAAAACGCTTTTTTGAACATACTAAGCATTAATATCAC
This sequence comes from Faecousia sp., assembly GCA_051867075.1. Lineage (GTDB taxonomy): Bacteria > Bacillota > Clostridia > Oscillospirales > Oscillospiraceae > Faecousia. Next base: position 4,016 of record JBJDYG010000063.1, on the reverse strand, counting down.
TCCTTCCCAAATACAATATCCCGATTTATCATTATTATACCATATCCTATATTCATTGTAAATGGCTTAACTGTTAATTCCTGAGTGGTCACCGTAAATGGTATTCATCTGCATAGGGTAGCTGGCGGCAGCCAGCGCAGGGGAAGTGTAGCATCCTTGCTTTCTTCCGGTGTCCGGGCTGTACGGTCCCGCAGAGCGCACATATGGGGGTACCACGTATAGAAGTGCGCCCTTAGTATAATAAGGGATTTTTGATGTGGTGCCTCTCGATATTCTGCCATTACCACTGTCTATGTGTGCTTGAAGAATGTTCCCTCTAATGATAAAATACTAATGGAGGAAAAAGAATAAGCGATGCCCGGTCAAAATGACTGGGTATGGCCTATTTTCGTGTTACCAACCCCGCAAGACAGATGCTGTAATAAATTATTCATAGAATTACTGTGTTACGGACACCCGCCTTTCCCGCCGGGGTGCTTGTTTTTTCATCAGCCGCCCAGATTGATATAGCCAAGTTTGATGGCGCTGTAGTCAACCTCCATGGGGTGCTCCTGCGCCAGCCCGGCGATGAAATTCTCCGTCTGCTGGCTGACCCAGCCGCTTTCCGCGTAGTACTCCCAGATGGGCGTGCTTCCCACAAAGTACATGACATGGTAGCCGTAGTCGGTTCTCACCAGACCATAGTCGCCGTTTGCCCGGCTTTCGTCAAAGCACCACTGCTCAAACGGCTCCACCATCTGTCCCTCGTAGACATTCTCATACAGGCCGCCGTTGGTGTTGGAGCCACCGTCCTCGGACTTTTCTTCCGCCAGAGCCGCGAAGCTGTCCTCGGTTGCGTCGCCTGCCAGCCACTGATCCAGAAGCTCCTGCGCCTTCGCTTCACAGGCAGCCCACTCTTCCTCGGAGTAGGTGGTGGTGCCGTCGTCCCCGGTGGTGCCTCCCTCGGGCATGACAAGAATGTGGCGCACGTCTACAAACTTGCCCTCACGGGTGACCCCGTTTTCCGCGTAGTAGCTCTCATTTTCGGTGAAATAGGCGTCCAGATCCTCCGGAGTCGGAACGAACTTGGCAGTCTCGGCGGTGTAATAGGGCTTACCCTGATAGTAAAGCTCCTGGAAGCCGGCAAATTCCTCCAGCCCAGCGCCGGGCCCCACATTGTGCAGCAGCAGCTCCTCCACGCTGTCCAGGCCGTAAAGCGCGGCGGTTTCCTCCAAAGAGGCAGCCAGACCGTCCAGATATTCCCGATCCTCCGCAGGCATTTCCAGACCGGCATCCTTCGCTTCCAGCGCCAGAGACTGATACATCTGCCAGAAGTTCAGCGCCTCACTCAGGAAAAACTGCTGCCAGGTCAGGCTGTTGTCCTGGGCGCAGAGCTGGGTGTCCAGAGGCTGGGTATAATCCAGCTGACCGCTGTACATCAGGCTGTAGCCGTAATTGGAGCTGAGCACGCTGTTGACCACGTTCCAGTAGTATACCTGAAGCTGTCCGTTGGTCAGCGAAACGTCGCCCATCGTGGCGACCACAGTGTCTTTGGCAGCGGCGGCATCCTCGTCGGAAACGGTGTAGCTGCCCTTGCAGGTCACGTCATCGGGGTTGCCGTCGGCGGGGACAGTGGCAGGCGCAGCCGTCTCGGTTGCGGCAGCAGTGGTCTGCTCCGGCAGCGTAGTCTGCTCGGTATTCCTGCTTTTGTTCAGGCCGCCTGCAATCAGGGCAACCAGCGCGGCTGCCAGCACCACAACGGCGGCAACGGCAATGGCGATTCTCCCGGGCGTGGCCTTGGCGCCCTCTTTGATCTCAGTGGGCGCTTCGTCTGCCGGTTGCTCCCCGGCAGTCTCGGAAGCGGGTTCCTCCGCCGTTTCGGCGGCAGGCTCCTTCGGGGCTTGCTCTACGGTTTCGGCCCTGGGTTCCTCCGCGGCATTCTCCACGGAAGCCGCTTCCCGGGCAGCTGCGGTTTCTTCCTCCGAAGCGTTGTCTTTTCCGCAGTGGGGGCAGACAGTGCTTCCTTCCGTCAGTTCTTCCTGACAATATTTACATTTTTCCATGAAATGGCCTCTTTCTCCGTTAAAACGGGCAGTCATACTCAGGTAGTTTACCACGGTTTGGGGAGGATTGCAAGGTGGGACATAGAATATTTACAATTCGGCTTTTCATTCCGCCGGGCAAATTGAAATTCGTCCGCGGAGCGGACAGCTTCATTTTGCATTTCCCTGTGACTGGCACTTGCAAACAGGGAAGAAAAATGTTATCATTTAGGATTGAGATAGTATCCATTGGAGGAATTCCCGAATGAACACCAAAACCACCGTTATTTCTCAGACCGAGCTGGACAACCAGTTTGCCTGCTGTGATAAAATCGCCGCCTACTGGCAGACCCGCGGGCGCACGCCCACGGCCTATGTGGAAACCTACGGCTGCCAGCAGAATGAAGCCGACTCCGAAAAGCTGCGGGGGTATCTTGCCCAGAGCGGCTATGCCATTGTGGGAAGCGCCGAGGGCGCCGATGTGGTCATTATGAATACCTGTGCCATCCGGGAACACGCCGAGCAGCGGGTTTTCGGCAATCTGGGCGCACTGACCCACACCAAACGCCGCCACCCGGAGCAGAAGATCTTCCTGTGCGGCTGCATGGCGGGAGAAACCAAGGTCTCCGACCGCATTAAGCACAGCTATCCCCATGTGGACGGCGTGTTCTCCACCCACCACCTGTGGCAGTTCCCGGAAATTCTCTGGAACGTGCTCAGCGGAAAAAAGCGGCAGTTCTTCATCGAAGAGGAACCCGGCTCCATCGCCGAGGGCATTCCCCAGGTGCGGGACTCCAAACTGAAGGCCTGGGTGTCCATTATGTACGGCTGCAACAATTTCTGCACCTACTGCATCGTCCCCTATGTCCGGGGCCGGGAGCGCAGCCGCCAGCCGGAGGACATTCTCGCCGAATGCCGGGAGCTGATCGAAAACGGAGTCAAAGACATCACCCTTCTGGGGCAGAACGTCAACTCCTACGGCAAGGACTTGGACTGCGGCATGGATTTTGCCGACCTGCTTGCCGCCATTGCCCAGCTTCCGGGAGAATTTCTCATCCGCTTCATGACCAGCCACCCCCGGGACGCCAGCGAAAAGCTCTTTGACACCATGGCGCGCTACCCCAAGATCGCAAAGCAGCTCCATCTTCCCTTCCAGTCCGGCTCTTCCCGGGTGCTGAAGGCCATGAACCGCCACTATGACCGGGAAACCTACCTGCAGAAGGTCAGCTACGCGAAAAAGGTCATGCCCGGGCTGGTGCTGACCAGCGACGTCATCGTAGGCTTCCCCGGGGAAACCGAGGAAGAATTTGAGCAAACCATTTCCCTGATTCAGGCGGTGCAGTACGACAGCCTGTTTACCTTCATCTTCTCTCCCCGCCCCGGCACCCCCGCCGCCAAAATGGACGACCCCACGCCGAAGGAAGAGAAAAACCGCCGTTTTGACAGGCTCTGCGCGGTACAGAACGCCATTTCCGAGGAGATCCACAACTCCTACATCGGCAGGACGCTGCGCTGCCTTGTGGACGGCAAAGACAAAGACCAGCTCACCGCCCGCACGGAGGGGGGCCGTCTGGTACGCTTCCCCGGCTGCGGCGAGCTGATCGGCACCTATCAGAACATCACCATCACCGCCGCCACCACCTGGAGCCTGGCGGGTCAGTTGGCGGAAAGCTGAAAGCGGATAGCCGCGGCGATCCATATTCAATTTTCCCCCGAAGGGACAATTTCACTTTCAGCCTTCCACTCATATACAGAATAGGACGGAATCAATATGGCACAAACAACCACCGAGCTGACCCCCATGCGGCGGCAGTACCGGCAGATCAAGGAGCAGAACCATGACTGCATCCTGCTGTTCCGCCTGGGCGACTTCTATGAAATGTTCGACGAGGACGCCAAGCTGGCGGCCCGGGAGCTGGATCTGACCCTGACCACCCGGGACCGGGGCAAGCCCAAGGAGGAGCAGACCCCCATGTGCGGCGTGCCCTACCACAG
>JBJDYG010000062.1:0-10846 GCA_051867075.1 Faecousia sp. | reverse complement strand
TGTTGTCCTTGCCGATCTTGCCCAGCCAGGTGGCAACAGCCAGCAGGCCCAGAGCGGCCAGCAGCTGGTTGGCGGAGCCGAACAGCGCCCAGATCTTGCCGTAGCCGTTCAGGCCCAGCAGGACACCCAGCACCACGGTGATGATGGTGGCGACATAGGGGTTGGACAGAACCTTCTTGTAGCCGGTGACGTTATCGGGGGTCTCACCCTTGGAGCCGTCCAGCCAGAACTCCTGGAACATGAACCGGGCCAGACGGGTGGCGGTGTCCAGAGAGGTCAGGCAGAAAGCGGAGTAGGTCAGAACCAGCAGAGTATACAGGATCTCGTAAACGCTGCCCCGGCTGGGATCAATCATGCCGGCGATGCCGCCGCCGAAGATGGCGGTTGCGCCCTTCAGAGCCATATCGGGGTTGGCCTTGTTCCAGCTGTAGGCGTAAGCGGTGGCAACCAGGGTCAGGATGGCGAGGACGCACTCCAGAAGCATGCCGCCGTAGGCGATGGGCTTGGCGTCGGTTTCCTTATCCAGCTGCTTGGAGGTGGTGCCGGAGGAGACCAGAGAATGGAAGCCGGAGATAGCGCCGCAGGCGATGGTGGTGAACAGCACGGGGAACACGGGGGTGGCGTTGCCGGGGGTGTTCATAACGGGCAGGCTGTCCATAGAGGGATGGCCCACAACAACGGCAACAGCGGCCAGCGCCAGCATGGCGTACAGCAGGAAGGAGGACAGGTAATCTCTGGGCTGCAGCAGGATCCACACGGGCGCCACGGAAGCGACCAGAATGTACGCGCCCACGATCCACATCCAGACGTTGGCGGACAGATAAATGGGATGGAAGTTCATGCCGATGGCGATGATGGCGACGATTGCCAGCACGCCGATACCGGAGGCGACGCCCATGGGGACGTTGCGGCGGTACACGCAGAAGCCGAACACAATGGCGATGACAATGAACAGGATGGATACCATAGCGACCCGGGCGTTGCTCAGGGAAGCAGCCTTATCCACAACGCCGTCCACCACGGTAGCACCAAAGGTACCGGCGACGATGGAAGCGAAAGCGGCAACCACCAGAATCAGGGTCAGGTAGGAGAAGATGATGAACAGGCGCTTGGCGCGCTTGGACATGTTGACGGAGATGATTTCGCCGATGGACTTGCCGCCGTGACGGACGGAGGCAAACAGGGCGCCGAAGTCATGGACACCGCCGAAGAAGATACCGCCGATGAGGATCCACAGTGCGCAGGCGCCCCAGCCGAAGCCCAGGCCAACCGCGCTGATGGGGCCGGTAATGGGGCCGGCGCCGGCGATAGAGGAGAAGTGATGGCCCATCAGGACGGGGGCCTTTGCGGGGACATAGTCAATGCCGTCCTCCATGGTGTGAGCAGGGGTGGCTTCCTGAGCTTCACCGACGCCCCACTTCTTGCACAGGTAGCGGCCATAAAAGACGTAGCCGCACAGCAGAACGGCGATGCTGAGGATGAGAAGTACGAGTCCGTTCATAAGGTTATTTTGCTCCCTTCTTTGCTTTTGTCCGGGGCGTGAAATTGCGCTCCAGATTTTTCCGTGCTTCTTTTCCGGCTGGATTGGAGAAGAAGCTGTTTGTACTGCATTCCATTGCTGCCAGGTGATACTCCATCCAGCCGTGGAGTGTCAGAAGGTAGTTCTTCCGATAGCGGATACGCTTGACCAGGCGCTTCGCTTCCGGATCGATTGTGTCGGCCAGCACCACCAGCGTCACATAAGAGCACATATGGATTTTGGATGGCGTGATGTTGGCAAGACCGAGCTGTTTGGTCAGTTCGATCTGCTTGCAGAGTGTGGGAACATCCAGGTGGTCGCACAAAAAGAAATACACATATTCGTGAGATTCCACAGTGGACAGAACATGCTGTCTGGAGATCAGGTAATTCTCGTCACGCAGATAATAGGTTGCCGTGGCGGGGAAGGTGTTTTCACCGATTACCACATCCCGGTCAATATCATAGTGATGAGAATAGGCGTCCAAGAGCTTGTCCAGCCGCTGCTGCAGAGTCAGTTCCATAGTGCATTCCTTTTCGTTGAATATTCCCGCCGCGAGAGCTGTCCGGCAGAACACCCAGATTATACACCTTTTTTGTGCTTCTGTGAAGTACAAATGTCGTTGAGATGAATAATTTGTAAATTCTGACAGTTTTTTCGTAATAAAATGTTCATATTTGGATATTTTGCGTATGGGGTTTCCGGCTGGACGGAGAAGCGCTTTGTACGGATACGAAAAAAGATTTATCATTCGCAGAAATTGTAATTTAACGCACAATGCCTTGTCCCCTCGTTTACGAGGGGGGTGCTCTGCGCAGTGTTCAAAACGAGAAACACATCCAGTATTCCTTCGTTTTTAACCCTTTCGTCTGTGACAAAAGCTCTCTCCATCCGCTCTTGCCGATTGAATCGGAGTTTCCCTAAATCATACTGATTCTCAATAAAAAACTTTCATTCGCAAGAATTGAAGTTTTTTGTTAGAGAATCATATGAGACGGGATTCTGTGATTTTTCTTTCCCAAAATCACAGAATCGGCAACGCCGCAAGGCGGTGCCTTCTTATTAAAAATCAAAGATTTTTAATAAGAAATAGTATCAGTATGATTGCCGGTGGCAGTCATACCTTGATTTTCGTGGCCGAGGGAAGCGAAGGCCGGGGGAGCCCGAAGGAAGTTTTCCGAATTCGCCCGTAGTTTCCGGGAATCTGGGTGACTTCCCGCAGACTCCCCCAGTCACGCCTTTCGGCGTGACAGCCCCCTCATAAATGCGGGGGCCAGGGCGGCTTCACCGCCGATTACGGATACCAATAAAAGGCAGCTGTTTACAGAAAACAGCAGGCGCATTTCGCGCCTGCTGTCATACTGATATTCAATTAAAAACTTTAAGGAAGCTCTGAATAAATCGCCTGCGGCTGAGTGGCGGATCTTTTGCCACATCCGTGCAGTGTTAAAAACGAGAAATACATCCAGTATTCCTTCGTTTTTAACACTTTCGTCTGTGGCAAAATCTCTCGCCATCAGCTCTTGCCGATTTAATCAGAGCTTCCTTAATTCGTCAGAATTGAAGTTTTTAATATGAAGATCATAATGAGACGGGTTTTCGTGATTTTCTATCCCAAAAATCATGAAAACGACAACGCCAAAGGCGGTGTCTTTCTGATAAAACTTTATAGTTTTATCAGAAAACAGTATCAGAAAGACGGTATTATTTGATAAAGAGCATGTCCCGGCTGATGGAGGCCAGATCCTTTGCGCCGCACATCGCCATGGTGTCGCTGAGCTCCGCGCCGATCTTTTCAATGTAGAGCTTCACGCCTTCCTCCGCGCCGCCGTAGACCATGGGAACGAAGGGACGGCAGATGATAACCGCGTCGGCACCCAGGGCCAGCGCCTTGAACACATCCACGCCGCTGCGGATGCCGCCGTCCACGAAAATCTTCACGCCGCTGCCCTTCAGGGCACCCACGATGTCCGAAAGGACTTCGGCGGTGGCGGGGCACTGATCCAGAACCCGGCCGCCGTGGTTGCTGACCACAATGGCGGAGGCGCCGGCTTCCTTCGCTTTCAGGGCGCCCGCCACGGTCATGACACCCTTAATGATAAAGGGCTTGCCTGCCATTTCGGCGATCCGGGACAGCTGCTCCACGGTCTTGCTGCCTGCCGGGGGATTCATATTCTTCAGGAAGGGCAGACCTGCCGCGTCAATGTCCATGGCGACGGCGAAGCAGCCGGATTCTTTGCAATATCCCAGTTTTTCTTCAATGGTCTCCATGTTCCAGGGCTTCACGGTGGGAATCGCCATGCCGCCGGAGGCGGCGATGGCCTTGCAGGCCACCTTCATAACCTCGCCGTTGAGACCGTCGCCGGTAAAGGCGGCAATGCCGTTTTCGGCGCAGGCCTTCACCAGAATGTTGTTGTAGGCCGTGTCGTCGTATTTATCACTGTAATGGGAGGTGACAGCGCCTACGGGGCCTGCGAAGAAGGGGAAGCGGAAGGATTTTCCGAACAGGTTCAAAGAGGTATCCGGGGTCACGCAGGGATGAATGGTGTCCATGTTGACGCGGATTTCCTGCCACTTTTCATAGTTGCGGATGGCGGTATCGCCGGCTCCCTTGGCGCCGGGGCCGGGGATATGGTTGCCGCAGGCTCTGCCGTTGCATACGGGACAGGCTTTGCAGTTTTTGCTGAGGATCTCACGGGCATTCAGAAGAACTTCTTGATAGGTCATGACGGTTTCCTCCAATATATGTATATGGTTTGCGTGAACGGCATTGGTGATCAATGGAAGGGGTCGAGGTCGGTGTTTTCGTCGATGCGGCACAAAAAGCGCGCCAGCAGCTCAATGCAGTTTTCAATGTCGTCCATATGGCACACTTCGCAGGGGCAGTGCATATACCGCAGGGGCAGGGACAGCAGCGCGGTGACGACACCGGTGCCGGTGACGTGGAGATTGTCCGCGTCGGTGTAGGTCCTGCCCATGTAGGACTCCACCTGATAGGGGATGCCGTTCTCCTTGGCGACGGCTTTCAGCAGGTCGTTGACCTTCCGGTTTGCGATGGAGCTGTTGCAGATCACGCCGCCGGCCCCCAGCTTTACCTCACCGGATTCCCTGGCATCCATGCCGGGGTAATCGGAGGCGTAGGTCACGTCCGTCACGATGGCGACGTCCGGCCGGATGGCGGAGCCTGCCCAGTAGGAACCCCGCCCGGTGGTTTCCTCGCCTACGGTGGTGGCGGCGTAGACGCCGATACGGCAGCCCAGCGCCCTGGCACGCTTGAGGGCTTCCAGAATGATGTAAGCGCAGCCCCGGTCATCCACCCCCCGGGCGGACAGGAAGCCGTTGAGCATTTCCTGATGGCAGGTGTTCAGATGGACGGGGTCGCCCTCCTGCACATACTGCCGGGCGTCGGCGGCGTCCTTCGCGCCGATGTCGATGTACAATTCCTCTACCTTCAGGTCGGCCTTTTCCAGTTCCCTGGAGCGGACGACCGCGCCGCAGACCGTCCGGGCATAGCCGTGCACCAAAACCTGATGGCCGGGATACACGCTGGGGAAAATGCTGCCGGATTTGGCCACCCGAAGCAGTCCGTCGGGCTGAATATGGGTGACAATGAGGCCGATTTCGTCAATGTGGGCGGCAAGCAGCACCTTGAAGGGGGCGTCGGGGTTCAGCACACAGACGACGTTGCCGGTATAGTCCGTGAGGATCTTGTCGCAGTGGGGAGTCATCTCAGCGATGACCTTCTTCTGCAGCGGGATCTCATGCCCGGATACGGACATGCTGTCCAGAAGTGTATACAGGAACTCTTTGCTCATTTGTCTGTCTCCTTTTTTCTTTACTATAGCACAAATTATGTAATTTGCAAGGGAACCTCTGGTACTATTTCTTCATAACAATCTTTGATTTTAAGAAGGCAGCGCCTTACGGCGTTACCGATTCTGTGATTTTAGGAAAGAAAAATCACGCAATCCCGTCTCATAGGATTCTCTGACAAAAGACTTCAATTCTCGCGAATGAAAGTTTTTTATTGAGAATCAGTATGACAAAAGACTTCAATTCTCGCGAATGAAAGTTTTTATTGAGAATCCGTATGAATCAATCGCCTGCGGCTGAGTGGCGGATCTTTTGCCGTCAGCTCTTGCCGGTTTATTCAAAGTGCCCAAGAAAAAAGCACGGCAGGAAAGCCGTGCGGCAGGGCAGCAAAATTACCCGTGGGGGCGGTGACCGCACCGCCCCCTGTGTCAGCCGGTTATGGCTGTGCCCGGAAGGTGATGGTTCCGGTCTCGGCATCCATGGAATCCACGATGGCCAGGGATTCCAGCCGGTAGCCCAGATTCCGGATGACCCGTCCGCCGATCTGAAAGCCTTTTTCGACTGCGATGCCCAGACCCTCCACAGTGGCTCCGGCGGCTTCGGCGATGGAGATCAGCCCCTGCAGGGCGCAGCCGTTGGCCAGAAAATCGTCGATGATCAGCACATGATCGTCCGCGTTCAAAAACCGCTTGGATACAATGACCTGGTTTTTGTTCTTATGGGTGAAGGACTCCACCTCGGCGACGTACACGTCGCCGTCGATATTGATGGACTGGGACTTCTTGGCGAATACCATGGGAACGCCGAATTCCCGGGCCACGGGGTAGGCGATGGCGATGCCGGAAGCCTCAATGGTCAGCACCTTGGTAATGGGAGCGCCGGCAAAGCGGCGCTTGAATTCCCGCCCGATCTCGTCCATCAGGGCAATGTCCATCTGGTGGTTCAGGAAGGAATCCACCTTCAGCACATTGCCGGGCTTGACCACACCGTCTTTTGCAATTCTTTCTTCCAGGAAATTCATAAACTGCCTCCTTAATGCGCTCAGGCGTCGCTGAGAACGAAGTGGCAGAAGCGCAGCACCTCGAACCAGTCGTCGGAATCAAAGCAGACGAATTTGTCATCCTTCAGCACCGCGCCGGGATAGAAGCTCTTGGAGTAGGCCACATGGTGCTTGCAGAAGTCGATCTCCATATGGAAATGCTCCGGCATGGGAACCCTGCACTGTGCCGCTTTGGACACAGCCTCCTTTGCGGCTGCCTCGATGCGCTCCACGGCCTCGTCGGGATGCAATGAGGTGACGCTGCCGCCCCGGCCGACATTCACAGGGACGGTGGTGATGGCGGGGATCAGCTGTTTTGCAAACTCGCACAGGGCCTCATCGCCGGTGAGAAGAGCCACGGGTACGCCAAAGTAGCCGGCGGTGTAGGAATTGATGAGAAATTCGCTGCACAGTGTGCCGTTGAGGATGACGTGGTTATTCCGCCCGTTCATGGTGTGGCTCAGGGGATTGCCGGGGCAGCCCGCCCAGGCGTGGTAGCCGGTGAAAAATACGGCGTCGAATGCTTCCTGATTCAGGCCGCTCATCATGCTTAAGGGATCGCCGGACCAGCTCCGGTTCATCCGGATGCCCCGGGGCAATGCGGTGGGGTCGATGTTCCGGGCGGAGTCGTGGGCGTCCTTTACGAGCACCTCCTCCGCGCCGGCAGCCAGAGCGCCCCGGCAGGCGGCGGCGACTTCCCGGGTCATCTGCTTCTGGGCAGGGGCGTAGTCAAAGGGCGTGGAGCGCTCCGTCTCCGGCCAGGAGACAATGCCGCAAGTGCCTTCCATATCCGCGCTTAAAAATACTTTCATGGAGAACTGTCCTTTCTGTTTTAAAAATAAGAACCCACCTGGGTGATATTTTCTCTTAAGTCGGCCCGGTAGCCTGGATCGCTGGGGATCAGGGAATTGACGGCAAAGCCGTTGTCTCCGGCTTTACCGGTGCTGTGACAGTAACGGCCCTGGCCGATGTACATGGCGACGTGGCCGGGGAAGAACAGAAGATCGCCGGGCCTGACGACTTCCAGCGGGATTTCGTGGATGGGAAAGTCCTCCCGGATGTGGGCGTCCCGGTAGATGAGGATACCGCAGAGCATGTACGCCATGGAGACCAGCCCGGAGCAGTCGATACCCAGGGGGGATTTGCCGCCCCAGCGGTAGTGGGTACCCCGGTAGAGCATGGCGGCATCCACCAGCGCCTGGCGTAGAACGCCTTCATCCTGAGAAAGAGGCGCGGTGTGGTGATCGGACAAAATGGCGCTGGGCATATACCCGGTGCGTCCGTCCGGCAGACGAACCTGCTGCCAGCCGTTTTCCGGCTGGGCCGCCGGGGAAACGATGCCGCCCCGGGGGATGGTCTGCAGGATCCAGCCCTGAACCTTGGGCTCGGAAAGTACGTCGCAGAAATTCTTGCCGCGGACGGTTTTCTTCGGCAGCGCTTCCCAGAGGGAAGCTGCCTCGTCTCCCAGGATCAGATCGTCTGCGCAGACGATGCCTTCATAGCGGTAATGGGTACGGACGCGGTACCAGCCGGGGGCCGGTTCCTCCAGAATGTCCACCACCATACCGTACAGGGCTTCATCTTCCAGAGTGCTTTCCCGGGTCGGGGCGGACAGCAGGGAGCAGACGGGAGTTTTGACGATGGCTTTCATCCTATGGTTCCTCCCTTCATGGTATCATAGACCATCCGGGACAGCTGCCCGATGAGCTTTTTCTGATGCGGTTCCCCGTCCAGCGCGGGGCCGTCCCAGGTAAAGATGCCCAGATAGTAGGGCCGGCCCTCCAGCAGGAAAATGCCCGCGTCGTGGTTCAGGTGATCCAGTCCGCCGGGCTTGTGGAGCACCGGTACGGGATCGGGAATATAGCGCTGCAGGCTGCTGGTGCTGCGGCAGCGCTCGAGAAAATCAAAGGCCACGTCCCGCAGTTTCTTGTTGAGGATTTCCCCGTGATACAGCAAAGAAAAGATGCGGTACAAATCGGCAGGGGAGGTGTAGTTGTTGCGCCCTTCCGCGATGGCCTGAAAATCCAGCATTTTCCGCTGGAGGGAGGTCTGAGGCAGGCCGATTTCCGCGCAGTAGTGGTTCACACGGTCATAGCCCAGCAGGGAGATCACCGTGTTGGTGGCGGTATTGTCGCTGGACACGGTCATCCAGTACAGCAGCTCCCACAGCGAGCACCCGTCCTGCCGGTAGCCCGGTTCGAAAACCTCTGTGTCGTCACAGAAGTCCGCCGGGGAAATGGGGACAAACTGGTCAAGAGAAAGTCTGCCGACCATGACCTGCTGCAGCGCGCAGCACAGAATCGGCACCTTAATGGTGGAGGCGGAGACGACCCGGGTGTTCTCCCGGATGGCGGCGATGGGTCTCCCGGTGGTCAGATCCACGCAGTACAGCGCGGTTTCGGCGGGAAACGCGTCCATGACCGCTTCTAAGCGGGCTGTGAGATTCTCCATGGGTTATACCTCTTCCAATGTGATTTCGCAGGTTTCCGCGTTCAGGCGGCACATCCGCCCCATGGGCAGCGCCAGAGTCGTGGCGCAGTGGCCGCAGGCAACGTCCATGACGGCGGGCTTGCCGGCCGGGACAATGAGCTGGGTGAAAATCTCCGTCAGAGACAGGGTGCGCTCCGGGTATTCCGGGACACAGTCCGTCCAGGCGCCCAGAAGCACGCCGGCGCAGTCGCGGAATTTTCCGGCGTTTCGCAGCGAGGTCAGCATGCTGTCGATGCGGTAGGTCTTTTCTCCGATGTCCTCCAGGAACAGGATTTTCCCCTTGGTGTCGATCTCCCAGGGGGTGCCCAGGGACGCCGCCAGCAGAGACAGGTTGCCGCCGCAGAGGATCCCTTCCGCCTGCCCCGGCACCAGCGTATGCATGGCCTGTCCTTCCGGGTTGCGCAGCGTTCCCGCAAGGCCGCCGAACAGAGCTTTTTTCAGATAATCCAGGGTGTATTCGTCCGGGCGGGGCTCCGTGGAGGGCATGGTGCAGTGGTAGGTGGCAAGGTCACAGGTCTGGTTAAAGCAGGTATGCAGGGCGGTGACATCGGAATAGCCGCCGAACCACTTGGGATTGCGGCGGATGATGTCCGTGTCCAGCAGGGGAAGGATCCGGTGTCCGCCGTAGCCGCCCCGGATGCACCAGATGCCGTCGATGGTTTTGTCGGCAAAGGCCCGGTTTACATCCTCCGCCCGCTGGGCGTCGGACGCGGCAAGGTAGCCCTCCCGGTTCGCGAAACAGCAGGAAGGGTACAAAACCGGCTCCATGCCCAGCTTCTTAACAAGCTCCAGAGCCGGCTGGAGCTTTTCCTCCGGCACGGCGGAGGCGGGAGCCACCAGCGCCACCCGGGCGCCGGGGAACAGGGGCTTGGGTTCCATCATAACAGATACCTCGAAAAGAAAGATGGCTGCAAGCAGAACACGGGAGCGTGTTCTGCTTGCAAAAACATTGTCAAAACTGTTTCCGGTATTCTGCCAGCTCTTCTTCACTGGCCAGCACATAATGACCGGGGACAATCTCGCACCAGCCGGGCTGATTGGTTTCGCTGTAATGGTGGCAGGTGGGATCGTAGACGATGAGCTGTTTCTGCCGCTCCGCAATGGGGTCAGGCTGGGGGATGGCGGACAGCAGCGCCCGGGTGTAGGGGTGCAGGGGATGGGCGAACAGCTCCTCGCTTTCCGCCAGCTCCACGATTTTACCCTTGTGAATGACGGCGATGCGGTCGCAAATGAAGCGGACCACCGACAAATCGTGGGCAATGAACAGGTAGGTCAGATTCCGCTCCTTTTGGAGCTGGGACAGCAGGTTCAGCACCTGGGCGCGGATGGACACGTCCAGTGCGGAAATGGGTTCATCGGCGATGATGAAGTCCGGCTCCATAATCAGCGCCCGGGCAATGCCGATGCGCTGGCGCTGACCGCCGGAAAATTCATGGGGGAACCGGCTGGCAAACTCGGGAAGCAGACCCACGTCCGACAGGGCTTTGGCGACCTTCGCCTGCCGCTCCGCCTCGGACAGGTGGTGTCCGCCGGCGTAGAGCCCCTCGCTGACGATATAGTCCACCTTGGCCCGTTCGTTGAGGGAGGACATGGGATCCTGAAAAATCATCTGGATCCGCCGGGTAACCTCCCGGTCCAGGGCTCTGGAAATCCGTCCGCTGATCTGCTTGCCGTCAAACAGAATCTTTCCGCCGGAGGTGGGATGAATGCGGATGATGGCCCGTCCGATGGTGGTCTTGCCGGAGCCGGACTCGCCTACAAGGCCAAAGGTCTCGCCCTGATAGATATGGAAGGACACCTTGTCCACCGCAGTGAAGGGGCGGCGCCTGGAGCCGAACCGGACGGTGAGATCCTGAACTTCCACCAGCTTTTTTCTGTCTTCAGCCAATTCGGTTCACTCCCTTCTCCCGCAGGGTGCGGACATGCTCCGGCGGCTCCACCTTGGGAGCCCGGGGATCCAGCAGCCAGGTACGGGCAAAATGGGT
>JBJDYG010000061.1:0-2246 GCA_051867075.1 Faecousia sp. | reverse complement strand
GGCCTTGCCCGCTAAACGATCATTTACACGAAAGTCATCGCTACCACTGAATAGTTACTGGAAATGATTCCAATTAGTCGCAAAGCGACACCTTTACTTTCCACTTTCCACGTTACCCTCTCCGCTGATTCGCGGAACGGGAAATTCAGGATACGACCGGGTATATCCGACAGAAATGGGCTGCGGCAATCTGCCGCAGCCCATTTTATCGCTTATTCCGCCCGAATCACATGGGCGCCCTGGAATTCCACATGCAGGGGCAGCATCTGCCAGTTGTGCTCGGTGATGCTGTCCAGTTTTTTGGAGAGCTTCTCTTCCAGACCGGGGTTGCGGGTGATGCACAGCAGGGTGGGGCCCGCGCCGGAGAGACAGAAGCCCGCGCCGGTGGTTCGCACCAGCGCCTCGATTTTTTCGTAGTCCGGGATCAGCTTTTTCCGGTAGTTCTGATGGAGCCGGTCCTGCATGGCGGTACGCAGCAGCTTTTCATCCCCCAGCTCCAGTGCCTTCAGCACCAATGCGCCGTGGGAGATGTTATAAATGGCGTCTCCCCGGTTGACCTGCTCCGGCAGCACAGAGCGGGCCAGAGTGGTGGGCAGGGTGAAATCCGGAATCAGCGCCAGAAATTCCCACCCGGCGTGGAGGGGGAAGCTGACGGAAACAGGCAGACCGCCGTCTACCATGGAGGCGGTGAGTCCGCCGAAAAAGGCGGGAGCCAGATTGTCCGGGTGACCTTCCATGGCGTTGGTGATGTTGAGAAGACCCTGGGTAGAGAGCTTATTGCCCCTGAGCACGTTGGCGCCCATGGCGCCTGCCACCAGCAATGCGGCGGAGGAGCCTAAGCCCCGGCAGATGGGGATGTGGGCATCGATGTGAATTTTCACGCCCCGGATGTCCTCGCTCATGGTGTTCAGAACGGCACAGTAGGCGGTATAGGCCAGATTGTCAGGGCCGGTGAAGGCTTCGTCACAGCCGGTGATCTCGAGGCCGGAGTCGGTTTCCTCAAAGGTCACATCGGTGTACAGACTCAGGGCGCAGCCGAAGGCATCAAACCCGGGCCCCAGGTTGGCTGTGGTGGCGGGGACGCGAATGGTGACACGATTCATGACGCGTAATCTCCTTGTGGGAATGCAGAATGGGAAAACAGAAGGGGCGAGCCGCTTCGCGGCACATTCCGGGTTTTCCTATTATTTCAAATTCAGTACATACTCCAGCATGTTCTCCTTTTCGATGACCCCGGTGTGACGCTCGGGCTTGCCCTGCAAACCTGCCAGATTCCTGGGGACGGGAACGCCAGTGAGGGCGGAAAGCCGCTCCATCTGGTCAAATTCACTGCCGGCGGTGTCGCCGCCGATGGCGGTGAGAACGGCAACGGGGAACTTGTAAGGGGAGGCGGTGGACAGCACCACCATGGCCCGCCGGTCGCCGGTTTGGTTTACATAATCCTCTGCCGCGGCCCAGCCGGAAGCGGTGTGGGGATCGCACAGGTAACCCATTTCCCGCCAGACCCGGCCCATGACCTCCTGAGCCCGCCTGTCATCGCAGCAGGCTGCCCAGAATTCCTGCTGGAGCTTGTCCAGCAGCTCGGCGGGAACGGTGTAAGCCCCATCCTTATTCAGCCTGCCCATGAGCTGGGCTACCAGTTCGGCATCCCCGGACAGCAGGTACAGCAACCGCTCCAGATTGGAGGACACCAGAATGTCCATGGACGGAGAAGTGGTTTTCAGCAGAGGACGGCGCTTATCGTAGGTGCCGGTGCGGATGAAATCGGTGAGCACGTTGTTGGCATTGGAGGCGCAGATCAGCTTACCCACAGGCAGCCCCAGCTGCTTGGCCAGATACCCTGCCAGAATGTCGCCGAAATTGCCGGTGGGGACGGCGTAATTCACTTCGTCGCCCAGTTCGATTTTTCCGGCGTCCAGCAGATCCCGATAGGAGCGGAAATAATACATGATCTGGGGAGCAAGGCGTCCGATGTTAATCGAGTTGGCGCTGGACAGGGCATAGGGAAGCGCCTTGCCCTGACAGGCGGCGAAGATGTTCTTGACCCCGGTCTGGGCGTCGTCAAAATTGCCTCGGACGGCGCATACTGCCACGTTGCCGCCCTCCTGAGTCACCATCTGGGCACGCTGCACCTGAGACACGCCGCCGTGGGGATAAAATACGCAGATGCGAACACCCTCCACATCGTGGAAGCCCTCCAGCGCGGCCTTGCCGGTGTCGCCGGAGGTGGCGGTGAGGATCAGAAT
>JBJDYG010000060.1:0-11197 GCA_051867075.1 Faecousia sp. | reverse complement strand
ACAGCTTTTCTTCCCAGTCAGCGGTCATGGAGGGGGACTGAATCTGCTCTGGGGCTACGGTGATCAGCGCCTGCCCGATTTGGGTCGGAATCAGGTATTTCATCTTGCCTTTACCCTTGCGCTCCAGATACCCCTTCTGGACGAGCTTTTCGATGGTAGCTGCCCTGGTTGCCGGGGTTCCGATGCCTTTGCGCTCCGCATCTTCGGGGAACTCATCTGCGCAAGCGGTCTCCATGGCTTGCAGCAGTGAATCCTCTGTGAAATGCTTTGGCGGTGTGGTTTTCCCTTCCTTGATTTTGGCACTCGTGACGGGAACGACAGCGTCGGGTTCGGTATTGGAGATCGTTTTCTCCGGGCTGGCCTTCTCCGGGAAGAACTGATTCACGATGCCTTTCCAGCCCTCACTGACGACCACCTTGCCTTTGGAAGTGAAAACCTCACCTGCACACTCGGCGGTTACGGTGGTCTCAACAAACCGGTACGGCTCACCAACAGCTGCCAGCAGCCGAATCGAAATCAGCCGCAGAATCTCCTGTTCTCCCTTGGGTAGGGTTTCGAGATTTACACTGGAAGCCGATTTTGTGGGGATGATGGCGTGGTGATCGGATACCTTCTTGTTATTGATGACCTGCTCCGTGTTCAGAACCACTTCACCGTTCACATGGAACAGCGCCGTAACAGCAGGAACCAGCTGCTCCAAAACCGGCGCAGCATCTTCGGTCAGATAGCGGCTGTCCGTCCGGGGATAGGTGACCAGCTTCTTTTCATACAGGGACTGGGTGTAGTCGAGGGTTTGCTGGGCTGTAAAACCGAGAATGCGGTTCGCATCCCGCTGAAGCGTCGTCAGGTCATAGAGTGCAGGGGCTTTCTCTGTACGCTCTTTCTGTTCGATGGACTGAATCAAAACATACTCTTCTTTCTTGCAGGCTTCCAGAAGACTGGCTGCGCTGTCCCGGTCAGAAAATCGCTTGCTTCCCAGCTCCATGCCATTGACACAAAGTGCAACTGTGTAGAACGGCTCCGGCACAAACGCGGCAATCGCTGCTTCACGCTGGACGGTCATGCCCAATGTGGGTGTCATAACTCTGCCAATGGAAAGCGGCTGACCATACAGGCATGAGAAAAGCCGGGTAGCGTTGATACCGATTATCCAATCGGCACGCTCCCGGCACAGGGCGGCATGATAGAGGGAATCGTATTGGGAAGATGGCTTCAGGTTCTGGAATCCCTCGCGAATAGCGGAGTCCTCCATGCTGGAAATCCAGAGGCGGTCAAAAGGTTTGCTGCACCCGCTCTGATGATAGGTAAGCCTGAATATCAGTTCACCTTCACGACCGGCATCGGTGGCACAGATCAGCCGGTCAACATCAGGACGGAGCATGAGGCTGCGCAGCACCTCAAACTGCTTCTTTGTCCGGGATGAAATCTGATACTGCCACTTGTCCGGCAGTATGGGTAAATCCTCCTTTCTCCATTTTTCAAAATTGCCGTATGCACTAGGTTCTGCCAGCTCTACCAGATGACCGATGCACCAGCTGACGAGATATCCGTTTCCTTCCAGATATCCGTCCTTTCGCTGTGTGGCACCGATTACGGCGGCAATCGACTGTGCGACTGACGGCTTCTCGGTGACTACCAAATGATACATTGGCGTTTCCTCCTTTTGATGATATGTACAAAGTGCGGGCAGATGGTCTGCCCGCACAGGTTGGATTATTCTTCGTCGTAGCTGTCCTCTGGCAGCTCAAATTCGTCATCTTCCTGATAGTCTGCATCAGGATCAGGCTTCACCTGCTGGGATTTTTTCTTGGAACTGCTCAGCATAATGAAGCCGCCAATGCCGCCTGCGGCCAGAAGGACAACCGGCAGGAGTGCGGCGAAGTTGCCGCTATTCTTATCTTCTGTCACCACAGGAGGCTCGGTGGGCTGCGTCTGTACCGGTTCGGTGGGAGCCGGTTCTGTGGGCTTCTGGGATTCGGTATAGTCCTTCAGTTCATCTTCGTCCAGCAGAGCAAGCAGGTCTGCTTCATCCACCTGATTCAGAAAATGGACGGTCTGATTTCCGTTATCATCCCGGTCGATGATAATGTAGAAATAGTTGCCGTCTCTGGTTGTCACCGTGATAAACTGCTTGCCGGACACAGTGACCATATCGTCCACCAGATTCATGTTGCCATCCGGCGTCAGTGGGGGCAGAGGTTCTTCGTTTTCATTGGACTGGGCAGATGCCGGGACTGCAATCAGGCTCATGCAGAGCAGTGCAGTCAGAAACAGGGAAAAGAGTTTACGCTTCATCTTCGATTTCCTCCATAGAAGTGGTATTTGTGTTTTCGGTTGCGGGTTTGATGATTTCTTCGGGAATCTCGCCGGCAGGCAGGCCATGCCCAAGGGACTGAAGCAGCTGTGCCAGCTGGTCAGGGGTCAGATTGGCGGCGTGTACGATGTCGTGGATTTCGGTGTTCTCACGCTCTTTATACAGCCGATCCAGCTCTTTGAATTTAGCATCCCACTCGTTGCGTTTGCGCAGAGCGCGGTCACGATCTGCGCCGAGCTTGTCCAGTTTAATACTCATTTCAAATCTCCTTTACATAGTTGAGAATCCCCGACTACATGCCGGGGATTCTGCCATAACAGTAGAAGTGCTGCTGCCAGTAGGCCGTGTTGATGCTGCTGATTTTCACGGGGTTGCCGCAATGGATCATTTTCCCATCTCCCAGATAGATGCCAACATGGGAGGCTCCGCTGGTATTGTAGGTTCCCTGGAAAAAGATCAGGTCACCAGGTCGTGCTTGGGATGCGGAAATGATGCTGCACTGCCGCCGCCATCTTTCTGCGGTGAGCCGTCCAAAGTTGAAACCAGCACCGCAGTTGTTGACCGCATAGGACACAAAGCCGGAACAGTCAAAACCGCTGGGACTGTATCCTCCCCAAACATAAGGCGTACCCAGGTGTTGTTCTGCCTTGGCAATCAGCTGAGCGGCTTTTCCGGTGGCTTCAACCTCTACGGAATCCAGGATACTTCCGACATTCAGATAGAAGTAAGGGTTGAAGCTGTTGTTCCGATAGCTGAAAGAGAGCGCCATTTTGCCAGCACTGCCAATCTGTGCGATGGGCTGTCCCTTTGTGACTTCGGTGCCAACGGGTACAGTGAAATTGGTGCAGCCGCCGATTTTCACGGTGTAGCCCTTTTCATTCTTGAGGGTAATCACGCCGCTGGTAATCCTCACCACTTGCCCATCCATAACAGAGAGCACCGGTGTGCCGTTGGGCACAAGCACCTCCATCTGGCTGTTCTCAATCACCATATCCCCGGAACACTGATAACCATAGCCATACAGAATGCTGTTGTGCCAATTCAGATCAACGGGAGAACCGAACATGACGCGATTGCCCTTGGTGATCTGGTAAATGTCATACATCTCACGCTGATCGGCATTGAGCCGGTTGAGCAGGATGCTCTCAAAATCGGAGGTGGTGAGGGTGACATAACAGATGTCCACGGATTCTTCCTCGGTGATGGTAATGGAGCCGCCATTACCGCCAGCATAGTAGGCATCCCATGTCTGGTGCCCGTGATTCAGAGCGGCCTGATGGCTGTCATAGTACACATCGAAGTCCACACCGTATCGTGCGAAGTTGCCGGTATCCTCCACCTTGTAGAGCGTGCCATTCATGATGATCTCCGTACCCATGGGCAAACGGGGATTGTTTGCGTCTACGGCAATGGTATGGTTTGCTCGCGGGTAGACACCGGAGGCGGTTGGACCGCCAGACCATATACCGCAGCAGATAGGGCAGCTGCAATAGGCACTTGTGACCACCTGACCGATATAGTCGCCAACCTGAACCGTCCGGGTAGTAACACGGGTCTCGGTTCGGATTTCTTCGGAAAGATGGTATTGCAGGTTGAAAATGGCTTCCAGTTCCGACTTCACCTGATTGAAAGTGAAGTCCTGATACTTGGCACACAGGTAGCTGATGAGCATGGTGGGATCGTGACCAATCTCTGACAGATTGTAGTGATACTCCTCACAGCCGGGATGGCGGGATTCCACCGTGTTGATCTTCTTTTGAAGTTGGGCTTCGAGTTTCGTGTAGTAGGCATCCGCGCGGGTGATCTGGATATCATCGGCAGGCCACGAGGTAGCTGTTACCGTGGTGAGCACACCCCCGGTAATCACGGAACAGGATTGGAACGGTGCCACAATCAGCAGGAAAGCCATCGCCGCGGCAAGCACAGAGCGCATCCCGGTGCTGCTTGTCAGTGCCGTCCGAATCGCATCAAAGCCATCTTTCAGACGCTCCGTCACAGACCTGGAAGCTTTCGCGGTGTTTGCTGCATTCTGTGCAGCATTCTTGGCTTCGTAGTATTCCTTGCGAATTTTCCGCCTCTGCTGCCACCGGGAGATGGGATTGGATGTGGCAGCATCGGCCTTTTCCATCGCCTCCCGATATCGGGTCTCAAGATTTGCCTTGTCCGCTTTCTTTTCCTGCTTCGCAGTCTTTTCAACCTTCTTGAGTTTATGGCTGTATCGGGCATTGTCGATTTCACGGACGGCACTCTCAGTAGCGGCAACTCCCTCCTGAAGGGCCTGCGTACCGACATTATCATCCTTATTTGCTTCCGCAGCCTCATGCTTGAGAACACTTGACGATGCTCGAGCAGAAAGGGTGTCGCGTTTCGCGACACCCTTTCTGACCACTCCTTGCCGGGTATTCGGATCAATGGGGGCAGCATTTTCCTTTTTCCCGAACCGAAGCTGCTCTTTCCGAGCTTTGGCTTTCTGCTCATCTGTCAGGAGTTTCGGCTGCGCCGGTTTACGCATCTTGGAATCAGCCGCACTGCCAGAATCCTCTGTGAACTGGAGGCGAGGCTTTTTGCTGGCCATTTACGCCTCCTTTTCCGGCGTGACCTCAGACAGCTTGGTGGTCATGATGCGATACAGCTCCAGATTTGTGGGGAAGTGATCGACGAACGGAAGAATGACATTGCCGTAGAACAGCAGTCCTTCACCTTCACCGGAATGGGTGACATAGGACAGCTGGTGGGGAGAGATATTCAGGGTGCTGGCGAGAATCTGCCGGTCGCCCGCCGCCTGATTCAGCATGATGATAAAGTCGGAGTTCTCGAAGATATTTTCAACTTCCCGGCTGGTCAGCAGGTCTTTCACATTCTGCGTAATGCCGGTCGGGCAGCCGCCCCATTTCCGGAACCGCTTCCAGATTTCGACAGAATAGGCAGCGGTCTGTTCCTCCTTCAGAAGCAGGTGGAACTCATCGACATAGTACCGGGTACACTTGCCGGCAGAGCGGTTGGCAGTAACACGGCCCCACACCTGATCCTGAACAATCAGCATACCGATCTTCTTCATCTGCTTGCCCAGCTCTTTGATGTCGTAGCAGACAAAGCGATTGTTCACATCCACATTGGTTCTGTGATTGAACAGGTTCAGAGAGCCTTTGACATAGATTTCCAGCGCCGTTGCCACATGGCGTGCCTCTTTCTCTTCCTGTTTCAGCAAAGCATTGTAGAGGTCTTCCAGAATCGGCATCCTTTCGGGAACCGGATTCTCGAAATAGGTCTGGTAAATCTGATGGACACAGCGGTCGATGACCGTCTTTTCCACGGGCTGCAATCCTTCTTTGCCTCCCACAACCAGTTCGCACAGGGACAGAATGAAATCGGATTTCAGGGCAATGGGATTGTCCTCCTCGGAGTAGTTGCTGTTGATGTCCATGGGGTTGATATACTGGGTAGAGGAGGGGCTGATCTTGATGACCTGACCTTTCAGCCGTGTCACCAGCGCGGCATATTCGGCTTCGGGGTCGCAGACAATGATATCGTCACTGGTGGTGAGGAAGGCATTGGTGATCTCACGCTTTGCGGAGAAGGACTTGCCGGAACCGGGCGTACCCAGAATCAGACCGTTGGGGTTCTTGAGCTTCTTCCGGTCAACCATGATCAGGTTGTTGGAAAGAGCGTTCAGACCGTAGTACAGAACTTCCTTTCCATCCTGAAACAACTCCTGTGTGGTGAAAGGGACAAAAATAGCTGTGCTGGAAGTGGTCATGCCCCGCTGAATCTCAATCTGGTTGTAGGCCAGCGGCAGAGAGGACATCAGCCCCTGCTCCTGCTGGTAGTCCAGTCGCCGCAGATTGCAGTTGTGCTTCTGGGCAATGGAGTTGGCCTGAAAGACATTGGTTTCCAGCTCCTGCTTGGTGCTGCCGGTGTTGAGGACGAGGAAAGTCAGAAGGAACATACGCTCGTTCTGGGACTGGAGTTCTTTCAGCAGAGATTTGGCATCATTGCCGTAGGTGGCAAGATCGGAAGGAATGATGTCCATGTCATAACCGGCACGGACAGCCTTTTTCTGCTCCTCAATCTTGCTCCGATCCAGTTCCGTGATGGTGTGCTTGATCTGCTTGATGGCCTTGTTCTGATCGACGGACTGGATGTGCATGGTCACGATCTCACTGGAATCCATGTCCAGGAAGTCCTTCAGCAGCTGGTCGCTGATATCGGAAGCGGTGATCTGCAAATAGCTCATGGCTCCGTAGAGCTTTCCCATACGGAAGATTCTGCTGCCGGGGAAAGCAAAAGAGGTCGGCGCAATGTAGTCCTTTACAGAAAGACCGCTCTTGGGAAGCCACTTCCAGTCGAAGCGGAACTTCTCCTGGTCACCCATGTGGAACATGCTGTGCATCAACTGGAGCCGTTCCTTGCCGTCCAGCAGCTTGGCAGCAACACCCAGCCGGTGGAAGTTGTTCATCAGGTCAACTTCAATGTGGTCGAGGCGGGGTTTGGCCTGCTTCATGGAATCTGCTTCAATTCCGAAGGTCAGATACTTGGTCTTGGTCAGACCATTGTTGCCCTTCTGAAGCTGCTGCCGGAGCATCATGCCGTATTCGGCGCGGACATCATCAAAACCGTCGTTCTGATAAGGAATGCGGATGCTCTTTTCAAAAGCATCCGCATCGGTGGACATATTCATAAAGGACAGCTCGAAATGGATGCTGGAATCGAAGAAGTTCAGGAAGGAGCACCATTCCTCGAAAATGGCGGTCTTGTCCTCCTGCTGGGCCAGCTGGTAGTTGATATCCTGAAACTGGATCGTCTTGGTGTAGTACCGATCCGTGACACGGCAGATACCATCCGGGAACATCCTCTGAAACGGAATGGACTGCTGCGCCGTCCGGGGAACGCCGTCGTCCCGCTTGGCTTTCTTCACCGCAGCTTGCAGTTCCTTCTGCTGCTTTCTGGACAGCTTTTTCGTGGAAACCGGAGCCGAAGAAGCTGCCTTTGCTTTTCTGGATTTCTTTTTATCAATGGACAATTCGCTGTACCTCCTGCTCAAGTTCGTCCTGACGAATCAGGGCTGCATAGTAGTTGTTCGTTCGGTAGGGGCGCACCTGGGGACGGATGATTTTCGCCTGAATGAAGTGCTGGGCAATCTTCTCCAGCGGCTGTCCATCCTTCTCGTACATGCCGAGAAAGAACATGGGCAGCATGACCAGCATCATCCCCAGCGTTGCCAGAGAGACATTACCGGTTCTCTTCAGGAGGAAGAAAACCGGAATACCGACGATGGCAGCAACAGAGAAACAAATCAGCTGCCGCTTCGTCAGATTGAAAAGGATTTTAGATTTCACCCGTGTCAGGTCACGGGGTACGGAAATATAAGCTGCCATTTGGCCTCCTTAATGTGCATTGAGTACGGATTTGGCAAGTCCGCCGGTCTTGAACAGAGTGAAACACAGCAGCACCGTGTACCCCACAACACCCCACAGGGATGCGATGATGTCCTGGGAGAAAGCAACGCTCTGAATAAGAACGGCATAGATGCCAACACAGACAAGGATGAGGAATCCTTGGAAGCCGATGGCGAACAGGGAGCGCAGATAGTTCTGTCCGATCTGCGACTGCTCCCGGTTGCCAAAGGTGGAGAACGGGATGGGGGCAAGGCTGACCATGAGGTAGATCTCAATCATGCGTCCATAGACAATGACAAAGATCAGAATGCCGAGCACCCACATGGTGGTCTGAACGATGAAGGACTGCAAATACAGCCCCAACATCGGCCCCAAGTCCATGGCTTCGACAGTCGCCTGCATTCCGTCCAGCGCGGCAGCATCAATTGCAGTCGATCCCGCTATGATGCCTCCCGCACCAGCAATGACTTGCTGCGACACATCGAAGACTGCCATCGTGATGTTGAAGCAATTCGTGATGATGGTAACGGCCAGAAAGGTTTTGAAAACCCATTTGAAGAAGATCCAGGTTTCAAAATTAGCCAGATTGTTGTGGTCAATAATCATCTGGATCAATTCATAACAGGCAATGAAGGTGAGAATCATACCTGCAATCGGGACGATGACCGATTCGGAGACATTTCGGATCATGCCGAAAATCCCCGGCGAAAAAGCCGCCGGGGTTGTTCCGACCTGCGTTGCAATATCTCCTACTCGCTGATTCACAGAATCAAACATCCCGGACAGATTTTGCATGATTCCACTGACCAGCATTTCTTTCAGCCAGTCTGTAATCTGTTCGAGTATGCTGTCCAAGTGTTACCTCCCGATTAGCCGAAGAGACCGGAGAGCAGAGGAACCAGAGTGGTGCCGATGAGGGCCACGCCGCCGCCAGCCATGAGCTGCTTCATGCCCTGGCTCTTTGCGCCGGGGTTGTCGTTGCCATAGCCCTCCAGCAGGTTGATGGCACCCCAGATGCCAAGACCTGCGCCCAGGGCGATGACCAGAGTCTGAAGAACGGTGATTGCAGAGTTGAAAAATGCCATAGTTTTCCTCCTGATTTCCCCGGAGTGGGGAATGTGTGATATTTGTGAAACGAAAAGGGTTTGCCTGACAGCTCACACACCAGCGTCTGGGCAAAAAAAGAACCGACTATAATCGGTCGGTTATTGTTTGGTGCAAATATTCTATTTTCAATATTCAGTTAAAGTTCAGGTAAATCAGTTGGCGAACGGAACAGTCATTAGCCGAACAGACCGGACAGCAGAGGAACCAGGGTGGTGCCGATGAGGGCGACACCGCCGCCAGCCATGAGCTGCTTCATGCCCTGGCTCTTTGCGCCGGGGTTGTCGTTGCCGTAGCCCTCCAGCAGGTTAATGGCACCCCAGATGCCGAGGCCTGCGCCGAGAGCTACAACGAGGGTCTGAAGAACGGTAATTGCACTGTTGAAAAAAGCCATATTGTAATCTCCTTGCCATTTAAGGCAAAAATAGTGTGTCATGCCCCAGTCTGCGTAATGTCCTGAGAACCTGATTTGATATCTGCTAACCGCAGTGGGTTGGTCTGCTGACACTGCTGCCCAGCCGGGGCATGAAAAAAGCCGCCCTGTTTCAGGCGGCAAAATCATGGATTAACGAGCGTTATTGCGGCTGGGTTTGGGAGCAGAGTGGGGCGTTGCAGCCCTGCTTTCACTCTTTTTCGCTGCGAGATTACCGAGCATGGAATCTCTGGGTCTTTCTTTGTATGCCTCCACCATTGCTTTGAGCTGTGTGTTGGAGACAGTTCTGGATTCATTCTGCCAAATGGTGCGTCCCATATCGTCCTTCCCGTGGGGCATGGAGCGGGACACTTTGGTGGTGCCATCAGCCGGGAGCTTCATCCACAAACCGTTGGAGAACTTGTTTTCATGGACAAAGTTGGCTGGGACGGCAAAGGATTCCCAAGGGGACTTGTCGTTGGGATCACGATTGGGAATCTTCACCTGTACCATGTCCTTACCGGTCTTGGATTTGAAGTGCTGACCGATAAGTCCTTTCCCGAATTTGATGGTAACTTCTTCTCGTCTGGGTTCTTGCGTATTTTTGTTTTCCAGTAGCTTATCCTCCTAATTCATCGGCGTTCACAACCACAAAGCTGTCCTGACGGTGCAGCTTGGCTTTGTGGTCAAGAAACTTTCCAATGTCGAATGCGTTTTTCTCGTCATAGTCTGCTGTCAGCTTGAAGTTGGGATGCTGCGTCAAATCGTACTTGTCGGAGAGAAAGGGCCGGACACCACGCAGCTGAAGGATACACTTGCCACCATCCAGGACTGCCAGTTCATCCTGAGACATGAGTTCATGCCCCAGCTTCTGGAAGTTGGTGCCATAGGACGGGCTGTTGCCACGGGTATCCGATGTGTTGAAGCTGTCGATTGTTTCTTTCCCTAGTGCCGCATTGAGTTCTTTCAGCGTGGTCGGCTCAGAACCGCCGAGGAAAATCTGAGAGTCCATGTTGCCGATAATCGTGTCTGCGTTGTCCTTGTAGATTGCTTTCAGCTGGCTTCGTGCCTGAAGAACAAGGCAGGCAGAGATTTCACGGCTTCGGATAGTGGCTACCAGCTTTTCCAGATTGGGAATCTGACCGATATTCGCTGCTTCATCAATCAGGCACCGCACATGCACCGGCAGGCGACCGCCATACACATCATCTGCTTTCTCACAGAGCAGGTTGAATAGCTGCGTGTAGATCATGGAGATCAGGAAATTGAAGGTGGCGTCTGTATCGGACATAATGAGAAACAGTGCTGTCTTGCGGTCTCCGAGGGTATCCAGTTCCAATTCGTCATAGGCCGTAATCTCCCGCAGCTCTGCAATGTCGAAGGGAGCCAGCCGTGCGCCGCAGGAAATCAGGATGGATTTCGCTGTTTTTCCCGCAGCCAGTTTGTAAAGCCTGTATTGCCGATACGCAAAAGTATTAGGCTTTTTTCGGTTCAAATCCTCGAACATCAGATCAACGGGATTCTGGAATTCCTCATCGTCCTCTCTGACCTCCATCGCATTCAGAAGCTCCAACAGGGACGCAAAGTTTTGCTCGGACTTGGGCGCTTCATAATGGATGTAGGCAATCAGCGCCGTATACAGCAGCTTTTCGGACTTCTCCCAGAACTCGTCGCCGCCTTTGCCTTCCCCCTTGGTATTGGCAATCAGCGTGGTGACGAGTTTCAGGATGTCTTTCTCACTGTGGATATAGGCGAATGGGTTGTAGTGCATACTCTTCTTGAAATTGATGGTATTGAATATCTTGATCCGATACCCCTTTTTCAGAAGTGCATTTCCGCACTCCACCACAATGGAGCCCTTCGGGTCAGTGACGACATAGGAACTGTGGCACTGGAGCAAGTTCGGTTTCAGCCAAAACCGAGTCTTGCCAGAACCGGAACCGCCCACAATCAGCACATTCTTATTCCGGG
>JBJDYG010000059.1:0-47723 GCA_051867075.1 Faecousia sp. | reverse complement strand
CGAGGGCACCGCCATGTTCATGGGCAGCCTGATGAAGAAGATGTTCAAGAAGAACGTACTTAGCAAGCTGGGCTACCTGCTGTGTTCCTCCGGGGTAAAGGATCTGATGAAGATGCTGGACTACCGGGAGATCGGCGGCACGCCCTTTCTCGGCATTCGCAAGCCTGTCATCAAGGCCCACGGCGCTTCCGACGCTTTGGCCTTCCGCAACGCTGTGAAGCAGGCTGCGGATGCCGCCGGGTCCGACATTTCCGGGGAGCTGGAAGCGGATCTGCAGAGGCTGGCGGCGGAAAAGGAAAGGATGACAGAGCATGATTAAGGATTTGGAAGCCGCCATCGGCTACCGATTCCGGAATATTTCCCTTTTGCAGAACGCGCTGACCCATTCCTCCTATGCAAACGAGCGCTGGCACAACAGCCTGCTCAGCAACGAGCGGCTGGAATTTCTGGGAGACAGCGTGCTGGGTATGCTGGTGGCGGAGTATCTCTACCGCAATTTTCCCAACCGTCCCGAAGGGGAGCTGACCCGGATGCGTGCGGACATGGTCTGCGAGACCACCCTGGCCGCCGCTGCCAACCGCATTGGCCTGGGCGGGCACCTTCTGCTGGGCCACGGCGAGGAGCAGGGGGGCGGACGGAGCCGGGATTCCATCCTGGCGGATGCCATGGAATCGGTAATTGCCGCCTGTTTTCTGGACGGCGGTTTGGATGCGGCGCTGCAGGTGGTAAAAGCCTTCATTCTGGTGGAGGTGCCGGTGACCAGGCTGCACAACGCGGACTATAAAACAGAGCTGCAGGAGCTGGTGCAGCAGAAGAAAAATCAGGTGCTGTCCTATGAGCTGGTGGGGCAGTCCGGCCCTGACCACGACAAGCAGTTCACCGTGGAGGTTTCCCTCAACGGCGCGGTGGTGGGCAGGGGCACCGGCAGCAGCAAAAAACGGGCGGAACAGGATGCTGCCCGGGCTGCCATTGGAAACCTTTTTCCGGAGAAAGCATAGAATGATCCCGGCGGGACTCCCCGCCGGGGATGCTTTTTGCCTGTGCCTGGCGTTTTTTGTTGACTTTTCGCATATAATCGGGTAAAATCAACGAGGCTGAAAGGATCCTGATATGCGCATGAAGGTGCCGGTGGGTGCGGGGAAGAATTGCTGCAAAACGGATGAGCCGCACAGGCCGCTCCCGGGGGAAAGCGTGTGGGTGCCGCAGACAGCAATTTTCCTGTGCACAGCACCGGTATTTCCGGCGACGTGTGTCAATGACGATTGGAAGAAGGATACTGTTATGGATTTGAATGAGAAGCTGCTGCAGGTTTGCAGACTGTTCCGGATTGATTATGAATATCTTGGTTACGAGACCATTCAGATGGGCAACGTAAACCGTACCTACAAGGTGAATTTCCTGCTGCCGGACGGGACACCCAAGTCCTTTCTGGTGCAGAATGTAAATACCTACGCTTTCCGCAACCCCGTGGGCCTGATGGACAACATCGACAAGGTTACCGAGCATATCCGCAGGAAAAAGCCCGGTCAGCTGGCGCTGCATTTCCACCACACCGCTGACCGGAAAACCTACGTCATTGACGGCGGCAATTTCTGGCGGATGACCAACTATGTCTCCTCCGTCACCTACAATGCAGTTTCGGATCTGAACATCGTCCGCAATGCCGGCAAGGCCTTCGGTGAATTTCAGATGGATCTGGCGGATTTTGATTCCAGAGAGCTGATCGAGACCATTCCCGGCTTCCACAACACCCGCAAGCGCTATGAAAGCCTCTGGCAGGCCGTCCGGGAGGACCGGGTGGGCCGGGCAACCGAGGTGCGCGAGGAGCTGGAGTGGCTGAAATCCGTGGAGGATCAGGCCTGCATCCTGACCGACCTGCAAGCAGCGGGGGAGCTGCCCCTGCGGGTGACTCACAACGACACCAAAATCAACAACGTCCTGTTCAGCCCCAGGGACAACAGCGCTATGGTGGTCATTGACCTGGACACCGTCATGCCCGGCCTGATGGGTCACGATTTCGGCGATGCCATCCGATTTGCCGGAAATTTTGTGGAGGAGGACTGCCCGGAGTATGACAAAGCCGGTGTGAATCTGGATGTGTTCCGGGCCTTCGCCGAGGGCTTTTTGTCCATGACTGCCGCTTCCATGACCGACAAAGAGGTGCAGACGCTGGCGATGAGCTGTTTTGCCCTGACGACGGAGCTGTGCGTCCGCTTCCTGGACGATTATATCCGTGGCGACCTGTATTTCAAGATCAAAGCCCCCGACCACAATCTGGTGCGTACCCGCTGCCAGATCGCGCTGGCAAAGGATATGCTGAAAAAAATGGAAAAAATGGACGAAATCGTCCATGACTGCGTAAGCAGATCCCGATAATACTGATTCTCTTTTAAAATGTTTAATCAATTCGGATTAGTAACTATTCAGTGGTAGCGATGACCTTCGTGTAAATGATCGTTTAGTGCAGCGATGTACGTTGGTTCCACCAGAGTGGGACGCCCACCCAAGGCTCCCTTGTGCAAAGGGAGCTGTCGCGAAGCGACTGAGGGATTGTGCAGCATGTAGCTGCGAATTCGCCCATTTCCGGCGAATACGTAACATTTTACCGCGGCAATCCCTCAGTCACGGCTTCGCCGTGCCAGCTCCCTTTGCACAAGGGAGCCTTGGGCGCTCCCGCGCCACAGCAACCAACGTACATTGCTGCGCCAAACGATCATTTACCATAGCACTGCACCTGCGGTCGAGGGGCCCAAAGGATGTGCGTCTACCACCCAAAGTGCGTAACGCATTTGCCGCGGGCCTTGCCCGCTAAACGATCATTTACCATAGCACTGCACCTGCGGTCGAGGGGCCCAAAGGATGTGCGTCTACCACCCAAAGTGCGTAACGCATTTGCCGCGGGCCTTGCCCGCTAAACGATCATTTACCACATAAATATAGGCACGACTGAATAGCTACTCGGATTAAACATTTTCATTAGAGAATCCTATGAGACGGGAAAATGTGATTTTCTATCCCGAAAATCACATATTTGGCAACGCCGTCAGGCGGCGCCTTCTCAATAAAAATGAAACAGTTTTATTGAGAAATAGTATAAGACACCCAAAGCGCCCGCTGCTGCGGGCGCTTCTGTTTTGCACGGGCGATTCGGCAAAACTTTCCCTTGCTGTATTCGACATATTGTGTTATAATAAAATGAACTATGCAGACAATACACACTACCCGCAGACCAACCGCTGCGGTGGAATATGGGATGTGAGTCAAATGGTTTCCAGGAAACCAATTAAACTGAATCTGAATCTGGCGCCCAAGGTTCTTTTCATTATGCTTCTGGACGTACTTTTCACTGCTGCTTCCTTTTTCCTGGGGCTGTGGTTCCGGTATGACTTCTCCTTCGCGGAGATCCGCCCCGTCCATCTGGAGGGTTATCTGTCCGCCGTCGGCCCCTGGTGCGCCATTACCCTGGTTGTGTTCTGGGTTTTCAAGCTGTATAACTCCATCTGGGCCTATGTCAGCACCACGGAGGTGTTCCGCATTACCGGCGCGTATGTGGTGCTGGGCGTCATCGGCGTTCTGCTTTTCCATTTTGACGGCAGCCTGATGCCCCGCTCCAGCATGGTGGTGGGCTTTTTGTTCAGCTTTGTCAGTACGGTGTTTCTCCGCTTTTCCTACCGGCTGGTGCGGACGGCCCAGCGGCAAATCAGCCACATTACCCACGCCAACGGCCTGAAAAACGTCATGCTCATCGGCGCGGGAGATGCCGGGCGGGCACTGGCCATGGAATTTACCAACAGCGACCACATCCGGGATCACCTGTCCTGTGTCATTGACGACAATCCGGTGAAGTGGAACAAGCAGCTTTGCGGCGTGCCCATCGTGGGCGGACGGAAGGACATTGCGGAGGTGGTGAAGCGGTATAAAATCGGCAAAATCATCTTCGCCATCCCCAGCTGCCCGGCAAAAACCCGGAAGGAAATTCTGGACATCTGCTCCACCACCGGCTGCGAGGTGCAGATGCTTCCCGGTATTTACCAGATGGTCAACGGCGATATCAGTGTCAGCAAGCTGCGCAAGGTCGATCCTCAGGATCTGCTGGGACGGGATCCCATCAAGGTCAATTTGGACGAAATTGTCGGATATGTCTCCGGCAAGGTGGTGCTGGTCACCGGCGGCGGCGGAAGCATCGGCAGCGAGCTGTGCCGCCAGATTGCCCATGCCAATCCCAAACAGCTGGTGATTCTTGACATTTATGAAAACAACGCCTACGATATTCAGATGGAGCTGCGCCGCACCCACCCGGAGCTGAATCTGGTGGTGCTCATCGGCTCTGTCCGCAATACCGCCCGGGTCAATTACGTCATGGAAACCTACCGCCCGGATCTGGTGTTCCATGCCGCCGCCCATAAGCACGTTCCGCTTATGGAGGACAGCCCCAACGAAGCCATTAAGAACAACGTCATCGGCACCTACAAGCTCTCCAAGGCCGCCGCAGCCTACGGCGTAAAGCGGTTTGTGCTGATTTCCACCGATAAAGCCGTCAACCCCACCAACATTATGGGCGCATCCAAGCGGCTGTGCGAGATGGTTGTGCAGATGATGAACCGGGAGTCCAAAACAGAGTTTGTGGCCGTGCGCTTTGGCAATGTCCTGGGCAGCAACGGCAGCGTGATTCCGCTGTTCAAGAAGCAGATCGCGGCCGGCGGCCCTGTCACCGTCACCCATCCCGATATCATCCGTTACTTTATGACCATTCCCGAGGCGGTGAGCCTGGTGCTCCAGGCGGGGTACTATGCCAAGGGCGGTGAAATCTTCATTCTGGACATGGGCGAACCGGTGAAAATCGACACCATGGCCCGGAATATGATCCGCCTTTCCGGCTACGAACCGGACGTGGACATTAAAATCGAGTACACCGGCCTCAGACCCGGCGAAAAGCTCTATGAGGAGCTGCTGATGAAGGAGGAGGGCATGCAGGAGACTGCCAATAAGCTCATCCACATCGGCAAGCCCATCGAAATGGACGACGCGCTGTTCAAGCAGCAGCTGGAACGGCTGGACAAGGCCAGCCGGGAAGAAAATGAGAATATCAAGGATATTGTGGCGCAGATGGTTCCTACTTACAAGCGCGAGTGTAAAGTTTGAAAGGAAATGAGGGAAGCGGAATGTATCGCAAATTTGTCAAGCGTCTGATCGATATTGTTCTGTCCGGCTGCGCCATTATCCTGCTGTCGCCTGCGCTTCTGATCATCGCTGCCGCCATCAAGATCGACGATCCCGGCCCGGTGCTGTTCCGCCAGAAGCGGGTTGGCATTCACAAGACCCATTTTTCGATCATGAAGTTCCGCACCATGAAAATGGACACCCCCAAAGACATCCCCACCCACCTGCTGGAAAACCCGGAGCAGTATATCACGAGGGTTGGAAAGGTACTGCGGAAGTATTCTCTGGACGAGCTTCCCCAGATATTTCAGATTTTTACCGGGGAAATGTCCGTTATCGGCCCCCGGCCGGCTCTGTGGAACCAGTTTGACCTGATTGCGGAGCGGGACAAGTACGGCGCCAACGACGTGCGCCCCGGTCTGACCGGCTGGGCGCAGATCAACGGGCGGGACGAGCTGCCCATTGACGTAAAAGCCCGGTTTGACGGGGAATATGTGCAGAAGCTGAGCTTCCTGTTTGACTGTAAATGCTTCTTTGGCACCATTGTGTCCGTTGTGAAGCATGACGGCGTGGTGGAGGGCGGCACCGGTCAGCTGGAAAAGGAGAAGCAGAAGAAATGAAGAAAATTCTCATCACCGGCGCGGGCAGCTATATCGGCGTTTCTCTGGAAGACTATCTGAAGCAGTGGCAGGACAATTATCAGGTGGACACGCTGGATATGCGGGATAACCGCTGGAAGGAGCATTCCTTCCGGGGCTATGACGCGGTATTCCATGTGGCGGGTCTGGTGCACCAGCCGGGAAGCAAGAATGACCCTTCTCAGGCGGCGCTGTACGATCAGGTGAACACGGTTCTTGCGGTTCAAACCGCCGAAAAGGCCAAGGCCGACGGCGTCAGGCAGTTTCTCTTCATGAGCTCCGAGAGCGTCTATGGTCTCACAGCCCCCATCGGAACAACAGTCATGATCACAAAGGATACGCTTTTGAATCCCATCGACAACTACGGACGGAGCAAGGCGAAGGCGGAGGCGGGGCTGCAGGCGCTGGCGGATGACACCTTTCTGGTCGCCATTCTCCGGCCGCCCATGATCTACGGCAGAGGCTGCAGGGGCAACTATGTGACCATGGCAAAGCTGGCGAAAAAGCTGCCTGTTTTTCCCTATGTCCGCAATCAGCGCTCCATGCTGTATATTGAGAACCTGACGGAATTTGTCCGGCTGCTCATCGACGATGAGGCCGCAGGCATTTTTTGTCCCCAGAACAGGGAATACACCAACACCAGCGATATGGTAAGCCGGATCGCCCACGCGAACGGAAAGGGGATCCTGCTGGTGAAGGGCTTTACCTGGGCGCTGAAGCTGCTCCGGCACGCCACGCCGGTGGTGGACAAAGCCTTTGGCAGCTTGTGCTACGATTTTGAACTGAGCCGGTACAGCCGGGACTACTGCGTGAAAACGCTGGAGGAGTCCATCCTCGAAACGGAAAAAACCTGATTTTTTGGGCAGAAAGGAGAGGAAATGGTTGAAAAAGAAGCGGGATATTCTGTTTTTGTGCCAGTTTTTTTATCCTGAGTATATTTCCTCCGCCCAGCTGCCCTATGATACGGTACTGGCACTGAAGGACGCCGGATTTTCCGTGGGGGCGCTGTGCGGCTATCCCCGGGAATACGCCGAGGGCGGGGACGTTCCCCTGAAGGAAGAGGTAAACGGCGTCCATATCCACCGCCTGAAGTACATTCAGACAGACAGATCCGGCTTCCTTGGGCGGATCGTCAATTATTTTTCCTTTACGTTTCTGGTGCTTCTGCACCTTCCGGAAATCGCCCGTTACCGGGCGGTGGTGGTATATTCCAACCCGCCGATTCTGCCTTGGATCGCCTCCTGGGCCAAGACGCTGTTCGGAACGAAGCTGGTGTTCGTGTCCTATGACCTCTATCCCGAGGTGGCCACGGTGACCCGCACCCTCCGGGAGGGCAGTGTGATCTGCCGCCTGATGAACCACATCAACAAATGCGTCTACCGCCGGGCGGATAAGGTGGTGGCACTGTCCACAGAACAAAGAGAGTGCATCCTGCGCACCCGCCAGGCTTCCGATGAGCAGGTGACGGTGATCCCCAACTGGTACCGGAACGAAGGAGAGCTGCCCCGGAACCGGGAAGACAATGTGTTCCGGGAGCTGACGGCGGGACGGTTCGTGGTGTCCTACTTCGGCAATATGGGCACCATGCAGGACATGGATACCATTCTGGGCGCTATCCGGGAATTGGGGGAGGAAAAGGATATTTTCTTCCTCTTTGCCGGACATGGCAACAAGCTGGAAACGCTGCGCGGAATCGTCGGAGAAGAGCGCATCGGGAACGTCTGCATCCGCAGCTTCCTCCACGGTCAGGAGTTTGCCGACGCCCTGGCGGTGAGCGACTGCGCGCTGGTGTCGCTGGAAAAAGGCGCCACCGGGCTTTGCGTTCCCAGCAAGACCTACAGCTATATGATGCAGGGCATCCCCCTGCTTGCCGTTATGGACGAATGCGACATCGTCCGGGATATTGAAGCCGGTGCGGGGCTCTGGGTGCGAAACGGTGAAAGCGGGCGTTTGGCGGAGGCCATCCGCTTCCTGCGGGATCATCCTGAGACGACCCGGGACATGCGCAAAACATGCCGGGAGCTGTATCTGCAAAAGTATACCACCGAAATCTGCACGGAAAAATACGTAACCCTGTTCCGGCAGCTTCTGTAAGCGGAATGGGGTAAGGAGAAGAGACTATGAGCATTTTTGCCAACAAAACCCTGATGATCACCGGCGGCACCGGCTCCTTCGGAAACGCCGTCCTGAACCGGTTTCTGGATACGGACATCCGGGAGATCCGCGTTTTCTCCCGGGACGAAAAGAAGCAGGATGACATGCGCCATGAATTTCAGGCAAGGATGCCGGAGGCGGCGGGGAAGATCAAGTTCTTCATCGGCGACGTCCGGGATCTGGCGTCTGTGAAAAACGCCATGCACGGTGTGGACTACATCTTCCATGCCGCTGCCCTGAAGCAGGTGCCTTCCTGTGAGTTTTTCCCCATGGAAGCGGTGAAAACCAATGTGTTCGGTACGGACAACGTGCTTACCGCCGCCATCGACGCCGGGGTCAAGGCCGTGATCTGCCTGTCCACCGACAAGGCCGCCTACCCCGTCAACGCCATGGGTACCTCCAAGGCCATGATGGAAAAGGTTATCGTCGCCAAATCCCGGACGGTTTCCCCGGAAAAGACCAAAATCTGCTGCACCCGCTACGGCAACGTCATGTGCTCCCGGGGCAGCGTCATCCCCCTGTGGATCGATCAGATCAAGGCGGGCAACCCCATCACCATCACGGAGCCCGGCATGACCCGGTTCATTATGTCCCTGGAAGAGGCGGTGGATCTGGTGCTGTTTGCCTTCCAAAACGGTGTCAGCGGTGATATTCTGGTGCAGAAGGCGCCGGCGTGCACCATTGAGACGCTGGCAAAGGCCGTCACCGGTCTGTTCGCCCCTGGTCATGAGATTAAGGTCATCGGCATCCGCCACGGCGAAAAGATGTATGAAACCCTGCTTACCAACGAGGAGTGCGCCCACGCCATTGATCTGGGCAATTTCTACCGGGTGCCCTGCGACAAGCGGGATCTGAACTATGACAAGTATTTCAAGGACGGCGACAGGTCGCGCAACGTCCTCACCGAATTCAACAGCAACAATACGGAGCTTCTGAATGTGGAGCAGGTGCAGCAGAAGCTGCTGTCTCTTGCCTATATCCGTGATGAGCTGGAAGCCATGAAAAACAAGTAACTGAGGGTGAACAGGGATGAACATTCTGATTACCGGTGCTGCCGGATTTGTGGGAAAGAACCTGACGGCGGCGCTGCAGTGCATCAAAGACGGCAGGGACAGAACCCACCCGGGACTTACCATCGGAGAAATGTACCTCTACGACATTGCTTCTGATCCTGCGCTGCTGGACACCGCCTGCGAAAAAGCGGACTTTGTGTTCAATCTGGCCGGAGTCAACCGTCCCAAGAATCAGGAAGAGTTCATGCAGGGCAATTTCGGCTTTGCCTCCACGCTTCTGGACACCCTGAAAAAGCACCGCAACACCTGCCCCGTTATGCTGTCGTCCTCCATTCAGGCCACCCTGATGGGTCGTTATGCCGGCAGCGAGTACGGCAAAAGCAAAAAAGCGGGGGAGGAGCTGTTCTTCTCCTACGCCGCCGAAACCGGAGCGAAGGTGCTGGTGTACCGCTTTCCCAACCTTTTCGGCAAATGGTGCCGCCCCAACTACAATTCCGCGGTGGCAACCTTCTGCCACAACTATGCCCACGACCTGCCCATCACGGTAAACGACCCCAGCGTAGAGCTGGAACTGCTCTACATCGACGATCTGGTGGATGAGATGATCGCGGCGCTGGAAGGAAAAGAGCACCACTGCGAATTTGACGGCGTGGATACGGTGCTCACCCCGGACGGACGCTACTGCGCGTCTCCCGTGACCCACCGTGCCACTTTGGGACAGATCGTTGAGCTGCTGGATGGGTTCAGGGCGCAGCCGCAGACGCTGCTTATGCCCGAGATCCCCGACAACAGCTTTGCGAAAAAGCTGTATTCCACCTATCTTTCCTATCTGCCGAAAGAAAAGGCGGCGTTTCCCCTGAAAATGAATACCGACGCCCGGGGCAGCTTTACGGAGCTGCTGAAAACGGAGAAGTGCGGCCAGTTCAGTGTGAATATCAGCAAGCCCGGCATTACCAAGGGGCAGCACTGGCATCACACCAAGTGGGAGTTTTTCATCGTGGTATCCGGTCACGGTCTGATCCAGCAGCGGAAGGTGGGCACGGAGGAAGTGCTGGATTTCGAGGTTTCCGGGGAAAGGATCGAGGCAGTCCACATGCTGCCGGGCTATACCCACAATATTATCAATCTGAGCGAAACAGAAGACCTGGTGACCCTCATGTGGGCCAACGAGTGCTTTGACCCCCAAAAGCCCGATACCTTCTTTGAGGTGGTATAATATGGAAATGAAGCTGGACTATTCCGACATCGCGTTCCGAAATGACGGGAAGCTGAAGCTGCTGATCATCGTGGGCACCCGCCCGGAGATCATCCGGCTGGCTGCCGTCATCAACAAATGCCGGAAATATTTTGACTGTATTCTCGCCCACACGGGGCAGAATTACGACTACAACCTGAACGGAATTTTTTTCCGGGATCTGGGCCTTGCCGACCCGGATGTGTATATGAACGCGGTGGGCGACGATCTGGGCGCCACTGTGGGCAATATCATCAACTGCTCCTACAAGCTGATGGTTGCCGTGAAGCCCGACGCCATGCTGATTCTGGGGGACACCAATTCCTGCCTGTCTGCCATTGCCGCCAAGCGGCTGCACATTCCCATTTTCCACATGGAGGCGGGCAACCGCTGCAAGGACGAGTGCCTGCCGGAGGAGACCAACCGCCGGATCGTGGATATTATCTCCGACGTGAATCTGGCCTACTCCGAGCACGCCAGGAAATATCTTCACGAGTGCGGCCTGCCCAAGGAGCGCACCTATGTCACCGGTTCTCCCATGGCGGAGGTGCTCCACGCCAATCTGGGCGCCATTGAGGCCTCCGACATCCATAAGCGGCTGGGGCTGACCCGGGGAAAGTACATCCTGCTTTCGGCGCACCGGGAGGAGAACATCGATACGGAGAAGAATTTTCTTTCGCTGTTCCGCGCCGTCAACGCCATGGCGGAAAAATACGATATGCCCATCCTGTACTCCTGCCATCCCCGCTCCAAGAAGCGGCTGAGGGAAAGCGGCTTTCAGCTGGACAGCCGGGTCATTCAGCATGAGCCTTTGGGCTTCCATGATTACAACTGCCTGCAGATGAACGCCTTCGCGGTGGTATCCGATTCCGGGACGCTGCCGGAGGAGTCCAGCTTCTTTACTTCTGTGGGGCATCCCTTCCCGGCGGTGTGCATCCGCACCTCCACCGAGCGCCCCGAGGCGCTGGACAAGGGCTGCTTTGTGCTGGCGGGCATTGACGAAACGCATCTGCTGCAGGCGGTGGACACCGCCGTTCAGATGAATCTGGAGGGGGATTTTGGCATTCCGGTTCCGGATTATGTGGAGGAAAACGTATCCACAAAGGTAGTCAAGATCATCCAGTCCTACACCGGTGTGGTGGACAGGATGGTCTGGCGGAAGTAACATCATGATTCATGGAGAACTGTCCCATTCCCCCCGGGGGATTACGGCAGTCAGTCCCGAAAGGACGCTTCCGTTTATCATGCAGCAATACCAACACTGGGAGGCGAGACGCATGAAATACCTGTTCATCAACTCCGTTGCCGGTTTCGGCAGCACAGGCCGCATCGCGGCGGAGCAATGCCGGGAGCTGATGGCGCAGGGAAATGAATGCGTGCTCGCCTTTGGCCGTGAAAAGGCAAACTGCGGCGATATCCCTACGGTGCAGATCGGTACGCCTCTGGATTACCGGCTCCACGGCGTCATGAGCCGCCTGCTGGACATGTCCGGCTTCGGCTCCCGGGCTGCTACCCGGCGGTTTCTCGACTGGGTCAGACAGTATGACCCGGACGTGATCTGGCTGCATAACGTCCACGGCTACTACATCCATGTGGGAGAATTGTTTACCTACCTCAAAGGCTGCGGGAAAACCGTTTACTGGACGCTTCACGACTGCTGGAGCTTTACCGGGCACTGCGCCTATTTTGACTATGCAGGCTGCGGTCGGTGGAAAACCGGCTGCCGTCACTGCCCCCAGAAGCGTGCCTACCCGGCAAGCCTCCTGTTGGATAACAGCCGGAAAAACTACGAAAAAAAGCGGGCTTTGTTCACCGGTGTTCCCAACCTGACACTCATTGTCCCGTCCCACTGGCTGGAAAGCCGGGTGAACATGAGCTTTTTGAAGGACTACCCGGTGAAAGTGGTGTACAACACCGTCAACCGGGAGGTTTTTCGGCCCACACCCGGCAGCTTCCGGGAAAAGTACGGCCTGGAAAACAGAATAATTCTGCTGGGCGTTGCCAGCGTCTGGGACGAGCGCAAGGGCTTGCAGGACTTTCTGGCCCTCCATGACCTGCTGGATAAACGCTATGCCATTGTGCTCATCGGCCTGAGCCGGAAGCAGATTCGGTCCCTGCCCGAAGGAATTCTGGGACTGGGTCGCACCAACAGCGTCGAGGAACTGGTGCAGGCCTATACCGCCGCCGATGTGTTTCTCAACCCCAGCACGGAAGAGACCTTCGGCATGACAGTGCTGGAGGCCCGGTGCTGCGGCACGGAGGCGGTGGTTTACCAGGGCACCGCCTGTGAGGAAATTGTCAGCCAGTTCGGCGGCGTTGCCGTGCCCCGGGGCGCGGCACACCTGCTGGAGGCAGTGGAACGGATCACAAAGGAGAATCGGAAATGACCTATTATCGCTTCCCGGACAGCCGGTGGACGAAAATTGCCTTTGGCGTGTTTCTGACCGCCATGCTGTTCCTTGCCCGGGACAGTATGTTCACCACGGCGGTGATCGGCTTCGAAAAGGCACAGTTTCTCATGCTGGGGCTGATCTGCGCCGGGGCGCTCCTGTTCGTGATCGTCAACCGGCGCAGTCTGAAAAGCATTCTTTCGGACCGGCGCATGGTTGCCGCCGCGGTTTCGGCAGTGGTGTGCCTGCTGCCCATGCTTGTCAAACGGGACTGGCAGCTGATGTATTTCAGCGTGCTGCTGTGTCTGCTGTTTGCCGTTTTTCTGACCTATTTTCTCACCCTTCGGGAGGTCGCCAGGTATTATGTGGTGCTTCTGTCCGTGCTGGGGGCGTATTCGGTGCTGGCGGCATACCTTCTGCGCATGGGCGTGGACGCAGGCGTGTATGCGGTGCCGAAGTTTCAGAATTCCATGGGCTTTGAATTTCACAATTTCTTCCTGTCCATCGTCCCGGATACCTATGTGAAAAACCGGAATTTCGGAATTTTCCGGGAGCCGGGCGTTTACCAGTTTTTCCTGCTCATGGCGCTGTATCTGAATAACTACACGGTGGACTGGAAAAAGGGCTGGCAGCTTTGGCTCATCAACGGCACTCTGGCCGCCACCATGGTTTCCACCTTCGCCACCGGCGGCGTCGCGGAGATGGGCCTGCTGGCAATCGTGCTGTTTTTTGACAAGAAATGGTACCGGGATAAGAGGATCTGTGCCGTGGCGGCAGTGCTGATTCTGTGCGCCGCAGCGGTGGTGGGCGTCTGCATTGTTCAGCAAAACGCCCTTTACTGGGAAGTTTACGATATGGCCATCGGAAAATTTGTCAACGGGCAGGACTCCTCGGTGGAAAGAATCGATGCTATTGTTACGGACATCTCCATTTTCCTGCGTCACCCGGTTTTCGGCGCGAAGCTGGCGGAGGTTTTGTATGCCACTGCCAACAATACCACCTCCACATTGATCCTCTTTTCCGCCTTCGGCATTCTGGCGGGAGGGCTGAACGTGGCCTGCTGGATCGCGCTGGTGTGGGAGAAGCAGCGGAGGGTGTGGGTCAATCTGGCGCTGCTTTTGATCGTGTTTATGTCCTTCAATACCCAGAACCTCATTGCCGACGTGTTCTTCTGGCTGTTCCCGTTCATGGCACTGGTGGAACGGGGATTGCCGAAACTTCAACTTCCTGCCAGAAAGGGGTAAACATATGGAACGGGAACTGCTGAGAAGGGTGCAGCTGACCCAGCTGGAGATCGCAAAG
Source organism: Faecousia sp. (assembly GCA_051867075.1). Lineage (GTDB taxonomy): Bacteria > Bacillota > Clostridia > Oscillospirales > Oscillospiraceae > Faecousia. Next base: position 33,832 of record JBJDYG010000059.1, on the reverse strand, counting down.
GAAATCCGCCGGGTCTGCGAGGAAAATGACATCCCTTATTTTCTCACCTGCGGCACCCTTTTGGGCGCTGTGCGGCATCAGGGATTTATTCCCTGGGATGACGATATGGATGTGGGCATGCTGCGGGAGAACTATGAGAAGTTCTGCCGTATCGCCCCGGAAAAGCTGAAGCCGGAATACTGCCTACAGACCTGGCACACGGATCCGAACTACGCCCTGCCCTTCGGCAAGGTGCGCAAACGGGGTACCCTGTATCTGGAGGCAAAGTCCAAGCGTCTGGAAGAAAACGGCTTCTATGTGGACATTTTTCCCTATGACGCCGTGTCGCCGGATCCGGAAAAGCGGGCGGAAACTGCCGGGCGGCTGCTGAAAATCTACCGGACGAAGCTGATGAAGTCCCGGTATCAGCCCTGGCGGGAAAACGAGAAAATCCTGTGGAAAAAACGGATCGGCTATCTGTACTATCAGGCGCTGGCGCTGTTTGCCGACCCCAAAGCGCTGCCGCGGGAATATGACGCGCTGGCAACGTCCCTGCCGGAAAACGGCTTCGTCTGCGAGCAGAGCGCCATGACGAAGCCCGACGCCTATGAGAAAAAATGGTGCCGGGAGCTGACGGATGTGACCTTTGAGGGCGAAGTTTTCAAGGCGCCGGCAGAATATGACAAATTCCTGACGACCCTCTACGGGGACTACATGCAGCTTCCGCCGGAGGATCAACGGGAAAACCGCCATCAGATCATGCAGATCGATTTCGGCGAATAACGCCATGGAAGGATTGTGACGGAATGAAACGTGTGCTGTTCCTGACGAACTATGCCTCGCCCTACCGGGTTCATTTTTATGATGAACTGGCAAAGTGTATGGACGTAACGGTGCTGTATACCGACCGCGTTGAAGAGCAGAAAAACCGCAGCGCCGAGTGGTTCGTTCAGGGAGGCGGCGCGTACCGCCCGGTTCAGCTGACACGGTGCGCCGCCCGTTTTTTGGATGAAAACCTGTGCCTGGACGTCATCGGCTGGCTGAAAAAGCCCTATGACGCCATTGTGGTGTGCGGCTATTCTTCCCCAACGGCGATTCTGGCCATGACCTGGCTGCGCATGAAGAAAATCCCCTTTTACATGGAGGTGGACGGGGGCCTGATCCGGCAGGAGGGGAAGGCGAAGTTCCTGTTCAAGAAAACTCTGGTGCGTATGGCGGACCGCTGGCTCAGCTCGGGACGTTACACCACGGAGTTTCTCGTCCACTACGGCGCGGAGGAAAGATACACATACCGTTACCCCTTTTCTTCCGTGTACGAAAGAGACATCCTGCCTGCCGCTCCGACTGCCGGGGAAAAGCAGGCCTTGAAGGATTCGCTGGGGATCCCGGAAAAGAAGATGGTGCTGGCAATCGGGCAGTTTATCCCGAGAAAGGGCTTCGACGTGCTGATGCACGCCGCCTGTTCGCTGGACGAGGACACCGGGATCTATATCGTCGGAGGCGAGCCGACGGAAGAATATTTGAAGCTGCGGGAGAAACTGGGGCTGAAAAACGTCCGTTTCGTGGGCTTTCAGAAGAAAGAAGCCCTTGCCCGCTACTATCGGGCGGCGGATCTGTTTGTCCTGCCCACCCGGGAGGACATCTGGGGGCTGGTCATCAACGAAGCCATGGCCTATGGCCTGCCCGTTATCACCACCGACCGGTGCGTTGCCGGTCTGGAACTGGTGGAGGAGGGCGTCAACGGAAGCATTGTACCCATCGAGGATCCCGATGCCCTCGCTGTGAAAATGCGGGAGATTTTGGCCTCTGACCTTGAAAGGATGGGGGCGTCTTCGCTGGAAAAGATCCGTCCTTATACCATTGAAAACATGGCAAGGACCCATGTGGCGATTTTCGAGAACGGGAGATAATCCATGCATATCATATACGCCGTGACAACATGTTCCGACCGGGTATACCGGCAGCTGTTTGCCGATGTCCCCCAGAAGCCCGCTTTTCAGTCCCAGAAATACCACCGGCTGCTCATCGAGGGGCTGGCTGCCGGGGCGAAGGTGGATGTGGTGGCAAATCCCCCGGTGAACCGGACGGTTCTTCGCAAAAGCTTTGTCCGCCTGCCCCGGGAGACTGAGGGCGGTGCCTGTTACCGCTATATTCCCGCCATCCGAAATCCGATTCTCAAAGCGGCTGCGGTGGGGCTTGGAACCTTCTTTCAAACCGCCTGCCTTGCGGGGAAGGATTCTGCGGTGGTTGTGGACTGCCTGAACCGGACAACGGCTCTTGCGGGTTTGCTGGCGGCAAGGCTGCGGGGGAAACGGTGTGTGGGCATTGTGACAGACCTGCCGGATATGCTGGGGGGCAGCGGCTTTTCCAAAAAGATGGCAAATTTTGTCATCCGCCATTGCACGGACTATGTGCTTCTGACCCAGGCCATGAACGACTATCTCAACCGGGACGGCAAGCCCTATGTGATTCTGGAAGGCCACAGCGACATCGCCATGGAGAAGCAGAAGCCCTCGCCGGAGCGGAAGGCCAGTCCCCGGGTGTGCTTTTATGCCGGGGGCGTCAGCAAGCAGTACGGTCTGGGGAATCTGGTGGAGGGCTTCCAAAAGGCAGATCTCCCCGATGCCCGGCTGGAAATCTACGGCCCCGGAGATTATGTGCAGGAGCTTTCCCAAATCGCCGCCGAAGACCCCCGGATTTTTTACGGCGGGATGCTGCTGAACAGGGAAATCGTGGAAAGGGAGATGGAGGCGACGCTTCTGGTGAATCCGCGCCCAACGGGCGAGGAATATGTGAAATACTCCTTCCCCTCCAAAACCATGGAATACATGTCCACGGGCACCCCGGTGCTGACCACGGTCCTGCCCGGAATGCCCCTGGAATACCACCCCTATGTGTATCTGCTGGAGGATGAATCCGCCGACGGCATCGCGGAAAAACTGCGGCAGATTCTGTCGCAGCCGGCACAGGTGCTGTTCCAAAAGGGCTGCAGCGCCCGGGAATTTATTTTGCAGGAAAAAAATAATGTCAGGCAGGCCGGGAAGATTCTGGCCATGCTGGAAAAGGATGAAACGCGATGAAGCTGCTGTGGCTGTGCAATATGGTACCCGGGAAAGTGAAGGAGGTAATCAGCGGCAGCGCCTCCGGCGGCGGACTGTGGGTGGACAGCGTGCTGGAGGGCCTGCTGGAGCTGGAAGAAACGGAGATCCGCATTCTCTGCCCCGGCGACGGCGGCAGGGGAGCGGTCAGCCGACGCTGCTCCTACGCTTTCTTTTCCGAGGGGCTTCCCTATGTGTATCTGCCGGAGCTGGAAAAGCAGTTCCGTGAAGAGCTGGATACCTTCCGCCCGGAGGTGATTCACGTCTGGGGTACGGAATACGGCCACACCCTTGCCATGGTCAACGCCGCTGAGAAGGCGGGCGTGCTGGACAGGCTTGTGGTGAGCATTCAGGGACTTTGCTCGGTCTACGCCGGGCATTACGCCGAGGGCGTTCCCGAGAGAATCCGGCGGGGCAGCACCTTCCGGGATCTTGTCCGGCGGGACAATATCGTAAAGCAGCGGGAGAAATTTGTGCTCCGGGGTGTTCTGGAGGCGGAGGCGCTGCAAAAGGCGCGGCATGTCATCGGCAGAACCGACTGGGATTTTGCCTGTACCCGGCGGATAAACCCGGAAACAGAGTATCACTTCTGCAACGAGACTCTGCGCCGGCCCTTTTACGAGGGGGCGTGGCGCTATGAAAGCTGCCAAAGGCACCGGATTTTCGCGTCCAGCTGCGCCTATCCGGTGAAGGGCTTTCATTACCTGCTGGAAGCCTTTGCGGAGCTGGTCAAAACCTACCCGGATGCCACCCTGGCGGTGCCGGGAAAGAGCTTCCTGACGGCCGACCGGCTGCGCAGAACCAATTATCAGAAATATCTGGCGGGTCTTGCCCGGCAGTACGGCGTGGAGGACAAAATCGAGTTTCTGGGCAGCCTGAGCGCCGAGGGCATGAAGCAGGCGTTTCTCAGCGCCAACGTCTTTGTCCTGCCCTCCACCATTGAAAATTCCCCCAACTCGCTGGGAGAGGCCATGCTGCTGGGGGTGCCCTGTGTGGCAGCGGACGTGGGCGGCGTTGCCAACATGCTGCGCCATGGGGCCGAAGGGTATGTCTATCCTTCCTCCGCGCCCTACATGCTGGCCCACTATATCGGGCGGGTCTTTGATATGGAGAAACAAGCCGAAGCTCTGGGGACGCAGGCCAGCGCCCATGCCGGCCTGACCCATGACCCGGAGAAGAATCTGAAGGATTTGCTGGAGATTTATCTCCGCCTGAAAGGAAGGAAAGCCCCATGAAGCAGGATGGGCTGATCAGTGTCATTGTCCCGGTGTACAACGTGGAAGCATACCTGCCCCGGTGCGTCGAATCCATTCTGGCCCAGACCTACGGGAAGCTGGAAATCATTCTGGTGGACGACGGAACCAAAGACAATTCCGGCGCCATCTGTGACGCCTACGCCCGGCAGGATGACAGGATCCGGGTGATCCACAAACCCAACGGCGGCTTAAGCAGCGCCCGGAACGCGGGCATTGACGCCGCAGCGGGGGAATATCTGTCCTTCGTGGACAGCGACGACTGGATCGAGCCGGATATGTATGAGCAGATGATGGCGCTGATGGGGCAATACGGCGTCCGTCTGGTCTGCGCCGGACGCTGGGACGTCAGCAGCGAAACCGGGGAAAAAGTACAGGGGCTGTGCCCACCCTCAGATGAGGTCATTTCCGGGGAGGAGCTGGTCAGAAGGATCTTCCACTGGGATAATGTGGACTCTGCCGCCTGGGATAAGCTCTACCACCGCAGCCTGTTTGCAACCGTCCGCTACCCTCTGGGCGTGATTTGCGAGGACGTGCCCACCACCTACCGGATCGCGCTGGACGCCGGACAGGCGGCAATGCTTTCCCGCCCGGTTTACAACTATTACCACCGACCCGGCAGCATCACTGCAGCGGCGGTTTCGGAGAAAACCTTCCATTTTTCCGCACATACCGCGGAAATTTACCCGTATATCCGGGAAAATTATCCTGAGATAGAGGACGCAGCCCGGTATCTGCGGGTGCGGTCGCTGGCCTATAACCTGCTGACGCTGGATTTGGCGGGGGAGGATGCCCGGCGGACATTTGCGAAAGAGTACCGGCAGTCCCGGAAGGAGCTGCGCGGACATATTCCGTTTTTGCTGAAAAGCCCCCTGTTCGGCAGGCAGGAGCGGGCAACGGATCTGCTGCTGGCCTGTGGGCTGTACCGGCCGCTGCGGCAGGTGTACCACAAATTCAAGTGACTGATATGCGGAGCAGACAATGAAACGAAGAAACCGGGTAGCTTTTTTCAATATCCTGAGCACCGTCCTGCTCAGGGGCATTTCCATATTCACAGCGCCCCTGTTCACCCGTCTGCTGGGCGACAGCGGCTACGGCGTGACCCAGATCTACAACACCTGGGTGGCGGTGATCGCCATTGTGTTCACCATGCAGACCCAGGGAACCCTGGTCAACGCCCGGGTGGAATACCCGCAGGAGGATCAGCTCCGGTACCAGTCCTCGGCAATGAGCCTGTCTGCGCTGCTGTATCTGGTTTGCAGCGTTCTGGTGCTGTGCTTCCTCGGCCCCATTTCCGGGGCGCTGAAGCTGAGCGGGCTGCTGATCGTGCTGATGCTCATCCAGGGCTTCGGAACCTTCTGCGTCAATTTCCTGAATACCAAATTCGTCTATGAATTCAAGGCCGGGTGGAACATGGTCATGTCCCTGGCCGTGACTCTGGTCACCCTGATTCTCTCTGTGGTGCTGATTCTCCGGCTTCCCAGTGAGATCAATTACCTGGGCCGCATCGGCGCCATCGCCGCCACCTACGGTGTGCTGGGCATCCCGGTGTGCGTGTGGATCCTGGCGAAGGGAAAGACCTTTTTCCACAGGGAGTACTGGAAGTTCTGCATTGCGCTGGCCATTCCGGCGGTGTTCTATAACCTTTCTGACCTGATTCTGGGGCAGAGCGACAGGGTGATGCTCCAGCAGATGCTGGGAGAAGCCGCCCTTGGGCGGTACGCTGCGGCGCTGAACTTTGCCGGAATCATGTTCACCATCTTCGCGGCGCTGAACAATTCCTGGTGTCCCTTCTTTTTTGAGGATATGAAACAGGGCAGCCGGGATAACCTTCGGGAAAGGGCGGAAAACTTTCTGGAGCTGTTCACCGTGCTTTGCGTAGGCTTTGTCCTGCTGGCAAGGGAAGTGTACCGTGTCTATGTTTCCGAAGCGTTCTGGGAGAGCACCATGCTGATCCCCATTTTCGTGTCCAGCTACTATCTCAACTTCCTGTGCACCTTCCCGGTAAATTACGAATACTACCACAAGAAAACCAAAGTGGTTGCGGTGATCACCATTGTTTCGTCGCTGGTGAACATAGGGCTGAACTGGCTTTTGATTCAGCGCATGGGCATGGCGGGGGCAGCCGTGGCGACCCTGGTCTCCCACAGCCTGCAGCTGACGCTGCACCATCTCTACGTCCGCTTCATTCTGGGCAAGGGGGATTATCCCTTCTGCCTGAAGCTGTGGGTGAAATACGCGGCGGTGTTTGCCGTACTGGCAGCGGCGTCTGCAATGACTGAGAAGCTGTGGCTGCCGCGCTGGGGGCTGGGCGCGGTCATTGGACTGTGGGAGCTGTGGCGGATCAAAAAACGCAAAGCATTGATTTGATACTATTTCTTATTAAAAATCTTTGATTTTTAATAAGAAGACACCGCCTTACGGCGTTGTCGATTCTATGATTTTGGGAAAGAAAAATCACGCAATCCCGTCTCATATGATTCTCTAACAAAAAACTTCAATTCTTGCGAATTAAGGAAGCTCTGATTAAATCGGCAAGAGCTGATGGCGAGAGATTTTGCCACAGACGAAAGTGTTAAAAACGAAGGAATACTGGATGTATTTCTCGTTTTTTACACTGCACGGATGTGGCAAAAGATCCGCCACTCAGCCGCAGGCGATTTATTCAGAGCTTCCTTAAAGTTTTTTATTGAGAATCAGTATGACGGATGATCGAAAGCCGGGCGGCAGCCCGGCTTTTTTCGCGCTTGCGGTTGCAATGGGATGGGAAATGTAGTATAATACGCAAATGAAGGTTATACGCGGGAAAGGCGGAGACGGAATGAAAAAGGCTTTGTTCACGGCGACGGTCGTGAAAACCCACATTATGGAATTCCATATTCCCTACCTGAAGATGTTCCAGGAGCTGGGCTGGCAGACCGCCGTGGCGGCCCGGAACGACTACGAAAACCCTGCCGACTGCCGGATCCCCTGCTGCGATACCTACTACGACATCAAATTTGAGCGGCTTCCCTGGAAGAAAGCCAATTTGCGGGCTTATCGGGAGCTGAAAGCCATCATCGACAGGGAGCAGTTCGACATCATTCACTGCCATACCCCCGTAGGCGCCATGATCACCCGCCTTGCGGCGAGGGATGCCCGGAAGCGGGGAACAAAGGTGATCTACACCGCCCACGGCTTCCACTTTTTCAAGGGCGCACCGTTACAGAACTGGCTGATGTTCTTCCCTGCCGAATGGGTGCTGGCGCCCTTGACGGATGTGCTGGTGACCATCAATCAGGAGGATTATGCCTTCGCAAAGAAGCATATCCATGCCAAACGCATCGAATATGTACCCGGCGTGGGCGTGGACACGGCGAAATTCCACGTCGGCAGCGTAAACCGGGAGGAAAAGCGCCGGGAGCTGGGGCTGGGAGAGCAGGATTTTCTGATTCTCACCGTGGCGGAAATGACGAAAAACAAGAACCATTCCACGGTGCTCAAGGCGCTGGCGCTGCTGAAAGACAGGCCGGAATACGAAAACATGTATTACCTGATCTGCGGCCGGGGAGAGCAGCGTGACGCGCTGGAGGCCGAGGCGGAGCAGCTGGGTATTATGGAGCACGTCCGCTTCCTTGGCTACCGCCACGATGTTCCGGAGCTGTGCCGGTGCAGCGATATGTTCGCGTTCATGTCCTTCCGGGAGGGAATGCCCGTGGCACTGATGGAGGCCATGAGCTGCGGCCTGCCGGCGGTCTGCTCGAAAATCCGGGGCAATACGGATCTGATCGAGGATGGCGTTGACGGCCTGTTTGCGGAAAACACCCCCAGGGGTGTGGCGGAGGCCATTTTGAAGCTGTACCGTGACCCGGAGCTGCGGGCGAAGCTGGGAAGTGCCGCCGCGCAGACCGTTTCCGGGTTTGACGCGAAGGAGGTACAGCAAAGGATGAGGGAAATCTATCTCAGTATCTGAATGGAAAGGAGGCGGCAGCATGGGCGGAACGCTGATTGTGTCGCTGGATTTTGAATTGTTTTGGGGTATGCTGGATGTCTGCCCGCTGGAAGCGTATCAGGATCATGTCCTGGGAGGCAGAGAAGCGGTTCCAAAGCTGCTGGAGCTTTTTCAAAAATACGGCATCCACGCCACATGGGCAACAGTGGGCTTTATGTTCGCGCAGAACGCCCAGGAGGCGGCTGCCTTTTTCCCGGAGGACAGCCTGCGGCCCTCTTACAACAATCCGGCGATGCAGCCCTACGGGGAATTTTCCCAGATCGGGGGAAATGAAGAGGAAGCGCCCTGCTTCTTTGCGCCGTCCCTGATTGATTTGATCGCCAAAACACCGGGGCAGGAGATCGGAAGCCATACCTTCTCCCATTACTACTGCCGGGAAAAGGGGCAGACGGTTCAGCAGTTTGCCGCGGATATGGGCGCGGCAAAGGCCATCGCCGCAAAGCACGGCTATGACGTAACCTCCGCGGTGCTGCCCCGGAACCAGTGCGAGCCTGCGTATACGCAGGTGCTTCGGGATCTGGGCTTCACTGCCTACCGGGGAATGGAAAATAACTGGGTTGAGAACAAGGTCCATCTCCGGTTTCCGCTGCGTGTGCTGCGGCTGACAGATACCTATCTGCCGCTTACCGGACAGGGCAGCTATATTCCCAAAAATGAGGACGGCATATGGAACCTGACGGGTTCCCAGATGTTCAGACCGATTTTCATGCCCCTGAAATTTATGGAGGGCGCAAAGGTTCACAGGATCAAGCGCCAGATGCTCTACGCGGCGAAAAACGGCCGGACGTACCACCTGTGGTGGCATCCCCACAACGTCGGTGTCCGTACAGAGGAGCACTTGGCTCAGCTGGAGGAAATTTTCCGCTATTACGGGGAATTGAAGGAAAAATACGGCATGGAAAGCCTGAACATGAAAGAAGCGGCAAGCAGATAAAAAAAGACGGGGGCGGGAACATGAAGGTACTGCACGTTCTGTATTCCAAAATCTACACCGGCGCGGAAAAGGTTGTGACCCAGATCATCAAAGCCTTTGAAGGCCAGGTGGACATGGCCTACTGCAGCTTAGAATGCGAAAGCGTCTGGGAAATCCTGGACGGTATGGGTATCCGCCACTTCGGTGTGGAGGAGCTGACCCCCGCCACCCTCGGCAGGGTGATCCGGGAGTATCAGCCGGATGTGATCCATGCCCACGATATGCGCACCGGCTTTGTCGCCGCCCTGTGCTGCGGCAAGATCCCTCTGATTTCCCATATCCACAACAACGCCTACGATGCCCGGGGACTGTCCGTGAAATCCATCGCCTACCTGCTGGCGGGCGTTCGGGCAAAGCACATTTTCTGGGTCTCCAACAGCTCCTATGAAGGGTATGTGTTCCACAAGCTGTTTGCGAAGAAAAGCAGCGTGCTCTATAACATCATTGACGCTAAGCGGATTTACGCCATGAGGGACGGGGACGCAAATTCCTACAATTATGACATGATCTACCTTGGCCGGCTGACCTATCAGAAGGATCCCCAGCGGCTGATGCGTTTGAGCGCGGCGCTGAAAGATCGGAAGCCGGACATTCAGGTGGCGGTGGTAGGCGCGGGAGAGCTGGAACCGGAAACCAAAGCGCTCTGCGAAGAGCTGAATTTACAGGAGAACGTCCATTTTCTGGGCTTTCAGAATAACCCCATCAAAATGGTTGCAGACAGCAAAGCCATGATCCTTACCTCCCGCTGGGAGGGCACCCCCATGTGCGCTCTGGAAGCCATGGCGCTGGGAACCCCTGTGGTGAGCACTCCCTCGGACGGCATGAAGGATCTGATCGAAAACGGGGTGGACGGGTACCTCAGCGACGATGACGCCGTCCTGGCGGAGGACATTCTGAAAATTGTGGACAGCCCTGAGCACAGAAAGCTTCTGTCTGAAAACGCGGCAAGGAAATTTGCGCAGATCAACGATGAAGCCAGATACAACGGCACCATCCTTGCCTGCTACCGCCAATGGGGAGAAAAAGCATGAAAATATTACAGGTTGTTCCCTATTTCTGCTTCGGCGGGGCGGAGACCATGTGCGAAAATCTGACCTACGCCCTGAAAAAACTGGGACATACGGTGGTGGTGGTGAGCCTGTACGCCGAGCACACGGAAATCTCCCGGCGCATGGAAGCAGCGGGGGTGAAGATCCGCTATCTGGATAAAAAGCTGGGGCTGGACGTGTCCATGGTGCCGAAGCTCACCCGGATCATGGGGGAGGAACGCCCGGATGCGGTGCACACCCATCTGAATGTCATCAAGTATACGGTTGCCGCCGCAAAGCTGGCAGGCGTGAAAGCCTGTATCCACACGGTGCACAATGTGGCGCAGGAGGAAGCGGAGGACCGTGTTCAGGTGCTTATCAACCGGTTTTATTTCCGCCGGGGCTGGTCAGTGCCGGTGGCGCTCAGCCCGGAGGTGCAGCGGACGGTGGCCGAGGTCTACGGGCTGAAAAATATCCCGGTGGTCTGCAACGGCGTGGACTTAAGCCGCTGCGTCCCAAAGGAAAGCTATGCCATAAACGATACCGTCACGCTGCTGCACATCGGACGGTTTGACGAACAGAAAAACCACGAAGGGCTTCTGCAGTCCTTTCAAAAGCTCCTGGAAGCATACCCGAACTGCCGCCTGAATCTGCTGGGAGACGGAGAACTCCGGCAGCCTATGGAAGCCTACGCCCGGGAGCTGGGGATTGACCATGCCGTTTCGTTTCTGGGAAACCAGCCGGATGTCTACCCCTATCTCCGGGACGCGGATATTTTCCTGCTGCCCTCCCGGTTTGAAGGAATGCCCATGACCATTATTGAGGCCATGGGGACGGGACTTCCCATTGTGGCAGCGAAGGTGGGCGGCGTGCCGGATATGCTCACGGACGGAGAAAGCGGCCTGCTGGTTCCCTGCGACCCCGAGGCAGTCTGCCGGGCCTGCGCCGGACTGATCGGCAGCAGGCAGCTGCGGGAAACCCTGGGCCGGAATGCCCTCCGGGACAGCGTCCGGTTTTCCGCGGATTATATGGCGAAGCGCTACTGTGAAGAATATGAGCGCCTGCTGGGGCGCGGATAGAAGGAGAATGCCTATGGAGGGCGAAACCATTTCGGTCATCGTACCGGCCTATAATATCGCCCCGTGGCTTCCCCGGTGCCTGGACAGTCTGCTTGCCCAGACCTGTCCGAAGCTGGAGATCATCGTGGTGGACGACGGCTCCGCCGATGATACCCGGGCAGTTCTGGCGGATTATGCCGCCCGGGACGGCCGGATTCGGGCGATTTACAAGGAAAACGGCGGCGTGACCTCTGCCCGCCTTGCGGGTATCGCGGCGGCAGCGGGAGACTGGATCGGCTTTGCCGACGGCGACGACACGGTGGAGCCGGACATGTACCGGCGCCTTCTGGAAAATGCCCATGCTTACGGCGCGAACATCTCCCACTGCGGGCATCAGGTGCTTTTCCCCGACGGCAGAGTGGCCTATGTCCACAATACCGGCCTGCTGCGCCGGCAGGACAAGCTGACCGGCTTGCGGGATCTGCTGGACGGCGGACAGATCGAGTCCAGCCTGTGCACCAAGCTCTACCGCCGGGAGCTGTTTGCGGGACTGGCGGAACGGATGGATCCCGCCATCAAAAACAACGAAGACTATCTCATGAACTTTTTTTTGTTCTCCAAAGCGGAGCGGTCTGTGTATGAGGATTTCTGCCCCTATCATTACATTCTCCGCACGGATTCCGCCTCCTTTCGGCAGCTGAACGAGCACAGTCTGTTTGACCCCATACGGGTTCGGCAGAGAATTGTGGAGGACAGCGCCGATGAAATGAAGGAGGACGCCCGCCGGGCGCTGCTGCGAAACCTCCTGTTTGCCTTCGCCCAGCTTTCGGTGCATCCCGAAAGAAAGTATGACGGATGGCGGCAGCGGGTACGCACCATGCTGAAAGAGCAGAAACAGTATTTTCCGCTGCTGTCAGCCCGGAACCGGGTGCTGGCGCAGATGGTCTGCAAAACCCCGGGGCTGTTCCAACTGGCCTACGGGTTGTATGTGAAGCTCTTCCAGCGGGAAGAACAGCACTGAAAGGAATGCATATGACGGAGCAACCCTTAATCAGCGTGATTGTCCCTGTTTACAAGGTGGAAAGGTACCTCGACCGGTGCGTTCAGTCTATTGTGGGTCAGACTTTTCAAAATATGGAAATTATTCTGGTGGACGACGGCTCTCCCGACGCCTGCGGCGCCATGTGTGACGCCTGGGCGGAAAGGGACAGCCGTATCAAGGTGATCCATCAGGAAAACGCCGGGGGCGGTCAGGCCAGAAATGCCGGATTGAATGGGGCTTCCGGCGATTTGATCGCCTTCGTGGACAGCGATGACTACATTGCGCCTGACCTGTACCAGCATCTGTACGGCCTGCTGGAACGGGGCGCGGATATTGCGGAATGCGGTTTTGTGGAGACGGTGGATGACTGCGCTGTGTTCGGCGGGAACGATGAAGAGGTTCGTTTTTATACGCCGTTGGATGCCATGCGCTGCCACATCCGGGACACAGCGTTCCGGCAGCTGATCTGGAATAAGCTGTACCGTCGGGAAACCATCGGGGATATCCGTTTTCCCGCGGGAACCAAAATTGACGACGAATTTTTCACTTACCGGGTTCTGGGAAACGCCGGACGGCTGGTGCGTTCCGAAAAAATCGGCTATGCCTACCGCCAGCAGCCCGGCAGCGTCATGCACGACGGATTTTCCCTGCGGCGTCTGGAGGGCGTTCGAGCCCAGGAGCAGCGGCTTGCGTATCTGAAAGCCCATATGCCACCGCTGGTGTACGAGGGCAGGGCCAATCTGTTCCTGTACTGCCAGTATGCCATGCAGATGAGCCTGAAGCATCTTTCGGGAGAAGAGCTTCAGACGGCGCGGGAACTTCTGCGGAATACGGTATCCCGCCTCACGCCGCTGGCGCCCAGCAGAAAATTGACTGCTGCGGGAAATGTGTGGCTGATTCTGGGGCAGATCTCCTTTGAAGGGAGCTGCCGTTTGCTGAATTATCTGGAAGAAAGAAACACCTGAAGGAGTGGATGGGATGCAGTTTCCATATAAAATCACGGTCTTTACCCCAACCTATAACCGGGCGTACATTCTGGAAAACCTATACCGCTCGCTGCAGCGCCAGCGCTTTGGGGACTTTGAGTGGCTGGTGGTGGACGACGGTTCTGCTGACAACACCCAGGCGCTGTTTGAGCAGTGGCAGCAGGAGGAAAATCCCTTTCCCATCCGTTATCACCGTCAGGAAAACGGCGGCAAATGCCGCGCCATTAACAAAGGACTGGAGCTTGCCCGGGGAGAATTGTTTTTTACGGTGGATTCCGACGACTATCTGACGGATGATGCCCTGGAAAAGGTGGCCCGCTGGGAAGCGGCTCTTCCGAAGGATCAGAAGTTCTGCGGCATCGTGGCGAACCGGGGCTATTCTCCGGAGTACACCCCCAATACCGTGTTTGAAGGGGAATATCTGGACGGCAACGCCTTTGATATGTACGGCAGAATCGACGGAGAGCGGGCGCTGGTTTTCTATACGGAGATCCACCGGAAATACCTGTACCCGGAGTTTCCCGGAGAAAAGTTTATGACCGAGGCCGTCACATGGAACCGCATGGCCTATGACGGCTACCGCATCCGCTACTATAACGACATCATCTGGATCTGGGAATACAAGGACGACGGCCTGACCAAAGCGGGCTATCAGGTCTTCCTGGACAACCCCCGGGGAACCGCCCTGTTTTTCCGGGAGAAGGCGGTGTTCTTCCATTACCCGCTGAAAACCAGGCTGGGCATGTGGTACGGCTTTACCTGCGACGCCATGGACCGCTGCACCAACGCCCAGATCGCAGAGTATATCGATATGCCCCGCTGGCTGGTGGCGCCCATGAAGGGCGTCCACAACCTGCTGCAATTCATTCGGAAAAAGAGGTAATCCTATGGCAGAGAATTCCCACTCCACATATCACACCCACATCTCGGCAAAGCACCGCTGGCTGGACTTGAACCTGAGAGAGGTCTGGCAGTACCGGGATCTGATTTTCCTGTTTACCAAGCGGAACTTTGTGGTGAGCTACAAGCAGACCATCCTGGGCCCTGCCTGGATTTTCCTGACGCCCCTGTTTACCAGCGTTGTCCACGCCTTTGTATTCGGCGGTATTGCGGGCATCGGCACCGACGGCATTCCCACGTTTTTGTTTTACCTTTGCAGCAACGCCGTCTGGGCTTACTTTGCAAGCTGTCTGACCAGCAACGCCAACACCTTTACGGAAAACGCCTATGTGTTCGGCAAGGTTTATTTCCCCCGGCTGACCACACCCATCTCCAACGTGGTCTCCACAGTGATCCGCTTCGGAATCCAGATGGTTCTGGTGCTGATGTTTATGAGCTACTATCTGCTGCGGGGGATGCTCCATCCCAACTGGCTCTGGTGGCTGATGATCCCGGTGGAGCTGGTGCATCTGGGTATTCTGGGCATGGGCTTCGGCATCATCATTTCCAGCATGACCACAAAATACCGGGATTTGTCGGTGCTGGTGGATTTCGGCGTGTCCCTTTGGATGTACGCAACGCCCATTGTCTATCCGCTGTCCACACTGGGTGAGGGCTGGATCCGCACGCTGCTGCAGATCAATCCCGTCACCGAGTCCGTGGAGCTGCTGCGCTATGCCATTTTGGGGCAGGGAACGGTCAACTGGGGCTTCTACACACTGTCCTGGGGCATCACGCTGCTGGTGGCGGTGTGCGGCATTATGGTCTTTAACAAGGTTGAGCGTACCTTTATGGATACGGTGTAAGGAGGGCGGAACATGAACGAAAAAGAAATTGCCATCCGCCTGACCGGCGTGAAAAAGCGCTATAAGCTGGGGCAGATCGGCGGCGGCACGCTGACCGCGGATCTGCAGAGCTGGTGGGCCCGGGTTCGGGGCAAGGAAGATCCCAACCTGCCTGTGAATATGGATCAGCGCCTGATCGGCAAGACCTTCATGGCGCTCAACGGCATCGACCTGACGGTGCACAAGGGGGAAGCGCTGGGCATCATCGGCTGCAACGGCGCGGGAAAAAGCACCCTGCTGAAGCTGCTTTGCCGGGTCACCGCCCCTACAGAGGGAGAAATTGACATCTACGGCCGTATCGCCTCCATGCTGGAGGTGGGCACCGGCTTCAACGGGGAAATGACCGGCCGGGAAAATATTTACATGAACGGCGCGATTCTCGGCATGACCAAGGCGGAGATCGACGCGAAGATGGAGGACATCATCGAGTTTTCCGAGGTGCGGGACTTTATCGACACCCCGGTCAAGCGGTATTCCAGCGGCATGTTCGTCAAGCTGGCCTTCTCCGTGGCGGCGCACCTGGACAATGAGATCATGATTATGGACGAGGTGCTGGCAGTAGGCGACATGGCGTTCCAGAAAAAGTGTCTGGAAAAGATGCGGCAGGCCGCCAAGCAGGAGGGCAGAACCGTCCTGTATGTCAGTCATAATATGAATACCATCCGGCGTCTGTGCGACAGGTGCGTTGTGCTGGACAAGGGCAAGCTGATTTTCGACGGAGACGTGGAGGAAGCCATCGAGCTGTATATGCGCAGGGAGAATGTGCGCAACGAGTGGACGGAGGGGCAGACGGAGTGCGACTATACGGACACCTCGGCCCGTTCCCCCTATGGCCGCGGCGGCGCCCGGATCCATTATCTCAGACTCCCGGACAAGGAAGCGGCGCTGTACGCCACCGGCGAGATGATCCGTTTTCAGATCCGGGTGCATACCCATCAGGCATTTTCCGATCTGCGGCTGCGCATTGAGGTGCTTTACGGCGACGACGCCCCGGTGGGCACCATACCCAATATGCCTCTGGGAGAGCTGGAGGCTGACCGGGACTATGAATTTCATGTGGAGTTCAATCCCATCGGTCTGACAGCGGGACGCTACCGGGTGGATCTGGTGCTGTTTGATATGGATGAGTTCGGCACCGTTTACGACCAGGAGCTGATCCTGCCGGCCTTCCGGATGGAAGTGATGGAGAGCGCCGATATCAACTGGAACGCCACCAACTGGGGCCATATCCGCTTCCCGGATGCCCGGGTGGATATGCTGTAAACGGGAGGAAGCGCCATGGAGAAGATCAAAGTGGTCTTTGTGACCCACAGGCTGGTGTGCGGCGGTGCGGAGCAGGCGCTGTATGACCTGATCTGCCTGCTGGATAGGGAAAAATTTGACGTGACGCTGTTTGAGCAGCGAGACGACGGCCCCTGGGATCAGAAATTCCGGGATGCCGGGATCAATCTGGTCTACGACTATTTCTGCCGGAAGCCGACTCTGAATCCCGTTGTCAAGGCGGGAAATATTGTCAAAAAGCTGCGGATGGACAGCGCCTACCGCCATGGCGGCGAGGGTCTGCTGGATGTCTGCCTGCCCGGCGCGGACATTGTGGTGTCCTACTCCGTGTGGGAGAATGAAAAGCTGATCTTCGCGAAGGGCGCAAAGACGGTCAAGTATATCCACGGAGACGTGGCTACCAACCGTATTTACCGGGAGGAATCCCTGTGCACCAAGGATATGCTGGCCAATTATGACCGCATCGTCTGTGTTTCTGAGGCGGCGCGGAAATCCTTCTGCGCCCTCACGGGGCTGACGGACAATGTGGAAATGCACTTTAACCCTCTGAACAGCGACAATGTACGCTCTCTGGCGGAGCAGACGGTGGAGCTTCCCACGGATGAGCCGCTGATCTGTGCTGTGGGACGGCTGTCGGCGGAGAAGGGCTTTGAGCGCCTGGTGTACATTCACCGCAGGCTTCTGGACCAGGGGGTCCGGCACAAGCTGGTGATCGTAGGCGACGGTATGGACCGGGGATACATCGAGCGCACCATTCAGGCCACGGATACCCAGGACACCGTCATCCTTGCGGGCTACCAGTCCAACCCGTATCCTTACATGAAGCAGAGCAGGTTCCTGGTGAATTCCTCCTTTACGGAAGGACTTCCGGTGATCGCCATGGAGGCGCTGTGCCTGGGAGTTCCCATTGTGGCGCCTGTGCCCTCCGTGGGTGAGGCCTTCGGTGGTGAAACCTGCGGCCTGATCACGGAAAACGACAATGCCAGCCTGGAGGCCGGCATCAAAAAGATGCTGACGGACGAGGAATTCTACCGTCAGGCCAAGGCAGGCGCGGAAAGACGCAGCGCCTATTTTGACGGAAAACGCATGGTAAAAGAAGTGGAGGACATGTTCCTCAAGCTGGTTGAAGATAAATAAGAAACGCTTATGGGATTCAGTCAGCCAAGCGGTAAATTGCAATTCCGCTGTTGAACCCACCGACAGCATCGGTGGAGACCTTTACACAAGCTACAATTCATCTGCCTGCTGAGCCGGGGCGATATGCAGGAATGGGAAAATTTCCGGAGGGAGAGCCAATGCCGCAAATCAGTGTGATTGTCCCGGTCTACCGGGCGGAGAAATTCTTAGGCCGCTGCGTGGACAGCGTCCTCAATCAGACCTTCCGGGATTATGAGCTTCTTCTGCTGGACGACGGAAGCCCGGACAGCAGCGGTGAGATCTGTGACGCTTATGCGGCCCGGGACAGCCGGGTGCGGGTGATTCACCAGAAAAACGCCGGGGTCTGCGCGGCGAGAAATACCTGTCTGGACTGGGTGTTTTCCAACAGTGACAGCCAGTGGATTTTCTTCATCGACAACGACGACTGGATGCACCCCGAGACGCTGGAGCGTCTTTACCGGGCGGCGCAGGAGCAGGGAACCAAAATAGCCGTCTGCGGCTATGCCCAGACGGCTGGGGAGGATCCGGCGGTTTCCCCGGAGCAGCTCATCCCGGAGCGCTGGCCGCCCAAAGACTTTTATATGGAGCGGTTCATCAACGCCACGGTTTGCTGGGGCAAGCTGTACCATAGAAGCTGCTTTGACGGACAGCGGTATCCCGCCGGCAAGCATATGGAGGATGAATTTCTGACATACCGGCTGCTGTTTGCGCAGGATACCCTGACGGTGATCCCGGCGCCTCTGTACGCCTACTACTATAATCCTGCGGGCATTACCAAAAGCGCCTGGACGCCGGGGCGGCTGGATGCGTGGGAAGCCTATGAACAGCAGATCTCTTTTTTCAAATTGAGAAACGACGAAGAGCTGGTGCGGTTTCGTTACCGGGGATATCTGGAAAACGCCGTCGCCAATCTGACCGCCGCCCGGCAGGCGGAGAACGCCCAGGAGCTGACGGCGCAGATCCGGCGGATCGAGGGAAAAATCCGCAGCCTGCTCCGGCGGTGCCGGAAGCAGGGCTGCCTGGAATTTTGGCCGGATTTTGACCTGCTCTATGAATTTTATCCGCTCCGCACCCGGCTCTACCGGCTGTATCTGGAGCTGCGGGGACGGTTCGGGGGGAAGAAAGATGCCTGAAATCAGCGTGATCGTGCCGGTTTACAGGGCGGAAAGCTATTTGCGCGGCTGTATCGACAGCATTCTTTCCCAGACGGTTTCCGATTTTGAACTGATTCTTGTGGATGACGGCAGCCCGGACGGCTGCGGCGCCATCTGCGATGCCTATGCCGCCCGGGACAGCCGGATCATAGCGCTCCATCAGGAAAACCAGGGGCAGGCCGCCGCCAGAAACCACGCCCTTGCCATTGCCCGGGGAAGCTGGGTTTGCTTCGTGGACAGCGATGACGCCGTGCATCCCCAGCTGCTGGAGCGGCTGCGGCAGGCTGCCGCCGACAGCGGAGCGAGTGTCAGCATGTGCCGGATGCTGGAGGCGCCGGAGCTTCCGCCGGACTTCTCCGCGCCGGTGGACAGAAGCTGGGAGCGGCTTTCCATGGCGGAAGGGCCGCTGACGGCGCTGTTCGACGCGGGAGATTACCCCGGCTGGGTGGCTTGCGCCAAGCTGATCCGCCGGGAACTGGTGCAAGCCCATCTGTTCTGCCCAGGGCGGGTTTATGAAGACAACGAGGCCGTGTGCCACTGGATCTACGAGGCAAAGACCATAGCCAGTATTCCGCACTGCCTGTATTTTTACCGCACCAATCCCGACAGCACCACCCAGAGCCGGTTCACCATGAAAAAGCTGGACTATCTGTGGGCGCTGGAGCAGATCATCCGTTTTTATTCCTCGGTGGGATATCTGACCCTCCGGGAACGCTTCTGCGGTTTGTATGCGCAGGAGGCGGCGGGGTGCTACCACAGAGTCAAATACGAGCTGCAGGATCCCGGCGCCGCCAGAAGCATCGAAAAGAAAGCCCGGCGGCTCAGACGGGAAATCCCGTTCACGAAAGGGCAGTTTGAAACCATGTTCAGTGAAATGCACCCGAGGCTGGTCAGGCTTTACTGGCCGCTGGAGGGCGCGGTCCGCACCCTCCGGGAAAAGGGCCTGCGGGGGCTTGTTCAGAAAGCAGGGGAACAGCTGCGGAAAGGAGAGGGCCGATGAGCATTCCGAAAATCATTCATTACTGCTGGTTCGGCGGGAATCCCAAGCCAAAGCTGGCGGAAAAGTGCATCAAAAGCTGGAAGAGGTTCTGCCCGGACTACGAGATCATCGAGTGGAACGAGGAAAACTTCGATGTTTCGGCGGCTCCGGAATATGTGCGTCAGGCCTATGAAGCGGGTCGCTGGGCCTTTGTCACGGACTATGTCCGGCTGAAGGCCATGACGGAGATGGGCGGCATTTACATGGATACGGATGTGGAGGTCGTAAAGCCCCTGACACCTTATCTTTCCCACGAGGCGTTTGCCGGATTTGAAACGGATTCCAGCATTCAGACAGGGCTGCTGGCCTGCCGCCCGGGCTTTGCCCTGTTCGGGGAATTTCTGCGGCATTATGACAATGCAAGCTTTGTAAAGGCGGACGGAACCCATGACGTGACCACCAATGTTTCCGTTCTGACGGATCTGTGCCTGAAGCACGGGCTGGTACCCAACGGGAAATTTCAGGTGGTGGACGGCTTTGCCATTTACCCCAAGGAAGTGTTTTGCCCTGTGGACTTTGAAACGGAGAAGCTCCACAGAACGAAAAAAACCGTCACCATCCACTGGTTCGCCAGCAGCTGGAAGACGGAAGAGGAACGGGCGGAGCTGGAGGCGGAGCGCAATCGTCTGCGCTACGAGAAGGTATCCGCCGCGCGGTACGGTTTCTTCACGAAGCTGCTGGGAGAAAAAACCTATCAAAAGCTGAAAGCGCTCCTTTTGAGGCGCTGAAAGGCAGGAGGGAGCAGGAATATGTCCACAATCAGCGTAATTGTACCGGTTTATAAGGTGGAAGCATATCTGCGCCGGTGTGTGGACAGCATCCTTGTGCAGAGCTTTCCGGAGTTTGACCTGATTCTGGTGGATGACGGAAGCCCGGACAGCTGCGGCGCCATCTGTGAGGAATACACCCGGCGGGACAGCCGGGTGCGGGTGATTCATCAGAAAAACGGCGGTCTTTCCGCCGCCCGGAATACGGGTATTGACTGGGCGCAGGCCAACAGCGACAGCCGGTGGCTGGCCTTTGTGGACAGCGACGACTGGGTACATCCGGATTTTCTGCGTCAGCTTTATGACGCGGTTACGCAAACCGGGTGCAAAGTCAGCGCCTGCGGCATTTTCCGCACCGGAGGCGAGGATTTCCCGGCGGAAGTGGACTGCCCCTGCCGGGCAATGCCGGCGGACGATTTCTATTGCAGCGGCGTCATCCATGACGGCCTGACGGCGGTGGCCTGGAATAAGCTCTACCACAAGTCGCTGTTTGCGGCCCTGCGCTATCCCGTGGGAAAGCTCCATGAGGATCAGTTTACTACCTATCTGGCGGTTTACGCGGCGGGGACGGTGGCGGTGCTCGACAAAAAACTGTATGCCTACTACCAAAACCCCCAGGGAATTATGCGCTCCGGCTGGAAGCCCGGCAGGATGGACGCGCTGGAAGCCTTTGAGCAGCAGATCGCCTATGCCGAAGAGAAAAACAATTCCCGTCTGCTTTGCAAAGCGGCGGAGGAATATCTGTATCTGACCTACGAGCACCTGAAACAGGTGGAGGCGCTGCCCCAATACCGGAGGTTTTTAAAGCCTCTGCGGAAAAAGCTCCGGCAGGGGATGAAGCTGGGGAAACGCTGCCGGATTTTGCCGGAGCTGCGCGCCCAGACCTGGCTGTATGAAGCGGCCTATCCGGCAACGCCCTTCTGGTGGCTCTGGGGCAAGCTGAGCAGGGAAGGGGAGAAACGCGGATGAAGGACGTGATTTCGGTCATTGTGCCGGTGTACAATGTGGCGGATTACCTTCCTGAGTGCATGGACAGCCTTCTGTCCCAGGATCACGAAAAACTGGAAGTGATTTTGATTGACGACGGTTCTACTGACGCTTCCGGCGACATCTGCGACCGTTACGCCCTTCACGACAGCCGCGTCCGGGTGATCCACCAGAAAAACGGCGGCGCAGCCGCCGCGAAAAATGCGGGGCTGCGAATCGCGACGGGGGAATATCTGAGCTTCGTGGACAGCGACGATTTTCTGGAACCGAAGGTATATGGCTATATGGTGTCTACTCTGCGCTCCTCCGGCGCTGACGCGGCGGTCTTTGCCTTTCGGGACGTTTACCGTACCCGGCAGGAGGATCAGATCCGCCAGCCGGGACGCAGCGTGGTGTCGGGAAAAGAATACCTGCTTCGCTTTACAAACGACTGGAGCGCGGCGCTTTTATGGAACAAGCTGTATAAGCGGGCGCTGTTCGACGGCGTCTTCTTTGAGGAAGGACACAAGATCGACGATGAGTTCTTTACCTATCGGGGGATCATGAACGCCGAAAAGGTCGTCTGCGACGACCGGGTGATTTACAACTACCGCAGGCGCGCCTCCAGCGTGATGCTGTCGCCCGGGTCTGCGCAGCAGTTGGCGGTAGACCGGGTAGACTTTCTGACCAAACGGCGGGAAAACGTTCTGAGCCGCTTCCCGGAGCTGCGGCGGGAATTTGATGTCCAGTTTCTGGACGCGCTGATCTATCTTTCGGAGGATGCCGCCGCTACGGCGGCGAGCATTGACATGCTGAAGGCCCGGCTGAAAGCCTACCTTCGCCAAAAAGGCAATACCAGACCGCCCCGGTATTTCTGGAAGGGGCTGCTGAAGCTGTACTTCACAGGCACGCAGCGTCTGCTTGCGCAGCGCCATCCGGCGGCGGAGCCGGAAGCGGCGGAGCATTATTTCCCGTAATACTTTTTCTTATTAAAAATCTTTGATTTTTAATAAGAAGGCACCGCCTTGCGGCGTTGCCGATTCTGTGATTTTGGGAAAGAAAAATCACAGAATCCCGTCTCATATGATTCTCTAACAAAAAACTTCAATTCTTGCGAATGAAAGTTTTTTATTGAGAATCAGTATAAAGACCCCAAGTCCATAATGAAATCGCCCCCCTGCTTTTGGCAGGGGAGCGATTTTTGCGTCAGGACAGCTTCACAACCAGAAGGTCCCCTATTTTTTGGATGGAGCCGTAGTAGGGATAGACGGGCATCTGCTCGTATTCCGGGGAGGCCTGAATCTGCGCAATTTCCGCTTCCGAGGCGAAGGGAATGGAAAAGCCCAGATAGTATTCCAGAAATTTCTCCCGGGAGTAGCTGTCGGGGCGGATGCCGGCGGTTCCCGTGAGCTGCTGCAGGAAGGAGAAATTTTCGTAAAATTCCGGCTCCTGATAGGTGCCGGCCACAGCAAGCCGGGTGTTCTCGTCAAATCCCGGAGTCTGCTGGAGATCCGCCACCAGAGCGGTGTAGAAAGAGCGGGTGTTTTCATACCGGAGGTACAGCCGCAGGCCGGCGGCGTTTGCAATGTAAATATTGCACATGATTACAGCAGCCATACTGACTGCCGCGGCATTCAGCCCTATACTGCGAAGCAGCCCCCAAATCCGGCCGGAATCGGAAAGCGGCAGGCAGGTGTCCGCGGCGAGGATGATCAGCACATATACACAGATAAAGCCGTACAGCACCAGCGTATGAATGGACTCCGGGACGGTGAACAGATACATGCAGTTCACAGCCAGGGGGAGAATTGCCGTCAGGACAATCAGCAGCGCCAGACGTCCCGGCTGACGGTGCTTCGTCCCCCAAATCACAAGCATCACCCCAGCGGCGGCGATGCCGATGCCGTGCATCCACCGGGAAAAAACCGTGGGCATCAGCCCGGCTTTTCCCTCGCTGAAAAAGGCGAAGAAGGAGCAGTAGGCCCGGGCGATCCCGGCGGGAAGGGCGGAGAGGCTGAAGCTGACATTGCTGTCGGCGTAGGCGTTGAAGCGGACGTGCTTCAGCTGAAGAATGACCTGGGTGGCGGCGTAGTAAAGGCCCAGGGAGACAATGAGAAGCAGCAGAAAATACACGCCCTGCCGGATGACAGGCAGGATTTCCTCTTCCTGCAGCAGCCGCCGGATGAGCACCAGCACCATCAGCCCGGCCGCGACGGAGATGTAGGACTGATAGATGCTCAGCGATGCCACCATGCACACAAGGGCCGGAATTCCCCACACAATGGAGGGCTTCCGGGCAAACCATACCGCGGAAACTGCCAGCAGAAAGGAAACGGCGAAGGAACTGGCGGTGAACATGTAGGCAAAGGTACCGGTCAGGGAGGGGAACACCAGAATGCATCCTGCCAGCAGCGCCTGAAACAGCCTGCTGCGAACCTCGAAGATATGGATGATGACGCAGACGGAAACTGCCATCAGCAAAATCGTGAGAACGCCGTAAATCCAGGGCATGGAAAAGTTGGGAAAAACAATGTCGATCCCGCCCAGTCCCCACCGTCCGGAGTCCACAGTCGCGCCCTTGGAAAACAGGCAGAAGGCCTCGTCGTGGTTCAAAAGTTTATTGGTGAAGGAAAAGGTGTATGCCAGAAACCCGGCAAGCAACGACGCGGCAAGGGGAACGGTATTTTCCCGGATTCGGGACAGGAGCCATTGCACTGCCCGCTCACAAAGCAGCGGCTTATTCGCATCTTCCATTGTGCAGACCTCTCTTCTGTGATTCTTGTTTTTTCCATAATGCATATCGACCTGACTCAGCAGACAGATTTCTTGACAAAAATCTTTGATTATTACTATGAAATTCTCAAAAATAATGGTAAAATTCAAACATTTTTGATGACTTTTATTTTTGGCGGCGCTGTATTCAGCATGGGGATTGATTGAGAATCAGTATGAGCTGTACCGGTCGAGGAGCCCAAAGGATGTACGACTGCTGCCCAAAGTTCGTGACGCATTGGCCGCCGGCCCCGCCGGCAATTTGCCGTTTGGCTGATTTAACCCGACAAGCTTTTTTCCATTATACCCGTTTTTCCCGGCTGCGTCAATGAAAAACGGAGAATGAACGGCAGAAACCGAAAGAAACCCTTGCATTTGCACGGTTTGTCAGATATAATAAACTGAATTATTATCTTTTGACATGAGGTTATATTGTGTATCTGAAATCATTGGAACTTCAGGGCTTCAAGTCCTTCCCGGATAAGACGCTGATCCGGTTCGGCGACGATATTACCGCCATCGTTGGGCCCAACGGCTCCGGGAAATCGAATATTTCCGACGCCATCCTCTGGGTCATGGGCGAGCAGAGCTCCAAGACCCTCCGGGGCGCGAAAATGGAGGACGTGATCTTCGGCGGCACCCAGAAGCGCAGCGCTGTGGGCTTTGCCGAGGCAACCCTGACACTGGACAATTCCGACCGGGCGCTGGCTTACGATGCCGACGAGGTCATGGTCACCCGGCGGTATTACCGCTCCGGGGACAGCGAATACTACATCAACAAGCAGTCCGCCCGCCTGCGGGACATCAATGAGATGTTCATGGATACCGGTCTGGGACGGGAGGGCTACAGTAATATCGGTCAGGGCAGAATCGACGAGATTCTCTCCCTGAAAAGCGGCGACCGCCGGGAGATTTTTGAGGAAGCCGCCGGCATTTCCAAATACCGCCACCGCAAGGAGGAGACCGAGCGGAAGCTGGCCTCCACCGAGGATAACCTCCTGCGCATCGGCGACAAAGTTTCCGAACTGGAGCTGCAGCTGGAACCGCTGAAGCAGCAGTCGGAAAAGGCGAAAAAGTATCTGGAGCTGAAGGACGAGCTGAAAGGCGTGGAGGTTGCCGTATGGCTGGACACGCTGGACAGACTTTCCGCCGCCGCCAAGAAGGCGGAGGAGGACTACGCTTCGGCGTCCTTCGTGCTGCAGCAGGCTCACGATGATCTGGATGATCTGTACCGTCAGGCGGAGCAGCTGGGAGAGGTTCTGAGAACCCGGGACGGTGAACTGGAAACCGTCCGCCTGAAAGCCAGTATGCTTTCCGCTGCCCACCAGCAGCTGGAAGGGCAGATGGCGGTGCTCAGGGGCAATGTGGAAAACAACAACGGCAACATTGCCCGGATCGAGGAAGAACTCAAGGGACAGGAGGACCGCTCCGGGGGGATCGTGTCCCAGATCGACCAGACGAAAAACCGAATCGCGGAAATCGAGACCGCCCTGGCCGGCAAGCGCCGGGAATTGGATGCTTTGCAGCAGGAGCTCACCGCCATGACCGCCAGCGCCCAGGGAATGACCAAACAGTTTCTGGAGCTGCGGGGGAAGGAATCCTCCCTTGCCGCGGACATCGCGGGACGGCAGGCGGACGTAAGGGGTCTGGAGGACAGTATGGTGCAGACCCGGCAGCGGCTGGAGCAGCTGAGCGCCGATCTCTCCGCCGGAGCCGCCAGGCACCATGAGGCGCAGACCAATCTGGATGGCTGCCGCAGGGAGCTGAAAGCGGCGCAGGAGGAAGTCACCGCTGCGAACAACACCATTGCGGGCTACACCCTGCGTCAGAACACCCGGATCAAGCGCCGGGATGAGCTGCAGGCGAAAATCAGGGAGCTGACCTCCCAGTTGGATTCCGTAACGGCGAAAACCAGAGTGTTCCGCGCTATGGAGCGGGATTTTGAAAGCTATAACAAGGCAGTCCGCATGGTGATGCAGGAGGCCCAGCGGGGCGCTCTGCGGAATATCCATGGTCCGGTGTCCCGCCTGATCCGCACCGGGGACAGCTACACCGTGGCTATTGAGATCGCTCTGGGCGCTGCCATGCAGCAGATCGTAGTGGGATCTGAGCAGGACGGCAAAGCAGCCATCGGCTACTTAAAGCGCACCGGCGGAGGCCGGGCGACCTTCCTGCCCCTGAACAGCATTCAGGGGCGGAGCCTGCAGGAAACCGGACTGGAAAGCTGCCGGGGCTTTGTGGGCATCGCTTCCGAGCTGGTCGCCAGCGAGGAAGCCTACCGGGGGATCGTGGAAAATCTGCTGGGCAGAACCGTCATTGTCTCCGATATGGACGCCGCTATCAGCATGTCCCAGAAGTACCGGGGCCGGTTTAAAATTGTCACGCTGGACGGCCAGGTCATGAACCCCGGCGGCTCCATGACCGGCGGTTCCGTGAATAAGGAAGCGGGCATTTTGTCCCGGGCCAACGAGCTGGAAAAGCTGACGGCTCAGGAAAAGAAGCTGCAGCAGGAAAAGCTGGTTACGGAAGCGGATTTGCAGGAAGCCCAGCGGCAGTGCGATCAGGTGGAGTTCCAGATGAGTGCCGCCCGGGATCAGCTTCGGGAAGCGGAGGATCAGGTGCTGCGGCTCCAGGGACAGGAGAAGCAGTACGAAATTCTCCTGGGCGCCATCGTGGAGGCGGAGACCTCCGCCCAGCGGGAGCGGGATGCTCTGACCGCCCGGGACGCTTCCGACCGGGAGCGCTATGCCGCCCAGCAGGCGAAGATCCAGATTTTCACCCAGCAGCTTGCCGAAACCCGGCAGACCCTGGCGCAGCTGGAGGGCAGCCAGACCGAGGCGGCGGAAGCCAACGCTGCCATTACCGAGAAGATGACGGAGCTGAAAACCGGAGAAGCTGCGCTGGATGCCGAGCGCGCCACAGCGCTGGCGCACATTGGGGATCTGCAGGATCTCCGCGCCGCTATGGAGGGCGACCGGGAAAAGAAGGAAGCTCTGATGGACGCCATCCGGGAGGATACCGCCCGTCTGGAACGGGAGATCTCCCAGCTTAAGATGAAGCAGGAGGAAAATGACTTAGAATCCGGCCAGATGAACGCCCTGCTCCAAAAGACGCTGCAGGACCGTGCGGAGGCGGAAGCCTCCAAAACCCGTGCGGAGCGGGACGCCCAGGAGAAGAACAAGGACATTCTCAACATGGAGCGTGCCTGCGCCCTGCTGGAGCAGAAAAAGGTCACCTCCTCCATGGAGGAAAAGCAGATCATCGACAAGCTGTGGGATTCCTACGGCCTGACTCCCGGCACCGCCCCGGAGCATCGGGGCGAGATTGAAAACGTGACTGCCGGCAGCCGCCGGGCAGGGGAATTGAAGCGGAAAATCGCAGCTCTGGGCACGCCAAACTTAGGCGCCATCGAGGAATACGCCCGGGTCAACGAGCGCTATACCTACCTTGCCGGACAGCGGGACGACGTGCTGAACTCCAAACGGGAGCTTGAGAGTGTCATCCGGGACATCACCAAAGAGATGACCACTATTTTTGTCACGGAATTTGGGAAAATAGACCATTATTTCGGGCAGACTTTTGAAGAGATGTTCGGCGGCGGCAAGGGCCAGCTGATTCTGGAGGATCCGGAGAACCCCCTGACCTGCGGTATTGAGATCCGTGTCCAGCCCCCCGGAAAGCAGGTCAAGACCATCACGCTGCTCTCGGGCGGCGAGAAGGCGTTTGTGGCTACGGCGCTGTACTTCGCCATTTTGAAGGTGCGCCCCACGCCGTTCTGCCTGCTGGACGAGATCGACGCGGCTTTGGACGACCGGAACGTGGAACGGTTTGCAAGTTATCTGCACAGTCTGGCGAAGAAAACCCAGTTCATTGTCATCACCCACCGCCGGGGCACCATGGAAGCCTCCGACGTGCTCTACGGCGTGACCATGCAGGAGCAGGGCGTTTCCAAGCTGCTGCGGCTGGACTTAAACCAGATGGAAGAATATTTGGGCATTGCGGAGTGAGACTATGAGACATGGGCGATGCCTTCTCATAGCTTCCGGCTTTGAAATATCTTGGAAACCTCTGAAGAAATCGCCTGCGGCTGAGCGGCGGATCTTTTGCCATCCGCTCTTGCCGATTTCATCAGAGTATCCCTAAAAAACAGGACAGGAGAGACTTATGGGCTTTTTTGACAAAATCAAGGCAGGACTGACCAAGACCCGGGAGGCGCTCAGCGGCACCCTCGGCAGTGTGTTTACCGGCTTTTCCGAAATCGACGATGATTTTTACGACGAGCTGGAGGAGAGCCTGATCCTGGCGGATCTGGGTGTGGACACTGCCGTTAAGGCCACTGACCGCCTGCGCAGAGCCGTCCGGGAGCAGCACCTGAAAACCACGGAGGAAGCAAAACAGGCGCTGAAAGCCATTCTGGCGGATATGCTTTCCGTGGGGGACACGGCGCTGAACCTTTCCACCCACCCCAGCGTGATTCTGGTCATCGGCGTCAACGGCGTGGGAAAGACCACCACCATCGGCAAGCTCGCCAAGCAGCTGACTTCCCAGGGAAAAAAGGTCATGCTGGTGGCGGCGGACACCTTCCGTGCCGCCGCTGCGGATCAGCTGGAGATCTGGGCAGGCAGAAGCGGCGCGTCCATTGTGCGCCAGCATGAGGGCGCAGACCCGGCCTCCGTGGTTTTTGACGGTATCCAGTCCGCCAAGGCCAGGGACGCGGATGTGATCCTCATTGACACCGCCGGACGGCTGCACAACAAGACCAATCTGATGAACGAACTGAATAAAATCAGCCGCATTGTGGACAGGGAGCTGCCCGGCGCGGCGAAAGAGGTGCTGCTGGTGCTGGACGGCACCACCGGGCAGAACGGTCTGATTCAGGCCAAACAGTTCAAGGAAATTGCGGGCGTCACCGCCATCGCCCTGACCAAGCTGGACGGCACCGCCAAAGGCGGCATTGTGATTGCCGTAGCGGACGCGCTGCAGATTCCCGTGAAGTTCGTGGGCGTGGGGGAGCAGGCTGACGACCTGATGCCCTTCAGCGCGCAGGAATTTGTTGAGGCGCTGATTTGAGGAGAAGTAATGAAAGTAGTATTGGCAAGCAAAAATAAGCATAAACTGAAAGAAATCAGCAAAATCACCCAGGAATTTGACATAGAGCTGGTGATGGAGTCCGAGCTTGGCGTGGACATCGACGTGGAGGAAACGGGAACCACCTTCGAGGAAAATTCCTTCCTCAAGGCCAACGCCGTGATGAAAGCCACCGGCCTGCCCGCCCTTGCGGACGATTCCGGCATTGCCGTGGACGCACTGAACGGCGAACCGGGAATCTATTCCGCCCGGTACGGCTTTGACGATTCCCTGGACGACTGGGGCAGATTGCAGCTGCTGCTGAAAAATACACAAAATGTACCCGACGGTCAGCGGCAGGCGCAGTTCGTCTGCGTCATCACCATGGTCACTCCCGAAGGGAAAGTGATTCAGGCCCGGGGCGAGGTACACGGCGAGCTGCTCCGGGCGCCCGCCGGAACCGGCGGCTTCGGCTACGATCCCATTTTCTATTACCCGCCCTTTGGAAAGACCCTGGCGGAGGTATCCGACGAAGAAAAAAATCAGGTTTCTCACCGGGCCCGGGCTTTGCAGGTTTTCTATGAGAAATTAAAGGAGGAAGGCTATGCTGACAAGTAAACAGCGCGCCGAGTTCCGGGCGCAGGCAAACAGTCTGGAAACAACGCTGATGGTTGGCAAGGACGGCGTGACGGAAGCAGTGGTCGCGGAAGCGGACAGGCTGCTTACTGCCCGGGAGCTGGTCAAGGGCAAGGTGCTGGAAACTGCCCTGATGACTGCCAGGGAAGTGTCCGATGCCATCTGTGAAGCCACCGGTGCCGATGGGATATCCTGTGTCGGCTCCAAATTTGTTATCTGGCGCTTCAGCGAAAAGTGCCAGGCCGAGCGCAACCAGACCGGCCGGGCGAAGCATAAGGAAGTCCCCAAGTCCAAGGCTGACCCCGTAGGAAAGGGCGTCCGGGCCCGCCGTCAGTCTGCCCGCCAGGCCCGGGAGCAGCGCAACCAGTATTTCCGGGAGCAGGCCATCGAAAAGGCCATCGAACGTGACCGGGAAAAGCAGCTGAGGAAGCAGAAATAATTCAGGGAAGCTCTGAATCAACCGGTAAGCGCTGACAAGCTGGAGTTTTTCCTCAGGCGATGGTTCAAAGCCCCACAGATGGGAAAAAGAGCTGCCCACGCATCTGCCTACAGGGCACCTCGAAAAACTACCCTTTTGCGTTTTTGAGGTGGCCTACAATAAACGGAACAGGAGCGGTGCAAATGGAACGAATCGGCATTTACGGCGGGACTTTCAACCCGCCTCACATCGGCCACCTTCAGGCTGCAAAGCAGGCTGTCGCGGCGCTGGGACTCAAAAAGCTCATCCTCGTCCCGGCCGGCATTGCACCCCATAAGGCGATCCCGGAAAATTCTCCCACGCCCCGGCAGCGGCTGGATATGCTGCGCATTGCCGCGGCGGACTGCCCCCAGCTTGAGGTTTCGGATATTGAGCTTTCCCGCCAGGGCGTCAGCTACACCTTCCAGACGGTGGCAGAACTGAAAAAACGTTACCCGGACGCCCGGCTGGTGCTGCTGATGGGCAGCGACATGTTCCTTTGCTTTGATACGTGGAAAGCGCCGGATGAAATTCTGAAAAATGCCGATTTGGGTGTCCTTTATCGGGGGAATAAGGGAGAAAAGGCCGCCATTGCCGAAAAAAAGGTGGAGCTGGAGCAGCGCGGCGCCAAGGCTACAGTGGTGGAAAACGATATCATCGATATTTCATCCACCCAGCTGCGGCGGTTGCTGGCCTTTCATTGCGCCGGCCCATTCCTGCCGGAGGGTGTAGCCGATTACATCCGCAGGAATGATCTGTACAACGTGAATGCGAACTGGAAGCAGCTGCCCATGCCGGAGCTGGAACGGGTGGTGACCGGGCTGCTGAACCCCAACCGGGTGGCCCACGTTCTGGGCTGCCGGGACACGGCGGTGGCGCTGGCCCGGCGCTGGGGTGCGGATGTCACTGACGCTGCCCGGGCGGGGATCCTCCACGACATTACCAAGGCCCTGGACGGGCCGCTGCAGTTGACAGTCTGCGCCGAGTATGGTAAAATATTAAGCGCGTTTTCGAGGAAATACCCCAGAACCCTCCACGCGCTTACCGGTTCCATGGTAGCGGAGCGGATTTTTGGGGAAAAGGAAGAAGTGGTCTGCGCTATCCGCAGCCACACCACGGGAAAAGCGGACATGAATCTGCTTGAAACCATTATTTATGTGGCAGACTATATGGAGCCGAATCGGAAATTCCCCGGTGTGGAAAGGCTCCGTGAGCTGGCATTTTCCGACATTCAGGCAGCGCTGAAGCTGGGCCTGGAAATGACCCTGGATCACCTGCGGGAGCAGGGAAACGAAGTCTCTCCCGAGTCCAGGGGCGCCCTCGCCTGGCTGAACGGGCAGAAAAAATAAAGCTCCATTGCAGGGCAGGGGCAGACTCCCGCCCTGTATGCAGAAAAACCTCACAGAAAGGAAGAAATTATGTTAACCCCAAAAGAAATCGCCTACGAGGTTACCAAGGCGCTGGACGCCAAGAAGGGGCAGGATATCAAGCTGCTGAAAATTGACCGGATCAGCTCTCTGGCAGACTATTTTCTGATCTGCACCGGCACTTCCAACACCCATGTTAAGACGCTGTGCGACTACGCCGAGTATACGCTGGAGCAGCTGGGCGAGCAGATGCTCAGCCGGGAAGGGCACCGGGGCAACGCCTGGGAGCTGCTGGACTACGGCAGCATTGTTGTCCACGTTTTTACCGAGGAAGCCCGGCGGTTTTATGACTTAGAGCGCCTGTGGGCGGATGCCGAGCAGGTGGATATTTCGGATATTATTATCGAGGAATAACTCGATTTTTGGAAGAGGTGCGTTCCCATGAATTATGATTTTGCAAACATTGAGGCCAAATGGCACAAATACTGGGAGGAACATAATACCTTCCATACCGATGTTTGGGATTTTTCCAAGCCCAAATACTATGTGCTGGATATGTTCCCGTACCCGTCCGGCGTAGGTCTGCACGCGGGCCATCCCGAAGGCTATACGGCAACGGATATCGTGTCCCGCATGAAGCGGATGCAGGGCTACAATGTGCTGCACCCCATGGGCTATGATTCCTTCGGCCTGCCGGCGGAGCAGTATGCCGTCAATACCGGCAACCATCCCAATGGTTTTACCCAGGAGAATATCAAAACGTTTTCTGCCCAGCTGAAGGAGCTTGGCTTTGACTACGACTGGTCCAAAATGATCGCTACCTCCGACCCCTCTTTCTATAAGTGGACCCAGTGGATTTTTAAGAAGCTCTACGAAGCAGGCTATGCAAAGCGGATTGAAATGCCGGTGAACTGGTGTGAGGAGCTGGGCACTGTGCTCAGCAACGACGAGGTTATCGACGGAAAGTCCGAGCGGGGCGGCTATCCGGTGGTCAAGAAAAATATGATGCAGTGGGTCATTGACCAGCCCGCTTTTGCGGAAAAGCTGCTGGAGGGTCTGAATGAGATCGACTGGCCGGAGTCTACCAAGGAAATCCAGCGCAACTGGATCGGCAAGTCTACCGGCGTGGAAGTGGACTTCAAGCTGGTGGGAGGCGGAGAGTTCTCCATCTACACCACCTGCATCGAGACAATCTATGGCATCACGTTTATGGTTCTGGCTCCCGACGGCAAGATTGTGCAGTCTTTGATGGACCGGGTGCAGAACAAAGAAGAGGTCCAGGCGTACATCGACGAGTCTGTGAAGAAGAGCGACATGGATCGCACGGAGCTGAACAAGACAAAATCCGGCTGCCGGCTTGAGGGTGTGTATGCCGTCAACCCGGTCAACGGCAAGGAAGTCCCTGTGTTTATTGGTGACTTTGTGCTGGCCAGCTATGGCACCGGCGCCGTTATGGCGGTTCCCAGCCATGACCAGCGTGACTTTGAGTATGCCCAGGTCCACAAGATTCCCATGATCCAGGTTATTGACGGCGCGGATGTGTCCGAGCACGCCTTCGAGAAACAGGACTATCTGGGCAAAGGCTGCCGCCTGATCAACTCCGAAGAGTTTACCGGCCTGACGGTGGAGGAGGCCAAGGAGGCCATTACCTGCAAGCTGGAAAAAATGGGTGTCGCCAGAAGAAAGAATAACTACCATTTCCGTGAGTGGATTTTTGCCCGCCAGAGATACTGGGGCGAGCCGGTTCCCTGTGTGTACACCGAAGATGGGAAAACTGTTTTCCTGCCGGACGAGGAGCTGCCCGTCATCCTGCCGGAGCTGGAGGACTACAAGGGCCGCAACGGTCAGGCACCTCTGGAGAATGCCACCGAGTGGAAGAAGTATGACCGTAATGGCATCCACGGCGTTCGGGAGACCTCGACCATGCCCGGCAGCGCCGGTTCTTCCTGGTACTACATGCGCTATATCGACCCCAA
>JBJDYG010000058.1:0-11507 GCA_051867075.1 Faecousia sp. | reverse complement strand
CTCCTTGACCTTGATCTTGATGTTCCGCAGCTCCAGAGACTTCTTCACGGTCTCGGCGTGATCGCACACGGATTCCAGCGCACCGGGTACCTGGTTCTCGCCCAGATCGATGTCCACCACCACAGGGAAGCCCAGAGCGATGGCACCGGCGCCGGCAGAGACCACAACAGCGTCGATGGCGCCGAAGGTGTTGACGAAAGCGGGGACTCTGTTCTTGGTGTAATCCAGCAGGCCAGCCAGATTGCCGGGCTGGATGTTGCCGAAGATCAGAGCGGCGCGAATGGCAACGGTGACAACATGGATGACGGAGGTCACGTCATGGCCCAGAGGGATCACGCGCAGCTCCAGGCCCATCTTGACGCCGCCCTCTGCGCACTGCTCGATGACGTCGCCCACCAGGAAGGTCATGATACCCTTGCTCTGGTAGTCCTTGACCACCTTGACAACGTCCTCAGCATTCTCGGCCTTGCCCAGCACCACAGCAACGCCGGGGATATCGCCGGTAACCAGCGGCACGCCCAGGGACCGAATGATGGGATCGGGTACGAAGCCGATGCCGGACTCATTTTCATAGGGATTGGCACCGTCAACATATTTCAGGCCCTCGATGATTTCCGCGCCAACGGCGGTGGCAAGGCCGGCGTTCAGTGCCTGACCCAGATCCTCCTGATTGGTGATCAGGCTCTTGAGCACGCCGACGCAGGCGGGCAGGTCACCCAGAGTCTTGACCTTCACGCCGGTGGCAGCGTAAATGGTGGGGAAAAAGTATGCGGTATCGGGGAAGGATACTTCCTTGTCTGCACCGTACTTGGCGATGGCGTCGTTGACAGCGCCTTCGGTCAGGCCCGCAACGGCATTGGAACCGCCGTAAATGAGATCGGTTAATACGCTCATGTAAAATTCCTCCCAAATTCTTGAAATATGGTTTTATATCAAGCCGAAATCGGCTGAATATACAAGTTTTATGCGAAAAAACAGAGGCGACTGTTATTCCTTCACAGGCGGGTCGGCAGTCAGGGCAGCTGAGTCTGGTACAGTTCCTCTCCGCCTTCATAATACTAAGAATGACCGAAGTTCATGTCTGGGGCGTAACGATTTGGCCGTTACCCAAATTTCATGATCGTTTCGCGAGTCAGTTGAAAGTGGATGGTATTTCCTTCAGAAATGATTCAAATAAGTAGCAAAGCGACACCCTGGCTTTTAGGGAAACTCTGATTCAATCGGCAAGAGCGGATGGCGAGAGATTTTGTCACAGACGAACGTGTTAAAAACGAAGGAATACTGGATGTATTTCTCGTTTTTAACACTGCACGGATGCGGCAAAAGATCCGCCACTCAGCCGCAGACGATTTATTCAGAGGTTCCTTAAGCCTCCATCTTCAACTGTCAACTTACACAGACGCTCTTACAGAAACCATCGCAGCATAAATGATCATACAGGCGAGAGATTCAGGCGCAATGGAATAGTTGCCTTCTCTGACAGATAATGGTTTACCGCAAATACAAACTGGCTGGGAGGGAGATTCCCTCCCAGCCGTGAATGCTTGGGAATTTTGCCGACCTGCGACGTTTCCGCCTGTCAGACAGCTTCTCTTACAGGTCGAGGTAGGAGTCGGAGTACAGGACGTGGTTCTTGAAGATATCGCAGGACTTGATGGTCTCCATCAGGCGCAGATCGCAGGGGTTGACGATGGCAGAGGTCAGGCCCTGCATCATGGCCATGGCTACCAGAGCGGAGTCCATGATGGGACGAACAGCCTTGGGTGCGCCGTTGGAGTTGTTGGACAGACCGCCGGTGGACTTCAGGCCCTCGTCGGCGAACATCTTGATGGCGTTCAGCACGTCCATCTGCTTGTCCTGCATGCCCTTGACAACCAGGAACAGGGGGTCGAACCACAGGTCGTCGGAGGTCATGCCCAGGCTAAGGCCGCGCTCGAGCATGTTGTGGCAGTGCTTCATGCGCTCTTCATTGTCCTTGGCGATGCCGTCGGCGGAGCACAGGGCGATACAGATGGCGTCGTTGGCGGCAGCCAGGTCAATGTTGGAGATACGGGAGCCGGCATCGGCAGAGTTGACGATGGGCTTGCCGTTGGTGCGGTTGTAGACCTTGATACCGGCCTCGATGGCCTTCTTGTTGGCGGTATCCAGCGCCAGAGGAACGTTGTTGAAGTTCTCCTGCAGCAGCTTGACAGCCCACATCATGCGCTCGGGACCGTCCTTCTCAGCAGGTCCGATGTTGACATCCAGATAGGTGGCACCGGCAGCGATCTGCTCAGCGGCACGCTTCAGGATGGGCTCGGGATCACGCTCGTCCATAGCCTTGCGGACAGAGGGCGCGATGCAGTGGATACGCTCGCCGATGGTAACAAAGGTCTTAGCCTCGGGGTTGTGGCCCTTGTACTGCACACCCATATCAACGATCTTGATTTCGGGAACCTTGGTAGCCAGCAGCTCGTCGAAGGACAGCTCCTTGACCTCAACCTGCGTAGCAGCCTTGGCGGCATTCTCGGCAGCGGCGGCCTTGGCGGCAGCCTCGTATTCCTTAT
Organism: Faecousia sp.; assembly: GCA_051867075.1. Lineage (GTDB taxonomy): Bacteria > Bacillota > Clostridia > Oscillospirales > Oscillospiraceae > Faecousia. The sequence goes on along the minus strand of JBJDYG010000058.1, from coordinate 8,961 downwards.
CCTTCATGTACTTGGGCAGCTGGACAGCCTCGGTGGGGCCAACGACCACGTTCCAGCCGGGCAGCTTCTCCTGAATCTCGCCCTTCATAACGGCAACCTTGCCGGGGATAATCAGGGTGCGGTTCTTGATCTTGTTCTCGATGTCCAGCGTCTCGAAGGTCTTCTTAACGGTAGAGGAGGAGAACTTGCCGGCGGCCCAGGCAGTCAGAACGGACATGCCGGAAGCGTCGGTGATAATCAGGTTCACGGGCTGGTTGGAACGCTCCAGTTCGCCGGAGACCAGGAAGTAGGTCAGAGCGAAGTCCACGGTCAGGGCGCAGGGGCTGTTCTCGTCGGCGCCGTTCAGGGGGTAGATCTTGGACTCCACCTTCATGGGCTTCTGAGGATCGGTGAAGATGTTCTGACGCAGGCCGTACAGAGGCAGAGCCTGAGCGTAGGTCATGTTCTCCATCACAATGATGGAAGCGTACTTCTCGGTGAACATGGAAGCATAAGCGGTCTGCAGGCGGTCATCGCCCTTGGCAATGCGGGCTACGTTGACGATGGAAGGATAGCCGAAGCTGCGGTCACCGTCTTTGATGGCGGTGCGGCGCACCAGAACAGCCTTGGCCAGGGTCTCCTTGGCAGTCTTGCCGGTGACATCCACAACCAGATTCTTATTGCCGGCGGCTTCCAGCTTCTTCACGGTGTCATACAGATCGGAGATATTCTCGGCATAGACGCCCAGCACCACGCCGGCTTCCTTGGCAACAGCGTTCATAGCTTCCCAGTTATCGGGGGTAGCGCCGTCGAGAATGACGTTCTTACCGGCCACAGCCAGAGCAGCCTTGGCGCACTCCACATCCCAGCACTCCAGAATCAGGTCGCGGCCGGCAGCGGCGGCCTTCTTCACCAGCTCAGCGTAGACGGCGGGATCGGACTGGGTATTGGCGACGAACACGAACTCCACGTACATCCGCTCGCCGATACGCTCGTAGTCCACCTTCTGAAGCTCAGCCAGCTTCTTGTCGACTTCCTCGGCGGACATGCAGGTGCACACGGAGACAGCGTACAGATTCTTGTTGACCAGAGTCTTCTCGTGACGGTACAGAACGGTTTCACCGCCCAGCTTGTGATCGCCTACGGCAATGGTCTTCATGGGAGGCGCGGTCTGCTCGTTGAGCATTGCCTTTGCCTCATCAGAGAAGTAGGGGCACTTGTCGATGGACACAGCGCCCTGCGCCACCTTCATGCAGAATGCCATACAGGTGGGGCTGCCGCACTCCTTACAGTTCTTCTTAGGAGACAGCTTAAAAATGTCAAGACCTTTCAAAGCCATTGTATGTATCCTCCTTCCGGTTAGACGAGTTCCGTGATGAACTTCTTGATGGTGGCAACGGCTGCGGGATGACGCATGATAACAGCGTCAGCGCCGCCGGTCAGGTTAGCAGCGGCGGTGGAGACTTCCATCTCGATGGCGCGCTCTTCCCGGCTGCCCCATGCGGGCTCATCTTCCTCGGAAGCGGTGGATTCCTTCACAGCCCAGGTGTCGGGGGACACAGGAGCCATAATGGGCATCTGCAGGTCGGCATCGGACTGAGCCAGAGCAGCCAGACGGACGCGGTCCAGCGTGGAGGCGACGTACTCGAAGCCATAGCCCACGGCGGCAGTGCCGATGTTCATGACGATATTTTCGGGATTGATGGACAGGCCCTTGAGCATGATGTTCAGCTGCTTGGCGAGGTTAATATCGTCAGCAGTCTCAGCGCCCACCTTCTGGCCGTAGGCCAGAGCCACGGAAGCACCGACGGTCTTATAGTCCTCGTTGCGGGCAGACAGGACCAGAATGTTCTTACCCTGCAGCGCCTCAGCGATCTTGCTGAACAGCTCGCCGTCCTTCTCGATGTTCTTGCAACCCATGACCACAATGGGCATGGACGTGGCCTCGGCAACAGCCTTGGCATCCGCTACGCAGTCGGCAACGGAGCGGTTCGCACCGTTGGGGTCAGCGGACTCGAAGTGCAGGCACAGGAAATCCGCGCCCTCCATGGTCTCTGCCTTTTTGGCGTAGTCAACCATAGTGGTGCAGCCTGCATAGAATTCCCTCAGAGCGGGAGCATCCCACTCGTTTGCCAGATCGGAAATTTCAATGCCGATCTTGGGCGCGTTTTCGATGGCAGCATCGAAGGTGTAAAACGGCATCACGTTCTGACCACCGATGACGATTGCCTTGTCACCGGTGCCCAGCGTCACGGCATTGATCTTGCCGCTGAAGGGAGCCGTCTTGGGAGTGAAAGCCATAGTTAATTATCCCCCTTGATAAATTTTAATAATGCATAATGCGAAACGCAGAATGCAAAATTACTGATATATGTTTTTGCAGAGCGCAGAAGAAAACGCAGTTTTTCCTGCCGGCAGGCACCGCTCTGCCTCATGACCGCAGAGCGTTCCATTCGCTAAAATAGCCTTCCGGCAGATGATTTGACATTTTACATCCTGCATTCTGCACGTCCACCGGTTTACAGCCCGATGGATTGCATGACGCCCCGCAGAGCGGCCTTCATGGGATCGCTGGCGGGGAGCTTGGCGGAGGGGCTGCCGTCGCAGTCGCAACGGTAAACCGCCTCGTCGTGAGGCAGGACGCCGAAGAGCTTGAGCCCATGCTTTTCGATCTCAGCTCTGATGCCGTCGTCCAGCTTTCCTTCCGGTGCGCGGTTGATAATCAAGCCCATCTGTCCGGGATTCAAACCCATTTCGCCGATCATTTCAGCGATCCGGGCCACGGCCTGAACGCCCCGGCGGGAGCAGTCGGAAATTAAGAGCATGGTATCCACATGGGGAAGAGTTCCCCGGGCAATATGCTCCAGCCCCGCCTCGTTGTCCATAACCACATAAGAATAATTTCGTGCGTACTTGGCAACCTGAGCCTGCAGCACACCATTGACATAGCAGTAGCAGCCCTTACCCTGGGTGCGGCCCATAACCAGCATGTCAAAGTCATCGTCCTCAATGAGGGCTGAGTTGAACTTCAGCTCAGCGTAATCCGCCTTGGTCATGCCTTTGGGGATGGTGCCCTTCAGTTCAGCCTGGGCCATTTCCTCCCGGATCTGTCCCAGGGAGGTTTCTACCTCTACGCCCAGGACCTCGTTCAGGTTGGAATTGGCATCAGCGTCCACCACGAGAACGGGGCCGCGTTTTTTTTCGCACAGGTAGTCGATAATCATGCCGCAGGTGGTGGTTTTTCCCACGCCGCCCTTACCGGCAACGGCGATGGTATGAGGTGTAGCCATAGTTCAGGATCTCCTTAAATCAGTGGAATTGCGATCTGCAAAATTCAGAATGCAGCATGCAAAATCAAAGGCAATTTTACATTCCACATGCTTTCCTTTGTACTTTTGTTTCTCCTGCCTCAAAGGGGGCAGAAGACGAGGCCAATTTTACTTCAGGCCGACGATACCGGAATTCCCGGCGATGCAGGACACATCGTCGTACTTGTCCGGGGCATACAGGTGGATGCCGTCCACACCGCAGGCACAGTACCGGTCGATCAGCTCAATGGTATAGGTCCTGCGGAAGTCTTCCTTCTTCCGGGCTGCAGCGGCACCGAAAGATTCGGGATCGTAGAGGTTGGAAAAATCCAGTATTTGGAGATGATCTCGTAAAGTTTACGGCCCATGACGCAGGCGTTACAGCTCAAAGCGTTGGTATCGCCCACACCGTAAATGCTGGAAATGCAGTTGGGATTCATGGTGTACAGCTTCTCCGGAACACCTCCCGCTCCACACAGCTTCTCCATCTCCGCATCCGCCTTGGAGGGAACACTTTAAAAGAGAACGTACTGCGCTGGTTGCAGATTTCCTAAACAGACATTCTTTCTTACCTCCTAATACTTTTGATATTCATTTCAAGGTGACAGATTATTCTACCGTATGGGCGCACTCCGCCCATATCGATACGACAATATCGTATCACACATCTCGCCTAAATTCAACCCACAATTTGCGATTTTTTACAGAAAATTACCCTTCTGCCGCAGGGAAACCGCCATAGCGCCCAAACCGGTGATTTGGGTTTTATCAGATCGGGGTGAACACAAATTTTTCAATCAGGCCATCCACTGTAGCATGGACAGTCACCGCGCCGTCAGCGCTCTTTTCCGCCGACAGCTCCACCGTTTTCCCCTTCAGGCGGCCGCGCAGATATTCCTCCGGGTCATCGCATTCCACCTCTTCAAAAAAGATGTCCCGCATCTGGTTGTTGCGGCATAGGTTTTTAATTTCGTGAACCAGTTCATATTCCGCCATGGAAAAGCCCCCTCCTCAACAAATATACATTTCCGCCGGTCATTCCGTTGGGCTGCCAGAAAAGTTGCAGTTTAGCAGTGCAAACGCCGAATCTCTCCCCGGAGGGAGCCCGGCACTGCCCAGTCTGCAATTTACAAGCGCCTCACCCCTGGCGGATAACTGCTTCCAGTGTACCATATTCACCGCCTTCTCTCAACCGAAATTCACCAATCGACAAAAAATGGTTGCATTTTTTTCTCAGCTCTGCTATAATGCTCCCATACGCAGGATTCGTACATCGGTAGTACAACAGCTTCCCAAGCTGTGAAGGCGGGTTCGACTCCCGTATCCTGCTCCAAACCACGGCTCCACAGAATTTTTTGTGGAGCTGATTTTTTATGTATTTTTCGAATTTTTGCGGAAAAAGCCAAACTATTCCATCTAATTTCTTGGACACCCGTCTGAGATTCTGGACACCAGTCCAGGATTCTGGAAAAAATTCAGCCACGATTTCAGCCACAGTTCTTGACTATAGATTCCGTAACTGATAGAATAATCCTACAGAAACGGGGGCGAAAATCATGGCAAAGGCAACAAAATTACCCAGCGGGAGCTGGCGCTGTAAGGCATACTACACGGATGAATACGGAAAATACAAGTCCAAATCCTTTACTGCGGATACAAAAAAAGAGGCCGAATACATGGCCCGGGAATATCTCATGGAACGGGAACACGCTGCAAAGCCCGAGAACAGAACACTTGGCGAGGCGGCAGATATTTTCCTGGAGGCTCACGCTTTTCTCTCGCCGTCAACGGTCAGGGGCTATAAGTCTATCCGAAGAAATGCGTTTCAGTCTATCATAAACGTGCCCTTGGGAAAGATTACAAAGGAGCTTTACCAAGAAGCGTTGAATGCTTACGCAAAAGGTGACGCGAAAGAGAGAAGCCCCAAAACGGTACTCTCTGCCCATGCTTTTTTCAAAAAGGTGCTGAATGAAAACGACATTCATGTTGTGGATCATGCAACCCTGCCCCAGAGAATAAAAAAGGAAATACAGATTCCCACAACGGAGGAGGTCAAAGCGTTTCTTGACGAAATTCGGGAACCCCATAAGCGGCTCTACCTGTATTGCCTCTTCTCGATTTGTCTAGGTCTGAGAAAAAGCGAAACCATTGCTCTGCAATGGTCGGATATTGATTTGGAAAAGAAAACAGTTACAATTAACAAGGCGAAGGTCAGGGACGAATACAATATCTTTGTTGAGAAAACAACTAAGACTTTCAGTGGTACACGCACATTGCATCTCCCTCCGATTCTGATTGCGGCGCTGGAGACAGAGGAGAACAGGGAGGGGGATATCTTCAAATCATCACCCCAGGCAATGGAGAGCCTTTACCAGCGGCAGCGTGCACGCCTGGATTTCCCCTACAATTTTCACGCACTGCGCCACTATTATGCGTCAGTCATGCTGGTAAGCGGTATGCCCAATAAATACGCCCAGGAGCGTATGGGTCATGCGACTCAGGATATGCTGGTCAGAGTCTATCAGCACGTTTTTACGTCCGAACAGGAGCGCTACAATACATTGCTGGATGACTTCTTTGACCAGAACTTCCAGGAACAGAAGGACGAGAAAATAGACCCGGCATCATAGATACCGGGCAAGAAAAAAAGAAGCGGAAAGGGCCGTCACCAAGCCCTTTCCGCTATTTTTATGCAATTAGCTGCAATTTTACATCGTCACTCAACGCCAGTATGGAACAGAGCTTTCGGAGTTCTCCATAGGAGAACTTATCCACATCGTGCATTTTTGAATACAGCGATGCGCGGGACATTCCTAATTTGATTGCCAACTGTTCTACTGTATATCCGCGAAAGCTGAGGTAGTAATCAATTTCAGCTTTGATAATTCTGGTACATTCTTCTTTTTTCTTCTTCTCATTTATTCTCAATTCCGTTCCGCTCACTTAAATCCCCTTCCTTCAAAAATCGAGAAGCCTGTACGTCAACTTGAAATGTTGTATAAGGATTATAGTTTTGCGGCTTCAGAGAGGGAGGGAAAACGAGATGTTTTTTCAAAAATCAATTTGGGTGGCAGTAAAATAATCTGACAAGTGCGAATAGGAACACGCTGCTTTATGCAGCAATCAGCAGCAATATCTATGACATTCTCAGTAACATCCACTACTTTTATATTCTGGCCTCCAACAACGCCAATTCTCTGACCTCGGAGGTTGTCTGCAAAATGGCGGGGTCATATTACGAAAAAGAAAAGTCCTATTCCCAGAGCAACAGCACCAGCGTCAGCACCTCATATAAGGAAAAGCAAATTCTTCGCCCTGAAGATTTGAACCAGTTGGGCGATGATGCAGTCTTGATAATCACCAACCACGGCTATGTCCGCACGAATAAGAGTGGCTCAGCCTACTACAAGACCGAGCCATTCAAGAGCCAATATAAAAAATCGTTGCCGTAAACGAAATAGCCATGGCAGGCGTATAGAGCGAAAGCATCAAACTAGCAGAACACCTCCCAAATCATCGGGAGGTGTTCGTTGTTCTATTCATCACAAAACAGGATCAGACCATTCCTGACCACCGCCGCCGCCCCCGCTGCCGGAGCTGCCGCCTCCTCCGCCGCCGGACTCAACCGGGGCCTTCTTAGTGACTATTTTTTTCTCGCTGACCATCGTTTTGGCTACATAGCCAAAGCTTTCATCAACTGTGACCAGATAACAGGTATCCAGATCGGCAACCACATGGATAGCCGTGTTGGTGTTCAAGCGCTTGCCTTCTCCCTGTAAATAGAAGTTGTCGTAGAACATGGTATTGTACTTGGCAAAGCCATCCCACTGGGCATAGGCTTCCTCGCCCTTGCGCTGAATCAAAGTCTCGGGCACATGGGCATAGAGATCATCCATCATAACCGTTGCATAGCCCTCCCACTCTTCGGCAAAGCCGGATTCCACTACGACCTGAGCGGTTTCATCCCGATCAAAGTATCCCAGCACAACTTCGGTGCCATCGGCTCTGACTGTTGCCTGTCCGGTGACGCTGCCCTCCTGGGTGATGGCAGACAGCAGCACGATACCGCCGTTAAATCGCAGGCTGATGTCGCCGCCATCCTGGCCTCCGCCACCGCCGCCAGAGCTGCCGCCACCGCCGCCGGAGCCACCGCCAGAACCACCGTCACCACCGCTGCTGCTTTGGGAACGGATGGGATATTTACTGATATCTTCCAGTTTCATAAAGCCGGTGACATCCTCAACCTTCACAGCGCAGCAGCCACCCAAATCATCCAGCACTTCAATTTTGGTGTTGGTTTTCAGCACCTGAACGGGTGTGCCAGACAGACGGTAGTTGTCATAAACATTCCGATTCCAGCGGGAGTAGCCTGTCCATGCTTCATAAGCTTCATCGTCAGGCATGGAAAGCAAGGACTTCTCTACCAGACCATAGCCCAGTTTGGTCTTGATGACATAGTGTTCTTCGTCATATTCTCCCACAACATCCACGGTATCGCCACGGGAGAGAATGGACAGAATCGCGGGAACATGGTCAGCCAGGATGGTTGCTTCTTCTGTCTGGGGCAGCGGCTCCGTGGGAGGAGCCGTTGTCTCAGCGGGGACAGTTGTGGGCTGCGTAGTTGCCTCTGTGGTGACCACAGGTTCCTGCTTGGCACAGCCTGCGGTCAGGAGTAGGACGAGGCAAAGGAGAACAATTGCAATTCTTTTCATTTTTTGTCCTCCTTACTTCTTGTACTCGCTGTCGTACTGATTGCCATAGACATTATGGATGATGCTCCAGACGTACTCGTAGGCGGCAGAACCAGGCTGGAATGCGTTGCGGTTCTGATAGGCAATATAGCCGATGCTGCGGTAGACGATGCCGCCGTAAATGACGAATTCCTCACCATTTTCATCCAGCAGCTTCATGTAGGGCCGCATGGCGATGTCTTCCTTGCACTGTTCATCGTTGAAGCCTATTAGAACGTTGGTGTACTGAATCAGACCATTGGTATATTTGAACACCGGGTCAGCAACGCCCTTCTTGTAGGCATAGTTGGATTTTACATAGTCACCGCCACCCAGAACAAGCGGGTTGTTCCCCAGTTTGCTGGTCTGGGCAAGGAGCGTACCGTATTCCAGAAGCTTAAAACCAGCCAGTCCATTGCCTGTCAGCGCATTGCGAGTATCCTGATTGACCGAGGTAATCATGCGAATACCCTTGTTGCCTGTGATGCGGATGGAACTGCCGGAGTATTGCAGGAGGTTGTCCAGTTCGGGAATGCGTTCCACGGTATATCCGCTGTCTGTCTCGGAAATGCGGTATACCTGCATCCCGGTGGGATATTGGGTATGAGGATCGCCACCAGAGCCATTGTAATACAAATAGGTCACAATGACAGGTGGTGCATTCTCCGGTAGTTGAACATAAGCACTACCATCGTTCGCTGTCAGGACAGGATAGGCAATGCCGTCAATCCAGATGATGGATTCCTCTGCAAGGTCACTCCCGACCAAGTCCAGGCGTTTTTCTACCTTCTCCTCCACAATGACATACAGACTGAAGTGGTCTGTTTCGAATACCATGTGGCTGCCCTGACGGTAGGCATTCATGTCCGTCAGCGTACCATCATCATTAACGCGGTAAACCTTATACTTCCCGTCCTTGCTCCAGTCCAGAGGCAGCTTGACCT
>JBJDYG010000057.1:0-11650 GCA_051867075.1 Faecousia sp. | reverse complement strand
CGCTGTCTCTGCTGGCCGGCTGCGGCGGCAAGGGCGGCACCGTCGGTGGCAATTCTGCCGGTCTGGAAGTCGATCCCGCTACCCTTTCTTTCCCGCTGGCAGAAACCGCAACCATCAAGGGTCTGACCAACTTCCCCGCCGGTACCGAGTCCGAGCCTAACAACCGTACCATCTTCAAGCGTCTGGAAGAGCAGACCAACGTACACGTGGAGTGGAAGACCATCCAGTCTGACCAGTGGGGCGAGAAGATCGCACTGGAAATGTCCAACGCCAAGACCCTGCCTGACTTTGTTTTCAATGCCGGATTCGGAGATACCGATCTGCTGAAGTATGCGAAGCAGGGTGTCATCATCAATCTGGAAGAGTATATTGAGAAGTACATGCCCAACCTCAGCAAGGTCTTTGAGCAGGCTCCCGAGTACAAGGCAATGTGCACCGATGAGAACGGTCACATCTGGGCACTCCCCTGGATCGAACAGCTGGGCTATGAGAAGACCGCTATCCAGACCGTCGGCAACATGAGCTTCATCAACACCGCATGGCTGGATTATCTGAATCTGGAAGTGCCCACTACCGTTGACGAGTTTGAGCAGGTGCTGATTGCCTTCCGCGACAACGCTGCCGATATCAAGTCCCACTTCGGCATCGAGGGCGACATCATCCCCATGTCCTTCATCATGAACGACGGTGACCAGGATCCTTGTATCCTGATCAACGGTTTCGGCGAGGGCTACGGCGATCCCGACCGCGGTCGTCACATTGCTGTTACCGATGACAAGGAAGTCATTTGTGTTGCCAACTCCGAAGGCTTCAAGGAGGGCATTGCCTGGCTGCATGAGCTGTACGCCGAAGGTCTGATCGACCCCGAAGCTTTCACGCAGGAATGGTCTACCTATGTTGCCAAGGGCAAATCCGGCCGTTATGGTGTCTGCTTCTCCTGGGACATTGCCAATATCGCAACTCTGGACGGCTGGGCTCCTCTGCCTGCGCTGACTGCGGATGTCCGTAACATCACCCCCCAGAACGGCTCCTTTACCTCCGGTTTTGACCGTGGCCGCTGCGTAGTTACCGCTGCTGCAGAGAACCCCGCTCTGGTCTGCGCATGGCTGGATCAGATGTACGCTCCCATCCAGTCTCCTCAGAACAACTGGGGCACCTACGGTGAGAACGATGATTTTGATATCTTCGTTATGGGCACCAATGACCAGGGCGAGCCGATGCTGCAGCACGCACCTCTGGGCGATGCCTCCCCCGTCGAAGTCCGTGAAGCGGAGAGCGTCAACGGTCCTCTGGCCATCCTGGACAGCTATTACGGTGTTTACGTCACCTGTCCAGACGATGCTCAGTACCGTCTGGATTGGATTAAGGATATCTACACTCCCGACATGAACACCAAGTACGTCTTCCCCAACGTGTTCATGAGCACTGACGATACCAAGAGAATCTCTGACCTGCAGGCTGATATTCAGAAGTGCATCAACACCGCTAAGGCTAACTGGGTCATGAACGGCTTTACTGACGCAGATTGGGACAAGCTGCAGTCCGACCTGGACGCCTATGGCCTGAAGGAATACCTGTCCATCTTCCAGAAGTACCTCGACGCTTACTACGCTTGATTATTCCAACTCCCTGCCCCCTTACCGGGGGCAGGGAGTGAAAACTGTATTCTGTTTTTTGACGGCAATCCCCTGTTTCAGCAGATTTCCGTCAAAGCACAGAATGTGACTACCGATTCTGTGCATTTGTTGTCCGAAAGGAGCACCCTGTATGACCAGTAAAAAATTGCAGCGCGCCCGGGATTTTGAGAAAAAATACAGTCCCTATGTTGCCGAGGAACTGCCGAAATTCCATGTGACCGGCGGCATCGGCTGGATCAACGATCCCAACGGCTTTGCGCCCTACAAGGGCGAATACCATCTGTTTTACCAGTACTACCCCTACGATACCAAGTGGGGTCCTATGCATTGGGGACATGTGAAAACCAGTGACTTCATCAAGTGGGAGCGTCTGCCCGCCGCCATGGCACCGGACGCGGACTACGACAAGGACGGCTGCTTCTCCGGCGGAGCAGTGGAGATGCCCGATGGACGGCACCTGTTGATGTACACCGGTGTTCGCAATGTCCGGCGGAAGAACGGCAAAATCGACAGCTTCCAGACCCAGTGCATTGCCATCGGAGACGGCGAAAATTACCAAAAGTTCGAGGAAAACCCGGTTATCCGCAGCGAGGATATTCCCGAGGGTGGAAGCACCACGGATTTCCGGGACCCGAAAATCTGGCGGGAGGACGGAATGTACTATGCGGTGGTAGGAAACCGTACCCCGGACGGCAGTGGCACCATTCTGCTGTTCCGCAGCGAGGACGCCATCCACTGGGAATTTGTGAACAAGCTGGCCTCCTGCCACAACCAGTACGGCAAGATGTGGGAATGCCCAGATTTCTTCCCACTGGACGGTAAGCACGTCCTTCTGACCAGCCCTCAGGAGATGACCGCCGTAGGCGTGGAATTCCATCCAGGCAATGCCAACGTGTGCATCATCGGCACCTTTGACCGAGAGTGCAGCCATCTTATGCGGGAAAATGTGCAGGCCATTGACTACGGTCTGGACTTCTATGCCCCTCAGACACTGGAAACCTTTGACGGCCGCCGGGTGATGATCGGCTGGATGCAGAACTGGGAAACCGTCAATAGCCGTTTGCAGCACCAGCGATTCATGGGACAGATGACCATCCCCCGGGAGTTGTTCATCCGCAATGGCAGGCTGTGCCAGCTCCCGGTGCGGGAGATTGAAAACTACCGCAGTATCAAGATCGCCTATCAGAATGTGATGATGACCGGCGAAATCTCCCTGCAGGGCATCAACGGAAGATTCATTGACATGACCGTGACCATTCGTCCGGGCAACGAAGCCTCCATGTACCGTTGGTTCAAGATTAACGTGGCACGGGATGGAGAACACTTTACCTCCCTGCGCTTCAAGCCCTCTACCAACATCATCCGCATCGACCGCACCCAGAGCGGTCTACCCTGTGACATTGTAAACGTCCGGGAGTTTCCGGTGTTTGGCGGAAACGGAGAGCTGAAGTTACGGTTGATTATGGATCGTTACAGCCTTGAGGTCTTTGTCAACGACGGCGAACAGGCGGCTTCCACTGTCATTTATACCCCGCTGGAGGCGAAATCTATCAGCTTCTCCTGTGATGGAACTGTGCTGATGGATGTGGAAAAATACGATCTGGAGGTATAAACCATGGCAGAAAAATTTGATGTTGTCGCTCTGGGCGAGCTTTTGATTGACTTTACGGAAAACGGCGTCAGCAATCAGGGCAACGGTCTGTTTGAAGCCTGTCCCGGCGGTGCGCCCTGTAATGTGCTGGCTATGCTCCGGAAGACCGGCAAGTCCTGCGCTTTTGTCGGTAAGGTGGGGGACGATATGTTTGGCAAGCTCCTGCGGGATACTATCGAGGAGGCCGGCATCAATGCGGACAATCTGATCATGGACGCGTATATCCCCACAACTTTAGCTTTCGTCAAGACCTTTGCGAACGGCGATCGGGACTTCTCCTTCTACCGCAAACCCGGCGCGGATATGATGCTGACTGCGGAGGAACTGCCCCCGGAGATCATCGAAAACGCAAAGATTTTCCATTTCGGCACCCTGTCCATGACCCATCCTGGCATTCGGGCAGCGACAGTCAAGGCCATCGAACTGGCAAAACAAGGGAGCGCTCTGATTTCCTTTGACCCCAATCTCCGTCCTCCCCTGTGGGACGATCTGGAAGAAGCCAGGAAGCAGATCGCATGGGGACTGGGAAAATGCGATATCCTGAAAATTGCCGACAATGAGCTGTTGTTCATGACCGGCGAGAAAGATTTCGTTAAGGGCGCAGCCATCCTGCATGCTCAGTATCCCAACATCAAAGTGCTGAACGTAACTGCCGGTGCAGACGGAAGTTACAGTTTCTACGGAGAGGACGAACCCGTGTTTGTGCCTTCCTTTCAACTGGGCGGCACCATTGAAACTACCGGTGCAGGCGATACCTTCTGTGCAAGCGTATTGAACTTCATTCTGGAAAACGGTATTGCCTGCCTAACGCCCCACGATCGGAAAGACATGCTCCGTTTTGCCAATGCGGCAGCCTATATTGTCACCACCAGGAAGGGCGCTATCCGTTCCATGCCAGAGCGCAGCGAAGTGGAAACCCTGCTGGCAGCAAATTGAGAAACTCTCAATACATTTCATTTTCATTAAGGCTGAAGGCAGCTACTCCACATAATAGCTGCCGGAAGCTAAAATAAAGGAGGATAAACCCGTCTGACTCACGGTGCGGCAGTGTGGAGACCTGTCGTAATGCTCCCGGAATTTTGCTTTCCGGGTTTGCGAGAACGCATGCGAAAGTTAGGTGCGTTTAGAGTCGAAAGAAAATGGCAAGTTTGACCCTGAAGAACGTAAAGAAGATCTACCCCTTCAACGGCGACGACGCAAAGAAGAAAAAGAAAAAGGGCGAGCCCGAGAAGAAGACCAACCTGCAGATCACGGACAAGGGTGTCGTGGCTGTGCAGGAGTTCAATCTCAAGATCGCGGACAAGGAATTCATCGTCCTGGTCGGCCCCTCCGGCTGTGGTAAGTCCACCACTCTGCGTATGATCGCCGGTCTGGAAGAAATCTCCGAGGGCGAGCTGTACATCGGCGACCGTCTGGTCAACGACGTGGCCCCCAAGGACCGTGACATCGCCATGGTCTTCCAGAACTACGCTCTGTACCCCCACATGACCGTCTATGAGAACATGGCCTTCGCTCTGAAGCTGCGTCATGCTCCCAAGGACGAGATCGACAAGAAGGTCAAGGAAGCCGCTGAGATCCTGGACATCACCCAGTACCTGGGCCGTAAGCCCAAGGCTCTGTCCGGCGGTCAGCGTCAGCGTGTGGCCATCGGCCGCGCCATCGTCCGTAATCCCCAGGTTATGCTGATGGACGAGCCCCTGTCCAACCTGGACGCCAAGCTGCGTAACCAGATGCGTGCTGAGATCATCAAGCTGCGCGAGCGGATCAACACCACCTTTATTTATGTTACCCACGACCAGACCGAGGCTATGACTCTGGGCGACCGGATCGTCATCATGAAGGACGGCTTCATCCAGCAGATCGGCACGCCTCAGGAGGTCTTCAATCATCCTTACAATCTGTTCGTCGCTACCTTCATCGGCACGCCTCAGATGAACATGTTCGACAATGCCAAGCTGATTAAGGTCGACGGCAAGTACGCCGTCCAGCTGGACAAGATCACTGTCACCCTGTCCGAGGAGAAGCAGGCTGCCCTGGCCAAGAACAATGTTGCCGAGCAGGATGTGGTCCTGGGCGTCCGTCCCGAGCACATTGAGCTGGGTGCCGGCATCGAGGGCAAGGTCGATGTGTCTGAAATGATGGGCTCCTCTGTCCACCTGCACGTCACCTCCATGGGCCGCGATGTGGTTCTGGTGGTCTCCACCATGAACATGACCGGCGCGGAAGTCGCCGCTCTGTCCAATGGCTCCACCGTCAACTTCACCTTCCCCGGCCATGTCTGCCACCTGTTCAACAAGGAGACCGGCATCAACCTGGAAGCTTGATTTTGAAAAATAAAAAAGGGTCGGATCATCCGGCCCTTTTTCCAAAGAGAGAGGAAGGCAGTTGCCATGGAGAATTCTGTTTTTACTGCTCGTCTGGATAATTGCTATGATGAACTGAAATGGCTCTATTGTGAGCTTTACCATAATGATATGGAAGCATTTGATTACTTTGTTCAGATGCTGGAGGCACAGTGGAATGCCCGAAAGGATGCCCTGCGGGCTATCGACGAAAAACGTCTGGCTGAGCCGGATTGGTATCGCTCCAACAAACTGCTTGGTATGATGATGTACCCAGCCAACTTCGGTGGAACGTTAAAGGGTGTGCAGGAGAAGCTATCCTATCTTACTGAGTGCGGCATCAACTATCTGCACCTGATGCCTTTGTTGGATTCCCCCAAAGGCAAGTCTGACGGCGGCTATGCCGTATCCGATTTTCGGAAGGTTCGACCCGATCTCGGCACGATGGAAGATCTCGCCGAGCTGGCAGATGCCTGCCATGAAAAAGGTATGGTGCTGTGCCTGGACTTTGTGTTGAACCACACCAGCGAGGAACACGCCTGGGCAAAGGCTGCCCGAGCCGGTGATCCGGTGGCCAGAAGCCGCTATTTCTTCTATGATAACTGGGATATTCCCAATGAATTTGAAAAGACGGTACCTCAGGTTTTTCCCACCACGGCTCCCGGTAATTTTACCCAACTGGAGGATGGTCAGATTGTCATGACTTCCTTCTATCCCTTTCAATGGGATTTAAACTATGCCAATCCCATGGTCTTCAACGACATGGTGGAGAACCTGCTTTTCCTTGCCAATCAGGGAATGGATGTGATCCGTCTGGATGCTGTGCCCTACATCTGGAAGGAGCTGGGCACCGACTGTCGGAACCTGCCCAAGGTACATACGCTGGTTCGCATGATGCGTTTGGCTGTTCAGATCGTTTGCCCCAGTGTTCTGCTGTTGGGCGAGGTGGTCATGGAGCCGAAAAAGGTCGCTCCTTATTTCGGCACTGTGGAGAAACCTGAGTGCGATATGCTCTATAACGTTACTACTATGTGCACCACCTGGCACACCGTTGCCACGAGGGACGCAAGGTTGTTGAGACGGCAGATGGAGCAGGTCACGGCGCTGCCGGAAACCTGCCTGTTCCAGAACTATCTGCGCTGTCACGATGACATCGGCTGGGGCCTGGATTATCCCTGGCTGGAACAGTTCGGCATCACGGAAGTCGCCCATAAAAAATACCTGAACGACTGGTTCACAGGAAAGCTCCCTGGCAGCTGGTCAAAAGGCGAATTGTATAACGATGATCCTAGGCTGGGGGATGCCCGCCTCTGTGGAACCACAGCATCTCTGACAGGTTTGGAAACAGCAGCAGGAACAAATAATCATGCACGGATGGATCAATCCCTGCTTTGTTTCTGTATGCTCCACGCCTGGATGTTCAGCCAGAGCGGCATCCCGGTTCTGTATAGCGGGGATGAGGTTGCCCAGTTTAACGACAATGACTACAAAGCTGACCCAGATAAAATGGATGACAGCCGCTATCTGCATCGAGGTAATTTCGACTGGGAGAAAGCGGCGCTACGGACGGATATTTCTACAGTACAGGGAAAAGCCTTTTCTTTCCTGCGCAAGCTGGAAACTATCCGCGCAGAACACCCTGCCTTCCGCTCAGACGCCAAAGTGACAGTTCTGGATATCGGCTGTGACTCCGTCCTGGGCATTTCCCGGAAGTACAATGGTGAAGAATTACTGCTGCTGTTTAATTTCTCAGAAAAGCCGGTCACCTGTAATTTGGGTGAAGGACAAGTCTTGAATCTGATATTTGGAGGCGCAGAAGATTTGAGTAATATTGACTTGACCGGATATGGTTTCCGATGGCTGGCTTGCTAAGAAGCTGATGTGATCGCATCTCCCTGCACCGCAGGTGAGTGTTCCGAAAAATACAGTACCACAGCGGTGCGTGACGCACAAATTTCTCATGGGCTACCATGCGTGCGGCGTTCAAATCCCCAGGACTTCATCTTCTTACCGGATGATGTCCTGGGGTTTTTTGCGTTTTGAAATGAATGCCCACAAACCATTTTTCTGTTTGTGGGTACTCATTTCAAAACGGGCTGGGATTCCAAAGGGATGGCGATTCCTTTGGCTCGGGGTTTCCAATAGGGGCGAGGAGCGCCCTATTGGCTGGGGAATCCAAAGGGGACAGCGTTCCCTTGGCAGTGGTTTCCAAAGGCGGCGGCGCTGCCTTGGCAGGAAGAATCCAATGAAACCGGCGGTTTCGTGGCACACGACTTTGCTTGCAAAGTCTAGTGTGTTATACCTTTGGCGACCGTGGGTGGCTGAAAGGGGTTGTTCGGGGCAGGAACAAGCACTTTCAGCCAGCCACAGAACAGGCGGGTTCTGCGTCCTCCCGGACGAGAAGCCCAGGAGTTTGCTTTAGCAGAATCCGCCTGTTCGGGTGTAGGTGGTGTTGCGAAATGGAGAGGCGCAGCGAAGCGGAGCCTCGCAATGGAGCGGCATCACCGGGGGAGCCAAAGGGATATCAAGCCTCCGTCCCGCCGAAGCGATACGTCATTTGCCCACTCCCTCTGAATCGGCTATTCTAATTTTAGTCATGCTTGTTCAGCTCGTATTGCTTCTTGCACTTCTCACTGCAAAACCAGGAATCGTCATCGGTTACAACGTAAGCCCTGTGACAATACTTGCACAGCCGCAGAGGATTCTTTTCATCGGACAGCATGAAGGAAAGCATCAGGTGGGCGCACTGCATCAGGGAATGGAAATTCCACACAAGCGTAGGCTTGTCCTGCAGCATGATGTAATAGGATGGGAACACGCCGCCGAACGCACCCATCCCCGCTTGCAAAGCTACGCTGGTTTCCACATTTGTGATGTATCCGTCCGCGTAAAAGTAGTAGCTGGTGGTCAGCATGTATGCCCAGTCCTTGAACTGCGTTACAACCCATTCATAAGGCTCCGCATACTCCTTTAGCATACTCAAGGCAACCGCCGGAGGCTGATTGGAAACCAGATTCAGCATATTCCAGACAGCCAGCTGCTCATAGTCGTCCCAGTCCGGCTCCAGCTTTTTCTTCACCTGCTGCAAATCATGGAATGGGTAGAACAGCTTCTGATAGGCTTCCGTCTCCATGGACTTTTCACGGATGAAGCGGTTCTTCGGAAAGAACGCCACCTCATATTCCATAAAATCCGGCGTGATGGGCAGCGCGGTCATGAGCCCAAGCAGACCGTAACGGGATACAAATTCCATCACCGCTTCCCGGATAACCGCATCGGATTTCTTGCCAAGACAGAGCATTCCCACATTGACAGCATCCAGAACCAGGGTATCCTGTTTGCGCTGCAGGTTGTAGAAGATCGGCGCGGCATCCGGGGCAGGCGTAATGTACTGCCTGCCTCTGCCGTCCTCTTTGATTTCATATCGGGAATAGCACACCCACAGGGAGAGGTCTTCCCGCACAGTATGGTTCATAACGCGCCTCCTATCCACACGCTCACACCCCCATCGGTGTGGGCGGCTTTTTTGCGTTTGGGGTACTTGGTTTCTTTCTTTACTCTGGCGCGGCTCGTTCCCTTTTCTTCCAGTGCTTCCGCATACCTGAAGAGAAACTCCCGCTCCCGGTTGGTCAGATCTTCTTCTTTCTTTTGACGCAGATGTCCATAAAGCTGCCGCTGCAGCTTTCGGGTGTAGGTATCCCGCACCTTCCGTATGTTCCGATCAGACTGCTCCCGAACCGATGCAAGACGGGCAGTGCTGTAAAGCTGTAAGGAAAGAAAATACAGAACCTCTTTCTGATCCGCCGACAGATTCTCCACGATTTTTGAAAGGAAGGCATCCCCGGTGAGCTGGTGCATCTCATAGGGACAGTTGTAGAGAAGATCCAGAAACATCCCCTGCAGAATCAGCTTCTGCTCCGGCGCGTCCAGAGAGCTGGGGAAGATTCTTCCTCCATAGAGTTCGCTGCCAGTCGGGGACAGAACATCCTGGAGAATTTCATGATACCGCTCCCTGCGCCGCCGGTTCGCGTCCAGACGGTCCCACTCCCTGCATACCCGCAGAAACTCCTTTTCCGTCCGGGCGCTGTCCTCTAAGCGCTCCACGGATATCTCATCCAACTGCTCCAGAATGGTGGATTCGCTGATAGGCGCGCTGGGGTCATCCGCATTCTCCGGCACATCTCCCCAAAGCCGCAGCACCGGGTCATCCTCTATGCAGACATCCTGCTCTGTATCCTCTGCGGGGTTCCATTCATTTTCCAGTCGGGCGCAGGTGTCCTTATCCCAGATGATTTCGTCTGTGGATGTCAAATCTTCCTCGGACAAAAAATAATCCAGTTCTTCTTTCTCAGCATCCTCTGCCGCATGGTCCCAATCCTCTAACCACGACATACACCGTCCTCCTCTCTTTCTGATTTTTATTCTATCACATTATCGAACATATGTATATATAAAATGTAAATTCTGACAACAAAAATTTTTTGAAAAATGGTTCCGTTTTCACCCCCGATTTTCTCCTATAGGTGAGGGGGCAATCCGAGAGGACTTGAAGGGTTGCACCAAGAAACTAAGAAAAGGAGATTTTGACCTATCGATTTATTTGAAACCATCAAGGCAGCCGTATCCACAAGAGAGGCTGCGAAAGCTTATGGGCTGGAAGTGGACAAGCATGGAATGGCGCTGTGCCCATTCCATAAAGATCACCACCCCAGCCTGATGCTGGATCAGCGGTACTACTGTTTCGGTTGCCACGCCACCGGGGATGTCATTGACTTCACCGCAAGACTGTTTGGCATCAGTCCCAAAAGCGCCGCACTGAAATTAGCGCAGGATTTTGGCATCGATCCCAGACCGCCCACACAATCGGATATCCCCAATTTCCATGCAGAGCTGCATCCCAATTTGGAGCAGCTCTGCATTCGTGTTCTTCGGGAATATCTTCGGCTGTTGCGGATTTGGAAGGTTCGCTATCGGCCTGCTGTGCCGGGGGATCCGCTGGATGACCGCTTTGTGGAGAGCTGCCAGATGGAGGCAACCATCATGTACTTGTTGGACGCGGTTATGGGCGTGGACGCGGCGCTTCGGAAGCAGACTGTGGACGTTCTTTTGAAAGACGGGAGAATCCATGATCTGCAAGCCTACGTTGCAAAAAAGAAAAAGGAGGAAATGCAGTTTGGAAGAGAATCCGAACCCTGTGCCTGAATGGGTGGACGGCAAGAAAATCAACGAGGTGCTGTTCTGCCGGGAATTTCTGGAAGCGCATCCCATGGTCAGCCTGGGCGGAGCTTTCTTCACGGTAGAGGGTCTGGTGTCCGACGAGAATCTGCTGAAAAAGCAGATCTACGACAGCATCAGGGACTACATCACTTCCGGGCTTGGCAAAAAGGTAGCGAATCTGTTGGAGGTTCTGCGGATGGAGTGCTGTGTCGATACGCTGCCGCTACATGAGGATCGCATCCATGTGGCAAACGGAACCGTGTTTTTGGACGGCAGCTTTTCTACGGAGAAGGACTTCTGCCGTAACCGCCTGCCGGTTGCCTATAACCCAGATGCAGCAGAACCGGCACAGTGGCTTGCGTTCCTCTCTCAGCTCCTGTACCCGGAGGACATCCCCACCCTGCAAGAGTTCTTCGGTTACTGTCTGATTCCCTCTACCCGCGGGCAGAAAATGCTCCTGCTCACCGGCAAGGGCGGAGAAGGTAAGTCACGGGTTGGAATTGTCTTGCAGTCCCTGTTGGGCAGCAATATGAAAACCGGCTCCATTTCCAAGGTGGAGAACAGCCCCTTTGCCAGAGCCGATTTGCAAAATATGCTGGTGATGGTGGACGATGACATGAAGATGGAGGCGCTAACCCAGACCAACAACATCAAGGCCATCGTCACGGCGGAATTGCCCATGGACTTGGAGAAGAAAGGCCAGCAGAGCTATCAGGGAGATCTGCGGGTGCGGTTTCTTGCCTTTGGTAACGGCACCCTGCAAGCCCTCCATGACCGCAGCTTTGGCTTCTTCCGCAGGCAGA
>JBJDYG010000056.1:0-49576 GCA_051867075.1 Faecousia sp. | reverse complement strand
CGGGCAACTTCGGGACTTTCACCCTATAGAACGTGCGCTCACCGGGCGCACATAATATAAATGCCGCTGCGTGGAGTGCAGCGGCATTGTTATTTCATTGGTTGTTTATTCAGCCGGTTTTATAAAGGGCAGCGCCAAAATGAAGAAGGCCATATAGCCGGTATAGCAGCTGCGCAGAGACTCGTTGTAAATCAGAAGCGCGAAACACATCAATGCCAGGATCTTCGCTGTTTGACAGCATTCCAGATTGCCGCGTCCGCGCCGCTCGATACTGTGAACTGCCGCAAAGATGGTGATCAGAATTCCGCAATACAGAATCAATCCCACCAGACCGGTTTCCAGCATCAGCATTCCGGAGTGGAACAGGGTATATAAGATCTCATGGTGTTCTACATAGAACGGTGTCATCAGAAATCCGAAGGGGCCAAAGTCGCACTGTCCCAGTCCCAGTCCAAACAGCTTCTGCGGCCAGGTTGTCAGGTAGGTCGTCCATGCAATGGGGACCACTGTCAGTCGATTGACCTCCCCGTCCGGCATAATACCGGTATAGCCCCCCGAATCTGTGGCAGTACTCCATATTTTTTCCAGAGAAAACCATCCCTCCCAATACGGGAAAAAGAAGGTCAAAAGCTGAATCGCAACCACAGCGCCCACCGCTCCGCCGATGAGCAGGAATATTTTCCGCCGGGAGAATTTTGTCAGCAGCACCGCCAGCACCACAATGGCTGCGAACTCCAGAATGAACATTTTCAGCTCCGCCAGAGCCGCAATCAATAGTGCCATCGCACATTTCAGGAGGCACACCCAGGGCTTCTCCTTCTGATTCAGGTATCGGACGATGGAATAGGTTACCACAATCATCAAAAACACATTGGTCTGCCGGTTGCAGCCCTGCTGGACGCCGAAGATTCCGCCCAGATAATCCTGCTCATATTTCAGAACAAAAAACTGGAACAGGGTAACCAGAAAATTTACCGCGAACAGGGCATCAAAGCACTTCCAGTACCAATCCACATCCTCTGATTTCAGATACAGAACGCAGGCAAAGAAAAAAACAAAGTAACTGAAGTTGTTCCGCAGTCCCCACAGATAATACAAAACGGACTGGTATCCCAGAGCGAGTCCTACCAGCGTGGACAGGAAGAACAGCAAAACGGCTGCGAAAATACACCTGACCTGCACACTCTGGCTTCTCAGGCGTTTCCAGTCTTTGAGAATCAGCACCAGCAGGCAGATCCATGCCGCGTCCACAAAGGACAAAACCGCCGAAGGAAGACACAGCAGCTCCGTCAGGATCGCGGCGGCAAAGGGCATTGCCATAATCAGTAGAATCATCCACCATGGAAAGGTTTTCTGTTTCAGCTTTTGAAGCATATGGGACTTCTCCTCCGTGTAATGTGCTCCCATTATACAATATGGCGCGGCCGTTTGCAAGCCGCCATCTGTGTTCTCTTCACCTGTCCGCTGAGTCAGGCCGATATGTTTTTCAGTATTATACCGTCAGATTCTGGATCCATTTGCCCTGCTTCAGCATGAACGCGCCGATGGCGCATTTAATCAGGTCGGTACTCTGGCAGAGAATATACAGCGGCAGGATGGAAATGTCCGCAAACCGGCTCAGGCAGAAGGCCAGCGGCACGCAGCACACCCACACAAAGCAGCTGTCAAACAGGAAGGTCACCAGGGTCTGACCGCCGGAGCGAAGGGTAAAATAGGTAGCGTTGGTGTAGGAATTGAAGGGCATCATGGCTGCGCAGACGCAGATCAGCTGGGTGGCAAGCTGCCGCACGGCGCCGGTGGTGTTGTAGATGGCGGGGAACAGTCCGGACACCGCTGCCATCAGGCCGCCGAACACCAGTCCCGAGGTAACGGAAACCGCGATGAGCTTCCGGTTGGAATCCCGCACCTCGTTTTCCGGGTGGCCAGCGCCCAGCATCTGCCCCATGATGATGCCCACGGCGTTGCCCATGGACAAAAACACCACGCTGCCAAGATTGAACAGGGTACTGGAAATGTTCATTGCGGGCACCACGTCCAGGCCGCAGGTGGAATAGCACTGGTTCATAATCGCCATGCCGCTGGACCAGAGAAACTCGTTGACCAGAAGGGGCATTCCTTTGACGGCGATGGCTTTCAGCAGCCGTCCGGGAATGTAAAAGGAACGGAAAGCCCCGACGATAAAGGGGTTGCGTGCCCGGTGGACATGGGTCCATCCCGCCACAATGGCCAACTCCACATACCGGGAAACAACGGTAGCCAGGGCCGCGCCCTCCACGCCCATTTCCGGCGCGCCGAAGTGGCCGAAGATCAGCACATAATTCAGCACCAGATTGACGAATACCGCCGCAATGCCGCCCACCATAGGCACAAAAGTCTCTCCGGTTTCCCGGAGGGTGCTGGAATAGGTGTTGGTCAGGGCGAAGGGCAGAAAACCCCAGAGCATGATGGCAAGATAGTCAAGGCCGTAACGGAGTGCCCCGGCCGCAGCGGCGGCGTCGCCCTCCCCGGTGAGGTACAGTCCGATGAGCCCGCTGCCGCCAAACAGAAAAATGGCAGTGCCGACCAGGGACAGCGCCGTGCAGACAAGCAACTTGAACCGGAAGGTGTGCCGCACACCCTCGTCATCCCTTGAGCCAAAGAACTGGGCGGTAAAAATACCCGCTCCGGAACTGGCTCCGAAAATGCACAGGTTAAAGACGAACAGCAAGCCGTTGACAATGGAAACACCGCTCATGGGAATGGTGCCCACCTGGCCGACCATGATGTTGTCCAGCAGGGAAACAAAATTGGTAATGCCGCTTTGAATGATAATAGGAACGGCAACCCCAAAGACACGGCGGTAAAACGCCCTGTCGCCGATATAACGATTCAACATAAAAATCCTTTTGACAGCAGGGTGCGGAGCTGCAAACACAACTCCGCACGCCATTGTTTGTACTCAGGGAATCACCAAACGATTCATCCGCGGCTGAGCAGCGGATCCTTTGGCCCCATCCGCGCAGACCCCAAAACACGAACCACTTACAGTATTCCCTCATTTCGCGGTCTTTCGGATATACCAAAAGCTCTCGCTGTCAGCTCTTGCTAAATGGCTCAGCGCTTCCTTAAATTTCCGTTCCTCCTATAAAGACCCGCTTTTCGGAGTAGCTTGCGTTGGTGATGACGAAGTCCGCCAGCTTGCCGGTTTCAATGGTGCCGATCCTGTCCGCAGCGCCGATGGCCTTGGCAGGGTTATAGGTGGCGGCCCGAACCGCTTCCTCCTCAGGGATATTCCAGTCCAGCACATTGGTCAGGCACTTCCACAGGTTCGTGGCGGAGCAGGCAATTGTGCCGTCAGCAAGTCTCGCAACGCCGCCCCGAAGCCATGCGTCCTGACCGCCCAGTTCAAACTGGCTTCCCTCAGGCAGACCGGCGCAGCGTCCGGAATCGGAGACCAGCACAATACGGTTATGGAACATGGTAAAGGCCAGACGGACGGAGGCGGGATGGACGTGGTAGCCGTCACAGATGATCTCCGCCTGCACATTGGGGTTCTCCACAGCGGCAGGAATGACGCCGGGGTTGCGGTGGTGGATGCCGGGCATGGCGTTGTACAGATGGGTCAGGTGGGTGACACCGGCATCGACGGCAGCTCTGGCATGATCGTAGTCAGAGTCGGTGTGGGCAATGGATACGGTGCACAGGTCTTTGGCCTTTGCGACGAACTCTGCCGCACCGGGCAGCTCGGGTGCCACGTCCACGATCCGCACCAGGCCGCCACACCCCTCATACAGCGCCTTGAAGCCCTCAAAATCCGGTTCCTTCAGGTAATCCGGGTTCTGGGCGCCCCGCTTTTTGTAGGAGAAATAGGGGCCTTCCATCTGGATGCCCATGAGGCGGGAAAGGCCGGCAGGGGCTTCGGCGTGGAGCTGTCTGGCAGTGGCGAAGGCCTTCTCCAGCACGTCATAGGGCAGCGTCATGGAGGCGGGGGCGAAAGAGGTCACGCCGCATTCTGCATAGAAAGCTGCCATCTTTTTCAGGCCCTCGTAGTCGCCGTCGGAGAAGTCCGCGCCGGAGTTGCCGTGGCTGTGAACGTCCACAAGGCCGGGTATAACGGTGGCGCCGCCCAGGTCGACGGCGTCGGCAGGAACAGTTTGAGGAAGAACCTCGCCGAACAGGCCGTCCTTTACCTCAAAGGCACCGGTATGAAACTGGAAATCGGAAGTAAAAATACGGGCATTTTTATAAAACATGATGTTTTCTCCTTTTCCGGTAGATTTTGTATCAATATGGTATCACGCCGCAGAGGAAAAAGCAATCCGGAATCCGAGAGTTTTTTGAAAACTTCTCCCCTCGTATCCGGTGGTTCCCTTGACTTTTTCCCCCGGGGCTGTATAATAAATTCAGGATATCTTTGAGATAAAAGGAGTTGATTTTCCATGTATTATCATATGAATGTCGCTGGCCTGGAGCGGGATCTGCCCATCTGCCCGGTAAACGATTCTCTGTACATTGCCGGCTTCGTCATTTTCGGAGATCAGGAGCTGACCGTGGCCTGTGCCCGGGAACTGCTGAAGCGAGCGCCGGAATATGACTACATTCTCACCGCCGAGGCCAAGGGCATCCCTCTGGCTCACGAAATGGCTCGTCAGGCCGGAGACAAAAAGTACATTCTGGCCCGGAAGGGTCCCAAGCTGTACATGCGGGACATTTTCAGCGTTTCCGTCCGCTCCATCACCACGGCAAAGGAGCAGAAGCTGTACTTGGACGGCGCGGACGCCGCGCTGATGAAGGGCAAACGAATTCTCATTGTGGACGACGTCATCTCCACCGGCGAGAGCCTGAAGGCGCTGGAAGCCCTTGTGGAAAAGGCCGGCGGTGAGATCTGCGGCCGGATGGCCATTCTGGCGGAGGGCGACGCGCAGGAGCGCCCCGATCTCGTTTACCTGGAAAAGCTGCCGCTGTTTAACCCTGACGGCAGCATTAAGGGATAAAAACAAACGGAAACGGAGAGATGTTATGTACTGTAAAAACTGCGGCAAACAGCTGCCCGAGGGCGCACAGTTCTGTGACGGCTGCGGCGCCCGGCAGATCGGCGGCTACACCACCTACACCCAGTCCCGGGAGCCCAAGCCCTCAGTGGGCTTTGTGGACGCTGTCAAGCTGTTCTTCACCCATTACGCCGATTTCAGCACCCGCTCCAGAAGAAGCGAATACTGGTGGGTCATCCTGTTCACCACCATTGCCGGTTCCATTGCCACTGCGATTCTGAAGGACTACTCCTGGATCTGGTCTCTGGCAATCCTGATCCCCAGCATTGCCATCGCCGTGCGCCGTCTGCACGACATCGGCAAGGCCGGCACCTGGTACCTGCTGAACCTGATTCCCCTGGTGGGCTCCATTATTCTGATTGTCTGGTTCTGTAAGGACAGCACCGAGGATAACCAGTGGGGCCCCAATCCCAAGTATTGATCTAAGGAACCTCTGAATAAATCGTCAAGAGCTGATGGCAAAAGATCCGCCACTCAGCCGCATGCGATTTATTCATACTGATTCTCTTTCAAAATGTTTAATCAATTTTGATTAAACATTTTCATTAGAGAATCATATGAGACGGGATTCTGTGATTTTTCTTTCCCAAAATCACAGAATCGACAACGCCGTAAGGCGGTGTCTTCTTATTAAAAATCAAAGATTTTTAATAAGAAATAGTATGAAACATTTTTATTGAGAAATAGTATCAGAGCTTCCCTAAGGAATTTTGCCTGGCGCTGCCAACATGGCAGCGCCAGGCTTTTGTTATTTCATCCTCTCGGCAATTCTGTCCAGCAGCAGCGCCCTGGCAAAGAACATGGTTTCGTAGCGGATGTACATATTTGCGTTTTCATCCCACAAAAACCGCAGGTTCGGCGGGAACTCGTCATCCCCCAGCCAGAGCTGGACGGCGATGGGCAGGCCGTCAAAGACCTCAATGGCATAGGCCGCGTCCCCGGTGGGAAAGGGCTTGCCGTCCAGTGCCAGACACGCCCGGCGGAAGGCAGGAAGGTCAGACTGAAACCGCTCCGCCCAGGGGTCATGCCCGCTTTCCAGCAGATTTTGATGAAACTGCAGGCCAAACGACTGCATGGCCTTCCAGCGTCCGCTCAAATGCCTGTCGTCCCGGCTATCGCAGATGAGATCCAGCAGGGTCATAACCTCCTCATAACTGTTGCCGTCCATCCACACGCCGCCTTCCAGACGCTGAATGTCGCCGGTCTCCCGGGAAACCCGGTAGCTTTGACGAAAAAGGGACGTGTACAGATACTTGCCGTCCAATTTTGTATTCAGCTTTTTCGCCAGTTTTTCCGCATCGTAGGTCAGAAAACATCCCTTTGCCTGCTGTGCCTGAATCAGATAATTGTCCGTCCGTGCCATGGCAGCGCCTCCCATCGGTTTGCTTACAGAAACTATACCATTTTTCCCTCCGACATGCAAGGAAACCTTAATGACTTTGCTTGTTTACATTTGTTACTTTCTATGCTAAAATGAGAGACACTTATCTGTATGCCCGCCGGAGTCCGCAGGAGTTTAGGACCTTTCCCTGCCCGGCGGCCGTGTGAGCGCGCTTTCGCACACGAAAGGAATCTGATTTTTTATGACGTATGACTGCACCCGGGCCATCATTGACCTGGACGCCATTTCTTCGAATTTTGACGCCATCCGCCGCAAGGCCGGGGTGCCGGTGATGGCGATTGTCAAAGCCGACGCCTACGGTCACGGTGCCATCGCTGTCGCCCGGCTGCTGGAGGAGCGCTGCGCCTTTTTCGGCGTCAGTTCCATGGCAGAAGCCCTGGAGCTGCGGGATGCGGGGCTCACAAAGCCCATTCTGATTCTGGGCTATACCCCTGCGGAGGCATTCCCCGACGCCATCCGCCTTGGTATCCGCCCCGCCGTTTTCCGGTATGAGGACGCTCTGGCGCTGTCCGAAGCCGCCGTGAAAGCCGGACTTTCCGCCCCCTTCCATTTTGCTGTGGATACCGGTATGAGCCGCATCGGCTTTCAGGTGACGGAAAAGGATGCGGACACCTGCTCCGCAATCGCCGCCCTGCCGGGACTGCGCCCCGAGGGGCTGTTCAGCCACTTCGCCACCGCCGACTGCGCCGACCTCAGCCGCGCCAAAGCGCAGGCGGAACGCTTCAGTGCTTTCGACGCAATGCTGAAAGACCGGGGAGTCCGCATTCCCATCCGCCACCTGAACAACTCTGCCGGACTGATGAACTTTGAAAACCACTACGAAATGGTGCGCTCCGGCATCATCACCTACGGCCTGTATCCCAGCGACGAGGTCGATACCGGGCTTTTGCCCCTGACCCCCGCCATGCGTCTCGTCAGCAGGGTTTCCCACGTCAAGCTTTTGCCTTCCGGGCGTGAGATCAGCTACGGCGGCACCTTCGTGACCAGCCGTCCCACCATCGTCGCCACCGTCCCCGTGGGCTACGCCGACGGCTATCGCCGAAGCCTTTCCGGGCGGTTTTGCGTTCTGATCCGGGGCCGGCGCGCTCCCATTCTGGGCCGGGTCTGCATGGATCAGATGATGGTGGATGTGACGGACATCCCCGGCACTGCTGTGGGGGACACCGTCACCCTGATCGGGAAAGACGGCGCGGAAACCATTTCCATAGAGGAAATCGCCGCCGCTGCCGGGAGCTTCAACTATGAATTCGCCTGCGGTGTCAGCCGCCGGGTGCCCCGGGTGTACCTGCGTCACGGGGAAGTCATCCATACCGTTCATTACCTGACCGATGCCTTTGAGGAGGAAACCCATGGGACATAAACCAAAATACGCCAGACAGGAACCCCGTCGGAATACCGGGCTGAAGCTGCTGCCTCTTTTGGCCGTGGCGGTGTTGGCGGTGATTCTCATTGTCCGCTCCGTAGGCGGTGGAAAGCCAGCCTCCGCCGATGACAGCCTTTCTGCCCAGACCCAGCCCGAGGAAACCTTGCCCGCGACTCCCGTTGCTTCCGCCACCGTGGGCGTCCAGGGCGACCTTCTGATGCACAAGCCCGTCATCAAAGCCTGCACGCTGGAGGACGGCGGCTACGATTTTGAATCGATTTTCCGCTATGTGGCAGAATATACTGCCGGCTGCGACTATTCTGTCGCCAATCTGGAAACCACCCTGGGCGGCGACGGTTACCCTTATCAGGGCTATCCCGACTTTAACTGCCCCGACGAGATCGCCAAGGCGGCGAAGGACGCGGGGCTGGATATGCTGCTCACCGTCAACAACCATTCCTCCGACACCACCACCGACGGCATTCTCCGCACGGTAACGAGAGTTCGCGAGATAGGCCTGACCCCTCTGGGTACCCAGCTCAGTGATGACGAGCCCAAATACGCCGTGGTGGATGTGGAAGGCATCCAGGTGGGCATGACGGCCTATACCTACGCCACCAGCGAAAAGGACGGACGTCCTTCCCTCAACTTCGAGCCTGAGGTCACCCAGACAGGACTGGTGAATTATTACACCGAGGGCAATCTGGAACGGTTCTATTCCGAAGTTCAGTCCGTCTTAACGCAGATGAAGGCCACCGGTGCGGAAACCACCATGCTGTATATCCACTGGGGTACGGAGTACTCCCTTCAGGCGGATGCCACCCAGCGCACCATTGCCCAGAAGCTGTGTGATCTGGGCGTGGACGTGATCGTGGGCGGGCATCCCCATGTGGTAGAACCAATGGAACTGCTTACCAGCGCTTCCGACCCCGATCACAAAACCGTGGTCATCTACTCCCTGGGCAATGCCGTTTCCAATCAGCGCCGGGATTTGATGGAGCTGAATACCGGCCACACCGAGGACGGCGCCCTGTTTACCGTCACCTTTGAAAAATACCCCGACGGCGGCGTATATGTAGCCGACGTGGGCGTGATGCCCACCTGGGTGAATATGAGCAGCGTCAATGGGAAGCTGGAATACAACATCCTGCCCCTGGACGATGCCCGGCGTGGGCAGTGGCAGAGCCTTTATAGTCTGGACGAGGCCCTGTTTGCGTCTGCCGCAGCGTCCTATGACCGCACCATGTCCATCGTAGGCCCGGGACTGGAGCAATGCCGGAGTTATCTGGCGCAGGCAAAGCAGGCCCGGGAAGCCGTCGCGGCCCCAACCGAAGAGGCTGCGTAACGCGAAGGAGGAATGTCCATGTCCCGCAATCCCAAAAGCGGCAACACGCTGGTAATCGTGCTGCTGACCATATTGATTTTTGTCATGATCGCGCTGACAGGTCTCGTGATCTGGATGTGTATTGATCTGGTGAACAAAACGCCGCAGCCGCCAACCCGGACGGAGCCGCAGATCTATACCCTTCCCACCGCCGCCCAGACGGAGCCTGAGAAAACCGAGACTCAGCCCCCGGAAACCACTCTTCCGGAACCGGAGCATGTGGTAGCCACTGCCTCCATCGGCACCATGGGGGATCTGCTGATGCACAAGCCGGTGTTCGATTCCTGCCTGCAAAGTGATGGCAGCTACAATTTTGAATCCATTTTCCAATATATCCGGGAACCGGTATCCGCGCTGGACTACGCCATCGCCAATCTGGAAACCACCCTCTGCGGTACGGACAACGGGTATCCCTACTACGGCTTTCCGAACTTTAACTGTCCCGATGAGATTGTGACCAACGCCAAGGACGCGGGCTACGACATGTTCCTCACCGCAAACAACCACGCCGGAGACACCCTTGCCGTGGGCATCCAGCGCACGGTGGAGCAGGTACGCGCCGGCGGTCTTGTCACCCTGGGCACTCAGCTGAACGGCGACGAGCCAAAGTACGCCGTAGTAGACATAAACGGCATCAAGGTGGGCATGGTGTGCTACACCTGGGCCTACAGCAGCGACGGCACCTCCTTCTCCCTCAACGGCATGGCGCCCGTGAAGGACGTGGGGCAGGTGAACTACTTCTTAAACAGCAACCCCGACAAGCTGTACACCGAAGCCGGGAAGATCCTTGAGGAAATGAAGGCCGAGGGCGCGGAAGCCACCATGATGTTCATCCACTGGGGGGTGGAGTATACACTCAAGGAAAATACCCTTCAGGATACCATGGCCCAGAAGCTGTGCGACATGGGCTTTGACGTCATTGTAGGCGGACACCCCCATGTGGTGCAGCCTGTGGATCTGCTCACCAGCACCGTCGATCCCGACCACAAAACCGTAGTGATCTACTCTCTGGGCAACGCCGTATCCAACCAGCGTCTGGGCAACCTCTCCCAGATCAGTACCGCCCACACCGAGGACGGCGTGCTGTTCAGCGTCACCTTTGAAAAGTACTCCGACGGCACGGTTTACCTGCAAAGCGTGGATCTGCTTCCCTTCTGGGTGAATATGCGCACTGACGGCGGAAAACGGCAGTATCCGATTCTCCCGCTGGACAAGGAGTCGGAAGACCAGTGGGCGGAGAAATTTGACCTGACCGACGGCATGCTGACCAGCGCCCGGAATTCCTACGAGCGCACCATGGCAATCGTAGGCGAGGGCATGGAGGAATGCCGGGCATATCTGGAGCAGCAGAAAGCCGACCGGGACGCCTACTATCTGGATCTGGCTTACCACCCGGAAAAGTACGCCGGGGATACCGTTCCGGAGGAAACCCTTGAGGAAACCGTGGAGCAAACGACTGCTGCCACCAACGCGGCATAACGAAATACCGGGCTGCGGCAAACTCCCGTTTTGCCGCAGCCCGGTGCTTTTTCTCAGCTGTTCGCCTGTTCCGTGGGGGGCGTTATCGCCGATGATCTTGACCTCCGTGCCTCTGGTGCCCAGCAGCATGATCTTATACTATTTCTTATTAAAA
Source organism: Faecousia sp. (assembly GCA_051867075.1). GTDB lineage: Bacteria > Bacillota > Clostridia > Oscillospirales > Oscillospiraceae > Faecousia. Next base: position 38,764 of record JBJDYG010000056.1, on the reverse strand, counting down.
ATCTTTGATTTTTAATAAGAAGACACTGCCTTACGGCGTTGTCGATTCTGTGATTTTTGGAAAGAAAAATCACACAATCCCGTCTCATATGATTCTCTAACAAAAAACTTCAATTCTTGCGAATGATAGTTTTTTATTGAGAATCAGTATTATTCAGCGCGGTGGAGATGGTAATGATGAGCAAAACACCGTAGAGCAGATCCTCCAGAGTGTGGAACATCAGCTGCAGCGGCAAAATACAGAAATCAAACACCCACAGACTGGCAGGCACCGGAAACCGGAAGAACTTCTCCAGAATCAGCGGCAGGATGTCCATACCGCCGGTGGATGCGCCTCCCAGCAGGCGGTTCAGCGCTTCCAGGCCGATGGGGTGAGAAGATTGTTACTCTTACGCAAAGGGTCCCCCTATTATGGCGTACCTGAGAACACGAAACAATTGTGCTCTGTCAACAAAATGTAGACAGAGAGCCACTAAGGAAATGCCATAACGTGCGGCAACCAGGCAAAAGAATCTTCGTTTATTGAAGAATCACGCCATCCAATACTGCTCTTTGTTTCATATTGCGGTCATATTATACAGTGTACATTTTGCAGGTAAAAGAGTGAAGAGTAGCTGGCATTGCCCTGCACCGTTGGATAAGCGGTAATTGCATCAAAGGTCTTGGGCATCTCAAATTCGATATCAAAATTTCCTTTCGGCTGAGTGTAGTCTATATTTTGCACAAATTCCCATTTGCCGGCATGCCTGATATATATCTTCCACGTACCGTTTACTCTTGCACCATGCAGACCGGTTGCTTCCAGGCAGAACCGGAAGGAATCGCAGTTTTCTACTTCTGTGGATAATTCCAGGACGGAACTGCTTCCACCATTTCCAAAGCGGTAGACTTCCTCTGCCCATGTTCCGAAAAGCTCCTCAATCGTCAGTCCTTCTATGCATCCGTAACGGTCTGAATGCAAAATGAGCTCCCCGTACCTCACATCCTTGTTCACAGCCAAAACGCCATCCTCGTCGAAGTAGTACAGTTCACCATCTATTTCTTGAATATCCACATACTTTTGACCGTCACGGATGTAATAGCGATCACCGTTTACAGTATGCCAGCCGTCCTCTGGAATCTGGCTTTCAGTCGTGACAGGTACATCAGTCCGCTGTTCTTCACTGTTCAGACCGTCTTCACTTTTGGTATCCTCGGCAGCAGATTCCGCAGCGGCAGTTTCTTCCAACCCGTTCTGGGCATCGACGGCCTTACCAAGCATGGCACGGACCGCAAGCAGACCCACAATAACAAGGAAAATGACTGCCAGGCCGATAAAAACTCTGCTCAGCCAAGGGCTGTTTCCGCCGCCATGATTCCCTTTCAGATCTTTATCATGCGGTTTTTTCCTCTGCTCAGCCCCGCAATAGGGGCAAAAATTTACCGTTTCAGATATCTCTTTGCCGCAATTATAACAATACATTCTTTTCTCCCCCTATTCTGTTTAACACTTCCGCTCCCTGGTGGTCGAGTTTGGAACCGCATTCCGTGCAGAACCGCATGTTATCATTCATGATTGCTCCGCAGCGTGGGCATTTCCTTCCACTGGGCTTGTCGTACGGCGGTTGGGCGGTACCGTCGTAGGGCAATGCCCAACCGCAAATTGAGCAGAATTTGTTTTCTTTTTCAACAAACTCTTTACAGTGCGGGCACTGTACTGCAGAAGAATCCGCGGACTCCATCGGGTGAGAACAATTTGGGCAGAGCTTCTGCCCTTTTTCAACCAGGCTTCCGCATTGACTGCACATTTCAAAATGATCCAAGTTCAACTCCGGCAGCTTTGACCCGCACATATTGCAGAAGACCGAGCCTTTCGGAGCCTTGTGACCACAGTTTGTGCAGACAATAATACCTGTGACAAATTGCATTTGCAGTGAGTAATCGGCAAGCTTCTTCTGGGACGCTGTCACCGCCTTTATCAGGTCTGAGAATCCTTCCTCATATTCTTCGGTATGTGTCTCAACATATTTTTTGCCGATTTCCAGATACAGCTTGTTGATTTTTGCGTTTTCATCTGCAATTGCGCTGTTAATTCTGGCAATGGCAGCATCGTTATGATTGTCTGAAGAATTTTGCTGGGATGCCGGGGGAGTTTTTCTATTCCATGCAGCCATGTTACATTCCTCCTTTTTCCGTATAAAAATAATATAAAGGACTGCTTAGGAGATGTCAACGGTTCTTTTTACGGAATGTGAAATAATCTCCTTTCCCACAAAACTGCAATTCAATTCACCACAAATGAGCCGCAGTCATGTGTATTTTGCGAAGGGGGTAAAACCTTCCTTTACAAAGTACAACCTGCGATGGGATACTGATTTCCGTTCCCCAACTTCCCGTCGGAAAAAAGGATGAAAAAACGGATATAATCCATTGACATTGCAAAAATTTACGGTATAGTAGTATCTGTCGTATTTCGGCAAAAAATAAACAGAAACGGGGGAGGATAATGTCCAAGGAACTCATCAGACTCCGGGATTTAACCATGGAGTTCGACGGGGAGCGTATTCTCGACGGCATCAATCTTTACTTCAACGATCACGAATTCCTCACACTGCTCGGCCCCTCCGGCTGCGGCAAAACCACAACGCTTCGGATCATCGGCGGCTTTTTGACGCCTACATCCGGCACGGTGACCTTTGACGGACACGTCATCAACGACCTGCCGCCCTACAAGCGGCAGATCAACACCGTGTTCCAGCGTTATGCCCTTTTTCCGCATCTGGACGTGTATGACAACATTGCTTTCGGTCTGAAGGTGGCAAAGCTGCCCAAAGCCGAGATCGACCGCAGGGTCAACGAGATGCTGGAAATCGTCAGCCTGAAGGGCTACGAAACCCGCCGCGTAGACAGCCTGTCCGGCGGTCAACAGCAGCGTGTCGCCATTGCCCGGGCATTGGTCAATCAGCCGAAAGTGCTGCTGCTGGACGAACCACTGGCAGCGCTGGATCTGCGGCTGCGCAAGGATATGCAGAACGAGCTCAAGCGTATCCAGCGCTCCACCGGCATCACCTTCATCTATGTTACCCACGATCAGGAGGAGGCTTTAAGCATGTCCGACACCGTGGTGGTCATGGACAAGGGCCGGATTCAGCAGATTGGCAGACCGGAGGATATCTATAATGAGCCGAAGAACGCCTTCGTGGCGGACTTCATCGGCGAAAGCAACATCCTGGACGGCGTTATGCTGGCGGACTATAAGGTTCGGTTTTTTGGCCGGGTCTTTGAGTGCGTGGACAATGGCTTTGCGCCCAACGAGCCTGTGGATGTAGTCATCCGCCCGGAGGACATTGACATCGTACATCCCTCTGACGGACATCTGGTGGGCACCGTCACCAGCATCACCTTCAAGGGACTGAATTACGACATTATTGTCGAATTCAAGGGCTTCAAATGGCTCATTCAGACCACGGACTACCACAGCGTGGGCGAAACCATCGGCATCCGTTTGAATCCGGAAGACATTCATATCATGCACAAGAGTGAGTACTCAGGGCTCTTTGGCGACTACAGCTCCTACTCCGCCGAGTATGACGAGCTGACGGAGGATGCCGGGGATGAAGAAGAATAAGTCTGTTCTGCTCAGTGCTCCTTATATACTGTGGATGGTGGTATTCACCCTGATTCCTCTGGGGGTGGTGTGCTACTATGCCCTCACCGACCCCTCCAGCGGGGAGTTCACCCTGCGTAACCTGAGGGATCTGAATATGTACTGGGGCGTGCTGTGGCAGTCGATTCTTTACTCTGTGGTATCGGCCTTTATCTGCCTGCTGCTGGGCTATCCCGTAGCGTATTACATCGCCCACCGAAGCCCGACTGTCCAGAAGTTCCTTTACATGCTGGTAATGCTTCCCATGTGTATGAGCTTTCTGCTGCGCACCCTGGCATGGGTGGGTCTGCTGCAGGACACCGGCATTATCAACGACATTCTGGAGTTTATCGGCATCGGTCGGGTGCAGCTGATCCGCACCCCCGGCGCGGTGATTTTGGGCATGGTGTATAACTATCTGCCCTACATGATCCTGCCTCTGTACGGCATCATCGTCAAAATCGATCCCCGGCTCATCGAGGCTGCGGAGGATTTGGGCTGCAACGGCCTGCAGGTATTCTCCCGGGTGGTGCTGCCCCTGAGCGTCCCGGGTATTCTCTCCGGCATGACCATGGTGTTTGTGCCGGCGGTGTCCACCTTCTACATTTCCCAGAAGCTGGGCGGTACGGACACAGTGCTCATCGGCGATGTCATTGAGCGTCAGTTCAAGCAGGGCAACAACCCCAACCTGGGCGCTGCCCTGAGCCTGGTGCTGATGATCCTGGTGTTTGTGTGCACCGGCATCATGAACCGCTTCGGCGGCGACAGTGAGGAAGGCGGTGTCATCGTATGAAACGAGCCAATCGTATTCTCACAGTTCTGATTTTCATTTTCCTGTATATCCCCATGGTGGTGCTCATTGTGGCATCTTTCAATACCGGAAAGGATATCACCCAGTTTGAGGGCTTTACCCTGCAGCAGTATGCCCGCCTGTTTCAGGACAGGAGTCTGCTGAAGCTGCTGGGCAATTCCCTGATTATCTCCGTTCTGGCCAGCTTCATCGCCACAGTCTTTGGCACGGTAGCCGCTTTGGGCATCCACAACCTGAATCCAAAGCTGCGCAAGGCCGCCATGACGCTGACCAACATCCCCATGACGAACCCCGATATTGTGACCGGCGTCTCCCTTTCTCTGTTGTTCGTGTTCGTCGGGAGCCGGCTGCTGGGGCAGCGCAACAGTCTGACCTTTTGGACGCTGCTGATCGCCCACATTACCTTCAACCTTCCCTACGTTATTCTGAACGTAATGCCCAAGCTGAATCAGACGGACAGCTCCCTGACGGACGCCGCCATGGATCTGGGATGCACCCCTGTACAGGCGTTCTTCAAGGTAACGCTCCATGAAATTATGCCCGGCATTGTTTCCGGCGCCATAATGGCGTTTACCATGAGTCTGGACGATTTCGTTATCAGTTATTTTGTCAGCGGTCTGGATTTTGTTACGCTGCCTGTGGAAATATATTCTTATACCAAGAAGCCCCTCCATCCCAAAATCTACGCCATGTTCACCCTGCTGTTCCTGCTGATTCTGGTGCTGATGGTCACGATGAATCTGATACAGCTGTACGGGGATAAGAAAAAAGCCGCCTCCCACAGCGCTGGGATCTGAAAGGAGAAATATCATGAAAAAAGCAATTTCCGTTATTCTTTCCGTCTTGCTTGCCGTCAGCTGCCTGGCCGGACTTTCCGGCTGCGGCAGCAAGAGCGACAGCGTTACCCTCTATGTTTACAACTGGGGGCAGTATATCGCCGAAGGCGACGATGGCTCTCTGGACGTCATCGCTGCCTTTGAGGAAGCCTACCCCAATATCCGTGTCCAGTACTCCACCTACGACTCCAACGAGATCATGTACTCCAAGCTCGCCAACGGCGGCATCACCGTGGACGTGATCATTCCCTCCGACTATATGATCGGCCGCATGGCCCAGGAAGGTATGCTGGAAGAGCTGAACTTTGACAACATCCCCAACTACCAGTATATTGACGACACCTTCAAGAATACCGCCTATGACCCGGAGAACAAATATTCCGTTCCCTACACCTGGGGCACCGTAGGCATCATCTACAACACCAAGTATGTCGATGAGGCCGATGTCACCGGCTGGGAGCTGCTGTGGAATGAGAAATACGCCGGAAAGATCCTGATGTTCGACAACTCCCGGGATGCCTTCGGCATTGCCCAGTATCTGCTGGGCTACGACGTCAACACCACCGACGAGGCCGAGCTGAAGGCCTGCGCCGACAAGCTGGCGGAGCAGAAGCCTGTGGTACAGCAGTACGTGATGGATCAGATCTTTGACGCCATGGAAAATGAGGAGGCCTGGATCGCCCCCTACTACGCCGGCGACTATCTGACCATGGTGGAGGAAAATCCCGACCTTGCCTTCTATCAGCCCAAGGAGCAGGGCTTCAATGTGTTCATTGACGCCATGTGCATCCCCACCTGCTGCCAGGAGAAGGAAGCGGCGGAGCTGTTCATCAACTTCCTGTGCGACCCGGAGATTTCCGCCGCAAACATGGGGTTCCTGGGCTACAGCACCCCCTCTTCCGCCGCGAAGGCGTATATGGATCCGGAGATCGCAGACAGCGAGATCGCCTACCCCAGCGAAGAAATTCTTCGTGCTACCAGCAGCTTCAGTTACCTGCCGGAGGAAACCTCCCGGTATATGGAAAGTCTGTTCATGGAAGTCCGGAACGGATAAGCGTTTTCCAAACGAACCCCCCCCTGCCGGAGCAAAGTCCCGGCAGGGGGATTCTGTTGGGTTTTGCCGAAAATGTTACAATTTATCCATACATTGGCAGCGTGTCTCTGTTATACTCCTTTCAAAAAGGGGGAAAAACCATGTTGGAATTGCTGCTTGTGATTGCGTTTGGCTGGCTGTTCATCAAGGCGGTGGGGCTTGCCTTTAAGGTTGCCTGGGGCGTGACGAAAATCGTCGCCATGCTGCTGTTTGTCCTGGCATGTCCCCTGCTGATCGCGGGGCTGCTGTTTGCCGGGGGCGTAGTTCTGCTGGTACCCGTGGCTATGATCGGCGTCGCCTTCGGCCTGCTGAAAAAATGCGTATGAGCAAAAGCTTCCCTCCCGTCCGCATACCGGACGGGAGGGAATTTGTTATCGGGCTTTCAGAAACGCCTGTACAATTTCGGAGAAATCCGCGGCCTCCTCGTAAAGGCCGTGTCCCCACTGAGGATACATTTTCAGCTCCGCACCGGGGATCCGAGCGGCGATCTCCCGGGAGGCATCGCCGCCGAGCGCGTGATCCTGTTCCCCGCCGATGACCAGAGTGGGAGAGAGAATTCGGCCCAGCGCATCCAAGCTGTTATGGCTTCGGCAAGCCTCCGCCTGAATCAGAAACCGGTCATAGGATTTCGGCTTCGTCAGCAGTCCCATGACCGGGATCAGCCATTTGTTTTTCCGGTAGTATCCCTCGGAATAGATGCGCCGGACATTGCTGTCCATCAGAGCTCTGTGGTCCCCCTGCTTTGCCAGCGTCACCCATTCCGAAATGGACTGGGTCAGTACCGGGTTCGGACGGGCGGAAGTCACCGTCAGCACCAGCTTTCCCACCTTCTCCGGGAAGTCCGCTGCCAGGTGCTGGGCAATCATGCCGCCCATGGAAACCCCCAGAATATCCGCCCTTTCGATTCCCAGGGCATCCATGCCGGCTTTCACATCCCGCGCCATATCCCGGGTGGTGTACCCGGCGGGAAGCCGGTTCAGACGGCTGAAAGCAAAAACAGTGTATTCCCGTGCAAATGCCCGATAGGCAAACGCCATGGGCAACGCCGTGCCTTGCACCGTCCGCAGCCCGTCTCCCAGCCCAGGAAGCATAACCAGCGTTTTTCCGCTGCTGCCAAAGCGGATATAGTCCATCGTGGTATCTCCCATGGGGATGGTTCCGTTCTTTCCGTTGTACAGCATGTAAATCCCTCCTGTTTTGTTTCTTTTCATTGTACCACAGTGCGCATGGTTTGCATAGTGTGTTTTCCCACTGCGTCCGGCGGAGAGAAAATGGGCACATTTCACAAAAAGCAGACCGCAACCCGTGGAATTCTGGAACCACGGACAGATTTTTGAAATTTCTTGCACTCAGGGCGGATCGGCTGTATAATGAGTTTCATCTTGGTATGTAAGGAAGAGGTACTATGGTGAAATTCAAACAATTCCTCGCCCGCAAGGACGTGGTCTTCACCCTCCAGCGCTACGGCATCGATGCTCTGGGCGCCATGGCTCAGGGACTGTTCTGCACACTGCTGGTGGGCACCATTCTCAATACCATCGGTCAGCAGTTCGGCATTGGTTTTCTGACCCGGGCAATCGTCACCATCGGCAAGGGCGAAGGCGCGGTAAGCTATACCATTGGAGGTCTGGCTTCCGCAATGGTCGGTCCCGGCATCGCGGTGGCTATCGGCTTTGCCCTGCATTGCCCGTCGCTGGTGCTGTTTTCCCTGATTCCCGTGGGCTTTGCCGCCAACTCTATGGGCGGCGCAGGCGGCCCGCTGTCGGTATACGTTGTCGCCATCGTGGCTGCGGAATGTGGAAAACTGGTGGTAAAGGAAACCAAAATTGACATTCTGGTAACCCCTATTGTGACAATTCTTGTAGGCATCGGCTTTGCCAGCCTTGTCGCCGCTCCCATCGGCGCCGCAGCTTCCGCTGTGGGTGACTTTGTCAAATGGGCGACGGTGCTGCAGCCGTTCTTCATGGGCATTCTGGTGTCCGTGGTCATCGGCGTTGCGCTGACCCTGCCCATTTCCTCCGCTGCTATCTGTGCGGCGCTGAGCCTGACGGGACTTGCCGGCGGCGCCGCTGTCGCCGGGTGCTGTGCCCAGATGGTGGGCTTTGCGGTGATGAGCTTCCGGGAAAACCGCTGGGGCGGCCTGATTGCCCAGGGTGTAGGTACCAGTATGCTGCAAATGCCCAACATCGTGAAAAATCCCCGCATCTGGATTCCCCCTACGCTGGCTTCCGCCATCACCGGCCCGTTGGCCACCTGCCTGTTTAAGCTGGAAATGAACGGTGCGGCGGTATCCTCCGGCATGGGTACCTGCGGTTTTGTAGGTCAGATCGGCGTCTACACAGGCTGGGTAAGCGACATAGCCAGCGGCGCAAAAACCGCCGTCACCATCATGGACTGGGCGGGAATGCTCCTGATCTGCTTCGTTCTGCCGGCGGTGCTGAGCTTTCTGTTCTGCCAGATTCTGCGCAAATGGGGCTGGATCAAAGAAAACGATTTGAAGCTGGAGCTGTAATACCGGTATGTATTTAAGCTGAGACAGCATTCCCCCTCCCCGCGCGTTCTGAACGCCGGGAGGGGGAATGCTTTTTGCTGCTCGGCGAGATTATTTTGTAATCTGCCGTCTTTAGGGAAACTCTGATTCATTCGGCAAGAGCTGATGGCGAGAAATTTTGTCACAGACGAAAGTGAAAATACGAAGGAATACTGGATGTATTTCTCGTTTTTGACTCTGCACGGATGTGGCAAACGATTCGCCACTCAGCCGCAGGCGATTTATTCAGAGATTCCTTAGATAACGCTTGACTTTGGACGGAGAATCATTTATATTTAAGGTGTATTTTTTGCATGCATCTGCCTGTTTCGGGGCACGGTTTTCAGGCATCCTGCGTATGTTCAGATTTCAAAAAAGGGGGCGAAGAAATGCGCGTACAACACAACATCCGGCGTCTTACCGCGATCACGGTTTCGCTGGTGCTTCTTTGCGGCAGCATCTTCACACTCCCCGCCGCCGCCTCGTCCCCCGAGGATGGCGCATGTTCCGGGCTGCCGGAACATGCGGTGGCCGACGAGATCAGAACCACCTGCTATGGGGTGCCCAGTGCGGCTCAGCTGGCCGGTCTGCGTGAGGATGCCATGCAGAAAGTCCCTGACTGCTTCCTTTTCTATGGCTGGATTGTTACCGGCGATTCGTGCTGTCAGGCTGTGGCTGACAGCGAGCTGGAAGGCCTGCTCCACGCCCTCTGTGATGATCTGCCGGAGGGGGAAAGCGGCAAGCTCATTCTTCAATATCTGTACATCCCTGCGCAGGAAGACGCCACGGATTCCGCTGCAGAATCCGATTCTGCAGCCGCTGAGGAAACTTTCCCTGCAGCTGAGGAGACCGTGCCCGAGGCAGTCGACATATCTGACACGCCAGCAGAAGAGCAGACGGCTGAACCCTCCGCTGCTGACCATCCTTCGCAGCCTGATAACGTCATTTCCACCATTCCGCTGTACTTCCAGAACGACTATCCCTACACGATGTACGGCAGCGGCACTGTTGCCTCCAGCGGCTGCAGCATTACCTCCCTTGCTATGGTCGCCACTTACATGACCAATCACGTGTACCTTCCCGACGAGCTGGCACACTACTTCGGCGGCCGAGCCATCAATAACGTCGCGCGTCTGGAATATGGTTCCAAAGCGCTTCAACTCGCCTATGAGAAAGCAGAAAACTGGCATGTCACCTATCAGGCGTTGAAAGAAGGTAAGGTCGCCATCGTTCTGATGGGACCTGAGTCCATCTTTACCGATTCCCAGCATTTCATCATTCTTTCTGGCATTAACGAGAATGGCAAAATCATGGTCATGGACTCCAACCGTGACAACTATTCCTTCTGGCAGCTGAGAGACGCCTATGAGTACGGCTTTGATCCCGAAGACATTCTCCTGGGCTACAGCGGCGCATGGGTCTACGACAAAAGCGCCATGCCGGAAGATCCCTTTATTTATTATGAAGAAGAGCCTGTACGCGGCGAACAGCGTTATCCCGATATTCAGCTGACTCAGGAGGAAGTGAAACTTCTTGCGGAGGTTGTCTGGGTGGAAGCCCAGGGCGAGTGTGCCGAAGGTCAGCAGGCAGTTGCGGAGGTTGCGCTGAACCGTATCGCCTCCGGCGATTTCCCCGATAATCTCCACGATGTGATATACGGAGAGGGACAGTTCCGCTCCGTGCCCCTTCTGGATAAGGCAGAACCGTATCAGGCACAATATGAGGCCATCGAAAGAGCTATTTACGGCCCCTACGTTCTGCCGGAGGACGTGGTATATTTTGCCACATCTCCCACCAACCAAAATGTCTGGGGTAAGATCGGCGGCCATATATTCTGTTACGGTAATGGGTGATTCCACTCAGACGAGAATCAGACGGATACCGGGCGCGAAAAGCTTACGCCGGAAATGCAACAATTCAGAAAACCGCCATATGGCAATTTGCCGTATGGCGGTTTCGTGTGTAAATTTATCCCGGGTCTCTCATCTGGAAGAACTGTTTTTTGACATCTTTTCTTTTGGGGAGATCTTTTATCAATTCAGGCATGTACGCCCCTGCTCAGTACAAGTGATTGCCCATGATCAATGAAAAACGAGTGTTCTTACAGGATATCAAATCCTATAAGAACGCTCGCCATGGTGCGGGCATGGGGATTTGAACCCCAACGCATCACTGCACAAGAACCTAAATCTTGCATGTCTGCCAGTTCCATCATGCCCGCATATTCTTTTGTTACTCTGATTCTTTCACGGGGAGGTACCCGAGACGGAGCTTTACACTTGATCCCGATTTAAATACATGCTATGCCTGTTTTCAGAGAACGCTTTGTCGCGCAAAGTGTGCGATTTCCTCTATTACTGGGTTATCTTAACACGAACACAGATGATTGTCAATCAGGACGGAGTGTCGCTTTTTCTTTTTTGCATCCGTTTTCGAATTATTTCATGGCAGAATGGCCTTTGCCGGGGAAATTGTACTTCTGTTTTCCCTTTTTATTCTTGACATTCCCTTTCGATGCGAGTAAAATAAATTCGGTATGGTGTACGCTGCGCCTTTTGTTTCCTGGGTGCTGCGTTTCATTGATAACCGGCATGGAGCCGGGGTTTGCGTTTTGCGCCTCATGGCGTACGATTTTGCACAGAAGAATGCCGGCCGGGTTTTCCGGTTGGTTGTCATGCTTAATTTCACATGGGGATCAATGCGCCCACCCCTTCTGCGCCTTATTTTTTTAGAAGGAGGTGTGCTGCAAATTTATGGAATGGTATCATTTTCTCATCATCGCCGTTGGCATCCTGCTGGGACTGGGCATCGGCTTCGGTCTGGGTGTCGGTTACCGCAAAAAGGTCGCCGAGCGGGAAATTGGCTCTGCTGAGGCAGAGGCTACCCGCCTGATCAACGAAGCTATCCGTTCCGGTGAAAACCGTAAGAAGGAAATGCTTCTGGAGGCCAAGGACGAAATCCATAAATCTCGCACAGAACACGACAAGGAAGTCAAAGAACGCCGCGCCGAGCTGAGTAAGCAGGAGCGTCGTCTGGAACAGAAGGAAGCCACCCTGGACAAGAAAACCGAAGCCTTCGAGCGCAAGGAAGAGGAGCTTTCCAAAAAGCTTCAAAAGGTCACTGAGACTCAGGCACAGGCAGACCAGATTAAGCAGCAGCAGTTGGAAGAGTTGGAAAAGATTTCCGGCTTGACTCAGGATCAGGCCAAGGAATTCCTGCTGCACAGCATTGAGGACGAGGTTCGCCATGAAGCTGCCATGAAGATCAAGGAGATCGAGGCGCAGCTGAAAGACGAGGCCGAGGAAAAGGGTCGGGAGATTATTGCTACCGCTATTCAGCGCTGCGCAGCCGATCACGCTGCCGAGACCACCGTTTCCGTGGTCACGCTGCCTAATGACGAAATGAAGGGCCGCATCATTGGACGGGAAGGCCGGAACATCCGTACGCTGGAAACCATCACCGGCGTGGATTTGATTATTGACGATACTCCCGAAACCATCACTGTTTCCAGCTTTGACCCAGTTCGCCGTGAGATTGCCCGGCTTGCGCTGGAGAAGCTCATTGTTGACGGCCGGATTCATCCCACCCGTATTGAGGATATGGTGGAAAAGGCCCGGAAAGAAGTTGACCGGACCATCCGGGAAGAGGGCGAGCGTGCCTGCTATGAGACAGGTGTTCATAACCTGAATCCCGAGCTCATTAAGATTCTTGGTCGTCAGAAGTACCGTACTTCCTACGGACAGAATGTACTGAATCACTCTATTGAAGTTGCTCACATTGCCGGCCTGATGGCCGCAGAATTGGGTGTTGATGTTGCCATGGCAAAGCGGGCAGGTTTGCTGCACGATCTTGGCAAATCCATTGATCACGAGGTTGAGGGCAGCCACGTTCAGCTGGGCGCAGATCTTGCCCGGAAGTATAAGGAAAATCCTGTTATCGTCAACGCCATCGAGGCGCATCACGGTGACGTGGAACCCAAAACCGTTATCGCTGTTCTCGTACAGGCAGCCGATGCCATCTCCGCCGCCCGTCCCGGCGCCCGCCGAGAGAACGTGGAGAACTATATTCGCCGTCTGCAAAAGCTGGAAGAACTCACCGGCTCTTACCCCGGCGTAGATAAAGCATATGCCATTCAGGCTGGCAGAGAAGTTCGGATCATGGTCAAGCCCGAGGTTGTCTCCGAGGATAATATGATTCTCCTTGCCCGGGATGTAGCAAAGAAGATCGAGTCCGAGCTGGAATATCCCGGTCAAATCAAGGTCAATGTTATCCGGGAAACCAAAGCCGTGGAATACGCGAAATAATTTCTTACCTCCGGAGAAATCCGGAGGTATTTTTTGTTCGCCGGGCTGCCGTTTTCCTTTTTCATGAAAACAGATTTCCTTTTTCCGAATTATTGTCTCACTTTTCTCTTTACGAACAGTGAAAATTGGTGTACAATAGTCTCATCATTGCGACGGGAGGTATGGTCATTGCGGTGCTTGAAATGCGGTCGTGAGATTGATGAGGATCAGTATTTTTGCGGAGATTGTCTTTTGGATATGGGAAAGTATCCTGTGAAGCCCGGTACAGCTGTGCAGCTGCCTCCCCGCCGCGAATCTGCTCCCCCAAGAAAATCCCATTTTCGTCGTCGCAGCAAGCTGACGCCGGAGGATCAATTGAAGACCTTAAAAGTTCGTGTGCGTGTTCTTTCCGTACTGCTTGCAATATGTCTGATTCTTTTGGTTGTTTTCGCCATACCTGCAATTAAGTATTTGGCGGAGGATCATATTCTTCCCGGACAGAATTATTCTGCCGTTGGTGCTTCTGATTCTGCAGATGTTGATTAATGTTTCACGTGAAACATCCGGTGCTTCCGGTTTTGTGTGTTTCACGTGAAACATCAGAAAGATAGAGGATGAAAACTATGGGTAAAATAATCGCAGTTGTCAATCAGAAGGGTGGTGTTGGCAAGACCACCACTGCCGTAAACCTGACAGCTGCCCTCCATGATCTGGGACTCAAGGTGCTTCTGTGCGACTTTGACCCCCAGGCAAACGCGACCTCCGGTCTTGGACTGGACAAGCGGAAAAACAAATATACCATCTATGATGTGACCATCAACAATGTTCCCGCGGAGGACGCCATTGTATCAACACCCTATGGAGATGTGCTGCCGTCCTCGGCGGATCTGGCAGGCGCCACCGTGGAGCTGATTTCCGCCAATCACCGGGAGCGGCAGCTGGACATGGCACTGAACGGGATAAAGGAAAAATACGATCTGGTGTTTGTGGACTGTCCGCCATCTCTGGAATTGCTGACACTGAACGCCCTATGCGCGGCAGACGGAATTCTGGTACCGGTACAGTGTGAGTACTTCGCGTTGGAAGGGCTCAGTGATTTAATGGCAACATTGCGGACGGTGAAGCGCCGAATGAATCCCCGACTGGAGATCTTCGGAGTAGCACTGACCATGTTCGACGGGCGTACAAATTTTTCCGCACAGGTTGCGCAGGAGGTACGTCGGCATTTTCCCGGTAAGGTGTTCTCTACGGTGATTCCACGGAACATCCGTCTGGCGGAGGCGCCCAGCCATGGTATTCCCGTTACTGCCTACGACAGAGTAAGCAGGGGAGCGGTTGCCTACCGGGCTATGGCGGAAGAAATTAAACAAAAACTGTGAAAGCAAAGAAGGGAGTAACGATGGCATCGCAGAAAGGACTTGGCAAAGGTCTGGGAGCACTGCTGGGTGACTTCAACGAAGAACCACTGGAAAAGAGCGCATATCAGCTTTTGCCGATCTATAAAGTAGAACCAAATCCCGACCAGCCACGGACGGACTTCGACGAGGAAGAACTGCAGGCGCTGGCGGATTCCATTGCCGTCCACGGCATTATTCAGCCTCTGACGGTGCGGGAAACGCCCAACGGTTATTACCAGATCATCGCAGGTGAACGACGCTGGCGTGCTGCCCGGCTGGCAAACCTGAGCGACGTTCCCGCGGTCATCATTGAGGCCGACGATAAAAAGGCCATGGAACTGGCGCTGATTGAAAACCTCCAGCGGCAAGATTTAAACCCGCTGGAAGAAGCCCTCGGTTATCAAACATTGATGAATGAATACGGTCTGACCCAGGAGGAGGCCGCCGGACGGGTTGGAAAATCACGCCCCGCCGTAGCCAATGCCCTGCGTCTTCTGGGTTTATGCCCCGAAGTTCAGGAGAGAGTGCGCAAAGGCGAGCTGTCCGCAGGCCATGCCCGTGCCATTCTGCAGCTGAAGTCCGAAAAGAAACAACAGGAAGCTGCTCAGAAAATAGTGGCTCTGGGGCTGTCTGTCCGTCAGGCGGAGCTACTGTGTAAAAACATGGGCAAGGAACCCACTCCGAAGAAGGAGGCGGTTTTCGCGGTGGATTATGTTGCCGAGTGCGAAAAATCCCTGAGCAAGCATCTGGGCCGGGGCGTAAAGATCGTCAACGGCAAACGTAAGGGACGCTTTGAGCTGGAATTCTACGGGCAGGAAGATTTGCAGAATCTGCTGGAAGCCCTGATGAAAATTCAAAAATAAATACCCAATTTAAGGAGAGGTAACACATGTTAGACATCAAGAAAATTAAGGAAAACCCTGACGCAGTCAAAGCAGGTCTACGGGCAAAGGAAGTGGACTGCGATGCAACCATTGACCGCATTCTTGAGCTGGACGTACAGATCCGCAGCCTGAAAACCAACACCGAGACCCAGACTGCCCTGAAAAACAAGCTGGCAAAGGAAAACGGCAAGCTCTTCGGTATGAAGAAGAAGGCAGAGAAAGAGGGCAAGGATGTTTCCGAGCTGGAAGCAGCCATCGCCGCCAACAACACACAGTCCGTTCAGATTGCCGCGGACATTGAAAATGAACTGGCAGAACTGAAAACTCTCAGCGATGAATACAGGGTTGCTATGCTCAGCCTGCCGAACCTGCCCGACCCCGACCTGAAGCCCGGCGGAAAAGAAAACAATGAGCCTCTGTGCTACTTTGGTGAACCCCATAAGTTTGACTTTACGCCCAAGCACCACGTTGACCTGTGCGAAGGCTTGGGACTGATTGACTATGACCGGGGTGTCAAACTGGCCGGTTCCGGCAACTGGATGTACAAAGGCATGGGTGCCCGGCTGGAATGGGCGCTACTGAACTACTTCATTGACGCGCACATTGCTGACGGCTATGAATTTATCCTGCCTCCCCATATGCTGGAGTACCAGTGCGGCGAGACAGCCGGTCAGTTCCCCAAGTTTGCCGATGAGGTATACAAAATTGCCAATCCTACCGACGACCGGGTACACTACATGCTGCCCACCGCCGAAGCTGCCCTTTGCTCTATTTACCGGGATGAAATTCTCACTGAGGCAGAGCTGCCCCGGAAGTTTTTCGCCTACACTCCCTGCTTCCGCCGGGAGGCCGGTTCCGGCCATGCCGATGAGCGCGGAATGGTGCGCGGCCACCAGTTCAACAAGGTGGAAATGTTCCAGTTTACCCGTCCTGAGGACTCCGACGCAGCCTTTGAAGAGCTGGTACACAAGGCTGAAAACCTCGTAAAAGGTCTTGGCTTCCACTTCCGCACTGTGAAGCTGGCTGCCGGCGACTGCTCCGCTTCCATGGCCCGTACCTACGACATCGAGATTCAGATTCCCTCCATGAACGGCTATAAGGAAGTTTCCTCCGTCTCCAACGCCCGGGACTATCAGGCACGCCGGGGTAACATCCGCTTCCGCCGTGAAGAGACCGGTAAACCTGAGTTTGTCCACACACTGAACGGCTCCGGCCTCGCCACCTCCCGCATCTTCCCCGCCATGGTGGAGCAGAACCAGAGAGCAGACGGATCCATCGTTGTGCCTGAAGTGCTCCGCAAGTATCTCGGTGGTATTGAACTCATCGAGAAGAAATAAGAAAACGAAAGCGATATCTTTTATCCAACATCTTTGACTCTGTATCTCATATGAAAGGGTGGCTTTATGAAGAATCCAATGAAAAAACCTTCCTGGTGGGATGAATTTTCCGCGTTTGCCATTAAGGGAAACGCCATGGCGCTGGCTGTGGGCACCATCATCGGCGCGGCATTCTCCACCATTACAAAGAGCCTTACCGATGATATCATCATGCCCATTGTCGCTATTTTCATGGGCGGTATTGATTTTTCCGAAATGAAAATTGTATTGCCCCGGCTGTTCAGCGATCCCGTTCTGGACGAGGCAGGTAATGAAATTCTGAACACCCTTAACTATGGCAACTTCATTTCTGCCATTATCAATTTCCTGATCCTGGCGCTGGTGGTGTTCTTCCTGGTAAAGGGTCTGAACAAACTAACAGAAATCGGGAAGAAAAAGGAAGAGGCCGCGCCTCCCGCTCCCCCCGCTCCCAGCAAGGAAGAGCTGCTTCTCACAGAGATCCGGGACATTCTGAAAAACAAGTAACTGTACATCCCCGGGCAGGATTGCCCCGGCCCGGGAAAACGCCGGGAGGATTACATATGGAATATACCGTTGAAAACGAGTATCTGAAACTCACCGTCACCACCTGGGGCGCTCAGGTGAAAAGCGTTGTACGCAAGTTTGACGGCGTAGAGCACATCTGGCAGGCAGACAAGTCTGTCTGGGGTTATCACGCACCCATTCTGTTTCCCCATACCGGTAAGGTTGTTGACGGCATCATCGAGGCAAAGGGAAATGTCTACCAGTCCGGTCAGCACGGCTTTGCACGGCTGATGGAGCACACACTTGTACAGCAGAGTGGAGATGCTATCGTTTTGGAGCTGTGCAGCAGCCCTGAAACGCTGAAAAAATTCCCCTTCGAATTTCGCCTTGTGTCCACCTTCCTTTTGAATGGTGACACCATTCACCACACCCTGACGGTGGAAAATCTTGATACCGATAAGCTTTACTTTGGAATCGGCTATCATCCCGCATTTGCTGTTCCCTTTGATGATAGTCATGTGGCCACCGACTATGAGCTGCGGTTCAGTGACATGGAGTCTCCCCTGTGCGTTAACTGTCTGCCTTTGGGTCTGGTTCATGGAGACAATTATTATCTCGGCAGCAACATTCGATCCCTGCCAATCAATGAGGAACTTTTCGCCAACGACAGCCACTGCATGGTGAACCTGAAATCACCGACTCTGGGCATATTTGAAAAAGGTACCGGCAGAGGTGTGGTGTGCAATATTGAGGAATTTCCATATACGCTGATCTGGTCGAAGCCCGGTGTGCCAAAGTTTGTGTGCATCGAACCCTGGCACAGCCTGCCCAGCCCGGAAAACGGCTCAATCAAATGGGAGGAAAAGCCAGCCGCAGCTGTCCTGGACCCCGGCGAAGCCTGGAGCTGCACATTAAGCACATCGTTTGTAAGATGACCTATCGTAAACCCCCGCTGCTTAAAAGCAGCGGGGGTATTTTTTTCGTTCATACTGATAAATCCGTAATTTGCGGGAATTGAAGTATATGGGATTCAGGGATTCTATTTTCCAAAAAAAGAATCGACAAAACCATAAGGTGGTGTCAGCGGGCTAAAGTTTTGACAAGTCTTTATCTAACAGCGAGTCCATATCGATCTCAAAAAGGGTAATAGGCGTTTTGTGCGGGTGGAAAAAGCCTTTCTCTGTGGCATTGTAAATCTCTTCCGAAAAGGCGGGGTCTTCTGCATCAAATCCAAAAATGATGTTGGGGTAAACTTGTCTGTATTCTTCGCCGAAAAAGTAGGGGTTTTTGCAATACAGAGAATAAGAATTACCGCCCGTTTCTTGGGGTTGAAACTATAATATGATGGGGGAGAATTGGAGTTTGCCCAGAGAAATATGACTATCTTTTCTGGGTCAGCTCATGTCCCGAAGGGGAGTTTAGCAGGGGTTGCTGAGTGATTTGCAAGGACAAAATAAGAAGAAAAAAAGACCTTATGTAGCACGAAAAAATGTGCTACACAAGGTCTTAAATTCTTAGATTTTCTTGTGAGGTCTCAGGTTGCGAGAAGTTGCCTTTTTCGGGCGATTAGAGGATGTGTGAGATTCCCAATGACATCAATATTTGTTATTTCACCGGAGAAGAGCTTCTCAGTGTCACGTCATGATACCCGCCCTCCACAATAGAGACGGAGGACACCAGCGTCAGCTTGGCATCACGCTGCAGGTCGGGGATGGTGGTGACACCCACGTTGCACATAGTGGATTTCACCTTGTACAGGGAAGCCTCCACATTGTCGTGCAGGGGGCCGGCGTAGGTGACGTAGGAATCCACCCCTTCCTCAAAGCTGAGCTTGGCAGAACCGCCCAGGTCGTAGCGCTGCCAGTTCCGGGCGCGGTTGGAGCCTTCACCCCAGTATTCCTTCATATACGCGCCATTTACCATGATCTTGGGAGTGGGGCTTTCATCGAAACGGGCAAAGTACCGGCCCAGCATCAGGAAATCAGCGCCCATAGCCAGCGCCAGAGTCATGTGGTAATCATGAACAATGCCGCCATCAGAGCAGATAGGCACATAGATGCCGGTCTCCTTAAAATATTCGTCCCGGGCAGCAGCCACTTCGATCAAAGCGGTGGCCTGACCGCGGCCGATGCCCTTGGTCTCACGGGTGATGCAGATGGAGCCGCCGCCGATACCAACCTTTACAAAGTCCGCGCCGGCTTCCGCCAGAAAACGGAATCCGTCCTTATCCACCACGTTGCCCGCACCGATCTTCACGGTGTCGCCGTAGTTCTCCCGTACCCATTTGATGGTCTTTTCCTGCCAGCAGGTGTAGCCCTCGGAGGAATCGATAACCAGAACGTCCGCGCCGGCAGCCAGAAGAGCGGGAATACGGGCGGCGTAGTCCCGGGTGTTGATACCAGCGCCCACAAGATACCGCTTCTTGCTGTCCAGCAGCTCCAGGGGGTTTGCCTTGTGGGAGGAATAGTCCTTACGGAACACGAAATACATCAAGTGGTCGTTTTCGTCAACAATGGGCAGACTGTTGAGCTTGTGCTCCCAGATGATGTCGTTGGCTTCTTTCAGGGTAGTCTCGGCGGGAGCGGTGACCAGCTTTTCCCGGGGCGTCATGAAATCCAGAACCTTATCCGTGGGACTCATGCGGCTGACACGGTAATCACGGCTGGTTACAATACCAAGGAGCTTGCCATTGGCGGTACCGTCCTCCGTAATGGCAACGGTAGAGAATCCGTTGCGCTCTTTCATCGCAAGGACGTCCGCAAGGGTAGCCTCCGGAGTCAGATTGGAAGCGGAGGTTACAAACCCTGCCTTATAGCCCTTTACTCTGGCAACCATAGCAGCCTGGTTTTCAATGGTCTGAGAACCGAAGATGAAGCTGATGCCTCCCTCCTTAGCCAGGGCGATAGCCAGAGTGTCATTGGAGACGGACTGCATAACGGCGGAGGTCAGCGGCACATTCAGAGAAATTGCCGGCTCTTCCACGCCCTTGCGGTACTTGACAAGAGGCGTTCTCAGGCTGACGCGGTCAGGAATGCAGTCTTCCGAGGTATAGCCGGGAATCAGAAGATATTCGCTGAAGGTGTGGCTGGGTTCCGGGTAGTAGTACGCCATTGGTAAAACCTCCTAAGTAAATTATAAATGGACTTTGATTTACGTTTTCATATGAAGATTATCATGAAATACCAGCGCTGTCAGACGGTGCCGTCTTGCTTAAAATGAAACATTCTGAGCAGAAACAGTATTACAATGTTTTTCTGTCTCCCGCGTCGAGAACCTCAACTACTTCCTTGCCTCTGGAACTCAAGTGCTTGAAATTGCCGAGAATTTCACTTACGGGGTGGACAATGGCAAAGGTGTAAGGATAGCGGTGAACGATCCGGCCAACCATCGCCGCCTGCGCCTTATTGACAACGCACAACAAAACGCTGGTCTTCTTGCCGGAGTACATTCCCTTGGCAGGAATAAAGGTTGCGGTATGGTGGAGCTTATCAATCAACTCCCGAGAAACTTCCTTGGGATAATCGGTAATGATTTCAAAGCAGATCGCCTCCCGGCCGGATTTCATAAGCCTGTCGCCTACGGTGGTGGACATAAAGGTATAGAGAATACACAAAATCACCGGCTCCATCTGACAGCCGTAGACAAAGTAGCTGGCAACGGCAATAAGGGAGTTGATGGCAAAGCTCATACCAAAAAACGGCCTGTTGGGATGACGCTTATGGACAATGGCGGAAACGAAATCCGTACCGCCGGTATAGGCGCTGGCTTTAATCAGGATGGAATAGACGTAACCCTGAATCACACCGGCAACCATGGGCCCGAGAATCTTACTGGTTCCGTTCTCCGTGACATAAGCGAAAGCAGATAGATCCACCTTATCCAGAATCAGCAGTCCCAGAGAAAAAGTCACTACATACACCATACTGCGCACGGCCATGGGCTTACTGACCTCAATATAGCACCAGACTGCCAGAGGAATATTGACCAGCAGACTCAGAAAACCGACACTGACTCCCGAAACATACTGAATCATGGTGCAAATACCGTTGATGCCGGACGGCGCGAACTGATTTGGGAAAATAAACAGCTCATAATTCACGGAAGCAACCAGCGCGATGAAGGCAATGACAAGATACGTCCAGACTTTTCTCAGGGTGTGCATACAGAATCTCCTATAAAAAACCAAGATAATCTGCGGCCATTGCCGGGTTCTTAATAGCTGATTCTAGCATAGAATTGTCCACGGGTCAAGGTATATTTCGACAAAATGATCCCCTTTTCAGAAAGTATTCCGGCGTGTACACCGGGATGCAATAGTACTGCGGCGGATTTTCCAACTTCCCCATATCAGGCAAGGAAACACTTCCCCCGTGTATCCATTTTGTAGGCTGATGCATTTGCAAAATAGAAATTTAATATGCCCCATTCACGCAGATTCTCCCTTTCCATCTCTCTTTTTTTCTTGCGGAACTGCCATTGGGAATTGATTGTATTTCACCAAAAAAGCCTTGTTTTTTCTGTTGAAATGTGATAAAATTTAGGTTGAGATATTCTGCGCAAAAATCGGGGTTTTCCCATATTTCTGCCGCAAAACAGATAGGAAAGGAGCTGCCCTATGTATTCATCCGCCTATGTCTGGGCAAAGGTTTTAAGTCATATGGAAGAGCGGCTGGGGGCGGTCACCGTTTCGGCCTGGTTTGATGATGCCGAAGTGGTGGAGCTGAACGAAAACAACCTCATTCTCTATTCCCCCTCTGATTTCCGCAGGGAGATCATTCGCCGCCGCTGCACTGATTACATTCACGACGCTCTGAAAGAAATTTTCAATTCCGACGCGAAGCTGCTGGTTTTCGGCGATGAAGAGCTGAATGCCTTCAAGCAGAAGGGGAAAAGCGTATCCTCCATGGATTTCAATCCCCAATTTACCTTTGACAATTTCGTTGTCGGCCCCTCCAACCGCTTCGCCCACAGCGCGGCAATCGCCGTTTCCAAAACCCCCGGCCAGGTATACAATCCTCTGTTCCTCTACGGCCCACCCGGCGTGGGCAAAACCCATCTTCTTTACGCCATTGCCAATGGCATCCGGAAGGAAAATCCCGATGCCAATATTGTCTATATTAAGGGCGACCAGTTCACCAACGAGCTGATTGCCGCCATTCAGAACGGAAAAAATATTGAATTTCGCAGCAAGTACCGGGAAGCCGACCTGTTCCTCATCGATGACGTACAGTTTATCGCCGGCAAGGAATCCACTCAGGAGGAATTTTTCCATACCTTCAATAAGCTCTATGAGGAACATAAGCAAATTGTCATGACCTCCGACCGGAAGCCCAGCGATATGCTGACTCTGGAGGACCGGTTAAAAACACGGTTTGAGTGGGGTCTTCTGGCGGACATCCAGCCGCCGGATTACGAAACCCGTATGGCAATTCTCAAAAACAAAGCCAAAAATCTTGGTCTGAATCTCTCCGACGACGTATGCAACTATATTGCTATCAACGTCACCAACAACGTCCGGCAGATTGAGGGTACGGTCAAGAAAATTCTGGCCTACCGGGATCTAAACAACATGCCTCTGGACCTGCCCAACATCTCCCGGGCCATCGACGATATGTTCAAGAGCGAAGGCAACAACCTCCCCACCCCCAGCCTGATTATCAGTCAGGTCTGCAAATTCTATTCCATCGACGAAGCCATCCTTCGGGGAACCCAGAAAAACAAAGGCACCGCCGAAGCCCGGCAGATTGCCATGTATCTCATCCGCAAGCTCACCAACCTCAGCCTGCCGGACATCGGCAAGGAATTTGCCAGGGATCACTCAACGGTATTGTACGCCATTCGAAAAGTCGAAGTCGCGCTGAAAAACGGGGATACCAATATGCAGAACAATATCCGGGATATTACTGCAAATATCAATTCCTGCCTTTGACAGAGCACGGAATTAAGGTACCGTCCCCTGCTTTTTTGAAAATTACGTGCAGCGGATACCCTGTTTCTTTGCTGACAAAATTTTCTCCACAGGGTCTGTGGAATGTGGAAAGGTTTTCTGTGGAAAAACGAAAGCCAATTTTCCTGTTCACACCCCTTGTGGAAAAGATGAACTTTTTACACATTTGCCTGTGGATAAATTTTTGCTGCGGCTCTAAGAAAAAAGGGACTTTTCCACATAATTTTGCACTACGGCTATTATTACTACAAAAACTTATCTATTGAGATATAAATCTCTTTATTATCAGGAAAGGATTTTGACTATGCGTTTTACCTGTGAAAAAAATATGCTTGTCACGGGACTGAACATCGCGGGACGTACTGTGGCGCAGAAGAGCAGTCTTTCCGTCATCGAAGGTATCCTCTGCAAGGCCGGACAGGGACTGAGCCTGACGGGTTATAATATGGAAACTGCCATCACCTATGAAATTGAAGCGGATGTATCCGACGTGGGAGAGTGCATTCTGCCGGCAAAGCTCTTTGGAGATATTGTCCGGCGGCTCCCGGAAGGACCGGTTACCGTGGTGGTGGACGAAAACTACAAGGTCTCTATTCGGGGAGGATACGCTTCTTTTACCATTTCCGCTGAATCTGCTGAGGACTATCCGGAACTGCCGGATGTAAACGACGGCCGTGCTATCCGGATCCCTCAGAATAGTCTGAAGGAGCTGATTTCCGGCACCATTTTTGCTGTCAGCGAAAATCAGGGCCGTCCTATCCATACAGGCGTAAAATTTGAGGTTACTGATACTTCCATCACCGCCGTGGCGGTGGACGGATTCCGCCTTGCCCGGCGTACCTACCACCCCGAAGAGAGCACCGGACGGGAGCTGAGCTTTGTGGTACCTGCCGCGGGTCTGAAGGAAGTGGAAAAAATACTGACGGACTGCGACGATACCGCATCCTTTACCCTGGGCGCCAAGCACATTCTGTTCCAGGTAGGCAGCGCCACGCTGGTATGCCGTCTGCTGGAAGGCGAATTTCTGGACTGGCGGCGGGTGGTGCCCACCAACTGCCCCATCAAGCTGGTGGCGAACGTCGCGGATCTGGCCTCTTCCGTGGAGCGCGTAGGATTGATTGTCTCCGAAAAGTATAAGAGCCCGGTGCGCTGTGTATTCAGCAATCAGGAGCTTCTGGTGCGCACCAGCACCACCATTGGCGCAGCAGAGGACCGCTGCTCCCTGGCCGGCGACGGTCAGGAACTGGAAATCGGTTTCAATGTCCGTTATCTCGCCGACGCGCTGCGGGTAATTCCCTCTGAAGAAGTTATGCTGGAGCTGACAAACGGTCTGAGTCCCATCGTGCTGACTCCCGTGGATGAAAAATTTGATTTTGCCTATATGGTACTGCCGGTAAGAATCAAAAACAGCTGACGAAAAGCCTTCCACTGGGTAAAGGATTACTGTGAGGTTAATGTTGCTATGAAAGTAGTTGTAAGACGAAAAGACAATTCCATTCCCGTGGTTATCACCACGGAGTATATCAAATTGCAGGATGCCATGAAGCTGGCGAATACCGTCGCCACCGGCGGAGAGGCAAAAACTCTGATTCAGGATGAACAGGTCACCGTTAACGGGGAAGTCTGCGCCATGCGGGGAAAAAAGCTGTACCCCGGGGACAAATTTTCATTTATGGATCAAACCTACCTGATTTGCTCTCATGAATCTGACTGAGCTGAGTCTGCGATCTTTCCGCAATTATCAGGAGTCGGCATTTATCTTTGACCCCGGCGTGAATCTCATTGTGGGGGACAACGCCCAGGGTAAAACCAATCTGCTGGAAGCCATCGCCTATCTTGGCAGCGGAAAGAGCTTCCGTACTCAGAAAACAGCGGAACTGATACGCTTCGGCGGGGAATTCGGAGAAATTGAGGGAACGGTCTTTTCTCAGGAACGGCAGCAGAATATTCGCTGGATCCTGTTTCCCGGCTCCCGTCCCCGTCAGCTGTGGCGCAACGGAGCAAAAAAGAAAACTGCCGGAGATATCGCCGGGGTGCTTCCGACGGTGCTGTTCTGCCCTGAGGATTTGATGATTCTGAAAATGGGAGCAAGTCAGCGGCGGCGGTTTGGAGATCTGGCGTTATGTGGGCTCAGACCGAATTATGATGCGGCATTGTCAGAATACAACCGGATTCTGGACCAGAAAAGCCGAATTTTGAAGGATCATTATGACAATCCCGGCGTTCTGGAAATCCTGCCGGAATATAATATCCGCTTGTGTCAGGTAGGCGCTCTGCTGATCTCCTACCGGGCACGGTTTTATGACGGTCTGGGCAAGGCGGCGGCAAAGTATCACAGTCAGTTTTCCGGTGGTGCGGAGGATTTTCGATTGCAGTACAAAACCGTTTCCACGGTTTCGGATCCCTTTGCGCCGATCCCGGTTTTGACGCAGAATTTGCTGGATCATCTGGAGAGCCACAGCCGGGCGGAGTTGGAGACGGGGCAATGCCTCACCGGCCCACATAAGGATGATTTCACAGTGACTCTGTCCGGCATTGACCTGAAAGCCTATGGTTCTCAGGGTCAGACCCGTACGGCAGCCATCAGCCTGAAGCTGGCTCAGCGGGAGCTGATGGCCCGGGAATGGGGCGAAGAGCCGGTGTTGCTGCTGGATGACGTGCTGTCCGAGCTTGACCCCGGGCGGCAGGATTTTGTACTAAATCAGATCGTCTCCGGGCAGATATTCATTACCTGCTGCGAACCGGGACGGTTTACAAAGCTGGGAAAGACAATTGAGATAAGAAACGGAAACATTATCTGATACCGTAGGGCGGGGAAAAGCCCCCGCCGATGGAAAAGCGCGATTATACCAGCGGAGGCTTTTCCCCTGCCCTGCGGTAATCTACTCATTAGGAGGACAAACATGTCTGACGAAACGAAAGTAACACAGGAATACGGCGCGGAGCAGATTCAGGTTCTGGAAGGACTGGAAGCGGTGCGCAAGCGCCCCGGTATGTATATTGGGTCTACCTCCTCTTCCGGATTGCATCACCTTGTTTACGAGATCGTGGACAACGCGATAGATGAAGCCCTTGCCGGGTATTGTAAGCATATCACCGTCACCATTAACCCCGGCGATTCCATTACCGTTACCGATGACGGCCGCGGTATTCCCGTGGACATCCAGCCGCAGACCGGACGTCCGGCGCTGGAAGTGGTATACACTGTTCTACACGCCGGCGGTAAATTCGGCGGCGGCGGCTACAAGGTCTCCGGCGGTCTGCACGGAGTGGGCGCGTCGGTGGTCAACGCCCTGAGTGAATGGCTGCGGGTGCGGGTGCACAAAAACGGGAATATCTACGAAATGAAATTCGCCCGGGGTCATATTACTCAGGAGATGAAGATTGTCGGCAAAACCGAAAAAACCGGCACAGAGGTCACCTTCCAGCCTGACCCGGAGATGTTTGATACCCTCGTGTACGATTATGAAATCCTCCACGAGCGGATGCGGGAGGAAGCCTTCCTCAACGCCGGTCTCAGCATCACCATCACCGATGACCGGGACGATGAAAAGCAAATCACCGAAACCATGTGCTATGAGGGCGGTATCCGGGAATTTGCTGTCTGGTGCAACCGCAACAAAACGCCCCTGTGCCAGGACGTTATATACATGAGCGGCAGTAAAGGCGACGCCTCTGCGGAAATTGCCGTGCAGTATAACGACGGCTACAATGAATTTATGCTCTCCTTTGCCAACGACGTCCGCACCCCCGAAGGCGGCATGCATGAGACCGGCTTCAAGACCGCGCTGACCCGGGTGCTCAATGCCTACGGCGTGAAAAACGGCATCATCAAGGGAGACGACAAGGTTTCCGGCGAAGACTGCCGGGAAGGCATTACCGCCATCATTTCCGTCAAGCTCACCGACGCCCAGTTCGAAGGACAGACAAAGGCCAAGCTGGGCAACGCCTATATTCGCACACTGGTTGACCAGGTAGTGAACGACCAGCTGACCACTTATTTTGAAGAACACCCTGCCGTTGCCAAGGCCGTTCTGGAAAAAGCCATGATGGCGAACCGTGCCCGGGAAGCTGCCCGAAAAGCCCGGGAATCCATCCGCCGCAAGACGGGACTGGAATCCGGTCAGATGCCGGATAAGCTGCAGGACTGCAACGAGCGGGACGCCAGCCTCTGCGAAATCTACATCGTGGAGGGCGATTCTGCAGCCGGTTCCGCCATTCAGGGGCGGGACTCCCGGTTTCAGGCCATCCTTGCCATGTGGGGTAAGATGCTCAACGTGGAAAAGGCTCGGGCGGACAAGATTTACGGCAATGACAAGCTGTACCCCTTGATCGTGGCTCTGGGCGCTGGTATCGGCGATGAATTCGATATCGAAAAGCTGCGCTACCATAAGGTCATCATCATGGCGGATGCCGATGTGGACGGCGCTCATATCCGCACATTGCTTCTGACTTTCTTCTTCCGCTACATGCGTCCGCTGATTGAGCATGGCTACGTCTATTCCGCTGTACCGCCCCTTTACAAGCTGACCCGTGGCAAGAGCGTTAAGGTTGCCTACTCCGACGATGAGCGGGACGCCATCTCCTCCCAGATGCGTGCCGACAATCCCAATGCCAAGGTGGACATCAGCCGCTTCAAGGGTCTTGGCGAAATGGATCCACACGAACTGTGGGAGACCACCATGGATCCGGAAAAGCGCTCTCTTCGCCGCATCACTCTGGAGGACGCCCGCCGCGCCGACGAAATCTTCACCGTCCTCATGGGCGAACAGGTAGAACCCAGAAAAGACTGGATTGAGAGAAACGCAAAGTACGCGGTCAACATTGATATTTGATAAAAAGTGAAAAAGCCTTGTCCCCTCGTTTACGAGGGGGGTGCCCGAGCGAAGCGAAGGTCGAGGGGAGTCTGTATGAAGCACGAGGCGAAAAATGAAGTTTTTGCAAAGCAGCTTCGCAACAATATGACTCCATGGGAAAGAAAACTCTGGTATAGCTTTTTAAAGGACTATCCTGTCCGGTTCCAGGGACAAAAGTGTATTGACCAGTATATTGCCGATTTCTATTGATTTCGATCAAAGCTGATTGTTGAACTGGATGGAGGAGGTCATTACACCAGCGAACAATGGGTAAAGATTTCTACGGCGTTTGTACCGTAATTGATCGTTATGGAAAGCAAAAAGTTGGAGGCTGAATACTCCCCCGTCCCCTTGTGGGGGCAAGCGGCATCGCCGCGATCATCCTGAATTGGAGGTGCTATCATGGCACATAACCGCAGTTATAAACCAGAGGACATCCGTTTCCCTGACCAGGTGATTACCGAATCCAACCTGGTGGACGAAATGGAAAAGTCCTATATTGAATACGCCATGTCCGTCATTGTCGGGCGGGCATTGCCGGATGTCCGGGACGGCCTGAAACCCGTCCACCGCCGCATTCTGTATACCATGTATGAAAGCGGCCTGACCTCCGACAAGCCCTTCAAAAAGTCCGCTACCTGTGTCGGCGATGTGCTGGGTAAATACCATCCCCATGGTGACGCATCCGTTTATGACGCCATGGTGCGTCTGGCACAGGACTTTTCCATGCGGTATCTTCTGGTGGACGGCCACGGCAACTTCGGCTCCGTGGACGGCGATCCTCCGGCTGCCTACCGTTATACCGAAGCCCGTTTGAGCAAAATCTCCAACGAAATGCTCCGGGATATTGATAAGGACACCGTGGACTGGGATCCCAACTTTGACGAGACCCGGAAAGAGCCCCGAGTCCTTCCCTCCCGGTTTCCAAATCTGCTGGTCAATGGTTCCTCCGGCATTGCCGTGGGCATGGCCACCAACATCCCGCCCCATAATCTCACCGAGGTCATCAACGCCTGTATCTGCGTGCTGGATGATCCGGAAGCCACCCTTGCTGACCTGATGGAGCATATTTCCGGCCCGGACTTCCCTACCGGCGGCATCATTATGGGACGCAGCGGTATCCGGGCGGCTTACGCCACCGGCCGGGGCAAGGTGGTTGTCCGCGCTCGGACGGAATTTGAGGAGCACGGCAAGGACCGGATGCGGATTATCGTCACCGAACTTCCCTATCAGGTCAACAAACGTCAGCTCATTAAAAACATTGCCGAGCAGGTGAAGGACAAGCGCCTGGACGGCATCTCTGACCTCCGGGACGAGACCGACCGCAACGGTATGCGCATGGTCATCGAGCTGAAAAAGGACGCCAATCCTCAGGTGGTTCTGAATAACCTGTTTAAGCAGACCGCTTTGCAAAGCAGCTTCGGCATCATCATGCTGGCGCTTGTGGACGATCAGAAGCAGCCGAAGATTTTGTCTCTGCGGCAGATTATCGATGAATATCTGAAGCATCAGGAAGAAATCCTCACCCGGCGCACCCGGTATGACCTGAGAAAGGCGCAGGAGCGGGCACATCTGTTGGAGGGTCTGCTGATTGCCCAGGATAACATCGACGAGGTCATCCACATTATCCGCTCGGCCTACGACGATGCCAAACAGCGTCTGATGGATCGCTTCTCTCTGGACGACGTTCAGGCTCAGGCAATTCTCGACATGCGTCTGAAAGCCCTGCAGGGTCTTGACCGGGAAAAGCTCCAGGGTGAATACGACGATCTACAAGAAAAGATAAAGTATTATCTGGAACTGCTGGCGGACGAAGAAAAGCTCAAGGGTGTTCTTCGCAGCGAGCTGATGGAAATTCGGGACAAATTCGGCGACAGGCGTAGAACCGAGATTCAGGAAATCGAGGACGAAATCGATATCGAAGATCTCATCGAAGAAGAGACCTGTGCATTTACTCTGAGTAACCACGGATACATCAAGCGTATGCCCGTGGATACCTACCGCACCCAGAGCCGGGGCGGCAGAGGCGTCAACGCCCAGAATCTGAAGGAGGAGGACTATGTCAAGAGCCTGACCATCGCCTCCACCCATGACCACATGCTCTTCTTTACAGACCGGGGACGGGTGCACCACCGCAAGGGCTATCAAATTCCCGAGGCAGGCCGCACCGCCCGGGGCACCGCCATTGTCAACGTGCTGCCTCTGGATCCCGGAGAGAGCGTTACCGCCATGGTCATCACCCGGGAGTTTGATGAAAATGAATTTTTGATGATGGTCACCCGAAAGGGCACTGTCAAGCGCATCCCCTTCGTCGCCCTGAAAACCAACCGCAAGGCCGGTATCCGGGCCATTACACTGGACGAGGATGATCACCTTATCAACGTCATCCGTACGAACGGCGATGACAACATTGTGCTCGCCACCGCTTTTGGCTACGCCATCTGTTTCAACGAAAACGATGTACGCTGCATGGGACGTGACGCGGCAGGTGTTCGCGGTATTATGTTAACCAACGCCGATTATGTGGTAGGTGCGGAAAAGGCAGAGGAGGGTAAGACTCTGCTTACCGTTACCCAGAACGGCTACGGCAAACGCACCGAGCTCAGCGAATACCTGCGTACCGGCCCGGGGGGTGAAAAGCAGGCACAGAGCCGGGGCGGTAAGGGTCTGAAGAACTACAACATTACCCCCAAGACCGGCAATGTTGCCGGCTGCCGTGTCGTGGGAGAGAACGATGATGTGATGCTCATCGAGACCGGCGGCGTAATTATCCGCATTCCCGCCTCCTCCATCAATGTCTACAAGCGGGATGTGCAGGGCGTTATTGTCATGCGCGTAGACGACGGCAACCAGGTGGTCTCTCTGGAGCGGGTGGAAAACCTGGGTGACGACGAATGAAAACCGTAACTCTGTATACCGACGGTGCCTGTTCCGGCAACCCCGGCCCCGGTGGCTGGGGAGCCATTCTGGAATACGGCGGTGTGGAAAAGGAGCTTTCCGGCGGTGAGGATATAACCACCAATAACCGTATGGAATTAACGGCGGTAATCCGGGGACTGCAGGCACTGAAAGAGCCCTGTATCGTAGAGCTGTACAGCGACAGCAAGTATGTCATTGATGCGCTGGAAAAGGGCTGGGCCTGGGGCTGGAAAAAGCGGGGCTGGGTAAAATCTGACAAAAAACCCGCCCTGAACCCCGACCTCTGGGAAATACTCCTGTCTCTCACACAAAAGCACGAGGTACACTGTCACTGGGTCAAGGGCCACGCGGAAAACCCAAAAAACAACCGCTGCGACGAACTTGCGGTCAGCGAATGGAAGAAACGGAAATAGAATCGCAGAGGGCGGCGTCCCCGCTTCCCTCTGCGATCATTCGGAATTGGGAGGAAGGAAATGTTTTTATCCATTGGCAACGACATGGCTGTCCGGGATAAGAGTATTATCGGCATTTTCGACCTGGACAACACCTCCACGTCCAAACGCACCCGGGAGTTTTTGGACCGGGCGGAGCAGGAGGGCGAGGTTGTCCCATGTGACGATCTACCCAAGTCCTTTGTTCTGACAGCGGAATATGGCTTTTCCCGGGTGCATTTGACTGCCCTTAATGCCGCGACACTGGAAAAGCGGCTGAAATAAATCAATCCCAGAGATTCCTCCCAGAAATAGCAACAGCGTGTTGCTTGGTTTCACGGGGAAGTGATGATACAATATCCGTGAGGTGATGATTCACATGGATACAAAAGAAGTTATATTGGAACTTCGAACCAAAAACGGATTATCTCAGGATGAGCTTGCAGAGAAAATCTATGTTA
This sequence comes from Faecousia sp., assembly GCA_051867075.1. Lineage (GTDB taxonomy): Bacteria > Bacillota > Clostridia > Oscillospirales > Oscillospiraceae > Faecousia. The sequence continues at coordinate 6,830 of JBJDYG010000056.1, read as the reverse complement.
CCCGGCAAGCAGTATCCCGTTGGGAAACCGGTGAAACCGTGCCAAATACGGAAACACTGAAATTACTGTCGAAGCTGTTTGACGTTTCCATCAACACGCTTTTGGGTTCTCCCCGGAGGTTGATTTGCCAATGCTGCGGCATGCCCCTTGATGATTCTTCCATCAGTAAAGAGACGGATGGTACATTCAATGAAGAATACTGTAAGTGGTGCTATACCGATGGAAAATTTGTTTATACAAGCCTTGGGCAGTTAACGGATTTCCTCGTCGGGCACATGTCAAACGAAAACTGGCCTCCGGAGCAGGCACGGACATTTTTTGAAGCAGAACTGCCAAAGCTCAATCATTGGCAGCAAGCTGGAAAATGAACGCGAATTGCAATATAGAATTGGAAATTCACAAAAAGACGGTGCATCTCCTGTTGGGGGATGCACCGTTTTTGCCCTATAAACGATTTATACTGATATTCCATTAAAATGTTTCATTCGGCAGAATGGAACATTTTAGTGAAGATTATAATGAGACGGATATCTATGATTTTCTATCCCGAACATCATAGATACGGCACGCCCGCCGCAGAGGGTGTACAGAGCGCAACTGCAGAAGGCGGATCTTAGCGAGCAGCTACGCCGTATGGCGGTGCCTTCTTGATTAAAATGAAACTTTTTAATCAAGAAAAAGTATTATTTTGTACCAAAAATCCGGTCACCGGCGTCGCCCAGGCCGGGGACGATGTAGGCATTCTCGTTGAGCTTCTCGTCAACGGCGGCCAGGAAAAGCTCCACGTCGGGATGGGCTTCCTGAACAGCCTTGATGCCCTCGGGGCAGCCGATGACGTTCATCATAATGATGTTCTTACAGCCGTGCTGCTTCAGAAAATCGATGGCAGCCACAGCACTGCCGCCGGTGGCAAGCATGGGATCAACCACATACACCATCCGGTTGGCAATATCTTCGGGCAGCTTGCAGTAGTACTCCACGGGCTTGTGGGTCTGGGGATCACGGTACAGGCCGATGTGACCAATCTTCGCAGAGGGAATCAGCGCCACCATGCTGTCCACCATGCCGAGACCGGCCCGGAGAACGGGAACGATTGCCAGCTTCTTACCGGAAAGCATCCGGCATTTTGCGGTTGCGATGGGGGTCTGTACCTCTACCTCTTGGGTGGGCAGGTTACGGGTAGCCTCGTAGCACATCAGACCGGCAATTTCGCCGACCAGCTCACGGAATTCCTTGACGGAGGTGTTCTTGTTGCGCAGAATCGCCAGCTTATGCTGGATCAGGGGATGATCGAGGACGTGTACGTTTGCCATGATGATTTCTCCTTCAATTTACAGGGACGGATGAAATCCGTCCCGGATTTATAAACTGCAGAATGCAGAAAGCGAAATGAGGGTGTCCACCGCGAGGACGAAAATATATCCCTATTTTCCATCATTTCCGAAGGGAATGACACAATTCTGCATTTGGGTATTTTCCCGCTCCATCCGTTCCCGTTCCGCCTGGCTCAGGCGCAGATAATTGGGGGTCAGAGCGTTGCCGTAGCCGGGCTCCCCGGCGGCCTGTTTTTCTGCCGCCAGCAGTGCCACTCCTGCGGCGCGCTGGTGCATACGGTGCTCCGGGGGGAGAACCAGATTGGAAACCTCCCCGGAAAGGGTTCGATAAGTAAGCGGACTCCCATCCCCTACCAGTAATACAGGCTCCTTCAGGGACAGCAGCTCCTCTTTCAGCTGGACAAGGGCAATGGCACGGTCATCGGTGATCCGCTCCAGCTTTCCTTGGTTTACATAAAACAAAGCGTTATAAACCTGACTCCGCCGGGCGTCCATCACAGGACAGACATAGCCCTGATATGCGCCCAGAGACAGCGCCATAGCCTCCAAAGTACTTACGCCGTAACAGGGCACTTCCCTGCCCCATGCGAAACCTTTGGCGGCAGCCACGCCAATACGCACACCGGTAAAGGAGCCGGGACCGGCAGCCACGGCCACCGCCGTCACGTCGGCTGCGGTTTTGCCGCACTGCTTCAGCAAATCCTCCGCCATGACCATCAAGGTCTGGCTATGAGTCAGTCCGGTATTCTGGTAGCTTTCCCCCAGGAGTTTTCCATCCTCCAGCAGCGCTGTGGATGCGGATTTCGCACTGGTTTCAAAGGCCAAAATCAGCAGAAAAATCTCCTCCCTCGATGGTGATGCGCCGGGTGTCCTCCCCCAGCTTTTCAATGGTGACGGTCACTGCGTTCTCCATGGCCCCGGCGACGTTTTCGCTCCACTCTACGGCGCATACGCCGCCCCGGTCAAGATAGTCCTCCCAGCCGATATCGAACAGGTCATCGGCGGAGGAAAGACGGTACATATCAAAGTGAAACAGGGGAAGTCTGCCGCCTGAGTATTCGTTGACGATGGTATAGGTTGGGCTTGTAACGATTTCCCGACATCCTAAGCCCCGGGCAAGTCCTCTGGTAAAGGCAGTTTTCCCTGCCCCCAGGTCGCCCCGGTAAGCAAGAATTGTTCCGGCAGGTATAGTCTTACCCAAAGCAGCTCCGACGCGCTCGGTTTCCTCCGGGGAGTTGGTGATAAAGTCCATAGAAGATTCCTCTTTTTTTCGTAGGATCGAGCCATTACCCAGCCCTGCAGCGTACTATTTGGCGTTTTTCAATTTCTCTGCCTGATCCGCAGTTGCCAGGGCGTTGATGATCTCGTCCAGATCCCCGTCCATCACAGCGTCAATGCGGTACAGTGTCAGTCCCACCCGGTGATCGGTGACCCGACCCTGGGGGAAATTGTAGGTGCGGATACGCTCGTTGCGCATGCCTGTGCCAACCTGGCTGCGGCGCATGCCGGTAACCTCAGAGTCCAGCTTTTCCTGCTCCATTTCATAGAGCTTGCTTGCCAGCATCCGCATGCACTTTTCCCGGTTTTGCACCTGGCTTCGCTCTTCCTGACAGGCCACAACAATCCCCGTTGGCTTGTGAATCAGACGCACGGCGGAGGAGGTTTTGTTGACGTGCTGACCGCCGGCGCCGCTGGCGCGGTAAACCTGCATCTCAATATCCCCGGGGTTGATCTGTACGTCCACTTCCTCCATCTCAGGCAGCACCGCTACAGTGGCAGTGGAGGTGTGAACCCGTCCGCCGGATTCCGTCTCCGGTACCCGCTGGACCCGGTGGACGCCGGACTCGTATTTCAGCCTTGAGTAGGCGCCCCGTCCGCTGACAATGAAGTCCGCTTCCTTTACGCCTCCCAGCTCTGTTTCGTTCAGGTTCATCAGCTCAATGCTCCAACCCATTTTGGCGGCGTACATGGAGTACATTCTCAGAAGGCTGTGGGCAAACAGGGCGCTTTCTTCCCCGCCTACGCCGCCACGAATCTCCATAATGACGCTTTTTTCGTCGTTGGGATCTTTGGGCAGCAGCAGAATCTGCAATTTTTCGGATAGAAACTCCCGCTGCGCCTTGGCTGCGGCATAGGTTTCCTGACACAGCTCCTTCATTTCCGGGTCAGCCATCAGCTCCTGAGCGTCGGACATATCCTGTTCTGCTTTTTTGTACTCCCGGAAGGTGTCCACAATGGGTTCCAGATCGTTTTTTTCTCGCAGCAGCTTTGCCGCCTTTTGGGGGTCGGCGTAGAAATCCGGTTGTTCGGATTTGGCGCAGAGTTCCTCATATTTGTTGCAGATGGCCTGTAATTTATCCAGCATAGACGGCTCCTGAAAAAATCATTTCAAATTATTCGACAATTTTCCAGACATACATCCCCCGTTCGAGGGAATGTTATTGGGGACGAAACACATTCAGCACGCAGCTGGCGGTGTCTGTCAGAGATTTGGTCTGGTGAAGGCGCTGGGCGCCATCTTTACCAATGCGGAAAACGTGGGGCGTCATGGACAGAAGATTTTCCACCTGATGACCTTCCACAGTGAAAGAAAAGCGAATGGGAATGGATTTCACAAGGGAAAATCCCGGAAGATCCGGGACAGTGTCCTTGTGCTTCGGGAGCAGCCGGTCGTAAATAATGGATTTAAGTCCAAGCAAATGATCCTCCGCCGCCAGCACCTGAAAGAAGTATCCGTCCGGGCGCAGAACCCGCCGGAATTCCCCGGGTACAGTGAGGGCAAACAGGCTGGTAAGAAGTCCGCAGCTGTTGTCGGCTGCGGGGATGTGGGAGGCGGTGGCGCAGAGCCAGACGGCGTCCTTGTATTTCCCGGCGGCGCAGCGGACGGCTTCCCGGGAGATGTCCATTCCAGTGAGCTTCAGTCCCAGCGCGGCGGCAAGGCGGGCAGAGTAATATCCTTCCCCACAGCCCACATCCAGAATTTCCCCGGACACCCGCAGATCCTTCGCCGTTTCCACAAGGGTATCGGCGATGGGAGCATAGTACCCAGCCTCCAGAAAGCTACGCCGTGAAAGTACCTGCTCTTTGGTGTCGCCGGGGTGCAGGGAATGTTTTTGCTGAACGGTCAGAAGATTCACATAGCCCTGCCGGGCAATGTCGAAACAGTGGCGGCTGGCGCAGACACAGGACTTGCCTGCAATATTCAGTTCACTCCCGCAAATCGGGCATACCAAGTCCATTCTGCAACCCTCCAGCCTCTATTATACCCCAAGAATGCCGTTCCGTCAAACCTAAATCTCAGGAAAACGGGGCGGGTTTGGCTCACATCAACTGCATGAAAAAAGGAAGTGACCCCTATGCGGCGGATTTTGGTATTTTTATTATCCCTGAGCTTTTTAATTCTCCCCGCCAACGCGGCGGAAACGACCAGGTATGTGGCGCTGACCTTTGACGACGGCCCATCCGGGCGGTATACCCGCCAGCTTTTGGACGGACTGTGGGAACGGGAGGTAAAGGCAACCTTCCTGCTGTGCGGTTACAGAATCAAGGATTATCCGGACATTACCCAGCGGATTTTTGACGAAGGACACGAAATCGGTTATCACGGCTATACCCACAACAACATGAAGGAAATGAGCCGTCGTACAGTGGCTGCGGAGATCATGGACACCCAGGCGCTGCTCCCGGAGAACTGCCAGCCGGTGTTTCTACGTCCGCCCGGAGGCTGCTGCAGCGATGCCGTGCGGCAGGTAGCCGAGGCACGGATGCTTGCGATTCTCAGCTGGTCGGTGGATCCCCGGGACTGGGCTACCTCAGATACCGCAGCGGTGGAGCGGGCGGTTCTGAAAAATGTAAAGGATGGGGATATTGTGCTGCTTCACGACATGACAGTAAGCTCCGTCCGTGCGGCGCTGGACATTGTGGACGCCCTGAAATCCCAGGGATATGAGCTGGTCACGGTGTCGGAGCTGGTGAAAATCCGGGGTGTAAAGCTCAAGCCGGGAAAAACCTATACCTGTTTTCCGCCGAAGGACGACGATTCAAAATAAGGCAGAGACATGAGCAGGGCGCAGCAATTGGCTGCGCCCTGAATCATTATCCGACCTGATTTTCAAAAGCAGTTACTTCGCCGGCTGATTCCATGGCAAAGTAGGCCCGCAGGATGTCCTCGGCTACGGGAGCCAGAGAGCTTCCGTGGGCGGCCTTTTCGCCGTAGACAGCAACGGCAATTTCCGGATTCTCCATAGGTGCAAAGCATAGGAACGCACCGTGGTCGGAGCCGCCGGAGGAGTGCTGGGCGGTGCCGGTCTTGGCACACACAGCCACGGGGAACGGATCCAGATCCCGGTTGCCGCCGAAATACTTGCTGGCGGTGCCGGTATATTCGGTGATGACCTTTCGCATGCCCTCAATGTAGGTATTGTAGGTTGTGGAGGAAATCTCCATCTGACTCATGATCTCCGGGGAATTTTCCATGATAAGGGTGTTGTAGTCAGCGGCGACCACACGGCTTAAGAAGGTGGCCTTCATCCGGGTGCCCCGGTTTGCCAGGGTGGAGGCGTAGACGCAAAGCTGCAGGGGCGTGAAACGGTTTTCAGCCTGACCGATGGCTGCCAGAACGCGGTCGCCTGCGGTGATCTGGGAGTTGACGCCGGTTTCACCGTAAGTCGCTTTTTTACTGGCTTCGTTGGTACGCCAGCCGGTCTTTTCCACCAGCTCGATGCCGGTGGGTTCGCCCAGACCCAGACCCTTGGCGGTTTCATCCAGCATGTCGATGGTCATGCGGCTGCCCAGCTCGTAGAAGAAATAGTTGCAGGAAACCTGCAGCGCCGTCTGCGCGTCCAGATCGCCGTGGGTAACACCGGGGTTGGAGGTCCAGATCAGGCAGGTGGGTGAGAAGCCGGCGTACTTGGTGAATACACCCTTATCCTGGATGATTTCACCGGGGAGATACAGAATCTCACCGTTGGAATTCCGGTTTTCCATGGCGGCAATCAGGGTACACATCTTGAAGGTAGAGCCGGGGGCGTAGTATGCGCCGAAAGCACGGTTGAAGAACGGCTTCATAGGATCGGCTTCGATTTCGTCCCAGTCCTGATTCATGGTAGCAAGGTTGAAGCTGGGATAGCTGGCACAGGCGAGAATCTCGCCGGTTTTGACCTTCATGACGATCACGGCGGCACCCTCTGCGTCCAGACCGGTGTCGTCTCCGTCCTCGGTGTTGACCTCGGGATCGGTAATGTTCTTCATGGCCTGTGCCAGAGCTTCCTCGGCAATGCCCTGAAGCTCGATGTCGATGGTGGTTTCCACGTTGTTGCCGGCGATGGGGGTGTAGACCTTGCCGGTTTTGCTGTCCACGCGGTAAAACTGCTCGACGATGGTACCGTCCTTGGAAACCACGTCCACGCGCTGACCATCGATGCCGTGGAGGTACTCCTCAAAGGCTTCCTCAAAACCGGACTGGCCGATGTAGGCATCCATGGAGTAGCCCTGATC
>JBJDYG010000055.1:0-2403 GCA_051867075.1 Faecousia sp. | reverse complement strand
CTGTGGAAAGCGCCCCGGTTCTTGGTGGAAGCATCCAGGCAGTGGGTGGAGAAGAAGTTGGTGGGATCGCCCAGGCCGCAGTTGACGTTCGCGCCCACATAGATATCCCATGCGGTGCGGTCCTTGGCAATGGAGTTGTGGTCAGCGGTGACGTTCAGGTCCACCTGAATGCCGATGTTCTTCAGGGTTGCCTGTGCGGACTCGGCAAGCAGAGGCAGCTCCTGACGGCTGGGGTAGCTCAACCAGCGGATGGTCAGCTTCTGGCCGTCCTTTTCCCGGTATCCATCTCCGTCAGTGTCCACCCAGCCTGCTTCTTCCAGCAGAGCTTTAGCCCCTTCGGGATCATAGGTTTCCGTCTTCAGGGTGGAGCCGCCGAAGGCCACGGTGTCGGGGAACGCGCCGGTGGCTACGTAGCCATAGCCATTGAGCAGGGTATTAACGAAACCTTCCTTGTTGATGCCCATGGCAACGGCCTTCCGTACAGCGGGGTCCTGGATCACAGGAGAGGTGTAGTTCATCTGGCAGTAGAAGGAACGGCTGGTCTGGGTGCCGGTGAAGGTGTAGTTGTCGTTCTCAAACAGGGGGTAGCTTGCGTAGGCCATGCCGTAGGCGGCGTCGATCTCGCCGGACTGGAGGGCCAGGGCCAGGGTGTCGCCGTCGGAAATGGTACGGACGGTGATCTCGTCAATATGTACGTCGCCGTCCCAGTAGTTAACGTTTTTCACCAGGTTCAGGTGGTCGTCGGTCACCAGCTCCACCACCACATAAGGACCGGTGCCCACCACAACGCCGTCATCGGTGATGCCGGCGGTCATATCAATGATGCAGCCGTAGGGCTCACACAGATAGTTGATCAGAGAAGGTGCGGGCACGGCGGTGTGGATGGTCAGCACAAGGCCGTCAGCTTCCATACTGGCAATCTGCAGATCGCCCCGGGCACGGTCATGCACCTCGATCAGGTGCTCCAGGCAGGCTTTCACGGCAGCGGCATCACAGACATTACCGTTGGAGAAGCAGACGCCATCCTTCAGGGTGATCTTCCAAGTCAGCTCATCCACCAGCTCATAGGATTCCGCAATCCAGGGCTGCAATTCCATGGCATCGTCAATCTTGAACAGTGTCTCACCAACGCCGTAGCGGATACAGGCCCAGCCAGCGTAGGCGTAATGGGGATTCACATTAGGCTCCTCATTTTCCGCGTTGAACGTGGTGTCGCCAAAGACGAAGGTCTTTTTCGCGGCAGGTGCGCTGTCGGCAGAGGCGGGAGCCTTCTCAGCGCCGCTGTTGGCGGCAGGGGTGCTTTCACTGTTGCTGCCACAGCCGGCAAGCACGCCGACGGTCATACACAGAACCAAAAGTAATGCAATCAGTTTCTTCATTTGTTTATCTTCCTTTCTCGTCTTCTAAGGTATTTTCATCTGGAGCGGCTGTTCCGGGGATCCAAATAATCCCGGACAGTATCGCCCAGCAGATTGAACAGAACAACAGAGATAAAGATGCCCATGCCCGGAGAGAGGACAATCCAGGGATACATCTGGAGCATACTTCTGCCGGAGCTCATCATATTGCCCCACTCAGCCGTAGGCGGCTTAGCGCCCAGGCCAAGGAAGGACAGACCAGCCAGCTCCATCATCATGGTTCCGATGTCCAGCATGGCCGTTACCAGGATGGGACCGAGGATATTCGGAAGGATATGCCGCAGAATGATCTGCGTGGAGCTGCTTCCGGAAAGCCGCGCTGCATTGACAAAGGAGCTGCTTTTCAGCGCCAGGGTCTGGCTTCGGGCCACCCGGGAGTATTTGGGCCAGCTGATCACTGCCAGCGCCAGAACCGCGTTGCTGATGCCGCCACCAAGCAGCGCCGCCACAGCCATGGCAAATACCAGGCCGGGGAAGGCAAGGCACACATCGGAGATCCGCATGACAATGGAATCCACCTTACCGCCATAATAGCCGCAGAGTGTGCCCACCACGGTACCGAATACAGAAATTGCCGCCACCAGCGCAAGCGTGGCGTAAATGCTGGTTTTACCGCCCACCAAGACACGAGAGAACATATCCCGCCCATGGCGATCCGTACCCATGATGTGTTGGGCAGAGGGCGGCTGCATAGCCTCGTCCAGATTCTGCTCATAGGGATCATAGGGCGCAAGCTGCTCAGAGAACAGCGCCACCAGCATCAGAAGAATCACAAGCCCCAGAAAAACACAAAGTCTCAGCTTGGTGTGGCTGCGTTTGACCTTTTGGGTGCGGATGGTAATATTTCCGTTCATTGCTCCACACCTCCCAGCCGGATTCTCGGATCAAGAACATGATAGCTCAGATCTGTGATTAGATTCACCACCACGTAAATAATGGCCATCCACATGACGTAGGCCTGAATAATGGGATAATCCCGCATACT
>JBJDYG010000054.1:0-11915 GCA_051867075.1 Faecousia sp. | reverse complement strand
GCCACCATGGTCATGAAGCCGGGGAACAGGTTCAGGATCATGGCCATGTTCATGTAAGGCTTGCGCATTTTCCACTTCAGGCGGCTGGTGCAGTAGGATACACTCAGCACGAAGAAGGTGGAGATGACACAGGTGCAGCAGGCGATGCCGAAGGTGTTGATGAACATCCGGGGGAAGTTCATCACATCGAATTCGGTGAACAGGGCCTTGTAGTTATTGAGGGTGTATGCGGTTGGCAGGAAGGTGGAGATAAACTGTCCTTTGCCATCCCGGAAGGACTGCATCACCAGCCAGAAGAAGGGCACCAGCCAAATGATGGAAATGGCGATCAGGAAAATGTAGGTAATCACGTCGCCGGTAATCCGCTTGGCCTTCATGCCGCCATGAACTTTCTTAGCCATTATTTAAAGCCCTCCTCATCCTTATAAGATCCGCTGGAGCGGTAGGTAATCAGAGACACAATGGACAGCACCACGAAGGTGAAGATGCCGATAACCGCTGCAAGGTTATACTTCTGCTGATCCACAGACAGCTTGTACAGCCATGTGACCAGCAAGTCCGTTTCGCCCGCCGAGTTGCCGACGTACATGGGTTCGCCCCGGGTCAGCAGGTAGATCACGTTGAAGTTGTTGATATTTCCGGTGAAGGAGGTGATCAGATGGGGGGTCATGACGAAGATCATGTAGGGCAGGGTAATGTTGATGAACTGCTGAACGGCGTTGGCACCGTCGATTCTCGCAGCCTCATACTGCTCCGCGGGAATGTTCTGCAGAATACCTGTCACATGCATGATGGTGTAGGGAATGCCCACCCAGAGGTTGATGATGATAACCAGCACCCGGGCCCAGGTAGCGTTGGTCAGGAAGGGCAGGCGCTCGCTGATCAATTCAGCATTCAGAAGCATCCGGTTGATGATACCCTCGGGCTGAAGCATGGAGCGGATAACCATCAGGGAAACGAACTGGGGCACGGCAATGGTCATGGACAGGCACCCTCTGAACAGGCCCTTGCAGCGAATGGTGGGCCGGTTGATGATGATTGCCACTATGGTGCCGAAGATGAAGTTCAGGAAGGTGGCGAAGAAGGCCCAGATAAGGGTCCAGAGCAGTACACTGCCGAACTGCTTGCCGATGACGGAGTTGGAGTCGAAGATGGCAATGAAGTTCTTCAGCCCCACCCAATCGAACAGCACCAGATGGTCGCCTTCCTTGGAGTAGTTGGTGAAGGCCATGCTCATCATGTAGAACAGAGGCAGTATGGTGAAGATGGCAAGGCACGCGGTGGGCAGTGCCATCAGCAGCTTGTGCACATTCTCGTCAAATAGAGACTTGATACTGTCAAGGAAAGTGGGCACATGCTTGCCGGCCTTTTTCAGGCTCATTGCCTTGTAGCCGCCGCAGACAGAAGCACGCCACACCAGAATGAACAGCGCGATGACACACAGCGACGCAATGCCGTAGAGCAGAATCAGCTGAGACTGGTCGCCGGGGACATACTCATAAACGAACGTTTCCTCGTTGAAAACCTTCTGCTGCTCACGCCAGCCCAGACTGGGGAGCATGGAAATCCAGTAGAAGCCGCCGCCCGGGATCACCAGGAAAGCAATGACCCCGATCTCAATGGCCAGGAACAAAAGCCCCATAATGAACTGTCCGGTCGCGATGTTGGCAAGGCCCATCACAAGGCAGGAGACCCAGAGCAGAGGGCCGCCGTTTTTCAGAGCGGAGGACAGGCTGAAGGGATCTGCAGCCTTTTGCCGTGCGGCTGCGGTTTTGGTTAAGGTATTGGCCACGTTTACATCTCCCTTTCGTAAAATTGCGGCAGGCCCGAAAAATATGACACCGTCCGGCCAGATTCTTCACCTCAATGGAGCCTCCGTTGAGGTGAAGGATCTGTCCGGGCAGTGTACGGTTCCGGGGGCCGCTATGGCAAAGGGCGGCGACCAGAGAATTCCGGCCGCCGCCCGGCCAATTTGCCGATATTCAGGCCTATCTTGGGAAATTACAGGCCAGTGTTGTTCAGAGCGGAGTTGTAAGCCTCAGTCTTCTCGGCAGCGTTGTCCAGGGTGACTTCACCGCTGACAATGGCCTTGCCCATGTTCTCGGAGGGAGTCCAGTAGTTGCCCATCTCAGGCAGGGTGGACTGCAGCACGGAGGTGTTGGCAATGGTGTTAGCCTGAGCCAGGGCCACGGGATCGGCCTTGATGGTGGCATCCTCAGTCAGCGCCAGGCTGGTGGGGATGATGCCGCGCATCTCGTAGTGAGCCAGCTGAGCCTCAGCGGAGCCCAGGTACACGGCCAGGGCAACGGCGGCCTGCATGTTCTGGCTGTTGGGGTTCACGCCCAGAGCCTTGGAGCCGGCGAAGGAGAGCATCTGCTTGGCCTCACCATTGATGGTGATGGTGGGCAGCTGAGCAGCAGCAAAGTTCTCACCCAGAGCCTCACGGACACCGGCGGCGTCCCAGGTGCCGGAGAACAGCACGTTGACGGAGCCATCACGCAGACCGGCCATGCCGGCGCCATCGGCATCCACAACAAAGTTGGGGTTCTTCACCAGATTGACCAGGTACTCGGTAACGGCAGTGCCCTTGTCGCCGCCGAAGTCGAAGCCGGCAGCGGCGTCCATGGTGGACTCACCAAAGATAGTGCAGCCGTTGGCATAGTAGAAGGAAGCAAACCACCAGGAGTTGGTCAGGGGGAAGGAAACCTTGCCCTTTTCCAGCATGGTGTCCAGGGACTTGATGTCCTCTTCGGTGAAGACGGACTTGTCATAGTACATGAACCAGGTGTTGCCGGTGAAGGGAACGCCGTACACACCGCCGTCGGGGCCGGTGACAGAAGCGATCATGGATTCGGCGTTGTCAGCCAGAACCTGATCCAGATAGGTGCCGCCCAGCTGCGCAATGGCGTTGGCCTGAATCAGGGTGCCCAGCTGGTCGTTGGCGAACATGTAAACGTCAGCAGCGGCAGAGGGATCCTGCGTTACGTTCTTGCTGGCATCGCCCTCAGAGCAGACCTCGTAAACGAAGGTGATGTTCCACTCGGGATGCGCATCGTTGAACTTCTCACACATGACGGGCAGGAAGCTGTTGGCGTCAACCTGATCTTCCTGGGGGCCCCAGACCTTCAGGGTGATGTCCTTAACCTCGACGGGAGCCTCGGTAGCAGCCTCAGCGGGAGCCTCGGTAGCAGCGGGCTTAGTCTCGGCGGGCTTTTCGGTGTTGCCGCCGCCGCAGGCTGCGAACAGGCCAATGGCCATGGTGCAGACCAGCAGCATTGCAATGATCTTTTTCATTTGTGTGTCCTCCTATTTTGGATGATTAATATATGCAGTCACAGCGCTTGGCGCTGTAAAAGCCAACAGTTTTTACGTCCCCTGCGGGCACGGCAAAGGCCTCTTTGCGGATATTACGACTTGTTGTAACTATATCACGTCTTTATCGGCGGTGTCTAGTGGCGATACTCCCCAAAAGCATCCACCCGCGCTTGGGCATTTTATACAAGTCCCGCCTTGATGGCGTCCCAGTTTGCCCGGCCGGTACGCTTGACCTGCGCCAGAAGCTCCCGAGCCAGAGCGTCCGTGACCTGACTGGGCAGCAGCCGCCAGCGCCAGTTGAAGCCTACGGTGCCGGGTTGGTTCATCCGGGCTTCGTTGCCCAGCCCCAGGTGATCCTGCATGGGAACGATACAGTCCCTGGCAACCGTAGACATAGTCAGGCTGATGAGAGCCTTGTAGAGCTTTTCATCCGGGGTGTCAAAGTTGCCGAGATAGCCGCGCACCAGTTCCTTCGCCTCACGGTTGAGACCGGCGTACCAGCCCGCAAGGGTCTCGTTGTCGTGGGTACCGGTGTACACCACGCAGTTGCTGCTGTAGTTATGGGGCCAGTAGTCGTTGGCCGCGCCGATATCGGCGGGGTCAATGGCAAACTGCAGCACCTTCATGTTGGGGTAACCGCTGTCACGAACCAGCTTGCGGACGCCGTCGGTCATGAGACCCAGATCTTCCGCGATGACGCGGACATCCCCCAAGCGGTAACGGATGGTGTTGAACAGCTCCATGCCGGGTCCCTTTTCCCAATGACCGTCCCTGGCGGTGTCGGAGCCTGCGGGGATGGAGAAATACTCGTCGAAGCCCCGGAAGTGGTCGATTCGCACCACGTCATAGAGCTTAAAGCTGTACCACATACGGCTGACCCACCATTCGTAGCCGGTGGCCCGGTGGAAGTCCCAGCGGTACAGGGGGTTGCCCCAAGCCTGACCGTCCTCAGCAAAGGCATCGGGCGGGCAGCCTGCGATGGCTGTGGGGACGTTGTGGGAGTCCAGCTGGAACAGCTCGGGGTGTGCCCAGACATCGGCTCCGTCGGGAGAGACGTAGATGGGGATGTCTCCCACAATCTCGATATGCCTGGCGTTTGCGTAGGCCTTCAACCTGCTCCACTGCTGGTCGAACTTAAACTGCATGTACTTCTGGAATTCCACTTCGAAGTACAGTTCCCGGTTGTAATAATCCAGCGCGAAGCCCCAGTGCATCCGGATATCCTCCGGCCAGGAGCGGAAGGGCAGCTCGTTAAAGAAGCCCTTCAGCGCCATGAACAGAGCGTAGTCGTTCAGCCACCACTGGTTGGCCCGGATGAAATTCTGATACTCGTGGTTGGCGCTGATGTTGCTGCGCTCATAGGCTTTGTGCAGCAGGGCGAAGCGGTGTGCATGGAGTTTATCGAAATCAACCCTGCCAGGGTTGCCGCCAAAGTCAGCGGTGTCGCACTCCTCCCGGGTAAGCACCCCCTCTTCAATCAGTGCCTCCAGGCTGATGAAATAGGGATTGCCGGCAAAAGCGGAATATGCCTGATAGGGAGAATCGTCGGAGCCGCCGTGATTGGTGGCTCCCAGGGGCAGGATCTGCCAGTAGCGCTGACCAGCCTTCTCCAGCCAGTCCACAAAATCATACGCAGCCTGGTCAAAACAGCCGATGCCATATCTGGACGGCAAGCTGGAAACGGACAGCAATACGCCTGCGTAACGGTTCATAATGTCGGACTCCTTCTCTTAGTGTATTGTATAATGGAGTATCTTAGCCTCATAGGGGCGGAGAACGGGAGCGTCATCTTTGTAATTAGCAATCAGCAGCTCCGCGTTTGCGAAAGCCTGCGGCATGTCGAATTCCGCCTCCTCTCCGGAGAAGTTGCACACGACCAGCAAATGACCACGGGCAGTATCTCTTGTGTAAGCAAAAACCTGTTTATCCTCTGGAGCAAGCAGGGTGAAGCTTCCGTCGCGGAATTCAGGGACGGTCTTTCGCAACTCAATGAGCTTCTGGTAATAATAGAATACGGATTCCGGATCAGCCAGGGCTTCTTCCGCGTTGATAAAAACGTGATTATCATTCACGGGCAGCCAGGGCTTTCCGGTTGTAAAGCCGGCGTTCTCTCCAGAAGTCCACTGCATGGGTGTCCGGGCATTGTCCCGGCCCCTTTCCCAGATGGACGCCATGACCTTCTGGGGATCATAGCCCTTTTCCGTCCGCTCCCGGAAAACGTTTTGAATCTCAATGTCCTTGTACTGATCCAGCTCCAGCCGGATGTTGGTCATCCCAAGCTCTTCGCCCTGATAGATGAAGGGCGTGCCCTGCATGCCATGAAGCATGGTTGCCAGCATTTTGGCGGATTCCACCCGGTACTGCCCGTCATTGCCCCAGCGGGAAACGATGCGGGGCAGGTCGTGGTTGTTCATAAACAGGCTATTCCAGCCGGTCTCATGCAACTCCTGCTGCCAGCGGCGAAAGCAATCCTTCAGAGCCGGCAGGTACAGCGGTGCTGTGTCCCATTTGTCCTTACCCGGCTGCTGATCCAGGCCGATATGTTCAAACTGGAACACCATGGAAAGCTCACTGCCGTCGGGGGCGCTGTAACGCTTCGCCCGCTCTGTGTTGGCGCCCCAGGCTTCGCCCACGGACACCAGTCCTTCCTCTCGGAAGCACTCCCGGGACAGCTCCTGCAAAAACGAATGGAGCTTGGGGCCGTTGCTGGTGATTTGCTTGTCCGCATCCTTACCGATCTGGTCGATGACATCCAGTCGGAAGCCCTCCACGCCCTTCTTCACCCAGAAACGGATGGTGGCGTACAGCTCCCGGCGCAGCATGGGGTTGTCCCAGTTCAGATCCGGTTGCTCCACCGCGAACTGGTGGAAATACCACTGTCCCAGCGCGGGAACATATGTCCAGGCGGAGCCGCCGAAAGTGGCCCGCATCCCGTTGGGCGGGGCAGAGGCGTCGCCGTCGCGCCAGATGTAATAGTCATGATAGGGATTATTCCGGGATTTCAACGCTTCCCGGAACCAGAAGTGCTGGTTGGAACTGTGGTTCAGCACCAGATCCAGAATGATGGAAATGCCCCGCTTTTTTCCCTCCGCGATCAGCGCCTCCATATCCTCCATCGTGCCGAACATGGGGTCAATGGCACGGTAATCGGAAATATCGTAGCCGTTATCTACCTGGGGGGAAGCGCAAACTGGGGACAGCCAGATGCCGTCAATGCCCAGTTTTTCCAGATAGTCCAGACGGGAAATAACCCCTCTCAGGTCGCCGACACCGGTGCCGGTGGTATCCTGAAAGCTCTTGGGGTAGATCTGATAGAAAACAGCCTCCCGCCACCAGCCCCGTTTGCTTTTATCCAGTACGTACTTTGTCATAATGACTCCTCGATTTTCTCGATGGCTTCAAAAACACGAAGCATTTCTCCCACGCTCCATGCCTGGGCAAAGCAGCCCTTGCCCTCGCCGGGGAATTCCCCGTCGTAAATCTCCGGAAGCTGTCCAACGCAGCCCTCCCGCAGCATAGGATTCAGCGCTTCCAACTGACTGCGGACATACGTGGATGCTTCCCGGCTGTTACCGCGGGTCTTTAGGTAAGCAAGGTAATACGCGCCCAGGGGGAACACCCAGGCAGTACCCTGATGGTAGGCCATGTCCCGCTCCAACTGCGCACCGCCGTAGAAGCCGTGATATTCCGGATCCTCCGGGGACAGGGTGCGCAGGCCGCAGCTAGTATACAGGTGCCGGTAAACCGTGTCCACAACGCTGCGTTCCTGCTGCGCAGAGAGCATGGTAAAGGACATGGAAACCGCCCAGATCTGGTTGCACCGCAGCTGTTCGTCAGCGTCTGTGCCGGACAGGACATCCTTTAAGAAGCCCTTGTCCTTCATATAGAACTTCTCCACAAAGGAGCGTTTCACTTTTTCCGCCAGAATGCCGTAATCGCTTCCTTTGCGGTTTAGAGCTTCCGAGAAAATCTCCATAATCCGCAGGGCATTGTACCAGTAGGCATTGACCTCTACAGGCTTGCCATGACGGGGGGTAGGAAGTATGCCGTTCACACAGACATCCATCCAGGTAACCTGATCCAGGCCGCCGCCGGCATAGATGAGGCCGTCGGTATCCATACCGATGCTGTGGTGGGTACCCTTTCGGTAGGCTGCGATAATCCGCTCCATGACGGGGTACGCTTCTTTCAAAAACACCATATCTCCGGTGCGATGAACATACTGCCACACGCAGTCGACGAGCAGCAGGGCGGCATCCACCGTATTATACATAGGCTTGTTCTCCCCCTCAGGGAAGAGGTTGGGAACCAGGCCGTCCTTTTCATATGCCAGAAAGGTACGCAGAATACTTTTCGCGTCCGTATACCGTCCTGCAGCCAGGCAGCAGCCAGGCAAGGCAATCATGGTGTCCCGGCCCCAGTCGCTGAACAAAGGGTAGCCTGCCAGAATCGTTTTACCGCCTGTGGAGTCACGCCGGGCGATGAAAGCATCGGCAGCAATCGCCAGCTGCCGGGCAACAGGGTCGGTAAAACCGCAGGTTTCCTCGATGGTCCTCAGGCGATTTTCCTGTTCTTCCAGCATTTTCCAGCCGGAGAGGGGCTCTTCCTCTATAGAAAAGACAATTTCGAACCGTTCCGTCTGACCAGGCTTCGCTGTCATGGTTACAGCACAGCAGGAGGCAGCAAGGCCGCACTTGGGACGGCCATCCTTTCTGTCCTCGGGGTACGCCAGCAGATGCCAGCGCATAGGACGCTTTTCTGCTTTTGCGTCCGTAGTCACAAATAACGTATCGTTGGCAGAGGTAATCCTTCCGTTCTCATAGGAAAAACTTCTGTCCGGCCGCTGAACCGCCTCTTCCTTGGGGGCAAGCTTCAGCTGGGGGACAACCTCCAGCGTGCAGGGAGCATCTGACAGATTTTCAATGGTATACAGCACCGCTGCCGCGTTCTTTTCCCAGGCGATGCTCATCCTTCGCTCCACCCGCACGCCGCTGACCTCGTAAGTCCAGCAAGGGGTACGCGCATAGACAAAGCTACTCAGGTTCCGGAAGCCGTCTTCCGGCGCCCTGCCGTCGGCAAATTCCTGCGTGGACAGGAATTCGTCCCGGTTATTCAGACGGAGCGTCTCACTGAGCCTGTGCACCATGGAAATGCGCTCGTTGGGAGCCTTCACCGCC
Organism: Faecousia sp.; assembly: GCA_051867075.1. Taxonomy (GTDB): domain Bacteria; phylum Bacillota; class Clostridia; order Oscillospirales; family Oscillospiraceae; genus Faecousia. The sequence continues at coordinate 3,423 of JBJDYG010000054.1, read as the reverse complement.
GCCACCAAAATTCCCTGATCGCACCGGGGTACGGAAAACGCGGCAGTGGTGGATATGTAACCGCCCAGACCATTTGTCAGGAGAAAGGAGACCTCCTGCGCCCTTTCCAGGGTGCGCAGATCCTGTTTTCCATAGATAAACCGCATAGCGTCCTCCATATTTCCGGGGGGTGGAAACGTTTCCAACAGTTCGGAAAACTTCACGCTTACAGAGTATAATACTTTCCCGGGAATTCGTCAATCACTAAAGACCAATCTTTCAAAATTCGGTGTTTTTACTAAAAATGCAACTATAATCTTATTCAAAAACACAACGCCCGGAATTCTATTCAACTGCTTACAAAATATTCCAATCCTTTTCCTGGAATCATTGCATTTACCTGCAGGAAGTGATATAATCGTGTTGCTTTTTGCAAGAAGAGGGAATAGGCCGACAGCCTTGGATGACACGCGCCTTGGGTGTATTCAAAAGCATTGGCTCCAAGGCGCTCAGTGGATCGCAGCGACGCACAGCGCCGTGCCGGAGACTGCAGCGAAGGTGGGCTATGCCCGTCCGCGCCGGGAGGACAAGCACCGGCGGGCATTTCCCATTTCCTATCCGCGCATTTGCGCTCCTGCTTCCCGGGATCGGCAGCGCCCCTCTGCGTTGAAGTGTGTATCTGATACTGATTCTCTTTTAAAATGTTTAATCAATTTTGATTAAACATTTTCATTAGAGAATCCTATGAGACGGGAATATGTGATTTTCTATCCCTAAAATCACATATTTGGCAACGCCATCAGGCGATGCCTTCTCAATAAAAATAAAACATTTTTATTGAGAAATAGTATGAAAACCGTCAACGCACCCAATCAGCGGCCCTTTCCCCTCTATACCGCACCATTTTTCTTTGCAACACACCAAATATTCCCTTGTAAAAATGGCGTTCCCCTGCTGTAGATCCTGCTGCCAGTTTTCAGATATGGCTTAAGATGATTTCAAAAAACGGAGGAAATAGAACATGAAGTATACCGATTTGGTTTTTGACCTGTATGGTACCCTGGTGGATATCCACACGGAGGAGAGTGATGCCGTTTGGGAAAAGACGGCAATCTACTTTGGCTTTTACGGCGCTCACTATACCGGGGCAGAACTTAAAGCGGCCTTCGGCACCGCCATGGCATGCCGGGAGGCGGAAGCAGGCCAGGATTACGAGTGCTTCCCGGACATCCCCTTTGAGCTGGTGATGGCCGAGCTGTTCGAACAGAAAGGTGTGAAAGAAAATACGCAGGCGCTTGGCATCAATGCAGCGCAGCTGTTCCGTGTTTTCTCCATCGAATATCTCAGGCAATATCCCCATGTTCAGGAGGCCTTGGCCGCACTCCGGAAGAAAGGCTTCCGGCTGTGGCTGTTGAGCAACGCGCAGCGGATCTTCACGGAGTATGAACTGCGATACCTAGGATTAGGCGAGCAACTCGACGGCATATATATTTCTTCTGATTACCGCTGCCGGAAACCGGACGTGCGTTTTTTCCGCGCTCTGATTGATGAGCAAAAGCTGGAGCCTTCCAGGTGCCTGATGATTGGCAATGACCGTCAGACGGATATTGCCGGCGCAACAGCTGCCGGATTTGCGACACTCTATATGCATACCAACCTCACCCCGTCGGATCAGGCCGAAGCCGACCCGACCCTTATGCCCTGCTGCGCTCCGGCAGACTGTGTTCATTACGAATTTGAAGGCTGCGACTGGCTAGAGCTTTCGAAGCAGCTGTGCGAGGAATAACTGGCGGTACGGGGCGCGCTGTATCTTGCCGATAAAGGCAGCCGCCTGGTCAAGCGTTGACATATGTATTGATCGTTGGCCGAAAGATCTGACCACAGCCTCAGACGATTCTGGAACCGTCCCGAACGATTCCCAAGAATTCAAAATGATATCCGTCTGGTTCACCACATCACTGTCGTCAATGTGAATAACAGGCTCAGAGGGGGTAATGCTGCGAATATACCGCAGGTAGTCTGTCAGCGCTTCCTTAGGAATCCCACGCGCCAAATGATCCGAAAGCCGATCCACCGTGTACCGCTTTTTCGTATTCTCCTGAAGCCGCTGGCTGATCAGCGTCAGCAGACAGCTTTTGGATGCCACAATTCCATAAGTCATATCAGCGGTGAACTTCGCTTCGGGGGAAGAAAGGTGAGTTGAAAATTTCTTTGAAAAATTGAGAATTTCCCGTTTCATTTTGTAAGTATCTGTGATAGAATAGGCCATGGAAGGGTTCGCTCCTTTTTGTTTGGTTTGTTGATTTGTGGTGATTCAATTATACCACAAATTTGAGCGAATTTCTTCCTTTTTCTATCTTATTTTTCCTTGTTTGGCGGCTTTTTTGCCTGTGGATAACTTGGGGGCTTTGATATGCCGAAACTCAAGAAAAATAGGGGTTGACAAAACAGCCGATCCGTGCTATAATGCCAGCGCACCTAAGAGATGTGATTAGATATCGCGGAGTAGAGCAGTTGGAAGCTCGTCGGGCTCATAACCCGGAGGTCGTAGGTTCGAGTCCTGCCTCCGCAACCATAAAAACACCGGATTTCGATAAGAAATCCGGTGTTTTTCTAACTTTTCTTGTGGTTTTCTGACCTCTCAAATTGGCTTGGGGTTCACTTTGGGGTTCACGCCAAAATCCTGATTTTTGAAAGTGACAAAATCCGAACTTTTTTGAAGATTTTCCTTCGACTTTGCGGGTTAGAATACTCGCTTGCAGAATAATCGGATTTTCTGACTTTGGAACATCATGCTCTCTTTTTCTTGGGCTTGACGCTTCTGCCCGCAAATACACCGGCTCTGACATCTGCGGCCTTTGCTTTTGCAATGGCAATCTGATGGGCGTAGATGGAAGCGGTGGTCGAGGCATTGGCGTGACCGAGTTCGTTTGCAGTGGTGACCAAATCCACGCCATTGGCAATCATGGTGGAAGCTGCGGTATGACGAAATGCGTGCGGGTGAATGTGAGGCAGGTTGTGTTTCTTACTGAATTTACCCAGCCAATCGGTGATGCTGTCTGGGTGCAGCCGGCTTCCATCATCCTGGGTGAAGATGTAGCCGCTGTCCACCCACCGGTCTCCCTGTGCAAGCTTCATGCGGAGCTGCTCCGTTTTCCATTTGCGGAGCAGTTCCAAACTTTGGGGTGCAAGGCGAATGGCCCGCATACTGCCGGTCTTGGTTTCGCCTTCATACACACCTTTTGACTTCGTTGACAGCAGTGCGTGGTCAATGACCACCAACCCTGTATCGTAGTCAACATTCTCCGGCTTTAAGCCAAGGATTTCTCCCCTGCGGCACCCGGTATCAATGAGAAGGTATGTAATGGTTTTCCACTTCAGCGGCGCGTTTTCCAGCGCCGCCAGAATCTCGTCCATTTCGTCGGGTTGGTAATAGTCCGGCTT
>JBJDYG010000053.1:0-2415 GCA_051867075.1 Faecousia sp. | reverse complement strand
GTTCTTCTTGAACATCTTCTTCATCAGGCTGCCCATGAACATGGCGGTGCCCTCGATGGTTTTCAGCAGCACATTGCCGCTGAAGCCGTCGCAGACCACTACGTCCACCGCCCCCAGGGGGACATCCCGGGCTTCCACATTGCCCACGAAATGAATCAGTCCCTTTTCTCCCGCGTCCTTCAGCAGGGCGTAAGCTTCCTTTTGCAGAGCGGTACCCTTGCTGTCCTCGGTGCCGATGTTTAAAAGACCCACCTTGGGATTCTCCACTCCCAGCTGCTTTTTCGCGTAAACCGAGCCCACCAGACCGAACTGCAGCAGGAATTCCGGCGTGCATTCGGCATTGGCGCCGCAGTCTACGATGACGGTCCTTCCGCCCGCCTTGTTGGGCATGGCAGGACCCATAGCAGCCCGGCGGATACCCTTGACCCGCTTGACCAGCAGCGTCGCGCCGGTGAGCAGGGCACCGGTGGAACCGGCAGAGACAAAAGCGTCGCCCTGACCGTCCGCCAGCATTTTCAGCCCCATCACCATGGAGGAATTCTTCCGCTTGTGGATGACGGACGCGGGATCGTCGTGCATGTCCACCACATCGTCGGCATGGGAAATTTCCACGCCCTCCGGCAGGTTTTCAATGCCGTGCTTTTTGAGAACCTCGAGGATTTCCTCTCCCCGTCCCACCAGCGTGATCTCGGTTCCGTAGGTCTTTGCCGCTTCAATTGCGCCCAAAACGGGAGCTTCCGGGGCGTTGTCGCCGCCCATTGCGTCAAGAATGATCTTCAACCGTTCCACCTCTTTCTTTAGATACCTTTCGCCGCCAGCGAATCGATCACTTCCAGCGACCGCCGGGCAATGGCGAGATTCTTTTCTGCTTTTTTACGAATCCGCTTTTCCAGCGGCGCGATGATGCTGAAATTCACATTCATGGGCTGGAAATGCTCGATGCTTTCGTCGCTGACGTACCATCCCAGCGCGCCGATGGCGGTTTCCTTGGGGAAGTCGGGCAATTCCCGGCCCTGTACCTTCGCCGCCATGGCCACCGCCGCCAGATACCCGGAGGCCGTGGATTCCACATACCCCTCCACACCGGTCATCTGCCCGGCAAAGGCCACCAGCGGATCGCGGCGATCGGCATAGTACCGGTCCAGCAGCCTGGGGCTCTGCAGAAAGGTATTGCGGTGCATCACGCCGTAACGGACAAATTCCGCGTTTTTCAGAGCGGGAATCATGGAAAATACCCGCTTCTGCTCCCCGAATTTCAGATGGGTCTGGAACCCCACCAGATTGTACACGCTTTTGGCGGCATTGTCCTGCCGCAGCTGCACCACGGCATAAGGCTCACGGCCGGTGTTGGGATCTTTCAGTCCCACCGGCTTCATGGGGCCGTAGCGCAGGGTATCCACGCCCCGCCGTGCCATGACCTCCACAGGCATGCACCCTTCAAAGACGTTTTTGTCCTCAAAGCCGTGCACCTCCGCTTCCTCGGCGCAGGTCAGCTCCCGGACGAAGGCCTCATACTGCTCTTTGTCCAAAGCGCAGTTGATGTAGTCGGGGGTACCGCGGTCGTACCGGGACTGCCACCAGGCCAGATCCATGTCGATGGACTCCGCCGCGACAAGGGGGGCGGCAGCATCAAAAAAGTGCAGATACCCGGTTTCCCCGAAATAGTGCCCAATGGCCTCGCTCAAAGCGTCGGAGGTCAGGGGCCCTGTGGCGACGATCACCGGCCCCTCGGGGACGGCGGTAACCTCTTCGGAAACCACCGTGATATTGGGATGGCTCCGGATCTTTTCCGTGACCATTTGGGAAAAACCGCCCCGGTCAACCGCCAGACAGCCGCCGGCCTCCACCCGGGTGGCCTCGGCGCACTGCATGATCAGGCTGCCGCACCGGCGCAGCTCCTCTTTGAGAAGTCCCACGGCGTTCTCCAGCCGGTCACCCCGGAGGGAATTGGAGCACACCAGCTCGGCAAAATCCGGGCTGTGGTGGGCAGGGGTCATCTTTTTGGGCTTCATCTCGTAAAGCGTTACATCGATGCCCCGGTTTGCCAGCTGCCATGCCGCTTCGCAGCCGGCAAGGCCCGCGCCGATGACTTTCACGTTCATGCTTCGGTCTCCTTCTTGGGGGCGGTTTTCTTTGCCGCAGACTTCTTGGCTGTGGTTTTCTTCGCCGCGGTTTTTGCCGGGGACTTCTTTGCCGCCGTCTTTTCTTCGGCAGGCTTTTCCCCGGAAGCGGCTTCCCCTTCCCCGGAGGTTTTCTTCTTATAGTAGCCCCGCTGATCCTCCGGGAGGAACCGGGAGCAGCTTTCGTTGATGCAGAAGGGCTTCATCCGCCCCTTGCCGGACTTCTTGAACAAAGTCTGCCCGCACTCCGGGCAATCCTCGGCGGTGGGCACGTCCCAGGTCATAAAGCCGCACT
>JBJDYG010000052.1:0-2432 GCA_051867075.1 Faecousia sp. | reverse complement strand
AGTTGGCAAGCTCCCCAACGCCGCCCGTGGAAGTAGACAGGAGTTGCAATGCATTTTTCACAAGCTCTATCAGAACACCAACAAACGGCCCAAAGGCGTAGGCTCCAATTAAAGCTGGGAAATCAGAAAGATCCATTCTGGCAAAGGATGGTGACAGCGGGACCGGAAATTCCACAAAGGCCAGTATGTAAGCAATTGCGGATAAGAGGGAGGTTATGGTCATGGTTCGGGCAGAAAATTTCGTTCTTGTCATCGTGGTGGTGCGATTCATAATTCTCCTTGCTAAAGATATGCTTTGGATTTGGAGACAGCCCCGCAGAGTGGTTCTGCGGGGCTGCTCCACCATATCTTCTTTCATCCGGACTATACCGTCGGCTGCGGGATTCCACCGCATCAGCGTTTCCGCTCGCAGGCTGTTACTGCCGGTCAGGGATTTCACCTTGCCCCGAAGATTTTATTTGACGGTTCTTCTTAGAACTCGTAAGGAGGATTGCCAGAGAAGTCAGCAATCACGCCGTGGGGATCATCCAGATAAAACACCTCAAAAATGGGATTGTCAGCGGTCTGGTACTGACCCTTGACGATGGGATTGTTCATGCAACCTTCCTTGACGGCCATGTTGTTCTCAAACACTGCCTTGCCACAGAGCCGAATCCATGCATAGCTGGGGCTGGACACGGAAACCTCCACATAGGGGTTTTCCTGCATATCCTTGTAGACATCCTTGGTGTTGTTGGTGCAGAACCAGAGCTTGCCGTCCTGCTCGAAGCAGAACATGAAGGGCCGACACTTGGCCTTGCCGTCACGGCCTACAGTAGCGAGGTACTGGACAGGGTTTGCGGTCAAGAATTCAACGACTTTTTTCATGGTGATTACCTCCAAAATGATTTTTCTTTTAGAAAGGTTGCTTTTTCCTTTCGTTGGTATTACAATATCACCGTAGCGTAATTCTGTAAAGTAAGCACAATATTGTGCTGTAGTTACCAAAAAGAAACTATTGGAGGAATTCTGTATGAGCGAAGAAAAGAAAGAACTTCCGGCCTGCCCCGTAGAAACCACCCTCATGCTGATCGGCGATAAATGGAAGGTACTGATTCTGCGGGATCTGATGCCAGGAACCAAGCGCTTTGGTGAACTGAAAAAGTCCATCGGACATGTTTCCCAAAAGGTACTCACCGCGCAGCTTCGGGATATGGAGGAAAGCGGACTTGTCACCCGCAAGGTCTATGCCGAGGTGCCGCCCCGTGTAGAATATACGCTGACTGACTTGGGTTATAGTTTGAAGCCAGTTCTGGACTCCCTATGGAATTGGGGCGAAGAATACAAGTCCAGGCAGTAAGCAATCGACACAGGTTTTTTGAGATTCAAACTTGATTACTGCGTTCATTTTGCAGCACCATTGCAATCCCACGCATGACATACTCCACGCAGGGGATGGCCACACTGTTGCCCAGGGCTTTGTAACGGGCGGAATCCGAAGCCCCTGGGATGTTTGTCCACCCGTCCGGGAAACCCTGCAAACGCTCGCACTCAAGGGGCGTCAGGCGGCGAATCAGGTTGGGACTGTCCACGATGCACTTGTCGTCGCTCACATACTGGTTGCTGATGCCCTTGTGATCAGAGCGAACCAGTGTGCCAACCGTTTCCTGGTAGGGCTGCATCACCAGATCGGTGGCATCCTTATGCTGTCGGGCGCTCTCCGTGCAGGCAACTTCATTCTCTGCAAACACGTCCACACGTTGGCGGCTGTAGACGGCGAGGCGATCCATGGCCGTCAGGGTGTAGGAGATGCCCTCCTGATAGCCGCAGCCGTTCCCCCCGTTCTCCGGCTGACGGTCGATGATGTTGCCCACAATGCAGTAGATGGAAGAATCCTGCTCCACCAGCGGAATATTGTTTCCACCTGTGCCGCACCGCGCTGAAATGGTCGGGGACACCTCATGGGGGCCGGTATACCGGGAATCGATGCCATGGTTCTCATATACCATAGGGACATATCCTCCGCCCATGCCCATGGAAGCCGGCAGCGTTGGGGATAGCCCATCTGTTCGTACCCGTGCGTGTTCCTGATTGGATTCCAGGATCAGCGGCTGATGGCTGTGCATCTGGGCACGGAGTGTCCCGGTGATGTTTTCCGTGCAGTCCATGACCTGTCCGCCCTGATCATTCAGACACAGCATGGGCTCACTCTCCGCTATGAAGATCTGCTGCTTCATTCCCGGCTGGGCACCTAACGCCCCGGCTACATCGTGCAGGTTCCGCACCTCATCCCGCTGGTTGGCAGCAAAGGCTGTTTTCCCTTCTGTCAGGGACACATCTTCCCGCAGGCCCGCCTGAAGCTCAAGGGCTGTCCGCAGCGCTGTCGGCAACGGCTTGTCCCGTTCGGAGGATCGGCGTAAAATCCCGAGGCAGGCTTTCCTGGTTAAATAGTA
>JBJDYG010000051.1:0-2467 GCA_051867075.1 Faecousia sp. | reverse complement strand
GGCAAGAAGGGCGACGTGCTGGGCCTGGAGGTCAACATGCGTCCCGCCGGCGGCTACACCCCCGAGATGTACAACTACTCTCAGGAGACCGATGTTTACAAGATCTGGGCGGACATGGTGGCCTTTGATACCAACACCAAGCCCATCGGCAATCACCACTTCTGTGCCTTCTTCGGTCGCCGGGACGGACGGCACTACAAGCTGGACGACTACGAGGTCATGATGAAGTACGGAAGCCGGATGGTCATGTGGGGCCGTATCCCCGAGGCTCTCTCCGGCGCCATGGCGAACCAGATGTATGTGGCCAATTTCGACACCGAGGAAGAAATGATGGCCTACTATGAGGATCTGGCCGCTACCTACGAGGATTGACGCCAAAACAATAAGCGCAGGGCAAACGCCCTGCGCTTTTTTATCCATATCACAGCTTATGAAAAACCGGTTCCCGGTTTTCAAAGGTGCAGACGTAGCCGAAAATATCCTTCAGAATTTCACAGGCACGGCCTGAATACTGTCCCACCCGATTGCAGCGGTGAGCGTCGGAACCGACGGTGACGATTTCGCCCCCCAGCTCCCGGAACCGGCGGAAGATATCGGCGGAGGGAAGAAAATCGCCGCAGCGGTCAACGCCGCTGGTGTTCATTTCCAGCCCCTTGCCCTTATCAACAAGGATACGCAGAATTTCGTCAATGAGCTCCCGGTGGGTTTCATAGGACAAAGGACGGTGGGTAGGGTGGCAGGGAGGCTTGCTGATGTAGGTCAGGTGCGCCAACACATCGAAGTCCTCATGCACCCGAAGGCAGGCCAGAGTTTCCTCCAAATACCGCCGTTCTACCTGAAAAACGGTTTTTCCCTGCCAGAATTCGTCGAAATACACATCCAGCCCGTCCACAAAATGGATGGAACCAAGGACAAAATCAAACGGACGCCGCCCAAGATCCTTTTTGAACTGCTCCTGATTGTTCCTGGCGAGGCCGAATTCCATCCCCAGGCGGATGGTCAGTCCCGGGAGCGTCAGATGCGCATACTCTGCGTTGTAGTCCCCGGTGCGGAAGGCCATATCACCCATCCGCCCCAGCGGATCATAGTCTATGTGGTCTGTAAAACAGATTTCTTTCAGTCCGGCATCGAGGGCGGCTTTGGCCATGGCATATCCTGCGTCATGACCGTCAAAGGAAACCCGGGAATGAATGTGAAAATCAAACATCTCTCTATTTCTCCTCCCAAAACAGGCGGAACGCCGTGGGCAGCGCCGCCTGCGCGTCAATCTGCTCTGCCGTGAACCAGGAAAAGCCGCCGGTTGCTTCGGCAACTTCCAGATAGATTCCCTTCATATTCCACTGAATATGGGTAAAAATATGCTTTCTCGAGACTTCCCGGAGGATCTCCCGGGGACGCAGTCCCATCCGTTCCGCTTCTGCCAGAGCATGATGCGTGTCCAGATGCCCGGCCACATTGGGAAACTGCCACAGTCCCGCCAGAAGCCCGGTGTCCGGACGCTTCTGCAGAGCGTACCGCCCGCCGCAGCGCAGAATGAACACGGTTCTGTCCTCCTGCCGCCGCTCTTTTTTGGGGGATTTGACCGGCAGGGCCTTCGCCGTGCCGTTCCGACAGCCGAGACAGAGCTCCCGGCAGGGACAGCTGCCGCACTCCGGCTTCCGGTTGGGGCCGCAGACGGTGGCTCCAAGCTCCATCAGCGCCTGTGTAAAATCCCCGGCCTCCCTGGGGTAAACGGCGGCAAGCCTTTCCCTGACGCCCGCTTTCACGGCGGGCAGGTCGATGGGTGCCGGGTCGTCCGTCAGCCGGGAAAAAACCCGCAGCACATTTCCGTCCACAGCCGGAGTGGGCTGGTCAAAGGCGATGGAGCAGATGGCACCGGCGGTGTATTCTCCGATGCCGGGCAGCGCCAGAACCCTGCCATACTCCCGGGGAAACACGCCGCCGTACTGGTCCACAATCACCTGCGCTGCTTTTTTCAGATTCCGTACCCGGCTGTAATATCCCAGCCCTTCCCAGAGCTTGTGAAGGGTATCATCATCACAGTCTGCCAATGCTTCCACGGTGGGCAGGGCGGCAAGAAAGCGGGCGTAATACCCTTTTACAGCCTCCACCCGGGTCTGCTGCAGCATGATTTCCGACAGCCAGATATGGTAAGGTTCCCTTGTTTCCCGCCAGGGCAGCTCCCGGTGCTGCTCCCGATACCAGGGCAGCAGCAGGGAGGGCAGTATTGTCAGATCAAGATTATCCATATCCCGCTTCTCCTTATAGTGAATATTCTACAATAGAACTGCCGGAGCTGTCAAGGCTGCATGTCCGTCATAAGAAAAAATAAAAAAGCCGGGAAAAATGAAAAAAGAGCTTGCTTTTTTTTATGAGATGTGGTATTATACTCAGGCACTTGATCGAAGTGCTATGCGCCGGTAGCTCAGTTGGATAGAGTGACTGACTACGAATCAGTAGGTCGGGG
>JBJDYG010000050.1:0-12387 GCA_051867075.1 Faecousia sp. | reverse complement strand
AGGCTTCCTCAAAACCGGACTGGCCGATGTAGGCATCCATGGAGTAGCCCTGATCGGCGTACTTTGCCCAGTCGTCTGCGTCCATACCGCCCATATAGCCTAAAATGTGAGCGCCGTATTTTGTATGGTATTCCCGGACGGTGGAGGATTCCACCATCAGGCCGGGGGTGTTCAGCTCCAGAATCGCGGACAGGTCCTCGTCGGAAACGTCCTCAATGAAGGTGTAGGTAGGCAGCTTGGAGATGCCTCGCAGGTCAAATTCGTAGCGCATACCGATGATGGCCCGGGCGTCCTCGTCCGACCATTCCGAGGGAATCTTGTAGCGGGTGCGGAGCTTCTCAACCAGCAGCGGAGCGGTGATATCCGAGTCCAGCTCCCGGTCCACCATGAAACTCTGGAAATGGTTCTGCCAGGAGGTGGCGAACTCATTCAGGGTGTACTCAAAGGGGCGGGTTTTGCTTACCGGGAAATGATCGTTGTATTTTATGTCCAGCTCCTGACACTTTTTGAGCAGTGCGTACAGGGCCTGGTTGGTCTGCCCGTAGGACTCGATAACGTAATGGTTAAACACCAGATCATAACTGGCGCGGTTGCCCACCAAGACGTTACCGTTGCGGTCGAGAATATCGCCCCGGGCGGCACGGACAGTGGTAACGGTGGTGTACTTGGCGATGTTGTCGGTGTTGCCGTCGGTCTGGATGATCTGTAAATCAAAGAGCTTTACGGCGAACAGCACGAGAATGAAGCCAAAGAGCACCAGAAGCATAATAGCGCGAAAACGGCTTATTCTTTCCATGTGTTTCCTCCAATAAGACCGATTTTATTGATAAGGGTGTATAGGGGGATCATAACGGCCCAGCTGTATGCGGCGGTGAGCAGGAACGAAAAGAGCCGACCCCACCGGGTCAGGCCAAGGCCCATGCCTACAATGTACAAGCCCACCTCATAAAGCGTCAGCGCCAGTCCGGCACAGAAAACGATGGACAGCTTCGTGCGGCGCAGATAGGCCTGCCGGAGCAATGTGGCGGCGGTGCCGATAAAGCACAGCAGCGCGACGCAGTAGGGACTCGGGGCGGAGCCGGAAAAATAATATAATGTGGATGCGATGAGCATGAACACGCTCCCCACTTCCACGCCTTCGATCACCGTAATCAGCAGAATCACGGATACCGCCAGATCTGTGGTTGCGCCGAAGATGCTGACCCGGCTCATGATGACATCCTGAATGGTCAGCAGAAGAACTGCCGTCAGAACGTACAGTGCCCATTTCAGCAGCCGCAGCTTCTGTAGCTGGGTCATGTGAAACAGCCGGGGCAGGCTGATTTGCCTGGGATCGGGCTTGAATTCGGATTGTTTTCTTCTTGCCATGGCGTGTCCTCAGCCAACCGGCGTGACCGGCTGGGTTTCCGCCGTGGTTTCTTCCGTCGCTGGGATCGTGGGGGAGGCAGCGACTTCGGTGGTGTAGTCTGTGATGATAAAGACCTGCTCCAAAGAGTTGATGTCCGCCGCGGGATCCAACAGGGCGAACTTTGCCACGCCTGTTTCCTCGAAGCCAGCGTCCACCACGTAGCCCATGATCAGGCCACGGGGGTACACCGTGGAGCCAGAGGTCACCACCTGATCCTTATTGCGGATGATGGAATCCGAGGGAAGATAGTTCATCTGAAGCAAAGTGTCGTTGCCGTTTATATAGCCGCCCTTGACCATGCCGTTATAGCCGGAGGTGGCGATGGTGCCGGAGATTTCCAGAGTGGAATCCAGAACGGTTTTGACTACGGCATAGTTGACACCTGCCTCCGTAACCAGACCTACCACTTCGCCGTTGGCGGTAATGGCGCACATGTTCTCCTGAATGCCCGCGTTGGTACCCCGGTTAATGGTGAAGGTGTCCTCCCAGTCGGAGGAGCTCCAGCCGATGATATAGGCGTCCACCAACTTATAGTCCTCGTGGGTTTCCTTCAGACCCAGTGCCGCCCGAAGCCGTTCGTTTTCACGGGTAACGGCATCGGCCTGACGGGCCACGTCCTCCATCTGGGCGATTTTTTCTTCCAGCACCTTGTTCTCCGCATCCAGAGCCTCGTAGCGGAACATATAGCTGTAGTATTTTTCCGCCGTATTGGTCAGAGCGGTACCGGCGGCACGGAAGGGCGCCAGAACGCCCTGGACAATCATGCCGGGCAGAGTCTGATTGGTGATGCCGCCGATAATCGCCAGCGCCGCCGTCAGCAGTCCGGCGACGACCAGAATGATCTTCACCTTGGTATTGAACAGATTTCTCATACGGTATCCTCCATCACTTCCGGCGCCACACGGCAAAGGGTTTCGTACAAACGGCACACGGGAAGTCCCATAACATTATAATAATCGCCCGTCAGCTTTTCACAGAACAGCGCCGCGCCGCCCTGAATGCCATAGGCGCCGGCTTTGTCCATGGGTTCTCCGCTTTGGACGTATTTATCGATTTCTTTTTTGCTGAGAGGACGGAAATGCAGACTCGTTACCTCTGTGAAGGTCTCGCATTTCTCCCCAAAAAGAACGGTGCAGCCGGTCATCACCTGATGATCCCGCCCGGAAAGGAGACTCAGCATCCCGGAAGCCTCCGCCTTGCTGTGGGGTTTGCCCAGGATTTTCCCTTCACAGACAACAATGGTATCTGCGGCAATGACCACGTCGTCCGCTCCTGCCACCGCAGCCAGAGCCTTCATCCGACTGACCCGAGCCACCTCATCAAAGGGCGCTTTCCCGGGATCCATGGTTTCGTCGATATCCGCCGAACGGACGGTGAAGGGAATGCCGAACAAACCCAAAAGCTCCCGCCGCCGGGGCGAGGAGGAGGCTAATATCAGTGACATTGGTAAAATCCTTTCTTCAAAGCTTTCCCCTCGGGGGAGGGCGCACTAATCCACGCCCCTGAGATACAGCCCTCTGGTACAGGCACCCGGGTCTAAGGGTTCGGGATTCATGTAATCGTTCAGCACGCGGTCAACCTCACGGGAATTTTCTGTGGTGAAGTACAGCCGCGTTGCCCACAGTCCCAGCTTCGCCAGATCGTCGTGCCGGTCCAGCCAGCTGAGCTTTTTGCCGTTGAGCAGCACGCTGCGGCAGCTATCGCCGTCCCGGATTACCGGGAACTCCGCGCCAGTCTTGTCGATCAGCCGGGTGGGCTTCAGGTGGCAGGTGCATTCGCCGGTTTTGTTGTGAATCAGACAGTGCTCCGTTACCATCAGGGGCAGCCGCCCATAGGCAATTAGCTCGGCGTTCACCGCCTTGCTTACGTCCCGGATCTGGGGCAGAGTCATTTCAAAGCTCACCGTGGCGGAGGCCAGCTCCAGAGAACGCATGACGTTCATGGAGGCGGAATTGAACACATTCAGGCCAAAGTCACCGTGCACCCGCATTCCTGCCTCCCGGACGGGGGCGATCAGACCCAGATTACCCACCAGTGCGTCCCGGACACCGACGGAACGAAGCACCTCCAAGCTCTTTTTGATCCGGGGAAGCTCTCCGTCATGGGCGATTCTCGGCAGCACCACCGCCAGACGCCCCCGCTGCACCAGTCTCTGGCACAGCTCACCGTCGGACAGCAGAACGTGAAGCGGGACATACAGCATGGTGGTTTCCAGCTTCAAAAGCATGGGTGTCAGCTGCTCCCGGGATGTGACCTGAATGGTCAGGCCGGGCAGACCGGTAGGGCCTTTGAATTCCGGTACCGTCTTGGGCTTGCGGATGGCCTGCTCCTCACGCCTGGCACGGACGGCGGTGAGCTGGTTCAATACGTCCCGGCGCATTGCGTTGATGGCTGCCGCGGAGATGATCAGACCGGGATCCACCCGGGTGCGGACCTCCGCGCACCGGTAAGGAGTGCCGCCGGTCTTGGCCACCCGCTGGGCCAGCATTTCTCCGGTCAGGGCAATGTTCTGAGCCCGCTGCGGCATGGGACCGTCGGAGCGGCAGGTGCGACCCTCCGGATCTACAGCAATGAGGCAGCTTCCGTCCACACTCACGATGGCCTGAAAGCGAATATCTACAAGCTGGGTCTCCCCTGCTTCATAGGACTGCCGGGCAGCCTGGAGCCATTCGGGATCGTCGGCGGTTTCCTGCCGGGTACCGAACATTTTGGTATCTACCCGGCTGGTATAGTAGCCGTCGGTGAAGCCCTGGCGGTTGAAGGCGGTGTACAGGGCGTCCATCATGGGCTTGGTGACGGTCAGCTCATCCAGTGCCTTACGGTAGACGGCGGTGACCGTCGCCACATATTCCGCCCGCTTCATCCGGCCCTCCAGCTTTAAGGAGGCCACCCCCATTTCCTGCAGCTCCCGCAAATAGGGAATCAGGCAGTTGTCCTTAAGGCTCAGGGGGTATTTATCCTGCCAGTGGGTGTAGCCGTAACTCTGGCGGCAGGGCTGGGCACAGCGTCCCCGGTTGCCGGAGCGCCCGCCGATCATGGCGGACATATAGCACTGCCCGGAATAGCACATGCACAGAGCGCCGTGGACGAATACTTCAATTTCAATGGGGGAATTTAAGCAGATATAGCGGATCTCCTCCCGGCTCAGCTCCCGGCTTAAGACCACCCGTTTGATGCCCATGGCGGCGCAAAGCTGCACACCGGGCAGGGAGTGGACGGTCATCTGGGTGCTGCCGTGGACGGGAATCCCCGGGGCGATCTGACGGCACAGCTGCACCACGCCCAAGTCCTGCACGATAAAGGCATCCACGTTATTCTGGGCGGCGTGGCGGATCAGCTCGCTCAGCTCCGCCATTTCCCGGTCGGAGACCAGGGTGTTCAGAGTCAGATGAACCTGGACGCCACGGACATGGCAGTATTTAATGGCCTCCACCAGTGTCTGGGGCGTGAAGTTTTTCGCGCTTTGCCGCGCGTTAAAGGTGCCGCAGCCCAGGTACACGGCGTTGGCGCCGTTCTGCACTGCCGCGCGCAGGGCATCCATGGATCCGGCGGGTGCCAATAATTCCAGCATAAGCTCTCTCTCCCAAAAAAACGGTTTCGGGGCAGACCCCCGCAGTCTAACTTTATGCACAGTATAGCACAAAGAACGGAAAACTTCCAGCCCTGTAGGGAGAATTCAAGAAAAATTCAAGGGAACTTCATAATAACGGTGTGTGAAGAGCAGGATGATGGTATGGCCTGAGGCGGTTCAGACAGGTTCTGCCATTTATATATAACGAAGGAAGGGCGTATTTTGTCTCAGGTGTTAACGGCAGCGGATACCTGAACTGCAAATTTTCCCTCATAATCCCCAAATGTTCAAGAATAATTCAAAAACGACCTATTGACTTTTTTGGCACTCTGAGGTATAGTGTGCTTAGCACTCAAGAGTATGGAGTGCTAAATCGAAAGGAGGGATTTCATGGAACTGACGGAGCGGAAAAAGAAGGTACTGCGGTCTGTCGTTGACCTGTATATCCGCACAGCGGAACCGGTTGGCTCCAAGGCCATCACTGCCCTGCCGGACATGAAGTATTCCTCCGCTACCATCCGAAATGAAATGGCAGAGCTGACTGCCATGGGCTATCTGGAGCAGCCCCACACCAGTGCGGGCCGCATCCCCTCCGCCGCCGGCTACCGGCTGTACGTTGACGAACTGATGATGGACTACCGGCTTTCCATCGATGAGACCAAATCCATCAATTCCGCCATCGAGGAGAAGATGCAGCGTGTGGATAAAATGGTGGAAAAGGTGGCAAAACTGGTATCCCAGGCCACGGATCTTCCCGCCATCTCCGCTGCCTCCCGTTATGGGAATGTCTGCGTCAAGCGGTTTGACCTGATCCTGGCCGGACATGGCAGCTTCATTCTGGTTCTGATGTTACCCAACGATCAGGTGGTGAATAAGCTCATTAAGCTGCCCCTGAACGTCACCGAGACAGACCTGAAGCTCCTCAGCGCGCTGCTCAACGCTACCATGACGGACATCCCACTGGATGGCTTCACTGCTGAACTGATGGATAAAGTGATGCGCTCCGCAGGAGCTGCCGCTTCTCTGGTGCCGGTGATCCTGGATTTCACTCAGGAGACGCTGAAAAACAACGGTTCCACCAGCGTGGCGGTCACCGGGCAGGCAAGACTTTTGAGCTTGCCCGAGTACCGGGATGTGGACAAAGCCCAGCGGGTGATGGATTCCATCGACGAAGAGGCCCTTGCCAATCTCCCCGCCGTCATGGAGGGCGCCAACGGTACGAAGGTGCTGGTCGGTCCCGAAAATGTGGCGGACGAATTGAAGGACACTTCCGTGGTGATGACCAAATTCGACATCGGCGACGGAATGCAGGGCATGATCGGCGTGGTGGGCCCCACCCGAATGGATTATGCTAAAGTAACGGCCCGGCTGAGCTACTTTGCCGAGAGCCTGAGCAAAATGTTCGCCAAACCCGAGCAGCCCCAGCTGCCGGAACCGGCGAAGGAAGAATCCCACGAGTAGAAACCCATCGGGAATGCCGATGAACCCATCGGCACCTGCGTCAGACTAATATAGGAGGCCAGAAACGTGGCAAAAAAGGAACAAGAAACAAAAGAAACGCCTGTAACGGAAACTCCCGAGGTTCCAGCGGAAGCCGAGACTCCCGAAACCCCGAAGGAAACCCCGGAGACCCCCGAGGTTAATCCCTGGGAGGAAAAATATAACGCGGAGCATGATTCCCTTCTGCGGCTTGCGGCGGAGTTTGATAACTTCCGAAAGCGCACCGTAAAGGAAAAGGAAGCCTCCTACGGCAACGGCAAGGCCGACGCCGTAACGAAGATGCTCCCCATCTACGACAATCTGGAACGGGCGCTGAATCAGCCGACCGAAGATGCTGCCTACAAAAAGGGCGTGGAAATGACCATGACCGAGCTGGTGAAGATCCTGAACGGTCTGGGCGTGGAAATCTTCGGCGAGGTGGGAGACACCTTCGACCCCAATCTGCACAATGCCGTGATGCACCTGGACAGCGAGGAGCATGGCGAAAACGTCATCGCTCAGGTTTTCCAGAAGGGTTTCAAAATTGGCGATAAGATCGTCCGGTTCGCCATGGTGCAGGTGGCCAACTGAGCAGTTCATATTGAAGGCTGGGGTGTCTTAGTGGGACAGAATTCCATGTGCCCGGAAGCGGCTCCTTAGCTTTCCGCTTTCCATTGCCAACTTTCAACTGAAAACGCGTTTCCATTTTCGGCAGAGAGTGCCGCAATAAACCAATAAACCAATAAATACTTTTCATTGAATATAGGAGGAAAACATTATGTCTAAGATTATCGGTATTGACCTTGGTACTACCAATTCCTGTGTTGCTGTGCTGGAAGGCGGCGAGCCTGTTGTCATCGCCAACGCCGAAGGCACCCGTACCACCCCTTCCGTGGTGGCCTTCTCCAAGACCGGCGAGCGTATGGTGGGTCAGGTGGCAAAGCGTCAGGCTGTCACCAACTCCGACCGCACCGTCTCTTCCATCAAGCGCCACATGGGCGAAAATTACCATGTCACCATCGACGGCAAGGGCTATACCCCCCAGGAGATCAGCGCCATGATTCTGCAGAAGCTGAAGGCGGACGCCGAGGCGTATCTGGGCCAGACCGTCACCGAAGCTGTCATCACCGTCCCAGCTTACTTCTCCGACGCCCAGCGTCAGGCCACCAAGGATGCCGGTAAGATTGCCGGTCTGGAGGTCAAGCGTATCATCAACGAGCCCACTGCCGCGGCTCTGGCTTACGGACTGGATAAGGAGTCCGAGCAGAAGATCATGGTGTATGATCTTGGCGGCGGTACCTTCGATGTGTCCATCCTGGACATCGGCGACGGCGTCATCGAGGTTCTGGCGACCGCCGGCGACACCCATCTGGGCGGCGACGACTTC
Source organism: Faecousia sp. (assembly GCA_051867075.1). Classification (GTDB taxonomy): domain Bacteria; phylum Bacillota; class Clostridia; order Oscillospirales; family Oscillospiraceae; genus Faecousia. The sequence continues at coordinate 4,542 of JBJDYG010000050.1, read as the reverse complement.
GACCAGAGAATTATGGACTATCTGGTTGCCGAGTTCAAGAAGAGCGAGGGCATCAACCTGTCCGGCGACAAGGTTGCCATGCAGCGCCTGAAGGAGGCTGCTGAGAAGGCCAAGATTGAGCTGTCCGGCGTCACCTCCACCAACATCAACCTGCCTTATATCACCGCCGACGCCACCGGACCCAAGCATCTGGACGTGACCCTCACCCGGGCCAAGTTCAATGAGCTGACCGCTGACCTGGTGGAGCGCACCATGAAGCCTGTCCGTCAGGCCATGTCCGACGCCGGCCTCAGCGCTTCCGATATCCATAAGGTGCTGCTGGTTGGCGGTTCCACCCGTATCCCCGCCGTGCAGGAGGCTGTCAAGTCCATTACAGGCAAGGAAGGCTTCAAGGGCATCAACCCCGACGAGTGCGTGGCTGTGGGCGCTTCTATTCAGGGCGGCGTGCTCACCGGCGACGTACAGGATATCCTGCTGCTGGATGTCACTCCCCTGTCTCTGGGCATTGAGACCATGGGCGGCGTGTTCACCCGTCTGATCGACCGCAACACCACCATCCCCACCCACAAGAGCCAGATCTTCTCCACCGCTGCCGACGGCCAAACCTCCGTTGAGGTTCACGTCCTGCAGGGCGAACGGGAAATGGCCGCTTATAACAAGACTCTGGGCCGCTTCCAGCTCACCGGTATTGCTCCCGCACCCCGTGGCGTGCCTCAGATCGAGGTTTCCTTCGACATCGACGCCAACGGTATCGTGAAGGTTTCCGCCAAGGATCTGGGTACCGGCAAGGAGCAGAACATCTCCATCACCGCTTCCACCAACCTGAGCAAGGAGGACATCGACAAGGCCGTTCATGAGGCGGAGCAGTATGCCGCCGAGGATAAGGCCCGCAAGGACGAAGTGGACACCCACAATGCCGCCGACCAGACTGTATACCAGACCGAAAAGACTCTGAATGAGCTGGGAGACAAGATCGACGCAAGTGAGAAGGCTTCCATCCAGTCCGCCATTGACCATCTGAAGGAAGTCAACAAGGGCAGCGATGTGGAAGCCATCAAGAAGGCCACTGAGGAAGTCCAGCAGGCATTCTACAAGGTTTCCGAGAAGCTGTATCAGCAGGCAAACCCCCAGGGCGGCGCTCAGCAGGGCGGTGCACAGGGCGGCAGCTACCAGAAGCCCGGCGACGACGGCGTGGTGGATGCCGATTATGAGTCCGTTGACTGATTAACCCCAGAAAAAGGGGCGGCATCCTGCCGCCCCTTGTTGGTGTATTTCGGAAAAGCACTTGTAGGGCGGGGGCTTGCCCCCGCCGCTGTAACGAAGCGGGTATATAATGGCAGGGGCAGGCCCCCGCCCTACCGTGATTTTCATACATTGAGGTGACAAAAATGGCAGAAAACAAACGTGACTATTATGAGGTGCTTGGGGTCAGCAAGGACGCCAGCGCCGACGACATAAAGAAGGCCTACCGCAAGGCCGCTATGAAGTATCATCCCGACCGCAACCCCGGCGACAAAACCGCTGAGGAAAAATTCAAAGAGGCCGGGGAGGCCTACGAGGTCCTGTCCGATCAGGAAAAGCGCGCCCGCTACGACCAGTACGGCTTTGCCGGAGTTGATCCCAACTTTGGGGCGGGAGCCGGTGGCGCGGGCTTTGGCGGTTTTGGCGGTTTTGACGGTTTCGGCGATTTGGGGGACATTTTCGGTGAGTTCTTCGGCGGCGGGCGCAGCCGGGGCTCCCAGCAGTCCGCGCCCCGCCGGGGCGAGAACGTCATGTCCCGGCTGGAGCTGACCTTCGAGGAAGCAGCCTTCGGCTGTGAAAAGGAAGTCGCCGCCCAGCGCATTGAGAACTGCCCCAACTGTAACGGAACCGGCAGCGCCGACGGGGTCATTGAGACCTGCAGCCAGTGCCGCGGCACCGGTCAGGTACGTTCCGTGCAAAACTTCATGGGCATGCAGATGCAGTCCACCACCACCTGTCCTACCTGCTCCGGCCGGGGCAAAGTCATCAAGACGCCCTGCACCACCTGCAAAGGAAAGGGCAAGGTGCGCAAGACAAACCGGGTCAAGGTCAAGATACCCGCGGGTGTGGATGAAGGACAGAGTGTCCGTGTCCGGGGCGAGGGCTGCGTTGGTGCCAACGGCGGCGTCAACGGCGACCTGCTGGTGGAGATTTCCATCAAACGCCACCCGATCTTCACCAGAGAGGGAACGGATGTGCTGTGCGAGGTGCCCATCACCTTCACCCAAGCGGCTCTGGGCGCCACCATTCAGGTGCCTACTCTGGATGGTAAGGTGGATTATGAAATCCCCGAGGGCACCCAGACCGGACGGGAATTCATCCTCCGGGAGAAGGGCATTCCCGAGGTGGGCAACACCCGCCGCCGGGGCAACGAGCGCTTCACCGTGGTGGTAGAGACACCCACCAGGCTGACCAAGGAGCAGAAAGACCTTCTGCGCCAGCTGGACGGTACCATGGAGGAGACCCCCAAGCGGAAAAAGTTCCTCAACAATTTGAAGGACTTCTTTGAATAAACCTGAAAAAGGCAGAACGGCACTTGCAGCCGTTCTGCCTTTTGTGTATAATAAAAAGAGGGAAAGCACCGCAATTTTTGCATTGTGATACTGATTCTCAATAAAAAACTTTCATTCGCAAGAATTGAAGTTTTTTGTTAGAGAATCATATGAGACGGGACTGCGTGATTTTTCTTTCCCAAAATCACAGAATCGACAACGCCGTAAGGCGGTGTCTTCTTATTAAAAATCAAAGATTTTTAATAAGAAATAGTATGAAAAGAGGAGGCTTCTGCCATGAAACGGGAGGACTACATCAACTGGGACGAATACTTTATGGGCATTGCCATGCTGGCGGCGAAACGCAGCAAGGATCCCAATACCCAGGTTGGGGCCTGCATTGTCTCACAGGACAACATCATCATTTCCACGGGCTACAACGGTATGCCGAAAGGCTGCTCTGACGACGAATATCCCTGGGAGCGGGAGGGTGAGCAGACGAAATACCCTTACGTTGTCCATGCGGAGCTCAATGCGGTGCTCAATGCCAACGGGCGGGACTTAAGAGGCAGCAAGCTGTACGTTGCCCTGTTTCCCTGTAACGAGTGCGCCAAGGCCATTATCCAGAGCGGCGTAAAGGAGGTCTACTACCTCTCGGACAAGTATTCAGACAGCATGGCAACGCTGGCGTCCAAGCGTATGATGGATTCCGCCGGGGTGAAATACACCCAGCTGCGCACCGGGATCAAGTCCATCACGCTGGACTTTGTTCCGGAAGAGGAACGAAGGCGCTGAAAAAGGACTGTCAGACAAAAACCTATGCAGGTGGTTAATTGCATGCTGCAGCAAAGACAGGTATAATAAGGTGTGTTTGCCTTTTCTCCCCCGATGGGATATCCGGTGATAAGCCAAAAAGAAAGAGGATTGGATTATGAAAAAAACATGTACATGGATACTGACGGTTTTGGTGGCCCTTGCCCTTTGCGGCTGCGGCAAAAGTGAAGCGGTAAAGAAAGTGGAGGCAATGATCGATGCCATCGGGACGGTTACTGTTGAGAGCCAGACCGCCATTGATTCAGCCATGGAAGCCTACAATGCGCTGACGGAAGAGGAAGCTGCGAAGGTGGAGAATTACGGCGTCCTGAAGGAATCTGCGGATGACTGCCTTGAATTGCGGTTGATCGGAAAATGGGTCTATGAGCCGACATACTTTTATAATGTGGAAGAAATGTATGACAAGGTAACGCTGTCACTGAATGAGGACATGACGGCTGACGGTGAGCATGTTTCCGGGAAATGGCGGGTGGAAGGTTCGGAGTTGATGATCAACAATGGCGAATCCGACTATCTGTATCATATTTACAGGGAGGGCGGCAAGCTGGCCATTGGCTCAATCAACTCCAAAATGATGCGTGTGGAAGACTACAATGCGCTGCTGGATGAAATGTTTGTCATCGTGGAGCTGACGCCTGAGAACGTTGCGGATTATTGCCGGTGTACAATTTACACAGAAATTGAAAAAGACGCATTTGGTACGCTCACAGGGGATACGCGTACATACGCCACTTTGGAAAGCACCGTGTATGATGATGGACTGATCTATCTGGACGGTTCGGATGATCTGGCGATTGAGCTGTTGGTACCGGAGCACCAGTATCAATGGCGGTCCGGTCAGAGGTGGCGTACGCGAACCAGTGATGCTGAAGAAGGTGTGGTAAAACGTATCCCCTATGGCAGCTGGGGTGTTTCTCTGGGTTCTCTGAATGTGGATTCGGACTATGAGGCAATCCATGAAATTACTGCAGAAGAGATCTCCTTCGGCAGGGTTATGGGTAAAATCACCTATATCAGAAGCGAATATGTCGAAACAATCAAAGAAGACGACGGCTCCAGAATCATTGTTCTGAAAACCGGAGAGGAAATTCATGCGGGCACGTGGAAAGAGGGTCTGACATACTGAATAAAGGGGCTGTTAAAAAAGTCCCCCAGCAACGTAGCCAGTGCCGAAAGGCACTGGCTATGAAAAAAG
>JBJDYG010000049.1:0-13015 GCA_051867075.1 Faecousia sp. | reverse complement strand
GACTTTTTTCTACATTGTCCTCAGATTGAGGCTTGACTTTTAATAGTTAGTCTTTCGTAATGATAGGGAAATTCATACCGCAGGGCGGAAGGCCCAATGTCCTTCCCCTGCGGAGGGTTTGTAAAACTTCGCCGCGCCGCGTTAGGCGGCGCGGCGGTGAAAAATCAGCGTTTAACTTCCTGCATGACGAAGCACTCGAAGATGTCGCCTTCCTTGATGTCGTTGTACTTGACAACGCTCATGCCGCACTCGTAGCCGGCGGTGACTTCCTTCACCGCGTCCTTGAAGCGCTGCAGGGAGCCGATCTCGCCCTCGTGGATAACGATATTGTCCCGCAGGATGCGCACCTGAGAATCCCGGGTGACCTTACCGTCCTTGACCATGCAGCCGGCGATGGTGCCGATGGCGCTGACCTTATAGGTCATACGCACTTCCGCGTGACCGATAACCGCTTCCTCGAACTTGGGCGCCAGCATACCCTTCATGGCAGCCTCAATCTCGTCGATGGCGTCGTAGATGACCCGGTAGAACCGCATATCCACATTGGCTCGGTTGGCGCTGGCAGCGGCAGCGGCATCAGGACGGACGTTAAAGCCCACCACAATGGCGCCGGCGGTGGAGGCCAGCAGAATGTCGCTTTCGTTGATGGCGCCCACGCCTGCGTGGATGACCCGGACACGGACCTCCTCGTTGGAAATCTTCTCCAGAGACGCCTTCAGCGCTTCGGCGGAGCCCTGCACGTCAGCCTTGACGATCAGCGGCAGCTCCTTCATCTCGCCCTCCTGCATCTTGGCGAAGAGGTTATCAAGGGTGACCTTCTGGTTCAGCTTCGCCAGCGCGTCCTTCTGAGCCTGACGGCGCTGCTCCACCAGCTCGCGGGCCATCCGCTCGTCGGTGACCACGTTAAATTCGTCGCCGGGCGTAGGAACGTCGGCAAGACCGGTGATCTCCACAGGCACAGAGGGGCCTGCAGCCTTGACGGTTCGGCCCTTATCGTTGGTCATGACACGGACACGGCCCACGGAGGTACCGGCAATGACAATGTCGCCCTGCTTCAGCGTGCCGTTCTGCACCAGCAGCGTAGCCACGGGACCGCGGGCCTTATCCAGCCGCGCCTCAATGACAACGCCCTTGGCACGGCGGTTGGGGTTGGCCTTCAGCTCCTGCACTTCGGCAGTGAGGATGACCATTTCCAGCAGCTCTTCCAGGCCCATGCCTGTCTTTGCGGAGATGGGGCAGATCACGGTGTCGCCGCCCCATTCCTCGGGAATCAGGTCGTACTTGGTCAGCTGCTCCTTGATCTTGTCGGGGTTTGCGGTGGGCTTATCCATCTTGTTGATGGCGACAATGATGGGCACCTCGGCAGCCTTGGCATGGTTGATGGACTCGATGGTCTGGGGCATGATGCCGTCGTCGGCAGCCACCACCAGAATGGCGATGTCCGTGGACTTGGCACCCCGGGCGCGCATAGAGGTAAAGGCCGCATGACCGGGGGTATCCAGGAAGGTGACCATATTGCCGTTTACATCGACAGTATACGCACCAATGTGCTGGGTAATACCGCCGGCCTCCCCCGCAGTGACGGAAGTCTTGCGGATAGCATCCAGCAGGGAGGTCTTGCCGTGGTCAACGTGGCCCATGACCACCACCACGGGAGCCCGGGTTTCCAGCTCCTCGGCAGTATCCACATGGTCGTCAATGATCTTCTCCTCGATGGTAACGGTAACTTCCTTCTCCACCTTGCAGCCCATTTCCGTTGCCACGAACTCGGCGGTGTCGAAGTCGATGGTCTGGTTGATGGCAGCCATAACGCCGTTCTTCATCAGGCACTTGATGACCTCGCCGGCGGTTTTCTTCATCCGGGAGGCCAGCTCGCCAACGGTGATTTCCTCGGGAATCTTGACGGTCAGAGGCGCTTTTCGGGCGACCTCCATCTGCAGCCGGCGCATCTTCTCCTGCTCCTCGTTCCTGGACTTATTGCCCCTGAACTTGCCGGTCTGCTGCTTGCTGCTCTGCTGGCCCTTCTTGCCGCCAATGCGCTGCTTGCCGCCCTGGTAATTCTGCACCTTTTCGGAAACCAGATTGTCCACATCGGCAAAACGGCCGGAATTGACCTGAACAGCGGAGGTATCCACCACCCGGCGCTCCCGCTTGCGCTCCGGCTCCTTGGGCTTGTCAGCCTTGGGACTCTGGACATTCTGGGCGCTGGGCTGCTGGGGACGGGGCTGGTTCTGATTCTGCTGTCTGGCCTGCTGGGGCTTCGCCGGCTGCTGGGCAGGCGCCTTGGGCGTCTCAGCCTTGGGAGCTTCCGCCTTGGGGGCAGCCTTCACGGCAAACACCTGCTCCAGGGACGCGATCTGATTCTTTTGGGTCATGTAGTCGAACACCAGATTCAGCTCCTCATCGGTGAGCACCTGGGTATTGGACTTGGGCTTCTCTAAATACTTGGAGATGATTTCCGCGATCACCTTCGGCGCAACACCGAAGTCCGCCGCGACCTCCTTCAAACGATACTTCACTAAACTCATACGATAAAACGCACCTCCATAACTTAGATGGAGTTGAAAGTGGAAAACGGAAAGTGGAAAGTTCTGGAACAAAACCTTCAACTTTCAACTTTCAACTTTCAACTGATACTTACTTCTTTCCTTTTCGCACATTCCGCGCGTGGGCTTTGGCCTCGGCCTGGTGCTTTTTGACTTTTTCGGCCTTGGCGGAGAGGACTTCCATAACTTCTTTGTTTTTCTCCGGCTCATCCAGGGCTGTCAGCAGTGACAGCGCCAGCCGGACATCCGTAACAGCGGCAATGGCAAGGCTGGTCCGGCCGACGGCAAAGCCCATCTCCTCCTTGGAGGCATTCAGACGGACACACTGCTGGTCGGTACCGGCGGCGAAGGATTTCGCCCGCCGCCAAGTATGGTCAGAAGCGTCGGAAGCCACCAAAATCAGGTAGGCCTTCCCCGCCCGGGCAACGGCGCCCACCGGTTCCTCGCCCAGCTCCGCCATGCCGCCCTTGCGGGCTAAGGACAGATAATTCAGGGCTTTATTCATGACCGCCCACCATTTCCTTTTCCAGCCGGGCGTAAACATCCTCGGGAATGGTCACTTCCAGGCTGCGGTCAAGGGCTTTGGAGCGGATCGCCTTTTTCAGGCACTCGGGATTGGGGCAGATGTAAGCGCCCCGGCCGTTTTTCTTGCCGCCGAAGTCCAGGCTGACCTCGCCCTCCGGGCTGCGAACGACCCGGATCAGCTCCCGCTTGGCTTTCCGTTCCCGGCAGCCCATACACTGCCGCTGGGGAATTTTCTTCTGCATAGGCGCTACCTCCTTGCTTGGAATGAAAAATTCTAAATGCGCATTTGCGGCATATCTCCGGCACAAAACGGGGTATCATACCGCAATTTTGGATTTGGGGAAGCGATGAATCAATCGTCAAGCGCTGATAGCGTGAGCTTTCGCCGCAGGCGATTTATTCAGAGGTTCCTTAGCCTTCCGCATCTTCTTCCGCGGGTTCTGCCTGGCTGGCGGGCTTGATGTCAATTTTATAGCCGGTGAGGCGAGCTGCCAGACGAGCGTTCTGTCCCTCCTTGCCGATGGCAAGAGACAGCTGATCGTCGGGAACGATAACCCGGCAGGCCTTCTGACCAGGGATCAGGGTGACGGAAACAACATCCGCCGGACTCAGCGCGGCCCGGACATACTCACAGGGATCCTCGCTCCACACCACAATGTCAATCTTCTCGCCGCCCAGCTCCTGAACGACCGCGCCCACACGTCCGCCGTGTGGGCCGACGCAGGCACCTACAGGATCGATACCCTCCATGGTGGCGCGAACCGCCATCTTGGAACGGGAACCGGCCTCCCGGGCGATATTGCGGATTTCCACCTGACCCTCGGCAATTTCCGGCGTCTCCAGCTCGAACAGACGGCGCACCAGATTGGGATGGGTGCGGGAAACGTGGATCAGAGGGCCGCGGTTGGCCTTATGGACCTCCAGAACATAAACCCGGATCAGATCTCCCTCACTGTGCTTCTCACCGGGGATCTGCTCACTGACACGCAGGACGGCGTCGGATGCGTCGTTGCCCTGGCCGATGCGGATGAACATATCGCCGCTGGCAGGGTCGATCCGCAGCACGGTGCCAGTCATCAGTTCCTGGGCCTTGCTGGAATAGCTCTCGTAAACCACACCCCGCTCAGCTTCCCGGATGCCCTGAATCACCACCTGCTTGGCGGTCTGGGCAGCAATACGTCCGAATTTCTGGATATCTACGGGGATGTTCACAGGATCGCCCACCTGGGCGTCGGGGTTATAGCGCCGGGCAGCGTCGATGTGGATCTCCAGTGCGGTATCCTCCACTTCCTCAACTGCGGTTTTGACAATGTGCATGCTGAGACCCTTTTCGCTCAGGTCAACCACCACATTGTCCGCCGGCACGTCCCGGCGGTCCTCCCGATCCTTGCGGTAGGCGTTGGTCAGAGCCTGCTTCAGGCGCTCTACCATATAGTCCACAGGGATGCCCTTGAGCTTTTCCAGCTCCCGCAGAGACGCGAAGATTTCCGCGCCGATGTCTACTTTTGGGGCTTCCGCCTGCTTTTTGGCTGTCTTTCTTGCCATTTTATTCTGTCCTCCTATCAGAATTCCACACGAAGCCGCACCAGTGCGACCTCAGATTTTTCAAAAGTAATGGTTTCCCTGCCCGCTTCCACGGTCAGCCTTCCGTCCTCGTAAGCGCGCAGGACACAGGGGATTTCCTTCAGGCCGTTTCTGGGGCGGTAGAGCTTGACGGTGATGGGGCTGTCGAGGTACCACTGAAAATCCGAGGGCCGTTTCAGCACCCGCTCCAGTCCCGCGGAGCAGACCTCGAAATGGTAGGAGCCGGGAATCGGATCCCTTTCGTCCAGAATGGGATCTACTGCACGGGAGATGGCCTCGCAGTCATTGATGTCCACGCCGCCGTCCTTATCAATGTAAAGACGCAGGAAGTAGTCGCTGCCCTCCCGGACATATTCCACATCCCAAAGCTCGCAGCCGTGTTCTTTCACGATTGGCTCGGCAAACGCAGCCACTTGTTCGGTAACTTTCATGGATACACCCTTTCCAAATCAGCAAGAAAGAGAGGCGCTCGCGCCTCTCTTTCCTACATTCTACCTGTTTACGGTAGCATTATACCACTCTTTCTCCCGTTTGGCAAGAGGAATTTCACAAATTCAGGGACATTTTTTCAACATTTTGCCCTATCAGCGGTGTTCCGGTATCCCGCATTCCCTGTTTTGGGCGGCGGAGCATCGTTATTGCCGTTCCTTGACCAGCAGGGGGGTGAACATGGGCTTGCCGAAACGGTTTACAAACCGCTGGCATTTCACCAGAAAGGCATAGTACACATTATAGCCGCAGCCGAACATGGTCTCCGCGTTTGCCATTCCCTTAGCAAGGATCACGTCCGCTTCGGATACCGCTTTGGCCGCCTCCGGGCTCAGGAGGTCCAGCTGGGTACCCGCCACCCGGTTGCCGTTGTCGATCACCGGGAAGGGGATCCCTACGGCGGCGGCATCTGCCCGGGTGGCATCGTTCTGGGTGACCGATCCCCGGACGCAGAAGGTGATTTCCAGCCGGGGATACCGCCTGGAAATCTCCTCGGCAAACACCCGGTCAAAACCGATTTCTCCGGCGTTGTCCGTCAGGTACAGCAGACGCTTCCCGTGTTCCAGATCATGGCAAAAATCCCCATACGCCTGCCCGTCCAGCTCCATTTCCAGAGCCTCGTCCAGCATTTCCTCCAGCTTTTCAAAGCTGACCTGTCCCTGCAGAGCGGAAAAATCCAGATAATTCCCCAGAATGGCAAACTGCAGTCCTGCAAGGACGGGATCGGCAGCGCAGGCCACCTTCTCCCGGATTTGGGGAAGCCGCTCCAGAACGAAGCGATTGGAGTCCAGCTTTTCCTGCCGGAACCGGTCGATGGGCAGACCGTACATTTCATAGAGCAGGTCGGAAGTCTGGGGCCCGAACCAGGGGGAGGACACGCCCTCCGGTGCGTCGAGGTACAGCCTCATAAGCCGTCTGGCAAAGGCCATGGCCTGCTCCTCCGTCCCCAGAGACCGGGCAAGATCAATGTTTCGCCGCAGCAGACACTGCAGGCAGTGTGTATCGATGGGGATGCTCATACCTTCAGCTTGACGACGACCTTAACAAAATCATTGGGCACGTCCAGATGGCGGCCCGGCATATGGGCATCCTCGGGGAATGCCACATAGCAGATCCCCTCGTTGATGGTCATATACTCGAAGTCACCGGAGTATTTGCCCACGTCCTTGGCCTCGTTGAACTCTCCTTCCAGCTTGCAGTCCGCCAGATCGGCCCAGCCCATCACTTCCTTGCCTTTGACGATATACTGGATGTCCAGATAGTTGCGGTGGGCCTCCGCCAGGTCGGGCGCCTTGGTCTTGGATACCGCGATGAAGAACCGGTTGCCATTTGACAGGGGATAGTTCTTCTTGTCCTCATACTCGGTCAGGGCGTTGACGGCGTCGAAGGCTTCGTCAATACCGGGCAGCAGGGCAGCGTACTTTTTAATATCTTTCCAGGGACATACGATCATAATGATTACTTCCTTTCCGGTTTTTTTGCATTTATATCGGGCAGGAGCGCACCCCGCCGGCGACTTCTTTGGAGGTTCCTCGGGTATCAGCCGTTATAACAGCCGCAAATCCGTAAAAGCGTCAATCTTCAATGCGTACCTCTCCGGGGTACCGAAGCCGTAGCTTGCCCAGATGAAGGGAATCCCCGCTTCCACCGTGGCTTCATAGTCGCCCTGGGTGTCGCCGACGTAGGCGCAGCTTTCAATGCGGTACTTGTCCATCAGGGTGCGGATGGTCTTGCCTTTGCTGCTTCCCGTGTCGCCGAAGCAGAGGTGTCCGGTGATATAAGGGGTCAGACCCAATTTGGAAATACACAGCTCCGGGTAGCCCTGCTGGCTGTTGCTGACGATAAACAGGCGGTGATGCTTTGCCAGCTCCGCCATGGTTTCCGCCACCCCGGGGTAGCCGATGCGGCAGGGGTTTTCCTGTAGGTGACGGTTCTCCGTCGCCATGCACCGCTCCATCAGCGCACACCGTTCCTGCGCCGGGATGGAAGGGAACAGCACGTCGGCAATTTCCGTCATTACCTTGCCGAACAGGGGTTTCAGGATTTCCGCCGTGACGCGCAAATGGGAAAGTCCCTCCTTTTCCAGCTGGATGTTATACCCCTCCGCCACCAGAGCGCGGGAATCCCAAAGCGTTCCGTCGATGTCAAAAATCAGGCTTTCGTAATTCATGCTTCCTCCAAATGCCGCTGGATGCGGCCTACAATCATGTCCAGCGCCACCAGGTTTTTGCCGCCCTCCGGGACAACAATGTTGGCGTACTTCTTGCTGGGTTCCACATACCGCTCGTGCATGGGCTTGACTGTGTCCTGATACTGCTTCAACACGCTTTCCAGCGTCCTGCCCCGCTTGTTCACGTCCCGCTTAATCCGGCGGCACAGGCGGATGTCCGCGTCAGTGTCCACAAAAATCCGGATGTCCATAAGGTTTCGCAGATCTTCGTTTTCAAAAATCAGGATGCCCTCCACGATGATGACCTTTTTCGGCACAATGTGGATGGTTCTGTCCGAACGGTTATGGATGGTGAAGTCGTAAACCGGGCACTCGATGGCGTGTCCCCGGCGCAGCTCCTCCAGATGGTAAACCATCAGGCTGGTGTCGAAGGCCGCAGGCTCGTCGTAGTTCAGCAGGCAACGCTCCTCGTAGGTCATGTCGTCGTGGCGCTTATAGTAATTGTCGTGGCTGATGACGGTGACCATGCCCTCAAATTTGGTGATCAGATTGTTCATCAGGGTGGTTTTTCCGCTGCCGGTGCCCCCGGCAATGCCGATGACCAGAATGTCGTTGTCCATGGCAGTCCCTCCGATTTTCCGGAATGATAATTTTACATGGGATCGCCCAGCAGTTCGTACGACAGGCGGATCAGGCTATCATCGTCAGAACTGTTGGTGATAATGACCCGGCCTTTTCCGTTCTCCAGAAGACCGGCCTGTGCAAGCCGCCGGTGGGTCTCCCGGGCGGTACCGTCTCCGCCGTCCAGGAGGGCAACTCCCTCCCCCAGTACCCGGGAGATGGCTCTGGCAGCGAAAGGATAATGGGTGCAGCCCAGCACCACCGCGTCCAGCTTTCCGATATATGGGTCAAACAGCTTCCGCAGCAGCGCCTCCGCCTCAGCAGAATCGGCCTGACCGCGCTCCACCAGCTCCACCAATCCCGGAGCCGGCAACTTGTAGACCCGGCAGCTTTGGTCATAGCGATGCATAAGATTTTCAAATTTTTCTTCCCGCAGGGTCATAGGCGTCGCCATGACGCCGATGCCTCCGCCAGGGTAGCGGTCGTAGGCCAGCTTCAGGGCAGGCTCGATGCCGATGACGATCAGCTCCGGGTACGCAGCGCGCAGATCCTGAATCGCGGCAGAGGTAGCCGTGTTACAGGCCACCACCAGCGCTTTCAGACCCCGCTCCAGCAGCCTCTGTGCCGCGGCAAAGGTAAGCGCCTCCACTTCTTCTTTGGTTTTCGTGCCATAGGGGGCGTTGACGGAGTCGCCGAAATAGAGATACTTTTCTCCGGGCATTACCCGCCGCAGATGCCGCAGCACGCTGATGCCGCCCACACCGGAGTCAAAGACGGCGATATAATCGTTTTTGGTGTTCATGGTTTCACCTGATTGTCTCTGTGGGTTGGGAGGAAAATCGGACGCTATTGCATCGTCGCGGCAGCGCCAACCGCTTCTCCCGAAGAAAAGCCCCTGCTGCTGCGCCTCTTGGACGCAAAAGCTGCATTTCCCCTCCTGTATTTTTATTTTATCAAATCTTCGCGCTTCTTGCAATGGCCTGCCGCTTTTTTCGTAAAAATATTGATAAGGGTTAACCCATTCCCAGATCCGAAGGCCAATCCCCCCGCCAGCACAAGCAGCACGCGGAACATCAGGCCGCCTTTCCCTATTGAGCCTCACTTACAACGGGATGAAAAAGCGCTATTTGTCGTTTCATGTGAAAATTTCCGGCCACACCGAAACCGTTGCATTCTTCCGCCGGATACGCTATAATAAACCAAAAAAACGGGAGGAGATTCCATGAATCTGAAAATTGGCCGTATGGAATGCGGACCGCTGAATTCCATTGCGGATGTGGCCGGCGTGTGTGTGGGGCACTGCACCATAGACAATGAGAAGCACAAAACCGGGGTAACGGTGATTCTTCCCTGCGGAGACGACATTTTCCGCAGCAAAATGGTAGCGGCTTACCATGTTCTCAACGGCTTTGGAAAAACCGCGGGACTGATGCAGATCGGGGAGCTGGGCACCCTGGAAACGCCCATCGCCCTGACAAACACCCTGAACGTCGGACTGGTGCACGACGCCATGGTGGAATACATGTGCCGGCAGGCAGAGCGCAGCGGCTACAACATCTATTCCATCAACCCGGTGGTCTGCGAGTGCAACGACGCTTCCTTGAATGACATCCGCCGCCGGGCGGTGGGGCAGGCAGAGGTTTTCGCCGCCATCGAAAACGCGTCTGCGGACTTTGCCCAGGGAGACGTAGGTGCAGGCAAGGGCATGACCTGTCACGACCTGAAGGGCGGCATCGGCTCTTCTTCCCGGATTGTGGAAATCAGCGGGGAAAAATTTACCGTAGGCGTGCTGGTGCTGACCAACCACGGGTGTCTGCGGGATCTGACCATCGGAGGGCAGAACGTAGGCGCGGACATCGAGCGAAAGATCCGGGAAGACACACCGGACGAGGGAAGCTGCATCATGATCGTAGGTACCGACCTGCCGGTGACCTCCCGACAGCTGGGACGGATCATTCGCCGGTGCAGCGTGGGGCTTGCCCGGCTGGGGAGCTTTATCGGTCACGGCAGCGGTGAGGTTATGGTGGGCTTTTCCACCGCCAACCGCATCCCGGCTTCGGGCGGATGCCTGAACTTCCGCTGCATGCACGAGTCCCATATGGACGACGCCTTCCGGGCTGTAGCCGAAGCCACGGAGGAAGCGGTGCTGCGCTCCATGCTGGAAGCCCACCCGGTAACCGGCTGCAGCGGCAAGGTGCGCCGGAGCCTGGGAGAGTTCTGGCAGCCCTGATACTCGCAAAAGTATTTTAAGAAACCTCTGAATTAATCGTCTGCGGCTGAGTGGCAAAAAATCCGCCACTCAGCCGCAGACGATTTATTCATACTGATTCTCAATAAAATACTTTCATTCGCAAGAATTGAAGTTTTTTGTTAGAGAATCATATGAGACGGGATTGCGTGATTTTTCTTTCCCAAAATCACAGAATCGACAACGCCGTAAGGCGGTGTCTTCTTGTTAAAAATCAAAGATTTTTAATAAGAAATAGTATCAGAGGTTCCCTAATCCGCGTTACACTTTTAATCGCAGGCCCGGATTAGAGGTGGCCTTATAATTTACCGCGCTCTTTTGACAGAGAATGTGTATCATTATCAACCAGCGAAAAACGCCCGGACATGCTGTCCGGGCGTTTGTTGAGATGATTCGATTACTGGTTCGCCATTTCCTTCAGGGCGTCCTTGCGGCTGAAGTTGGCGCGACCCTTTTCGTCGAAGCCCATGAACTTCACCCAGGTCATATCGCCCAGGTTCAGCACGTCCTCCACCTTCTCAACTCTGTGGTTCTCCAGCTTGGAGATGTGCACCATGCCGTCATGACCGGGGGCGATCTCCACGAAAGCGCCGATGGGCAGGATGCGGACAACCTTGCCGTAGTACAGCTTGCCCACCTCGGGGACGAAGCAGATATCGTCCACCATCTTCTTGGCGGCGTAGGCAGCGGCGGAGTCCACGGCGGAGATGAACACGCTTCCATCATCCTCGATGTCTACCTTGGCGCCGGTGTCGGCGCAGATTTTCTGGATGGTCTTGCCGCCGGAGCCAATGACTTCCCGGATCTTGTCCACAGGAATCTTCAGAGACAGCATCTTGGGGGCGTACTCGCTGACCTCAGGACGGGGGGCAGGGATGGCCTTCAGCATGACCTCGGACAGGATCTCCAGACGGGCCTTACGGCAGCGTTCCAGAGCGTCGGCAATGATCTCCATGGTCAGGCCCTTGTTCTTCAGGTCCATCTGGATGGCGGTGATGCCCTCGGTGGTACCGGCCACCTTGAAGTCCATCTCGCCGTGGAAGTCCTCCACGCCCTGGATGTCGGTGAAGGTTCTCCACTCGCCGGTCTCCTGATCGGAGATCAGGCCGCAGGAAATACCGGCAACGGGGCGCTTGATAGGCACGCCTGCATCCATCAGAGCCAGCGTGGAACCGCAGATGGAGCCCTGAGAGGTGGAGCCGTTGGAGGACAGCACTTCGGACACCACACGGATGGCGTAGGGGAATTCCTCAACGCTGGGGATCACAGGCAGCAGCGCCTTTTCCGCCAGAGCGCCGTGACCGATCTCCCGGCGGGAGGTGGAACGGGCAGCACGGGCTTCACCGGTGGAGTAGGCGGGGAAATTATAGTGGTGGATATAACGCTTGGTATCCTCGGGGTAGATGGTGTCGATCTTCTGGGCAGCAGACAGAGGGTTCAGGGTGCAGATGGAGAGCACCTGAGTCTGACCGCGGGAGAACAGGCCGGAACCGTGGACTCTGGGCAGAACACCGACCTCGGCGTCCAGAGGACGGATCTCATCCATACCGCGGCCGTCCACACGCTTGCCCTGGAGCAGCCACTTCTTGACGACCTTCTTCTGCATCTTGTACAGGCAGACCTCGATGTGGGTCTCAAAGTCCTCGTACTTCTCGCCGAACTTCTCCTGGAAGTCCAGGCGGGCAGCGGTCAGGCGCTCTTCCCGGACGTTCTTATCTGGCGTATCCAGAGCGTACTCGATCTTGTCCAGGCCATAAGCCATCAGATCATCCAGCAGGTCGTGGTTGACGGCGGCCTTCTCAAAGGTGAACTTGGGCTTGCCGATCTCGGCAACGATGGAGTTGATGAACTTCACGATCTCCATGTTGGTCTCATGGGCGACCCGGATGCACTCGTAGACGATATTCTCGGGAGCTTCCTTGGCCTCGGTCTCGATCATGACCACCTTCTCAAAGGTAGAGGAGATGCACACGAAGCAGTCGCAGGCTTCCCGCTCGTCGGAAGAGGGATTGATAATATACTTACCGTTCAGATGCGCCACGTTGGTGGTAGCCACGGGGCCGTTCCAGGGCACGTCGGAGCAGGCAATGGAGATGGAAGCGCCCAGGGAGGCTACGATTTCCACGGGGTTATCGTAGTCGTTGGCGAGAACGGTGCAGGTCACGACGGTATCGTTACGCAGCTCTTCGTCAAACAGAGGACGCATGGGACGGTCGATAATGCGGCTGTTCAGGATACCCCGCTCGGAGGGCTTGCCCTCCCGGCGGTTGAAGGAGCCGGGGATACGGCCCACGGAATACATCCGCTCCTCAAACTCGATGGTCAGAGGGAAATAGTCGATTCCGGCCTTGGGAATGGGATTGCAGGTGACGGTGGTGAGCACCACGGTGTCACCGTAGCGGCAGATGCACTCGGCGTCGGCCAGTTCAGCCACTTTACCGGTTTCCACGGTGAAGGGGCGGCCGCCGATTTCCATCTCGTAAACATGATGGTTGGGATACTGTTTGCGGGTGATCATTGGTTTTACCTCCTGATTATTTTAATATTATTGTTCGGGAGGTTTAGCACTTGAAACGAATGTCGAGAGTATCGACAGCCCTTTCAACTGCTAAAGCATCTCCCGAGTTTTACGGGCGAACGCTCCCCAAACGGGGAAGAATACGGCAAGAATAAGGGGCGACTTGCGTCGCCCCTCGAATCTCTTACTTACGGATACCCAGCTTGGCGATAACAGCACGGTAGCGGTTGATGTCCTTCTTGGCCAGATAGTCCAGCAGGCTGCGGCGCTTACCGACCATCATCAGCAGACCACGGCGGGAGTGGTTGTCATGC
>JBJDYG010000048.1:0-2593 GCA_051867075.1 Faecousia sp. | reverse complement strand
ATCGGGCGGTCAACTATCACTCCGACCATGTTGGTACAGCACTGAATTACGATGTCGTCAGCGAAACGGTTTCCACCATGCGCCAGGGCAAAGGCGTGGCGGCTGAGTGGAAGCAGAGGATCGTGGATGACTTCAAGGGAAGAAAAAGTGGCAAGTGATATTGGCTCATGAGAAAAACGGAGGTGCGAAAATGACATCACTTAAAGAAGTATTTGGTGTGGACAAGCCCATCATCGGCATGCTCCATCTGACGGGCTACGGCCGGGAAGCGGTGCTGGAAAACGCCAAACGAGAAATTGAAATCATGTACCGCAACGGTGTGAACGCCGTGCTGGTGGAGAACTATTTTGGCGACCGGGTGGATGTGGAGAATGCTTTGCAGTATCTTCAGGCATTTTATCCGGATAAGGTTTATGGCGTCAATATGCTGGGCTTCCCGGAGATGGCCTTTGACCTGGCCCGGAAATATGGGGCGAAATTTGTGCAGATGGATTCCGTCTGCGGTCATCTGGAACCCAGCTACGAGAAACCCTTCCTGAAAAAGCTGGAAGCCATGCGTGGGAATGGGGACATTTTCCTGCTGGGCGGTGTCCGGTTCAAGTACCAGCCTTACCGCTCCGGCAGAAGCCTGGAGGAGGATCTGAAGCTGGGTATGGAGCGCTGCGATGCCATTGTGGTCACAGGCGAGGGTACCGGCATCAGCACCGATCTGGAGAAAATCAAAACCTTCCGCAGCATTTTGGGAGACTTCCCGCTGATTGTTGGCGCAGGCATGACCGCGCAGACGGCACGGCAGCAGCTGGCTTTCTCGGATGGTGCCATCGTAGGCAGCTACTTCAAGGAACACGGTGAGGCAGAGTATCCTGTGGATGAGGATCGGGTAAAGGAATTTATTTGCAAGGCCAGAGCCGGTAATTGTATATGATAACGATACAGCAGTCAGGGGGTCACATCCCTGACTGCTCCCCAAAACCAAGGATACCATTTTGAACGCCAATTTTGCCAAATGCGTTGAACTGGATACGAAATATGGTATGATATAGCCATATAGCTCAGTTGGTCAGAGCCGGCAACTTATCATTGCCAGACGCGGGTTCGAATCCCGATATAGCTACCATATAATTCAAACCATCTTTTGTATGGAGAAGGAGAAATCGAGATCATGCTTATGAAACCGAAATCAAAAAAAGAAGCAAGATTCAACGATTAAATTGCGGGCACAGGAATAGCCCGCAGAAAGTGAGGCTTTTATTATGAATGAACTGATTATTGTTATGGGCTGATCCTTCAATCCTCCCACCATTGCCCACCAGCGGCTGCTGCTAGGGGCCGTGAATGCACTGGGAGCCGATAAGGGCATTTTTGTGCCTTCCTCCCATGCTTATGTCAAGGCCAAGATGAAGCGCGCCAAGCACCCCGAGGAGACGCTGGTAGAATATCTCCGCCTGAAGATGCTGACCGCTATGGCGGAAGATGATCCCCGGCTGACGGTGGATGATCTGGAGTTCCACCGCAAGGGCAAGGGCTATACATACGAAACCATGCTGGAAGTCCAGGAGAAGTATCCCGATGCAACCCTTTACTTCCTGGCAGGCGGCGACAAGGTGGATATTTCCCCCGCTGGCACCGGATCAACGAATTCCTGGAACGCTTCCACGTCATTGTAATCAAGCGGGACGGAGAGGATCCCGAGGCTGCCATTGAAGCCAATGACTTCCTGCGAAGCCATAAGGATAAGTTCCATGTGATCGAAGCCCCCGAGGGTATCGAGGGCATCCGCTCCTCCGCAGTCCGGGATAAGCTCCGGGAGGGCGAACCCGGCGCGGAAAAACTGTGCCACCCCAAGGTCTGGAAGCTGATTCAAGAAAATGGCGGCATCGGTAAGCCCACCATCTATTGCTTCCGGAACGAATACCGGTTCCTGAGCAACTTCTGGGATGCGCCTGTGACCTACAGGGGTAAGACCTACCAGAATGCGGAAGCTGCCTTCCAGGCACAGAAGTGCATCGACGAAGCGGAAAAAGAGCAGTTCACCACCCTCCGCTCCAATGAAGCCAAGCGGCTGGGCCGGTATGTGCAGCTGCGGCCCGACTGGGAGAACGTGAAGCTGCCCATTATGGAGGACATCGTCCGGGCTAAGTTCACTCAGAATGAGGACTTAAAGCAGCTGCTTCTGGCTACTGGCGATCTGGTGCTGGAAGAGGGCAACACCTGGCACGACACCTTCTGGGGTGTGGATGCTAAGATCCGGGAGGGAAAAAACCATCTGGGCCGGATCCTGATGAGAGTTCGTGAGGAACTGGCGGAGTTGTAGGCATATGAGAGTTGTTGTGATGGGAGGTTCCTTCAACCCTCCCACCATCGCCCATTTGTGAGTGTGGATGCGTATGCAGGTTACCGGATTTTGCCAAATGGCTGTGCAGGAGAATGCGGACCATATTGGATATTTTGTTTATGCTTCCCATTGTCGGGATTTCCGGGATATGAATCACTATGAAACAAAAGCATTTTGAAGGAGGTACCATGATGAATTATCCTATCACCGATCACGAGAAATTTATGATGGAGAAGATGGGGGACTATTTGGCTCGCT
>JBJDYG010000047.1:0-2601 GCA_051867075.1 Faecousia sp. | reverse complement strand
CATAACCAGAACCAGAGCCAGAGAAAGAATCTTTTTCATGTTTCTTGTTCCTCCTAAAGTAGTATTGTGTATATCCATTGTTGCTAACAAAGAACAACCCCGTTTGCTGGCGTTTCGAACAGTCACAATTCCGGCTTATCTCACAGGACACCGCGGCCGGAAGAAGGCAGGAAACGTTTACAAGATGCATGTTAATCCAAAATTCTCATTTTGTCAACACAACCAAATCTCTTTCCCTCTTTTTTTCAGTTTTTCACAAAAAAGCAGCGTTTTTTTACAATTTTTTTACTTATCTGTAAATTGGGTGCGCATAGATCGGGCGGCATCAAAAACCGTTGGAACGCCCCGGTTTTCAGCGCAGCAGCTTACGAAAAAAGCCAGGGGAAGCTCTGATGAAATCCCCATGCGAAGCCACCGCGCCGTAAATCATGAAAGCAGTTCGTACATGGGGATTTATGGGCATCATCGCCGGGCGCCTGATCAAAACGTCAGATCGTATCTGGTGCCGTCACAGAACAGCACGCCATCCGTCAGACGAATCTTCAGCAGACAGGTATTGGGGTCTGCTTCATTGGTATGCCCGTTGCCATACCATGCCGCAAACGCTGCGCGAAGCATCTCCATGATGCTCCGATTCTTTTCCAGCAGAACATGCCCCAGATTTTCACCGACGCCATGGGCCGTGAACCACTCACCGCAGACGGCAACCGTCGAATTTCTGGCAATCTGCTGCATTTTCCCGGAAAGCGCATAGGTCACCACATAAAACGCGCCACCTGTGTATACGGCATCCACCGTCCGGACGGAGGGTATGCCGTTATCCACCGTCGCAAGGGCAATCAGAGAATCCCTGCCGAAGCGTTCTGCCATAATCGCTTCCGTTGTTTCGTTGTGTTTCATACTACATTCTCCTGTTCTTCGTTAAAGCTGTTATTGCCAGGCTCCTTTTCCGGTCAGTACTCCTCCCCTTTTGGGACCCCACGGATGGGAAAAGGGAGGCCCGCGCCGGTACACCGCGCGGATCCGTAATTTCCGCGGAAAATGTTGGGCAAAAACAGAATTGGATATTTACTTTTTCCAACATTTAATGTATACTGCAAGTAGTTGTCAGACAACTTATCGCATCTGACCGCTGGCCCGTGCATCGCGGAGCTGTTTGGCATCCGTCCGCATGGGATTGAGAAACAAATTCCCGGTCTGCACGGTGGACCACACAACAAACTGGTTTCAGCAGCTGCGGGTTGAATAGCCGCAGGGTGCTGAAGCTCTGAAAGGAGAGCTTTTTATGGCAGAAGCAAGAAGCTTGGCAGACATTAAACTGGATAACGCATACAAGTTTGGCGCAGGCCGTTACATTCAGGAACCCGGTGCACTGAAGAGCACCGCTGCGGAAGCCGCCAGGTTAGGCGCGAAAGCGCTCATCATCGCAGGCGAGCGCGCCTGGGCGGCAACGGAGGGGAAGGTGGAAGCCAGCCTGAACGAAGCAGGATTTCCCTTTGTACTGTCCATCTACGGTGGTCAGAACACTTATGCCCGTGCCAAGGAACATGCCCTGCAGGCACTGACCTCAGGCTGCAATGTGATTATCGGTGTCGGCGGCGGTCGGATCATGGATCAGGCTAAGGCTGCCGCCCATTTTGCAGGCGCCCTGCCTGTGCTCCAGATCCCCACATCCATCGCCACCTGCGCCGCCTTCGCCCCCTTGAGCGTCATGTATACAGAGGAGGGTGCGTCCCTCGGCAGTCTCCGCTACGATCATGAGGTGAACTGCGTCCTGATGGACATGGATATCATCTGCAAAGAGCCTCCCCGCTACGCCGCCTCCGGAATTATGGACGGCATGGCAAAGATGATCGAGATTCAGAACGGGCGCAGTGAGATCCGCCTTGAGGAAGTGAGCATCGGTCTGTTTACTGCTTTTACGCTGGCGCAGATGGCCTATCAGATCTACGAAAAAGAGGCGCATCAGGCCTGCCGCGACATCGCCGAGGGAAAGCTCACCAAAGCGGTGGAGGACATCGCCTATCTGAATGTGGCGGTTGCCGGTATTGTCAGCGGCGTCAGCAAGGGCTTCGGGCAGACCGCCCTCGGTCACGAGACCTATGAACTGGTTCGCACCCACTTTACCCGTGAAGCAAAGGACTACCTCCACGGTGAAATTGTTGCCATCGGCGACTGTCTCCAGCTGGCCTTCAACGGTCACCCGGAGCAGGTGCCTGCGTTCCACGATTTCATGCGCAGCATGAATATGCCCCTGACCCTGCCGGAAATCGGCATCGACCCCAACAGTCCCAAGATGGAAAATCTGTTCCAGGATCTGTTTCACAGTCCCTTCATGGAGCCCACGCCGGAGAATGAAAGACGCCTGCGCAGCGCCATGGAGTACCTCATCAAAGCGTAATCCTTTGAATTCCAATGAATACTGATTCTCAATAAAACCTTTCATTTGCAAGACTTGAAGTTATTTGTTAGAGAATCATATGAGACGGGATTGTGTGATTTTTCCAAAAATCACACAATCGATAACGCCGTAAGGCGGTGTCTTCTTATTTAAAATCAAAGATTTTTTATAAGAAATAGTATAAGCTGGCTCCCGCAAAA
>JBJDYG010000046.1:0-13207 GCA_051867075.1 Faecousia sp. | reverse complement strand
CCCAGGCCCGGGGCAGCTTCACCCTGGAGTTCGTCCGCTATGAGGAAGTCCCCAAAGCCAACCAGGCCAAGATCATCGCCGACGCGAAGAACGACGATTAATGATTGGGAACCTCTGAACAAATCGCCAGCGATTGAGCAGCGAATCCTTTCCCCCAGACCTGCGGTCCCAAAAGTGGGAAATACATACAGTGCTTCTCCTCTTTTGACCCCTTCGGCTGAGAAAAAATCTCTCGCTGTCAGCTCTTGCCGATTTATTCAGCACTCCCCCAAGAAATCCATCGGCGCGGGAAGTCTCCCGCGCCGATAGTGTCTAATTTGTTAAATTTTGTTATTTTTTCAGGAAATGGTTGCAAAGTGTTACAGTTTGTAGTATACTGAGGAAAACGAGCGTTCAAAACGGATGGGCGGAAACTTCCGGAGGGAATATCTCCCGTTCACTCCGTAAGGACGCAGAAGCACTACAAAGGAGGAACCAAAAATGAAAAGAAAGAATCTCCTCGCTGTGATCGCCCTGATTGCGGTATTCGCGTTTGCCCTTGCCGGCTGCGGCTCTAAGGATACGGACACCACCGACGCAGCGCAGAGCGTCCCGGAAGTTGCCGCTGGCCAGCCCCTGGCACTGACCTCCAGCTCTCTGACCGCCACCACCTGGAGCAGCCCCAACGGTGCCACCATCAATCTGACCGCTACCCCCAACGGCTACACCGAGGGGCAGAGCGCCGCGTTTGTCATTCGTCTGGAGGGCGAGGAAGTGAAGAACGTCCCCTGTGACTGGGACGGCAGCGTGTACACTGCCTCCGCCGATCTGAATGCTGCGGACGGCTACTGCTACTACGTACTCCTCACCGCCGCCGACGGCACCCAGACCGAGGTTGCCGTGAACACCCCCACCAACCCCACCGACGACGCACTCATCAATATGAATGCCGCACTGAACTCCTACTGCAATATGACTGTAGAGTCATCAACGCAGGATGGCCATAAGCTGACCATCACCGGCGGTTCTGTGGAAGTGCAGGCCCCCCGGATCACCAATGAAGGCGAGACCATCACCTGCAGCAAGGCCGAGCTGGTGCTGACCTTCAACGAAGAAGTGGTAGGCACCGCCGAGCTGTCTCTGGAGGAAGCCGAAGTTCCCGGCAGCTATACGGCAGATATCGCGGGCACTTCCTTTAACATTCCCACCATGGAGGATGATCAGCAGCTGGCCGTCCGTCTGGATGTGACGCTGTCCAACGGTCAGTTCCTCACCGCACCCGGCGGCACCTTCTCTTTCCTGAACGGCGAGATGGTGTCCTCCGTCGGCTGATATTTTACATTGCAACAGCAATGGGGTCAGGCCTGCCGCCTGACCCCGTTTTTGTACAGGAGGAAGCATATGAATTACGCCGACATGGTTCCGGGCACATTTCTTGCCCGTCCCAACCGGTTTATTGCCTATGTGAACATCGGCGGGCAGACGGAAACCGTCCATGTGAAGAACACAGGGCGCTGCCGGGAACTGCTTGTTCCCGGGGTGCAGGTCTGGTGCCAGGCATCCGCAAACCCCGCCAGAAAAACCCACTTTGACCTGATCGCCGTTCAGAAGGGTGATCGCCTGATCAACATGGACTCCCAAGGGCCCAACGCGGCGGCAAAGGAGTGGCTGCTGTCCGGCGGACTGGGGAAAATCGAAAATCTCCGGGCGGAGACTGTCCACGATGACTCCAGGTTTGATTTTTCCTTCGTAAAAGAGGGAAAGCTCTGGTTTCTGGAGGTCAAAGGCGTAACACTGGAAAACGGCGGCATCTGCGCTTTTCCGGATGCCCCCACCCAGCGGGGCGCAAAGCATCTGCGGGGTTTGACGCAGGCTGTCCGGGACGGGTACGGTGCCTGTGTCCTGTTTGTCATCCAGATGACGGATGTCAAATATCTCCATCCCAACGACGGCACTGACCCGGCCTTTGGAGAAGCCCTCCGGGAAGCCGCCGGAAATGGCGTACAGGTCCTCGCCATGGACTGCGCCGTGACCCAGAGCACAATGGTCATCCGAAATCCGGTGGAAGTGCGGTTATTTTACTGACCTGCGATAAAAGTAGGTACATTTTATCGCAGGGATATCGCATAACCGCGATGTCGTCTCCACGATCTTGGGGATAGAGAATCATGGAACCCCGTTCCATAATAATCTCAATATGAAAAGCGGCCATTTGATAAATGTCTGCTTTTCATTGGATATCAGGGTAATACGATAATTCACCGCCTTTCGGCGCTGCTGAATGCGAAATGTCCAATGGTGCAGGGCCCCGGCGGTGCTCCTCCATTGGACATTTCGCATTTTGCGTTTTCTATCCCACGCCTGAGGCAATATCCTCGAAAGCTCCGTAAAACTCTCCCAAATGCCGTCCGTCCACCAAGGCATGGTTGCACTGGATATGCAGGGGCATCAGGGTCTTTTCTCCGTCCCGGATGAATTTCCCGAAAACGATCCGGGGATTGCAGTCAGCGGGGATGGGCGCGGGCTGGATGGCCTGGGTAAAGGCCACCCAGGGGACACAGGACAGGAAAATCAGATCCGTTTCATCCTCCTGCGTGCTGACGAACCCATGATGGGTCATGGCCTCGTTCTGCCGTTCCCTGCCGTAGACCAAAAAGTCATCCAGGCTCCGGCGGCAGTCGGTACGGCAGTTGCAGAAGGTTTTGTCCGGCATGGCGACAGTGTGGGCGGTGTCACAGTGGTCATACTCTGCAATTTTGTCCCCCACGATCCGCTGCCGCAGCTCCGGGACGGCATTGGCAGCCTTCGCTGCCGTCCACAGGCAGGCAAGGAAGGGAGACTCTCCCCGGCTCTTGGCATAGCGTACCAGGTTCGTTACGTCCACGTTGGCTGTCAGTCCCACATAGGGATAGGCAAGGGATTTGAAATATTCATAATGGCTGCGGCGTGGGTAGGTTTCCAGATCTATGTATTTCATAATGCCTCCAAAAGTGCTTCCAGCTGGGAAATCGATTGGATCTCATGGTCGGGGACGATCCCATTATTGCAGGAACGGTGTTCCGGGTTTACCCAGACCGTGGTGATTCCGGCATTTTTCCCGCCCAGAATGTCAGAAGTCAGGCTGTCGCCAACCATGACGGCCTTTTGGGAATCAAAGTCCGGGATCTGCGCAAAGCAGGCATCAAAATACTCCTTTGACGGCTTGTTGAAGCCCAGCTCCTGGGAAACGAACACCTTTTCAAAAAAGCGGTACAGATTGGCGCTGGTCAGCCTGCCCTTTTGAACGGAGGCAGTACCATTGCTGGCAAGAAACAGGCGGTACTTTTGGCTTAAGCGCGCCACCGCTTCCTCCGCGCCGGGGAGGAAATAGTGCCCTACGGCGAGATTCTTTTCATAGGTCCGGGTACACTGCCCGGCGTCCGCCGAAATTCCCAACTCCCGGAACAGGGCGGCAAAGCGCCCGATTTGTACCTCATCCCGGTTCAGCTTTCCCTTTTCCAACTGTTCCCAATGCCACTTGTTGATCTTGTGGTACAGCGACAGTACGTCCTCGGCAGGCTCCAGGCCAAACCGGGAAAGGGTCTTACCAAGGGCAATCCGCTCCGCCTTGTGAAAATCCAGAATGGTATCATCCAGATCCAGAAACAGGAATTCCACCATGGCTATTCTCCCCTCTGCCGACGAACAATTTCGTTGGCAATTCCGGCGAATTCCGGAATACCCAGAGTCTCTCCCCGGACGTTCACGTCGAAGCCTGCCGCTTCAATCACCTCCGCTGCACCGGATTTCCCCAGCTCCGGGAACCCGGAGACAAGGCCGTTGGACAGCTTCTTGCGCCGCATGGCAAAGCTGGCCCGGACCGTGCGGAAAAATACGGTTTCGTCGGCAATCTCCCATGGACGTTCCTGCCGGGTACGCAGGGTAATGACCGCCGAGGTGACCTTAGGCTGGGGCAGGAAGCAGTGGGCAGGTACGTCAAACAGCAATTCGGGCTCTGCGTAATACTGGCAGAACACAGTGAACGCACTGTAATCCGCAGTGCCTGGCTTCGCTGCGATCCGCTGGGCAACCTCTTTCTGCACCATGACGGTGACAGCCTCGAAGCACTCCGTTTCCAGCAGTGCTGTCAGAATGGGGGAGGTAATGTAATAAGGCAGGTTGGCGCAGGCCATGGGGCGAAGGCCCCCAAACTTTTCTTTGACCAGCACGGGGATATCCTGTTTCAGCACATCCCCCCAGAGAATTTCCAGATTGTGAAACTCCCCCACGGTGACGTCCAGAATAGGTTTTAAGCGATCGTCCACTTCCACAGCACAGACCTTGCCGGCACGCAGGCAAAGCTGCTGGGTCAGCGGCCCGATCCCGGGACCGATTTCCAGCACACCAACAGTTTCATCCACGCCGGATTGTTCCGCGATGGACTGAGGCACCCAAGGGGCAATGAGAAAATTCTGCCCCTTGGCCTTGGAAAAATGGAAGCCATGGGCAGCCAGCAGGGGCTTCATCACCTGTATATCGCAAACATCGATCATAAAATAACCGCCTTTCTTCCGATTATCATATCAGAAGAAAGGCGGTTTTGCAATGGGATTGTTTGATGCTGATATGAAACGGAAATCTGCAGCCGGAAGCGTCCATGCCTTCCCATCCGGCAACGGCTATATTGCGTCAACTCAAAAAGTATACGGTGCACACCCTTCTTCCAAACTGAATACATTCGTTGAAGGTCGGGAAATACAGATCCATCCGGTCGCCCTTGATGTCGCCGCCGCAGTCCTCGGCGACCGCGATACCGTAAACATACTCGCCGTCGTTGGAGACGATAAACATCCGGGTACCATAGGGAATATACCGGGGATCCACCGCCACGGTGCCCTTGTGGACGGTGGTGCCGGTGTAGGTGATCATGTCGCACCCCGCGTCGGTGTGGGTGTAGGCAGTGGCACGAATGGTGGCTGTGCCGGTGTAGGTCAGCACCTCGCCGGTGGGCAGGGTGATATAACCGTCCGCGATCACCGGCATAGCATCAGGATCTACCGCTTTCGTTTCCCCGCCGGTACCCATGGCGATCACCTCTGTGACAGGCGCTTTCGTCACGGTTTCGCTGAGTACCACCCGCTCCGTCTCCTCGCCGTTGACGTAAATTACGTCGGCAGTGCACAGAAGTTCCCCGTCAGCCCCCATCGTCAGAACCTCCTGTGTGCCCACAGGAATGGTGGAATCGTTGCAGTAAGTGATCTCATGAGGGATCGTGGAAGTGTAAGTTTGCCGGGCTTTGATGACGTTATCCACACGCAGAACCATGCCGTCGCTGGTTTCGGTTCCCGGAGCGTGGGAGAGCACATCGTACTCCCCCACCTCCAGATTCAGCCGAGACAGCAGCTCCCCTGCCGTCTCGTCCAAGGTGGTTACCACCATTTCCTCTCCATGGTAATCCACCGTGACACGCTGGGAGCGGCAGATGGTGATCTCTTCCACGCCCTCCCCGGTCTGTGTGGTATAGGTATCGTACTGTTCAAGGGTCAGTCCGGCCTGATCCAGCACTTCGGCGGGATCGGTAGCGAAGGTGGTGTAAGTTACGACCCGGTCGCCGTCGGTAATCACATAGGTTTTGGCAAAAGCCGTCTGACGCAGCAGCGCAAACGCCAGCAGCACCGGCAGCAGCACGGCAAACACCCGAATCCACTTCCCGGTTTTCTTCGCAGCGCTGTTCCTTCCCATGGATACACCCTCCCGTCTGAAACGCTTCAAAAATGCTGCAAAAACAAAATGTATCAAATGATTACATTTTGTATATACAAACGTTTTTGATGGGTTTATTATATCAAATAATCCTAAAAAGTCAAGTATTTCTTGCTTTTACCTATTTTTCAGCAACTTTTGACATTATTTTCTTACTCATATTATGTAAACTCACAGACGAAATATCAGTCGGGAAGGCTCGGATTTTGCAATATCTTGCATCAAATAGTTACATATGTTTACATAAGTTGTCGGATTATGTTACCTCTTTAACCCGCCAGTTGCGGCGGTATTACAGGTGGACTGCTCCCAAATTTCGGCAGATTTTCCTTGCCTTCGACTCCGGTTTTTTGTGCTTCGGGGATTGACAACTAAAATAAAATGTGCTAAATTTCACATAGTAAAAAGCTGTGAGGAAGACACGCGGTTCGGTAAGATGCTCAGAGAGAAGCCGGTTTGGTGCAATGGCTTCGTACCCCTGCCGGAACCGATACCACTTCTGAGCCGTGTGGCGGAAATGCCATGCCGGGTACGCCCGTTACCGCGTCAATGAGTGGCGGTTTTCAGCCGCAACCAGGGTGGAACCGTGGAATATAAGAACACTTATATCCCACCCCTGATCTTTCAGGGGGTGGGTATTTTTTATACCTCTCCCCAATTTAAAAGGAGGTAAAAGCCATGTCCGAAGAAAACCTGTACACCTTTGAAAACCCCGAATACCGCAAAACCTACTGGCACACCTGCTCCCACATCATGGCCCAGGCCGTGAAGCGGCTGTGGCCGGAGGTACAGCTGGCCATCGGCCCCGCCATCGACGAGGGCTGGTACTACGACTTCGACGCGCCCTTCTCCTTCACCCCCGAGCATCTGACCAAGATCGAAGCCGAGATGAAGAAGATCTGCAAGGAGCGCATCCGCATTGAGCGCAGCGAAAAGCCCCGGGCCGAGGCCATTGCCTACATGGAAGGCAAAAACGAGCCCTACAAGGTGGAGCTCATCAACGACCTGCCCGAGGACGCCGTCATCTCCTTCTACACCCAGGGCGACTTCACCGACCTGTGCGCCGGCCCTCACCTGGATCACACCGGTCGGGTCAAGCACAACGGCTTCAAGCTGACCAAGTCCTGCGGTGCCTACTGGCGGGGCGACGCCAAGCGAAAAATGCTTCAGCGCATCTATGGCATTGCCTTCCCCAGTAAGGACGAGCTGGACGAGTACCTGAAAAAGCAGGAGGAAGCCCTGAAACGGGATCACAACAAGCTGGGCCGGGAACTGGAATTCTTCACCACGGTGGATGTTATTGGCCAGGGCCTGCCCATCCTGCTGCCCAAGGGCGCCCGGGTCATCCAGACCCTGCAGCGCTGGGTTGAGGATGAGGAGCAGAAAAGAGGATATCTTCTGACCAAGACCCCTCTGATGGCCAAGTCCGACCTGTACAAAATTTCCGGCCACTGGGATCACTATCTGGACGGAATGTTCGTTCTCGGTGACCCCAATGACGAGAGCAAGGAATGCTTCGCCCTCCGTCCCATGACCTGCCCCTTCCAGTATCAGGTGTTCCTGAACCGGGCCCGGAGCTACCGCGACCTGCCCATGCGTCTGGGCGAAACCTCTACCCTGTTCCGCAACGAGGATTCCGGTGAAATGCACGGCCTGATCCGTGTCCGCCAGTTCACCATCTCCGAGGGCCATCTGATTCTTCGTCCCGATCAGCTGGAGGAAGAGTTCAAGGGCTGCCTGGAGCTGGCAAAATACTGTCTGGATACTGTGGGCATGCTGGAGGACTGCTCCTTCCGCTTCTCCCAGTGGGATCCTGCCAAAGCAGGCACCAAGTATATCGGCACCCCCGAGCAGTGGGATGAGGCTCAGAGCATCATGGGCAAGATTCTGGATGATCTGGGCGTGGAATACACCGTCGGCATTGACGAAGCCGCTTTCTACGGCCCCAAGCTGGACATCCAGTACAAGAATGTCTTCGGTAAGGAAGACACCATCGTTACCATTCAGGTGGATCAGCTGCTGGCAGAGCAGTTCGGCATGGAATACACCGATTCCGACGGTCAGAAGAAGCGTCCCTATATTATCCACCGCACCAGCCTCGGCTGCTACGAGCGGACGCTTGCCTACCTGATTGAAAAGTACGCCGGTGCCCTGCCTCTGTGGATGATGCCCGATCAGGTGGTGGTGATGCCCATTACCGACCGCGCTCACGAATATGCCAAGGGTCTGGTCGAGAAGCTGAACGCAGCCGGGATCCATGCGTTAGGCGACTACCGCAGTGAAAAGCTGGGCTACAAGATCCGGGAAGCCCAGATGCAGAAGATTCCCTATATGCTGGTGGTTGGCGACCGGGATATGGAAAACGGCACCGTTTCCGTCCGCACCCGCAAGGGTGACGACTTGGGCGCACTGTCCCCCGACGCCTTTATGTCCAAGTGTCTGATGGAAATCGCCACCAAGAGTAAGGAAGTGTAAACATGGTTCCGATTGGCGTGGTTTCCACAGGCGATCCGCTGATGCGGCAGATATTCCGGGGCGATTACGGCAAGGCAATACGGCGCGGAGGCGGCATCCCGGTATTTCTGACCTGGAACAGGAAGCACGTGGCGTTCTGGGCGAAGCATCTGGACGGGTTTTTGTTTACCGGCGGCGGGGATCCTGACCCGAAACACTATGGCCAGGCCATGCTGCCCGAGTGCGGTGCGCCCAATGCAGCCCGGGATGAATTTGAGCTGGCGCTGCTGAAAGCCGCCGTCGCTGCGGGAAAGCCGGTTCTGGGCATCTGCCGGGGCGAACAAATGCTGAATGTCGCTCTGGGCGGCACCCTGATTCAGGATATTCCCAGCCAGCGTCCGGCAGCGGCTGCCGAAAACCACCGGGACAACGACCATCGCCGCGCCCCCAGCCACCGCGCCCATGTGGTGCCCGGCACGTTTCTCCACAGTCTGCTGGGCTGCGAAGAACTTCTGACCAACAGCATCCACCACCAGGCTGTAGACGTCCCCGCCCCGGGACTGCGGGTCTGCGCCGTCAGTCCTGCCGGTATTGTGGAGGGCATTGAGGCAGCGGATAACCGCTTTCTTGTGGGCCTGCAATGGCACCCCGAGGCTACCGCCGCCACAGACCCCAGAATGCAGCGTCCCTTTGACGCGCTGGTAAAAGCCTGCCGGGGGGCCTGAGTTTTCCTGAAAATTTCCCTAAATGACAACCCTCCCGGGTAGCCAGGTAGTCAAAAAACAGTAAATGCTGATCGGGCTGACTCAGCGAAGCGCAAAAAATGCTTCGGAAAAAGTAGGGGGGCGTTGGAAAGCGCCGCCGTGCGAGGGAGATAAACGGTCCTCTTTCTGCCTTTTGTAAGGTTGGCTGAGCTAAGTCGATAAGCAATTGACGCTATTTCCGCCCGGAGAAAATCGTATTTTTCCGGGCGGAAGGTAGAATTTTTCACATTATTACTTTATTCAGCGTAAGATCGAGATTAATTAGGATTTGCGGGGATGCCCCCGCGGGCAATTCGTTACGGGGTTTGGGTGATCGTCGTACATCCTTTGGGCCCCTCGACCGGTACAGCTCAGAAAAACGCGTTTGACGGACAACCATAACAAATCGAAAAATGCTGTCCTCCCGAGCAAGCGAAACGTGCCGAGGGATCCCGGCACCGCTTTGTATACTATACGAAACGTAATGCGTAGATCCTTCGACTCACACGGCTGGCTCAGGATGACAGCGTTGTCGGCGGTTTCAACAGCGGAGCAGCAATTCAGAACCATCCACATCGATAGAGTTTGCCAAATCGACAAATTGCAGTTTCTCGCTGCCAATAAGCATTTTTTATTCTGAAAGCTTTTTATTGAGAATCAGTATGATACTAACACACTTTTCATCGCAAGGACGTCGCTTGGCGGCGCAGTCGTTTCCATGACTTACTGGGGAACCATGGAAACCCGCCTCATAGAATCTCCATATGAAAAGCAGCCATTTCGGTGAAATGGCTGCTTTTCATTGGATATCAGCATGATTATCTTCTGCTGCCGAAGGGGATGCCACTCTGACTTCTGCCCATTTCCTGCTGTGCCGTCTGGGGTGCCTGTTCGTTTGCCAGTGCCGACTGGATTTGCTCACCCACGGTGACGGTAATTTCCGCAGTTGCGCCCTGACGGTAGACGTTCATTGTCAGCTCGTCTCCAACTTCGGCGGTGCTGACCAGACTGACCAGTTCACCGCTGCCGGTAATCTCGGTGCCGTTTACCCGGGTGATAACGTCCCCGGCCTGGAGCCCTGCCTGAGCGGCAGGGGAATCTTCCACCACGGACTGCACCGCCGCTCCGGCGGGAATGCCGTAGAGCTGGGTCTGCTGTGTCACGTCGGAAACGGTTACGCCGATATAGGGCTTGGAGATGTATCCCTTTTCAATGATGCTTTCCACAATGGGCAGCACATTGTTGATGGGAATGGCGAAACCGATGTTGTCAATAGAGGCAGAGGAGGAAGCGGAGCTGGAATACTTGGCGTTGGTGATGCCGATGACCTCGCCGTAGAGGTTAAACAGCGCGCCGCCGGAGTTACCGGAGTTGATGGCGCAGTCTGTCTGGATTAAGTCCATGGTCACAGAGCTGGAAAGCGTGATTTCCCGATCCTTGGCGCTGACCAGACCCGCAGTCAGGGAAAAGGTCAGCTCGCCCAGAGGATTGCCGATGGCAACCACGCTGTCGCCTACATTCAGATTGTCGGAGTCTCCCAGAATCACCGGGGACAATCCTTCGGCGTCCACCTTCAGCACGGCTACATCGTTGCTCTCGTCGTA
The DNA here is from genome assembly GCA_051867075.1 of Faecousia sp. Classification (GTDB taxonomy): domain Bacteria; phylum Bacillota; class Clostridia; order Oscillospirales; family Oscillospiraceae; genus Faecousia. Next base: position 2,685 of record JBJDYG010000046.1, on the reverse strand, counting down.
GCCGATGAGGGCGGCGTCGTAGGTGTCGCCGTTATAGAGGGAGACGGTGATGCTGTCGGAGCTTTCAATGACATGGTAGTTTGTCAGAATATAGCCATCCTCGGTGAGGATGAAGCCGGAGCCGGAGGCGGCAGAGGTGGTCTGGAAGCCCCAGTAGTTGGTGGTGATGGAAGTTGTGATGCCCACGGTGGCGTTTACGTTGGCAGCGTAAACCTCGGCTGCGGTCATCAGCTTGCCAGTGTCCACGGGAACGGTGTCCAGAACGCTGGTTTCCCGGATACCCTGGAGCATGGCGGTGACATTCTCACTTTCCGCCGCCGTCCGGGCGTGTCCGTTCTGATACCAAATGACACTGCCTGACCCGAGAACACCTCCCAGCAGGGAAAACACCAGCGCCAGAGCGCAGACACGCAGCCCGATATGGTTTTTCTCCCGGTGCTGCCTGGCCGGTTCCGGGGGACAGACGGGGATTGGGGAAGAAGAGGTTTCAAAATAATCATCGTATTGTTCGTTCATAACACATGCTTCCTTTCATTTTCTGTGCCCAAAGAATAGCACCTGTTTCTGAACGGAATCTGAAAAAGCGGGAAAAAGGTTGTAAAAGAACTGTAAACAAACTGAATTTCAGTTTCCGTTCAGGAACATCTGGTATTATAATGGCAACGAATGAAACAGGAGGAACTATTTATGAAAATTCTGGTAATTGAAGATGAAAAACTGCTGGCGGATTCCATAAAAGCCCTCTTGGAAAGCAAAGGCTTTGAGGTGGAGGTGGCTTATGACGGTGAGACCGGCGCAGAATACGCCGAGCTGGGGATCTACGATCTGCTGATTCTGGATGTGATGATGCCAAAAATGGATGGTTACCAGGTGGCCCGGCAGGTGCGCGCCAAGCGGTGCACCACATCGATTCTGATGCTGACGGCTAAATCCGCCGTGGAGGACCGGATCTACGGGCTGAATTCCGGCGCGGACTATTATCTGACCAAGCCCTTTGACACCCGGGAGCTGCTGGCCTGCATCAACGCCCTTCTGCGGCGGCAGGGCAAGCAGGTGGATGAGCTGGTGTTCGGCAATACCGCTCTGGATCTGGATACCTGTACCCTGGTCTGCGGCGGAAAAAGCGTGCGGCTTTCCGCCCGGGAATTTGACGTGATGCGGTTTTTGCTGCAGGCCCAGGACCGGATTCTTTCCAAGGAAATGATCCTCGCCCGGGTCTGGGGCTACGACTCCAATGCCGTGGAAAACCATGTGGAGGTCTATGTGGGGTTCCTGCGCAAGAAGCTGAAAGCCATCGGCTCCAACGTGCGCATTGAGGCTGTCCGGCGCCTGGGGTACCGCCTGGAGGTGGAGCAGGCGTGATTCACCGTCTCAAGCTCAAATTTGTCTGCATCAATATGGTCATCGTAACCGCCATGCTGCTGGTGATTTTCGGCATGATGCTCCGCTTTACCCATGATAATCTGGAGCAGCAGAGTCTTCGCATGATGCAGAGCGTCGTGGAGAACCGCTATCATCAGGGTCGTCCGGGAGAGCTGCCGAAACAGGCACAGCTTCCCTATTTCTACGTCAGTGTCAACAGCTTTGGGGAACTGTCAGCTACCTTCGGCGGGTATTACGACCTGACAGACACGGAATCGATTCAGCAGATTATTACGCTGGCGCTGGATTCCGGGCAGCAGACCGGCGTGTTGGAGGACTACAGCCTGCGCTTTCAGAAGCGCAGTACACCGTTTGGCGAAACCATTGTCTTTGTGGATATGTCCAGTGAGATTGCCACAATGCGCAGCCTGGTGAAAAACTGCGTGATCATCGGCATTCTCAGCTTTGCCGCGTTTTTGGGGCTTTCCTTCCTGCTGGCAAAATGGGCGGTGAGGCCGGTGGAAACGGCATGGAACCAGCAGCGCCAGTTTGTGGCGGATGCCTCCCACGAGTTGAAAACGCCCCTGACGGTGATTCTGACCAACGCGGAGCTTCTGCAGCAGCCGGAATATGACGAAGAAGCCCGAAGCCGGTTTGTCGGCAGCATTATGACCATGTCCCATCAGATGCGGGGACTGGTGGAAAGTCTGCTGGAACTGGCACGGGTGGACAACGGCGGACAGAATATGGTGTTTTCCCGCCTGAATTTCAGTGAACTGGTCTGCGACGCCCTGCTGCCCTTTGAGCCGGTGTACTTCGAAAAAGGGCTGACGCTGGAGAGTAACGTGGAAGAGGTGTTTTTTGTCAGGGGCAGTCAGCAGCATCTGAAACAGGTGCTGGACATTCTGCTGGACAATGCGTCGAAATATGCCGCCGCCAATTCAGTGGTTCATGTAGACCTCCGGCGGCAGGGAAGCCACTGCCTGCTTTCTGTGGCAAGCGCCGGAGAAGAAATCTCCGGGGAAGACCTAAAAAACATTTTCAAGCGGTTTTACCGCATTGATAAGGCCCGCAGCATGAACCATAGTTATGGATTGGGGCTGTCCATCGCGGACAGCATCATCCGGCAGCACGGCGGCAAAATCTGGGCGGAAAGCGCAAATGGGGTCAATACCTTTTTCGTCCAGCTGTCTGCAGCGTAATTCGGTACAATTCGACAGCAAACGGGATGGCAGCGCCATCCCGTTTTTGCTTGGGAAACTCTGTTTAATACTGTTCTCAATAAAAATGTTTCATTTTTATTGAGAAGGCACCGCCTGATGG
>JBJDYG010000045.1:0-53631 GCA_051867075.1 Faecousia sp. | reverse complement strand
ATAGAAAATCACATATTCCCGTCTCATATGATTCTCTAATTAAAATGTTTCATCCGAATTGATTAAACATTTAAAAGAGAATCAGTATAACACCACAGCTTAGGGAACGGATAAACCCGTTCCATACGGTTGTTTGCGGTTGGTGTTTCGCGGTGCAGCCATTAAATTCCAATTTGTGTAAACATCTCTGCCGATGCTGTCATCCTGAGCCAGCTGTGCGAGTCGAAGGAGCTATGCATTTCATTCCCATATGCAGTCAATTCAGTGCCAGGATCCCTCGGCGCGCTTCGCTTGCCCGGGATGACAGCATTTTTCGATTGTTTTTGATTGTGCGACAAACACAGTCTCCTGAGCTGTACCGGTCGAGGGGCCCAAAGGATGTACGACGATCACCCAAAGTCCGTAACGCATTGCCCGCGGGGGCATCCCCGCAAACTGCAATTTCTCTGCCAGTTTATACTATTCAGAAATCGTCCGGGGTTTCTCAGTCAAATACCAACCCAAAATATCCGGGGGCTTTGACACCCGCTTTCAGCGGGCGGAACATGGCGGAGGGAAGGCTCTTCCCGGGCGTGCGGAAATGCCCCCGGGGATATCCCAGCGCGCCCAGAATACCCGGGGCAGCGTCGGCATTGCCCAGCAGCTCCATACCTGTGAGGCTGTCCCCACGCGGCACGGCAGCCAGCAGAAAATCCCCTCCGGCGTAGAGGGAGACGTAGCTTTCCAGGTAAGAAAGATTTGTTCCCTCCTGAATTACCCCATCCCGGGGGAGAAGGCCCCGGCGAAGCCGGGCGTATTCCGTGGCGGAAACTGTGCGCAGGGGAACCGGTTCCCCTGCTTCGCAGGTAAATTCCGACACCGTGCAGCAGTCCCGGAAACCCATTCTGGCGTACATTTCCCGAAGCTCACTGCTTTGCGGCATCAGGAGTGCCCCGTCATAGCCCCGCTCTGTCAGGCAATGCAGCGTATCCGCCATCAAAGTGCGGCAAAGTCCCTGGTTTCGAAAATCTACCTGTGTTGCCACGGCGTAAAGATAGGCAAATTCCTGCCCGGCATACTCTGCGTCAAACCAGTAAAGGGCAGCGGCAACTGCGCCAGCCTCCGTTACACACCGGCAGCGCCGGGGGGAATAGGTATCTGAAAAAAACTTTTTCACAAAGGTCTCTGAATCGCCGAAGGCCGCCTGCCAAAGCTCTCGCAGCTGCGTTTCCTGTCCACCGGCGGGATAGTCAATCTCCATGGAAATCCTCCGTCAGATATGCCCAGTGCTTCTGCACCAGATGGTGGGGATTGTAGGACAGCTTGGCCTTGCGCAGACCCTCCAGCCCCACATCGTCCTCGCGGTTCAAATAGCGCACCTGGGGGTATTTCAGACGAAGGTATCGGGCAAACTCGCAGTTTACGGCGGCATAGGCCCCCTCCACATCCTCCCGGGCTTTTTCAAAATGGATATCGAAGGTGTCCTCTCCCATTCGGGTGCCCATGGTCACGGCCAGGATTTCGCCTCCATCCCAGAGTGCCGCGCCCTCCATCTGCAGACCCTGATAATGCCGGAATGCCCGGGCAAGGGCGATGCTTTCCAGCATATAGTCCCCGGCCGGATCCTGGCGCATCCGGTTCCGGTACCAGTCGTTCACCATATGCTGGGCAGGAGATATGTCAGCGCAGTTCAGGCTTTGGAACTCGAAACCGGGATGTTCCGCCCGGAAACGGTTGACATGATTTCTCTTTTTCTGGAACTTCCGGCCCTTCAGGTCGGCGAGGTCATCCACAGTGTAGACATAGTCAAAGCTGTCCCGGTCGGTACGGAACAGAAAGGTTCCGGGGAACCAGTTTTCCAGCTCCGCCCGGTCGTCGTCGGTCATGCTGACGATGCGGCAGGGGATGCCCCGCTGCCTGGCGTCCAGCAGGATCTCCTCAACCACGGCACGCCTGTCCCCGGGGCCAATGGGATAGGGGTAGACGCTCCTGCCGTTAAAATGGGAGAAAAAGGCCACACAGCCATGGGTGAATACCAACTGCTGCCGCCCCCAGAGATAAAGGTTGGCGAAGGAATATTCGCACCCCCGGGGCGGGCAGGAAAACAGAATGTGGTCATAGTCGTCTTTTTGAGATAATTGGGGTCGCTGAAAGTCGAGCATGGTTACACTTCCTTTGCGGAGTATCATACCATAGTTTTCCCCAAAAAACAAGAATGGAACCCAAGACGGGTTCCATTGATAAATTGGAATTTGTTGAGGTGGTGCTAAGCTCCCTTGCCGCTCCCCGGGGTGCAGAGGGGCAGCGTACCCGGTTTCCCCTCTCAGTCACGGCTTTCGCCGCGCCAGCTCCCCCTAGGGGGAGTCAAGAGCGTCTGCTTACAGCCGATAGTCACAACTGCAATTTACATTCCGAATACTTTGCCATCCAGGTGCCTTTTTTTGATGGCGTAATACAGTACCGTGCCAAAGGTTAGCAGAACCGCGACCTCTCCGATGGCAACATACAGCGCGTTGAGGGAAAACCCGCCGCCGATGTACGCCGTCAGCTCCCAGCCTACCAGAAGGGCGTTGAACAGCGCCGGCATCAGCATCCCGGCCAGGGGATACCCGTTCACCGTTACCTTGCGGGTCAGCCACATTCCTTCGGCGGCCAGCAGCGTGGCGAGGCTCCCCACCATAAAATCCAGAGGCAGCGCCGCGGCATAGGTGATGTTGAAAACCAGACACCCCACTGTCAGACCGGGAATTGCCGCTGGGGTGAAAAAGGCCAGCACGCACAGTGCCTCCGATAGCCGCATCTGGATGGCCCAGGTGGCGGAGCCGGGGACAAGCAGATTCTGCAGATGGGTCATTGCCGCGTACAGTGCGGCAATGATGGCTGCGTGTACCAGATAACGGGTATTCTTAGACATAAAACTTCCTCCTAAACAGAAAAATGGGCGCAGAACATGACCGCGCCCAACAAAAAATGAGCGCAAAGCGCCCATCAAAAATCACCTAGTTTTGTTTACCGACAGGATGGTCACGAACTGTCCTATGAACTTGCGCACATTATACACTCTGGCGGCAGGAAAGTCAAGGCTTAACCTGCGATGAAAAGCAGACACTTTTCATCGCAGGGACACCGCCTGACGGCTATGTCGTTTCCATGACTTCTGGGTAGAAAACCATGGAGATCATATGAGATGGGAATATGCACCATCCATTTGTTTTTCCCTGATCGGCCTGGGCGCTTCGACGCCGGTACAGGCCGTATAATCCCGGGTATAAATTCCCAACACCCTCGTTTTGGCACTTTGTTCGGCTGAGGCTATGGCAGAAGCTCCCGAATCTGCTCAATACTCAGGCCCCGGGTACGGGCAATGGCGGCGATATCCTCATACTCGGGTTTCCGCCGCTGAACTCCGTAGCCGGAGGACACCTTCTGCCTGACTTCGCCATAGGGTGTCCCGGCGGTTTCCGTGCGCCGCTCCAGCGTATAGCGCTTTTGAAGGCTTTCCCGGATGCCCAGAGTCGTGGTATGGCGGAAGATCAGCTTCACAAGCCGATCCCGATCCTCCTGCCGGCACAGGACGGTCAGCATGATCCCGGGCCGGGATTTTTTCATGCCGATGTTCGTGGTGAACACATCCAGAGCGCCGGCATGAAGAAGCTGCTCCATGGCAAACCCGATATCCTCCCCGGTCATGTCGTCCATATTGCAGCGGAGCTCTGTGATGGCATCGGTTTGATCCTCGGTTTCACCCTGCATAACGCGCACGCAGTTGGCCTGTTCAAAATCCTTTTTCCCCATGCCGTAGCCGATTTGTTGGATCCGCATAGCGGGTATCTGCCCAAAACTATCCGCAAAATATGTCAGCAGCGCCGCCCCGGTGGGGGTACAGAGTTCTACCGGAATGTTTCCGCTGCAGACCGGCACGTTGCGCAGAAGATAGGCAGTTGCCGGCGCAGGCACAGGCAGGATCCCATGGGCACACCGGACGGTGCCGTTGCCTACATGGACGGGCGACACAATTATCTGATCCGGCTTTAGTTCGCGGATCAGCATGCATACGGCGGTAATATCTGCAATGGCATCCATGGTACCCACCTCATGGAAGTGGATCTGCCGGACAGGCACATTGTGAACATGGCTCTCTGCCTCCGCAATCAGATTGTACACAGCCATGATGTCGAGCTTCACCATGGAAGGAACCGGCAGATTGTTCACAATCGCCCGGATTTCCTCCAGACTGCCGTGATGATGGTCATGGGTATGGTCGTGGAGGTGCTCGTCCTCCTCGGTTCCTCTCACACTGACGGAAAAGTGGGTTCCCGCAATGCCGCACTTTACACTTTTGACAGCGCTGACGGTTACCCCGGGAATCCCCAGGTCATTCATTTTCCGGATAAACCCTTCTTTGTCCGGCAGCAGCTCCAGCAGTCCGGCGGCCAGCATATCTCCGGCGGCGCCCATTCCGCATTCGATATATAGCGTTTTCATTTCTGAACCTCCATATGGTTTATCATATTCGCCAGATACCCGGCACCAAAGCCGTTGTCGATATTGACCACCGACACACCGCTGGCACAGGAATTCAGCATACTCAGCAGCGCCGACACGCCGCCGAAGGAAGCACCATAGCCCACGCTGGTGGGAACCGCGATCACCGGACATTCCGCCAGTCCCCCCACCACACTGGCAAGAGCGCCTTCCATACCCGCAATGGCGATGATAACGCTGGCTCCCATAATCAAATCCATATGGGCAAGCAGGCGGTGCACTCCGGACACGCCCACATCATAGAGCCGTACCACTTCGCTGCCCAGGGTCTGCGCCGTCAGGGCTGCTTCCTCAGCAACAGGGATGTCGCTGGTGCCGCCGGTGGCGATGACGATCTTCCCAATACCATCAGGCTTGGGAAAGCCGCCGACAATGCCAACCCTGGCATCTTTGCGGTAGTCCAGTTCGTGAGCCTTTTCCACATATTCCGCCGCCTCCGGGGACATTCTGGTGATCAGAATCCGCCCTTGGCCGTTGGCGATCATGGTATCGATGATTCCCCCGATCTGCTCCGGGGTTTTCCCGGCTCCGTAGATCACCTCCGCCGCACCCTGCCGGATTTTTCGGTGAAGATCCACCTTGGCATAGCCGATGTCCTCAAAAGGAGCCTTCTTGAGTTCCAGCAGGGCATCGTCTACGCTGGTTTGCCCGGACTGAACAGATTCCAGGAGCTTTCGAATGTCAGAGTTCATTTGCGCACCTCCAGATTCAGCAAAACGCCGCTATAATCCTTTTTCAGCTCCGCAATAATTTCCTCCCGGTGTTTCAGGACGAAGGGCAGATCGGATGACGTTACTTCCAGCTTGGCGCTGCTGCCCAGCATCCGAACCCGGAAATTCCGGAGCCCCAGAGCCGACAGATATCGTTCCGCCTTCTCCGTCTGCTCCAATTTTTGAAGCGTAATGCGCTCCCCAGCAGGAATCCGGGTGGCAAGACAGGCGTAGGCGGGCTTATCCCAGGTGAAAAGCCCCGCCTCTTGGGAAAGCCGTCGTATCTCCGCCTTGGTCAGGCCGCACTCCCGAAGCGGGGAACGCACTGACAGCTCCCGCAGCGCCCGCATTCCCGGACGGTCACCGGCATTGTCGGAGGCATTTGTACCGTCCAGCAGCACAGAAAAGCCGTCTATCTTCGCGGCACGAAGGATTTGTTCAAACAACGCCCTTTTGCAGTGGTAGCAGCGATCCGCAGGGTTTGCCGCAACCTCGCCGCGGGAGAGAATATCCACGTTGATCACCTGCATTTCCGCGCCCAGTTCCTTCGCCAGCCTTTGGGCATCCTCCAGCTCAAACTGCGGCTGAAAGGCGGATTTTACATAATAGGCTTTGGCCCTTACGGCAAAGCGCTTTGCCGCATACAGCAGATACGCAGAATCCACGCCGCCGGAAAAGGCAATGGCTGCCTCGGGATGCTCCGAAAAGAATTGTTCCAATGTCATAACGCTGCCTCCTGAATATTGCAAAAAGGCGCACAAACCCTTTCAAACAGAGTTTGCGCACCTTCATAGTACACCTGTAAATTTGGCCTGTTCTTCGGCAAATACTTCAGTATTCCCAACCGGCTTCCTGCCGACTGTCTCATTATACACGAATATTGCGAATATTACAAGAGAAATGATTCGTTAATGACCTTCCGGATCTCGTCCAGCGCGCTTTGAATCAACCTGCCCACACTCAGATCGGACACCCCGGCAATCACGTTGTCACAGTGGTTTGAGGGAATCAGGATTCGCCTGGCTTTGCTCTGGGCAATCGCCAAGGCCATAGCCGGCGTTATTTCTCCGTAGAGCGCGTCAGCGATCACAATTCCGATAGGCCCGGCGATGATATCCGCTTTCCGGCTTCCGACGATGACCGCGTTTTCTCCCGTAGCGGCATGGTCGGCGCCGGCCTTCAGCATTGCCCCGGTAGCTACGCTGTTGGTGCCTACCGCCGTCACCACAATTTGTGGAAACTCCCGTTTTATGGCGCTTACAAGCTGTTTTCCGAAGCCACCGCCCTGCGCGTCAACGATTAAAATATTCATAGCGTCCTCCCAATTTGATATATGGAAAGGATACCATATTTCGAAGCGATTTACAAGATGTTCCCATTTTCCACAGGCAGCGCGTGATACAGACCCGTGTCAGGCAAACGGGCTGGAATAGCCTTAACCGGAAAAACTGTGGGGCGCCTTGACAAACTGCCCTTTTGCGTTTCGGCCGGCTGTGGGAAGCCTGCGGGTAAAACATGGAAGCAGGAAGCCCGTATATCCGGCGGCGGCAGAATCTGAAGAACCGCATTGCATCTTCCTATGGCAGGATCAGGCAAATATGCAAGTTTCTCTTCTTGAATATTCATCAGATGCCCATAAGAACGATCGGCTGCACCCGGTGAAGAGGACAAGGTTATTCGCGTGGGCGTGATCTGCGCCATGACCGGCGGATCCGCTATCTATGGTGATATGGCTGTTGAGGAAATCAACGCCAGTGATTCTGAATATAAGATCGAGATCGTAAACGGCGGCAAGATCGCCGATGACGCGAAGAATGCCAAGCAGGCCATGAACGCTTACAACAAGGTGATGGCTGACGGTCCCGAGGCGCTGGTTGGCAGCTTCTTCTCCTCCGTTACGCTGCCTATGGCTGAGCAGGCCTCCAAGGACGGTATGCTGCTGCTGGCCACCGGCGCTACCAACTCGGCAGTAACCCTGAAGGGTGAAACGATCTTCCGCAACTGCTTCATCGATCCCTATCAGGGTAAGATGGCTGCTCTGTTTGTCAAGGGTAAGGGCCTGAATAAGGTTGCCGTCATTTACGCCAAGGATGACGACTACTCCAACGGCCTGAAGGATGCCTTCGTGGAGAACTGTGAGGCCAATGGCATCGAAGTGGCCTATGTTGGCGAGTGTATGACCACCGATACCGATTTCAGCTCTCAAACCGCGCAGGCTGTTGCCTCTGGCGCAGAGTTCCTGTATTACCCCTGCTTCCTGGATACCGTGCCTCTGTTTGTGGGTTCTGCCCGTAATGCCGGCTTTACCGGTATCATTATGGGCGGCGACGGCTGGGATGGTTCCGATACCACCGGGCTGAAGGATAAGTTCGATAACTGCTACTTTACCAACCATTATTCCAGTGAGGATACTGCACCCGCAGTTGTGAACTTCGTGGAGAAGTTCACCGCAAAGTACGGCACGGAAAGCCTGAACGCATGCGCTGCTCTGTACTATGATGCCATGTACATGCTGGTGCAGGCTGCCAGGAACGGCGGCGGCACCGATACCGCAAGTCTGATCGCCGGTATGAAGGGCATGACCTTTACCGGTGTCGGCGGTGACATTACTCTGGATGCCAACGGCGACGCCATCAAAAGCATTGTATTCAACACCTACGTTGACGGCGAGGTCAAGTGGAGCGAGACGCTGGATGCGGAGGGTAATCTGGTTTCCAGCGCAAAGTAAAGGCTGAAAGAAAATGCGCGCGGCGGCAGTTATATACTAAGGAACCTCTGTTATGAAATGCCTTTTGACAGGTATTTCCCCACTTGACAAAAGTCATTTCATAACAGTATCAGAGTTTCCCTAACCCGCGATGAAAAGCAGCCGTTTCGGTGAAATGTCTGCTTTTCATTGGCCATCAGTATCAGCTGCCGCGCGCAGACTTTTCAAGAAAGGTGAATGGATTATGACAGCATCCCTATTTGTCCAGGGCTTGATCAACGGTCTGAACCAGGGTGCTATCTACGCACTGATCGCGCTGGGATACACCATGGTTTACGGCATCATTCGCATGATCAATTTCGCCCACGGTGATTTCATCATGATTGGTGCCTATGCCCTGTTTTACACCATTCCGCTTATGGTGAATGCCGGAATGCCCGCATGGATGGCGGTGATCATCGCCATCGTTGTATGCGCCCTGGTGGGTGTGCTGGTGGAGATTTTGGCGTACAAACCGGTACGCAAGGCCGGTTCCATGTCCGCGCTGATCACGGCACTGGCTATGAGCATTTTTTTGGAAAATCTGGCTATGGTGCTTTTCGGCGCCAAGCCCCACAATGTTCAGGCGATTTTTGAACTGCCTACCGTTCGGGTCGGTTCCGTAGCACTTCCTCTGAATGTGCTTCTCTATCAAAAAACTTCAATTCTTGCGAATGAAAGTTATTTATTGAGAATCAGTATGAACCGTTTTATCAAAAACTCGTATAAAACAAGAAACCATTGCCTTCCCACATGAAAGGCAATGGTTTCTTGTATTATGGAAAAGAATCCTCATACTATTTCGTGCAGGGGAAGGACGGAGATCCCTTCCTGATCCAGCGCCGCCCGGATCTTCTTCACAAACAGCAGCGCTTTTTCACTGTCGCCGTGGACGCACACAGAGTCCGGGCAGATCTCAATTTCTTTTCCCGTGATTGAGGTGACGCGGTGATACAGGATCATTCCAATGACGCGGCTGACGGCTTGCTCCTCATCCAGAATCATGGCACCGGGCTTACTTCTGGCAACCAGTGTTCCGTCATCTTCATAGGCGCGGTCCGCAAATACCTCCGCTGCACAGGGCAGGCCGATTTCCTTTGCCTGACGGAGCATTTCACTGCCGGACAGACCCAGCAGAATCAGGGAAGGGTCAACAGAATAAATGCCCTGACAGATCGCTCTGGAGAGGGCGGGGTCCTTAGCTGCCATGTTATACAGCGCTCCGTGGGGCTTCACATGCCGCAGCGGCACTCCGGCGCTCCGGCAGAAGGCACTCAGCGCGCCGATCTGATAGGTGACCAGGTTCTGCACCTCCGCAGGAGGCAGACTCATGTTTCTGCGCCCGAAGCCCTGCAGATCCGCAAAGCCCGGATGGGCGCCCACGGATACACCGCTTTCTCCGCACAGGCGTACTGTCTTTGCCATGGTGTTGAAATCTCCGGCGTGAAAGCCGCAGGCCACATTGGCCGAGGAAATCAGAGGAATGATGTCCGCATCCATCCCCAGCCGGTAGGTGCCGTAGCTTTCCCCCAGATCGCAGTTCAGATCGATTCTGTACATTCCAATCAGTCCTTCAAAAGAGAATTTTTCACATCGGTAATGAACATATGTCCCGGTGCGTGGGAAATGGCAATGGGGGGCTTGGCGCTCATGACGACAGATTGGGGCGTCACGCCGCAGCACCAGAAGACGGGAATTTCCCCTTCCCGGATGGTGACGGCATCGCCGAAATCCGGTTTGGAGATGTCAGAAATACCGATCTTTGCCGGGTCTCCGATGTGGATGGGCGCGCCGTGAACCCGGGGCATGGAAGCTGTGATGCTCACCGCCCGGATCACCTGATCCGCCGGCATGGGACGCATACTGACTACCAGCTTGCCATGGAAGATTCCCGCCTCTTCACAGGCGATGTTGGTCAGGTACATGGGCACATTTTTTCCTTCTTCAATGTGCCGCACCGGAACACCGGCACTGAGCAGTTCTCCTTCAAAGGAGAAGGAACAGCCAATCAGGAAATAGACGAAATCATCCCGCCAGAGGTGGGAAATATCCGTATATTCACCCGTCATCACGCCGTTTTCCCAGACCCGGTATTTTGGAATATCGGTGGCGATATCTGCGCCGTCCGCCATTTTTTTCACCAGTCTGCTGCCAACGTCGCCTACCTCCAGAATTGGGCAGGATTTGGGATTCCGCTGGGTAAACAGCAGAAAATCATACGCCTGCGCTCTGGGCAGAACCAGAAGGTTGCCCTGCGCATAGCCATCGCACATGCCGGAGGTTTGTCCGGTGATCGTTCCCTGACGAATCAGCGCCCGAACATCCTTGGGCTTCATGCTGGAATAGTCCATATTTTTCACCCTTCCGTATTAGGGAACCTCTGATGAAATCGTCTGCGGCTGTGGCCGGATCTTCCAGCCCGATTTTTCAGTTATGAAAATTGGAAATACATCCGGTATTCCCTCGTTTTTAACGCTTTTGTCTGTGACAAAATCTCTCACCATCAGCTTTTGCCGATTTCATCAGAGCTTCCTTAGATTTACTTCCAAAACAGCTGCGTTTGAATTACACCGAATACAGCATCTCATACTCCCGCCGCTTCCATTTTTTCTCTTCCTCCCGCCGCAGGCGGACGGCTTCCCGCTGTGTTACCTGCGCGAAATGGATCCGGGTCCCGGGTCTTGCCTGCGCGGCACGGCTCAGGTCTGCGGAGATCACCGTGGCGATTTTTGCGTAGCCGCCGGTGGTTTGCCGGTCAGCCATCATAATAATGGGCGTTCCGGATGCCGGGATCTGCACCGATCCGGTGACGATTCCGTCGGAAAGAATATCCACGCCGTGCCTGCTTTCAATTTTTGCGCCGGAAAGCCGGATACCCATCCGATCTGTCTGATCCGTTACGGTGTATTCTCCGCTCAGGAATGCGGCAATGCCCCGCTCTGTAAAAGCATCCTCCTGGGGCCCCAGCAGCACACGGAGCGTAATATCGTCCGCATAGCGGTCGGGAACCGCCAGACGCCTATCCACAAACACAGACGGAGGCAGACTCTGGTTCAGGGGCAGTTCATCGCCTTTTTGCAGCTTTCTGCCCTGAAATCCGCCCAGTGCGCATTTCAGATTGGTGGACACGCTGCCCATCACTACGGGCAGATCAAAGCCGCCGGCTACCGCCAGATATGTGCGCATCCCGTGCTGTGCCGCATTCATGCAAAGCGTATCCCCGGCATGTACGGCAATCGCCCGATACCGTTCTATCGGTTTCGCGCCCAGCCGGGGCGACATATCCGCTCCTGTCAGGGAAATAACACTGTCACAGTCAAATCGGGCGGTTATACCCATCATGGTCATTTCGATGACGCCCACGCCCGGCGCATTACCCACAAGAAGGTTGGCAACCCTCATGGCGTTGATATCCATGGCGCCTCCGGGAGAAAAACCCATAGCCATGGCTCCGAAGCGTCCCTCGTCCTGAATGGTGGAAAGGGGACCCGGAGAAAGAATTGTCAGCTTCATACCGTTTCCTCCCGGATGACCGTCTCACCGCTTTCCAGAATACGCTGGAATTCTTCCTGGGTAATGGGACAAAAGCGGATGTAGTCCCCGGCCTGATAAGCAATGGGATGTTCCCGATTGGGATCGTAAAGCACTGCCGGGGTTCGGCCAATTAAGCGCCAGCCCCCCGGGGAAGAGAGCGGATAGACTCCGGTCTGTTTCCCGCCGATTCCTACCGCTCCCGGCGGAATGCGGGTCCTGGGGCTGTCCAGCCGGGGAACCTCCAGCCGGGCATCCATTCCGCCCAGGTACGGAAATCCCGGCAGAAAGCCAAGCATATAGATCAAATAGTCCACGGAGGAATGCAGCGTAACCACCTGCTGCCGGGTAAGTCCCGTCAGGCGGCACACATCCTCCATGTCCGGCGCAAAGTCACCTTCATAACATACGGGAATTTGAAAAACCCGTTTTCCGGGTGTCTCATTGTCCCGGTAGGAAGCAAGCAGATGGAGGATGTGACGCTCCAGCTTTTTCCGGGGAAGAACCAGCGGCTCGTAATAAACGGTCAGACTGCAAAAGGTGGGAACCGTTTCCTGAACACCGTGGATGCCGGCACTTTGGATTCTGGCGGCAAGGAACCGGATCATCCGGTTGGTTTCCTCCCGAATTTCCTGAGGAAAGGCGACGGTCACCGCGCAGTCACCGCAGGTAAGAAACTTAACCTGTTCCATAAGCATCAGTGTTCGTCAAAATAATGCAGCTGCTCCACCTTTTCAAACCAGGTGGCGCAGGTTTTTTTGAGCTTCAGGGCGCTTTTTACCATTTCCCGCATCAAAGCAACAATTGGCAGATTGATTTCCGGTCCAAAACCGTCGATGGCGGGGATCAGCCAGCCGTACATGTCGATCATTCCGCTGCGGCAAGCGGTCTGCATGGTTTCCCGTTCCAGCTCCGGCGTGTGCATGATGTCCGGATTCTCCATCAGGTAAGCAAGCGCTGCGATCATGGCGTAGCAGCCCCAGTCTGAAACGGTGGCTGTGATGATGTTGTCTGCTTTGGTCCGCACCGCGATGCCGCCGCCGCAGCCGCATCGGCAGGCATTCTTTGCCGCATAGGGTATGTACGTTTCCAGAGTGTCCCGAATGGCGCCCATGCCGATCTCGTTGCCCAGATCGCCGATGGCAATGTTCACAACGCCCATTGCCTGCAGTTTTTCGAAGAGGACATCCTGCTTTGCTTCCAGCTCTGTTACATCCAGCCCTGTGGCATTGTGGTAAACGCCCTTTTCATTGGCGCCGGGGCACTCTACGCTGATTACCGCGGCAGGATGATCTCTGCCGATGATCTCGTCTGCCTGCATCGGCGCAAGTTCCGCATCGCCGGTAAAGCAGATGACACCCATGGAAACCGGGATTTCCCGCAGTTCCTCAATATCCTCTCTGAGATGAAGCCCCACACAGGGCGCCAGCTGCCTGACTGCTTCATAGTTTGCCTTCGGGCAGACGATCACAGGCTTTGCGCCGAAGGCAATAACCAGCGCTCTGCATAGCAGTGCGGCGCTGACGATTCCATCCATCTCTGCTTTTTTATATGGTCTGAGTACGAAGCCGGTCATGATGTACACGATGTCGCCTTCTTTTACTGCTTGGGTCAGCTTCAAAGCGGCATTCATCGAGGTGGGACCTCCGGTGAATTTACGGGAGGCGTCGTACAGGATTTTGCAGACGCCGTAGCCCCGGGGATCCAGATTTGCCAGGTCATCCAGACTCTGTCCCAGATTGCGCAGCGTCAATTCCTGTTGGGTCATATGGATTCCTTCTTTACATAACAAATAACGGCTATGGTGTGCCCTTTCGGGCGGCACCCTCGCCGTTAAGAGTACTTTAGCGCAACTTCACCAAAATGTCAATCCATAATTTCGGGAAACGCTGATTAAATCGGAAAGAGCTGATGGCGGGAGATTTTGTCACAGACGAAAGTGTTAAAAACGAGGGAATACTGGATATATTTCTCGGTTTTAACACTGCACGGATGCGGCAAAAGATCCGCCACTCAGCCGCAGGCGATTTATTCAGAGGTTCTTTAGCCTGCGCTGCCATAGCTGGGAGCCAGGATGATGGTAGAGGTCATGGAAGAATAACGGAACATATACGAGGCGGCGCCATCTGAATCGGCTGAGATTTGCCTGTAGTCATATTGTACTAAAAGTATTTTCCCAAATTGTATAGACTGCAAGAAAACGTGATAATCACAGCAAACACGCAGTTTTTATTGTTAATCCGATTGACAAATTTATAGAAGAATGGTACAGTGATATTCAGGGTTTATGCAATGGATCTGTGCAATATTTTGTTCTATGCGCAGATATTACTCATCTCATGTAAAGGAGAGATACGAATGAAGCGTTCCGAGGTTAACAAGGCTCTTCGTGAGCTGGAAGCCATGTGCGAAAAAAACAGTTGCTATCTGCCTCCCTTCTGCCATTTCACTCCAGAGGAGTGGGAGACCAAGGGACATGAATACGACGAAGTCCGGGATTGCTGTCTGGGTTGGGACATCACCGATTACGGCAAGGGCGACTTTGACAAGATGGGCTTCTCTCTCATCACCATCCGCAACGGCAGCCAGACCATGAAGGACAAGTATCCCAAGGCCTACGCCGAGAAGCTGCTGTACCTGAAGGAGGGCCAGTATTCCCCCAACCATTTCCACTGGTATAAAACCGAGGATATTATCAACCGGGGCGGCGGAAATGTGCTGATTCGGGTGTATAACTCCCACCCCGACGAGTCCATCGATTACGAAAGCGACGTGACGGTACATACCGATGGCCGCACCTACACCGTTCCCGCCGGAACCCAGATCCGCCTGACCCCTGGCGAAAGCATTTTTATCCAGCAGTACCTCTACCACGACTTTGAGGTGGAGCCGGGCACCGGCGACGTGCTGCTGGGCGAGGTCAGCCAGTGCAATGACGACAGTAACGATAACCGCTTCAATCCTCCCATGGGCCGGTTCCCCGCCATCGAAGAGGACGAAGCGCCTTACCGTCTGCTGTGCACCGAGTATCCTGCAGCGAAGCACTGATAAGGAGGACGAACGATGATTGACGTAGTGGCATTGGGCGAACTGCTCATTGATTTTGCAGCAAAGTCCACCGACGCAAACGGCTATCCCACCATGGCTGCCAACCCCGGCGGTGCCCCCGGCAATTTTCTGGCAGCTCTGAACGCCTACGGTAAGAAAACCGCTTTTCTGGGAAAGGTGGGCAACGATGCCTTCGGCCATTTGCTGCTGGGCACTCTGAACAGCGCGGGTATTGAGACAAAGGGCATTGTGGTGGACGATTCCGTATTCACCACCCTGGCCTTCGTGACCTTTGATGAAAACGGCGACCGCTCCTTCTCCTTCGCCCGGAAGCCCGGCGCGGACACGCAGCTTACCTGGGAGGAGATTGACAAATCTCTCATCGATGATGCCAGGGTGTTCCATTTCGGCACCCTGAGCCTGACGGATGAACCTGTGAGCACCGCGACTCGGAAAGCGGTTGCTTATGCAAAGGAAAAGGGCAAGCTTATCACCTGCGACCCGAACCTGCGCAAGCCCCTGTGGCCCAGCGAGGACGCGGCACGGGAGCAGATGCTGTGGAGCCTGCATCAGGCGGATGTGGTGAAAATCAGCGATAACGAGGTGGAGTTCCTGTGGAACTGCACTCCGGAGGAGGGCGCAGAGAAGCTCCTGAAGGAGTTCGGCGTGTCTCTTGCCATGGTGACCCTCGGCCCCGAGGGCTGCCTGCTGAAGACGGAAAACGCTTCTTTCCGTGCTGTCTGTCCTAAGGTACATCCCATCGACACAACCGGCGCGGGAGATATCTTCGGCGGCAGTGCGCTATCCCGGCTGCTGGAGCTGGAGAAGCCCATTGCCGGTCTGACAGAAGAGGATCTTGCCTACATCGGCAGCTTTGCTGCTGCCGCTGCCAGCCTGTCCACAGAGTGTTCCGGCGGCATCCCCAGTATCCCGGAAAGGGCAGCGGTTTTGAAGGCTATGTAATGAAGAAACCCGGAGATTCCTCAGGATTTCCGGGTGTTTTCATACTTTGCAGCATTGGGATACGGGGAGTCAAGCGAATTGACAAGAGAATCGGTAATTCGTATAATGAGGAAAAATGCACACACAAGAGTAGAGAGTAAATGAAGGTGAGCTTTGGATATGGCGCAAAAGCCACGCAACGCAGACTACACAAAAGAATATAACCGCAAAGCGGTCCTGCGCAACCTGCGGCACAACGCCATGAGCCGGGCAGAGCTGGCCCGTGCCACGGGACTGACCCGGGCGGCAACCTCCCTGATCGTGGAGGAACTGCTGAATCTTGGAATTGTGACAGAGCTTGCACCTCAGTCCGTAGGCAGAGGCCGCAGCGCCACACCCCTTGCTCTGCGCCCCGACTGCTATTACGCACTGGCGGTGGATCTGGCCAGAAAGGGCTGCAGCGTGGGTCTGTGTGATATGGCCGGGAATCTGCTTCAGCGGCGAAAGATTCCGGATCAGGACAATCTGGTGGGAGCCATCATCGTGGAGCTGAAGGCCATACTGGAAACCGTGGGACGGGACAAGGTTCTGGGCATTGGCATCAGTTCCCCCGGCCCTCTGGACTGCGAGAACGGCCGGATTCTGAACCCACCCCGGTTTGAGCGCTGGCACGGGGTGGAAATCAGCAGGCTTCTGTCCGAAGCGCTGGATATGCCTGCCTATCTGGAGCACGACGTCTGCGCTTTGGCGCTGCACCAGCTGGAAACGGGCCAGAGCCGAAATTTTATGCTGGTGTTCGTTGACATCGGTATCGGCGCAGCCATTATGTCCGGCGGAAAGCTGCTGGGGAATTCCAAATACTTTACGGGGGAACTGGGACATACCACGATCCGCTTCGACGGACGGCTCTGCGAGTGCGGAAACCGGGGGTGCCTGGAAACCTACGCCGCCATCCCGGCGCTGCTGGAAGGCTCGGAATTCTCCAATTGGGACGACCTGATTGATCATGTGGACAAAAATCCCGACGCCAGACATCTGCTGGATCAGGAGGCGGTGTATCTGTCCGCGGGTCTCATTAACCTGCTGAACCTGATTCCCGTGGATACCATCTATCTGGCGGGAGATATCTGCTACCGTTACGAGCTGCTGGCTCAGCGATTGCAGCGGGAAATCAGTGTCAAGGCACTGGATCGAAGCAAGGGTAATATCAAAATCTACCCATCCAGCCAGGATCCAGACGTTGGTATTCTTGCAGCAGCGGATGTGGTCTTTTCCAGGTTTTTCACCGTATAAACAGAAAGGCCCTTCGGGACAGCCCGGAAAGGAACGGTCTACATACCTTTGACAAGGGGAAAAACGCCCTACAGAATAGGAAAACAACGCAAGCATATAAGAAAGAGGAAGCCGGCATGAATCACATTCGCAGAAGATTCACCTCCATAGCGGCCATTGCCATGGTTTGGCCGATGTACATACCTGCTATAGCGATGATTCAGAATATCCCATGGAGCAGGTGGCGCTGGATGCCATAGAGCTGGGATTGACAGAAATCTGCTTCACAGACCACATCGACTATGGTATCAAGCGGGATTGGGACGACCCTCGCGGGATGCTGTACCGCAAAGGTGCTCCCGGAGAGCCGGAAAGAATGCCCCTGGCAAATATCGATCACCCTCGCTACGCAGAGGAAATTGCTCGTTTGAAAGAGAAATATGCTGACCGCATTCCCATCAAGATGGGAGCTGAATTTGGAATGCAACGGCATACTGTGCCGGAATATCGAAAGCTGTTTTCCAAGTACCCCAACGACTTTATCGTTTTGACCATAAGCTGAAATGCAGCCAGTGCCATGCGGCACCGGCTGCATTTTTGAGGGACTTTTTAACAGCCCCTTGAAGGTTACGGGAAAATTACCTGGTAGCAGCCTCCATAACAATACGACCGCTGCCATTAACGGCAGCATAATCCAGCAGCATACCGGGGTACTTCACGGCCAAAGGAGAGTTGACAGCATCCACAACACCGCCCTCGAAGCTGGTAATGTAGTTGGCCAGAACCATGTAATCCTCCATCACAAAGTCCAGCACATTGACCGCGCCAGAGAACATATTAAAGCCGTCACCCAGGTTACGCAGGGTGTAGTTGTAGCCGGCCAGGTTGTAGTTGGCGGTCAGATCCAGAGGCTCGTAAGCCTGGGTTTCCTTGTTGTAAACTTCCACACTGTGGACGCGATAGCCACCAGTGGGGCTGCCAACCCAAACACCCTTGTCGTCCTTCTGGGTAGACTCAGGCCACTGCGTATCGATTTTGTAGGTGATACCGGCAACCTGCAGGAAACCACCGCACTCTTCTCCAGTTCCGGCGCAACGAGCGCCCCATTCCAGAGCATCCAGCAGTTGTTGGCCGGTGATGGTCTGCAGGCAGGCCACATTGCCGAAGGTGTGGATGTTTTTAGCTACCTTGTAGGTGAGATCACCGGTGATAGCCTTATTGCGGACGCCGCCGCCATTCATGATGGCAACATCAACATCCAATCCCATGTTATCGAACAGATAGTACAGAGCATCGGCGCAGAAGTCGCCGGTGTTGGTCTCCTGGGAACGAACCAGACGGTTGCCGTCGGCATCATAGTTGTCCAGAGTCAGAGCGGTTTCACCGATTTTAGCGCCCAGCTGGGTGTCCACATCGGCCATCCATGCGTCCTTGATGGCGGCAACCTCTGCATCCGCAGGCCATGTATCTCCATCGTACAGGGAGGATGCCAGCTCGTAGCCCACCACTTGGGTGATTTCGTTGCCCTTGTCGTCCTTCTTGACTTCGCCGTTCTCGTCTTTGACCACTTCGGTCAGCTCAGTATAACCGATCAGGTCGGTTGTGATGGCGCCGGTTTCTCCGTCAATGACCATCATGCCGATGGTTCCGAAGTATTCGCCGGTCTGGGTCAGCAAAACGGAATTGCCATTCTTGTCTGCTACTTCCTTGCCGACAACGGTGGAGTGGGAATGGCCGTCGATGAAAGCATTCAAACCGGAAACCATGGCGATGGTTTCTTCACTGGTCCAGGGCTGGGAAGCAGGATCGTCGCCAAGATGGCCCAGACCAATCACAACGTCAGCCTTCGCTTTCACACTGTCAATGGCACGCTGAATGTCGGCGGCCAGGGCGGAGCCGTCTTCACCGCCGGAGATACCGTAAATGTAGTTGCCATCTGCATCCTGGAAGTAAGCGGGGGTGGACTTGGTGAAGGTTTCGGGGGTGGTGATGCCCACGAATGCGACGGTCAGACCGCCGGGGGTCAGGAAGGTGTGGGCGGCATTCAGAACGGGCTCGCCCTTGACGCCGTCCTTTTCATGGTAGAAGTTGCAGGAGATGTAGGGGAAATCGGCGGCTTCCACATTGGCCAGAGCCTTTTCCATGCCGTAATCGAATTCATGGTTGCCCAAGGTGGCAATGTCGTAGCCGGCGGCATTCATCAGAGCGATGATGGTGTCGCCCTTGTCCATGGAGCCGTAGGCGGTGCCCTGAACATGGTCACCGGCGTCTGCCAGCAGGACATTTCCCTTGCCGTAGGTTCTTTCCAGCTCAGCCTTGATGCCGGCAATGACATCATAGCTCAGGGGGTTGTCGATGTAGGTGTGTACATCGTTGGTGTAGAGAATGACCACATCCTCCTTCGGTGCAGCGACAGTGGTTTCTACTGCAGCAGTCGTGGTTTCTGCGGGGGCAGTATTTGCGCTGCAGCCGAGCAGACCGAGGCACAGAACCATTGCCAGCACCATTGCAAGATTTTTACGCATCATTTATGTTCCTCCTTTTTTGTAATCTGGTGGTATTATAGCACAACTGGCAGAAAAAAGAAAGCAATTTCCGGTTTTAATTAGGCCGTATCTGAAAACTGGCAGAATGACCAACAGCGAGGGGTTTTGCGCTGTGCAAGCCATTTTCCCGAAGAAATACTGGATGTATTCCAAGGGGAAATGGGACAGCACAGGGCGAAAAAAGCCGCTGCTTGGTCGTTTTGACAGTTGTTCAACGCTATAGTCTGACAGTCGTGGCATTTTTGATTTGCGGTAATTATTGGTCTTGATTTATGACTTTATGAAAATGAGAATCACCTTGATACGCTCCATAAAAGTTTATTTTCTCAACAAAACGAATCAAAATTATCGAAAGTATTTCTAAAATCAGATACTAATGTTGAAAACTGAAGAAAGCATAGTATAATAAAATCAGCATGATATTTTGCATGGAGATAATATTCGTGAAATTTAGTGGAGATTGTCGAGCAGACGCATCATCCGGGCTGCCATTCCTTGATATGAAAAAGATCACAAGGGGGTCACTTAAGAAAGCCGAAAAGGCAGCGGTGTCTATACAATGGGCTCGGTTTATAAACTGCCGGATACATGGACACTGACTTTTGACCTGAGCAATCACGAAAAAGTATCGGCACGAAATGATTATGCGGAGAAACCGCTGAAAAAAGTTGTTGAAGAAATCGTCGAGAGAAAAAATGGAGATCGGATGCAGCGGAATATGCCGTATTTTGTCAGGCTTGTCGTTGATTATTTCTATGACCGTATGAGAAAGACGAAAAACCTTCAATACGGTGACAGAACACAAAACCACGGGCAATACAAAAACCCATATACAAAGATTTGAACTAATCAGGCCAGGACAGTTTTATTTTGATGCCTGCTACAACCCGTCCAAGACCGCATTCCTGAAAAATGCTGAGAAGAAGGGCTGCAAAATCCTGAATGGTCTTGGTATGTCCAGTTCCAGAGGGCTGCTCAGATCGAATTATGGACCGGACAGAAGGCTCCACTGGATGTGATGCGAAAAGAATTAAAGAAGATTATCCGGGAAGAAAATGAGAAGGCGCAGACGGAATGATTCTGTAATTCCGTCACTTCATGGGAGATAAATGTTATAGTGAATTTATAGTGAATAGAGAAACGCGATAGCGTAGTAAGCAATAATTTCAGATGATCCAGGTTTGATCAGAGAGGAGAAGAATATGAACAACTATTGTATGATCCAGAACTCCAAAACATTTGCATTTTCCGCAGAGAATCCAACCGGTGTACGCGCAGGTGGTTCCCAGGGCGGTGACTGCACCAAGCTTCGTCCGACCGTGACGATTCCTGCAGGGGAAACCGTAACTCTGGTAGATGCTGCAGGACCGGGTGTGATCCAGCATATGTGGTTTACCGGATATGTCGGGCACCATTTTATCATCCGTATGTATTGGGATGATCAGGAATATCCGTCTGTGGAAGCTCCGCTCTCTGCATTCTTCGGATGTGCCTATGATGAAAATTTCGTGGACCGGGATGGCAAATATCCGGTGTTGAATTCTGCCATGATGCTGGTAGCTCCTGGTCGCGGCTATAACAGCTATTTTGAGATGCCGTTCCATAAGAGAGCTCGGATCACGATGGAAAACCGTGGTGACAAGGATGAAAATCTCTATTATATTATCACCGGAGCTTATCAGGAGATTCCGGCGGAGGCTGGTTATTTCCATGCCACCTATCGCCAAGAGCACCCGGTTCAGAAGGGTCGTACCTACACAATCGTTGACGGAATCGAAGGCAGGGGACAATTTGTCGGTGTGACTCTGGCAACCGGTATGAATGGCAACAATACCTGTTGGGTAGAAGGCGAAGCCCGCATGTATCTGGACGATGATCCGTATCCGTCTATCCACTATACCGGAACTGAAGACTACTTCGGCGGTTCCTATGGATTTGGAAATGACATCATCATCAAGAGCTATCAGACCTTCAGCGGCTTATATACCGGCATGTATGCAATCTATGGAGACAACCGGGAATTCTATAACGGACAGCAGAGATTCCTGCTGTATCATTTCCATATTGCAGACCCGATCCGTTTTGAGAATAAGTTTCGTATGACACTCGACAACATGGGCTGGACCGGACCGCGTTACGATGATTACACCAGTGTTGCTTATTGGTATCAGACCCTGCCTTCCGCACCGCTGATGCCACTGCCGACAGATGCAGAGATGTGTATGAGATAATAGAACCAGATTGGAGATGTCAGATAGATTGGTTTTAACCTTGCGACACGTCGCATCGGTTATATCGGACTGACATCAGAGATTTGCCGGAAAGGATAGAGGTATTATGTTGCTGGAAGAGAAGTTTTTGGAATTTCATCGTTATGCCAGCAGCCACAATCTGCCGCTGGAAGCTATCAGTGTCGGAGATGAGAACAAGGTACTCTGTGAGATGCACTACGCAGCAAATGCACCGAGAAATATTTATTCACATACCAAGAGTTTTACGGTAACAGCAGTTGGACTCGCAATGGAAGAGGGAAAACTAAGCCTGGAAGATCATGTGGCGGAAGTGTTTAAAGATAAACTTCCTTCAAATCCGGATCCAAATCTGGAGAAGATTCAGTTGAAGCATCTGCTCTGCATGTCCAGTGGCTTTGGTAAGGCACTTCTGATGAATGCGGACAGACGTCCGGGCGTCGGCGCACCGGATTATGAGAAATATATGATGGCACAGCCGGTTCCTGTGGAGCCAGGCAGTGCATTCTGCTATTCCTCTGCCGACAGTATTCTGGCTGCTCATATGGTAGAACGGGCCGTTGGCAAGCGGATGGGAGAGTATCTGTATGAGAAGGTATTCCAGCCCCTTGATATGGGATGGCCGCTCTGGGAGCATGATCCACAGGGACATCCGAATGGCGGCGGAGGTATGTATCTGACTTGTACCGAGATGATGAAACTGGGACAGCTCTATCTGGCTGAGGGTAACTGGAAGGGCGAGCAGATTGTCAGCAGGGACTGGGTGAAGGAGGTGTCCACCCCGAAATTTACCTTCGAGCCATCTGCAGATCTCTGGCATGTAGGATATGGCTATCAGTTCTGGATCAGTCCATATCCAGGATCCTATCGTGCTGATGGCGCATTCGGACAGATTACAACGATTCTCCCAGAGAAGGGATTGGTTGTTTCCATCCAATGTCCAGAGCGAGGTAATTTCGATCAGGTGAAACGTGCGTTGCATGAACATTTTCTGATGGAATTGTAAGAATAGACTTGCAACAATATGCTATAATTTGTCCAGAAACCGTACTTTTGGCTGAAAAGGCTTAAAATCAAGGCTTTTAGGGAATGTGGATGGGATTTGTACCCCCATTGTACCCCTATTTTGTAAAACAGTAGGATTATCAACCGGACTTCCCTCGATAAAAAAGAATATGATTTGTGGCGAAAGAAGTGATATGATCCCCCTAAAATAGACTTTGGATATTTCCTTGGTCTACTTTAGGGGGATCATATCAAGTACTCGGTGAGATTGCTTTTTGTTTGTCTGCCATCGGAACCGAACGCACAGTGGTTTGAGAACTCAAGTGAAAAGTCGCTCCGATTCCATTTTCTCAACAGATTTCATCCCAGTATAATTGACTCCGCTGCACCTCTCCTTAAAATAAGCAAGGCATCAGCGGTATAGATTCGCTGATGCCTATTTTTTGCATGTACACTCCCCTATGGTAATTCCGTAATTTATTGAAAGTCGCATTTTCCGTCCAATTACGGAACCATATACATCTCCGCGCCGGCCTCTATGAATTCATCTGGGATCTCGCCGATGCTCCAGCCGCTGCCGGTGCTTTCAATAAATAGGTATCGATGCCCATCGATCTCATAGTAAGCTGTGGCGTTATAGGTATCCGAAGTGCGGATAGCCACCGCGGCATGCCCCGGCAGATACAGCAGGCCCACTTCATAGCCCCATTCTTTCAGCAACGCCGCCATGAGGATACTGGTATCCTCGCAGTCACCCTGCCTTTCATACAGAGTCTCGATGGGGTAGCGGGGGTATTCCTCCTGTCCGGTGGTTTCAGAATCGTACTGGTATTCAATGACATCCTGAACAAACTTGACAATCTCCCGGGCAACGGCAGAGTCATCATAGGAAAGCTGGTCCGCCACGTCCCGCATGGCATCCACAATGCTACAGATGATTTCCCGGTTGTTCTCGTCATTGATATAAAGGTGCAGGTTTTCCATGTTGTAGTAGCGCTGCAGGCCACAATAATACAGGTACATCTGCTTATCCACTGGGATATCCAGAGAAATGGTATCGTGTCCGTTTTGGCAGACCCATTCGAAATGCATGGTCTCCCATTCGGGATTTTCGCCGGAATAGGCTGCCACCCGGTCATCATAAATCAGAGGTGCTTTGGTTTCCTCGGTGGAGTCGGGCGCCGCAGATCCCTCTTTGGGTTCTTCCGGCTCTTCTGGAACAGTGGCGGCTTCTGTTGAAGCGGGACGGGGCTCCGTAGGAGCGGGGATTGTAATTTTTTCCGGCTGGTTCATTTTGTAGAGAACAAAAGCTGCAATGGCTGCCACCAGCAATAAGGCAGCCAGAATTATTGGGAGAATATTTTTCTTCTTCTCCTTCTTTTTTACCATGATTGCGCCGCAGCCTTCACAGATTGCATTGTAGTCGTCATTACGCAGACCGCACTTGGGGCAATATTTCATAGATTATTCACCCTTTCTTCTATATTGCTGCAGTTATTTAACAGCAACGGCAACAAAAGCACCTTGTTGGACAATGCGGTAGGTTTCCGTTTCTGCCAATGTTTTTAGTTCGCTGATCAGCTCCGGAGCTTCTGTGCAGTCATACACATAGACCCAATGCTCGTTGCAGCACAGATACAGGGCGGGCTGCTGGATAATATCTGCTGGTGCTGCTGCAGAGTCGGTTTCCGGTGCCTGCAGAGAAAAACTGTCCAGTCTGCGCCACCAGTTAGCATCCTCCAGCGCCTCAAGAACCAGACCGTTCAGATCCAGCCCATAATTGCTGCCCCACTTGATAGCGGTCGGCGTTTCCTCAGGAATCAAATAGGCGAAGGCCTGGATGGCTGCATACTGCATGCTCTCGTCACCAAAGACCATCAGAACGTACTGCTCGGTGGATAGTTTCAGATCTGCAGGAATGTCATCCAATGCTCCGGGTGCGCTCTCTTCGGCATCATTACGTTCAACCAGCAGGGCGTAGGGAAAATTAGAGGCTTCGGCATCTTCCGGCAATGCTTCTGCAGTGGTCAGCAGAGCCAGAACTCGATCTCCACCTTCCTGGGGAAGTGCTTCGGGAATCCAAGATTTCAGGCTGTCCATTTTGACTGTTTTCAGCGTGGAAACCTGAGTCGGCAGTAGAGACAAGACTCCGGAGTCAATACGGTTATTCATGACCGGAGGCTCGGTTTCTATAGCGGGGATCTGGGTTTTCTGCGTTGTTTCAACGGGTTCTGTCTCCACAGTTTCCGTTACTGTCTCGGTGGGAGGCGTTATAACTGGATCTCCATCCTTGCCGAGCAGAGATGTACAGAGCCACAGCGCGCCGATGATCAGGGTGCCGGCCAGCAGACCTGCAATGCCGCCTGTGGCAATGAGCTTCTTGTTATACTTTCCTCGTTTATAGTTGTCCAGCTCCTGTTTGGCTTCGGCTGCTGTCATTAGGGCAGCCTCCTGCTCCCTCTGCATAGCTTTCTTCGCTTCAAGCGCCTGGCTGGCGAGACTCTCTGCTTTGGAGATTCTGGCAAGGGCAGCATCACGTTCCCGCCTGGTGTTGCCCAGAATCAGATTCAGATCTGCTGTGTTTTTCTGCTCCAGGCGCAGATTCTGCTGGAGAGATTTGTTCTGCTCGGCCAGCGTCTGAGCGTTTTCCTTGGTCTGACGGTGCAGTTCCAGCTCCTGTTCCAGTGCAGCATAGGCTTCCTTGGTGCGGTTTTTCTCCTCATTCAAAGCAGCGATGGCCTTGGCACGCATCTGTGCTTTTTCCTGCTGGACAGTTGCGGTCTTTTCCTTTTCGGCAGCCACGGCGGCTTCGCCGTCTTCCACAGCCTTGCGTGTATTGGCTTTCTCTGCCTCAACAGCGATTCGGGCAGCTTCCTGTTCCCGGGCCAGGGCTTCTGCAGCGCTTGCATTGGCAGCATTTACCGCAGCTATGCCGTCGGCAACGGCTTTGCGGGTGTTTTCCTGCTCAGCAGACAGTGCGGCGGCAGCTTTTTCCTGTTCGGCAGCTACAGCAGCCTTACCGGTCTCCACGGCTTTGCGGGTATTCTCCTGCTCAACGGCCAGTGCAGCAGCAGCTTCAGCCTTAACCTGGAGTAGGGTTGCTGCGGCAGTTTCTTTTACTTTTTCCAGATCGGCGTTCAGCGCAGCGACTTCCACAGCGTGTGCTTTGTCATCTTCCGACTTCTGGTGGGCGCAGACCAGCTGGCACAGTTCGCCAACGTCCACATTGCCGAACTTACGGCCAAACAGATACATTTTCCGTGCATGCTGCTGTTCTTCTCCGGTAGTGGTGAGCAGCTTTAACGCGGTTTGTGCATTCAGCTTGTCCATTGTGTTTTGCTTTCCGATGAGCTTTCCGATCTTCTCACGGAACATCTGCTCAAACCAGGGAACGTCATGGCCGGGATAGGCTTCGTATTCCGCATAGAGTTCTTCGATGCTGGAAATGGTGCCGTTTTTGGAGGAATCATGATTCCAACGCTCAACAGAGCGCATGGCATTGAAGAATTCCGTACTCTTCTGAACGAACAGCTCTGCATCCTGATAATCCCGTTCTTCCTTGAACAGGTTCTGTATGGCGCTCTGACGCTGTTCCCAGGGAATCTGGACCCATTTGACCAGAGTTTCCATCAGAGGGGTCTTCTGGATCGGGACAGGGGCTTTTGCCATGTCCAGAATCAGAAAACTGTCCGGGATCTGGCTTAAGGATTCTCCTGCGGGAAGAACGAAGATCCGGATGCTGTTACGCTCTACGATCTTGGCAATATCCGCTGTAGGCTGATAGGTTGCATAGCCCACTTCTACGGCGAGTCTGGGCTGAAGCAGGGAATAGATCCCGGGTAGCAGAGACATGGCCCGATCGTTGAAGCTAATGTCCGGCTCCAGCCGGATGACTACGTTCTTTCTCTGGTAAATTGCCTCCACGGCCTTAAGGACCATGGTAAGGTCGTGAACTTCAATCCGGGGCGTTACCTTCCGCAGTGGACTGTCGCATTCCAGAGGAGACTGTCCCTTTCTGTACAGTTCTAGGGCCTTCCAGGACAGCAGTTCTGTGCCGAAGAGCATATCCAGATAGTTATAGCCGTCTTTTCCCTGCAGAGCTTGCTGATGGGAAAAAATAAAGGTCTGAGAATACTGGGAAACACGGTCCTCGCGGTTTTCCACGCCATTGACAGATAAAGCGCAGAAGGGACGAATCCGCTCCATGCCCCGCATTTTGTACAGATGCATGGGTGCGTAGCGGACAGCCACGGGCTTCTGATTCTGCATCTCTGTTTCATAGCCCGCGAGCCGCTCAAAGCCGCGCAACTGGGTATCCACTACCTGCAGCACACTATTGGCGTCCAGCGCACCCTGGCTTTGCAGGAACTCAGACAGACCGTCAGATTCTGCCAGTCTCATTTCGGCACCGGATGCAATGGTGCCTCTTATTGTACTGTATCGATCCATTGCTTCACCTACTTTTTATCCACGCACTTTCTTAAAGAATGCCTTGATCCGCTCACCCAGCAGCACAGCGCGCTGATCATAATTTTCCAGAATACTGATATCTGTAGAACTGGGGTTTTCGAACAGATGGCACCGCAGCAGCGCTTCCCGGATATCTCCGTCCTTACTGTCACCGGAGGGGGGGATGGTCCGATACTGGGTCTTCTGGGAGAAATTGCCAGGCTGTTCGCAATACCGATCATTATCGGAAGGATCCGGATAGAACTTGGCATCCACAGGGATGCAGCCGGTAGTTTCCAACAGCCAGTTCATCAACTCGTCCACGTGCTTGGGCTTGGGGCGGCAGATGCTGCCGGTATTATCCAGATTCAGGCTGGGATCTTCTGCGATCTTTAATTCATTGGGCGCCGCAAAGCCGTAAGGCGATACCCGAAGACGGGCATGATAGGCGTGGTTCAGTGCGCCGTACTGGCCGATCTGCTGACCTACCCGCTGATAGACGGGATTTGCATCGATGAGCTGACGTTCTCTGTCGAAAACGTAGGTCAGCAGGATGCTGTCAAACTGCGTAGTGGGTCGGACAGGAGGTGCCTGCTCCGGGGTTTCCAGATCCGGGCATTTATTGAAGATCAGCATCACAGGCGCAAGCAGTCCGTTATTTTTCTTGGCCATAGATGCCGGGATTCTGCCCTCGTCCCGATTACACTTTTCCCGCAGCAGCTGGAATTCCTCGGCCCAGGAGCAGGCATTGCCAACCATGGTCAGGGCATTTCCGCCAATGGCAGTGCTGGAGTCGAAGCACAGCACGAATACATCGCAGGCCAGAGCAATGGGGAATTCATTCAGAATTTTGTTTCCATCGATCTTTCCAGTGGCAGGATCACACAGCTCACCGGGAAGGTCTGTCAGGGTCAGCAGGTAATGTCTATCCTGCTCAATGTTCTTAATGCGAAAGGTTACGCTGTATGCATCCAGCCGCTTTAATGCAGCCGTTTTGTCGGGTGCAATACCTTTTTCGTAGTTGCCCAGATCCTTCAGTAGCCGCGCACATGGGCTAACCAGCTCGATAGTTTGCAGGGACTTGATCTTTCTGCTGCCGCTCCAGATCTCGTCGTCGGGCATAGCACCGATGGCTGCCTTTTTGGCATAGTGAGCCAGAGACAGAATAGTACTGGTCTTGCCAGCCTTCTGGTCACCGATGAAGGTCACAGTCCGATGTTCCGCCGTTCCGGCATGCTCGAACACATTCTCCCCGCAGTAGGGGCAGATCCGGCGGTTGACAATGGTATCATGCTCAGGCATGCCTGTTCTGACAGTATAGCCGATCAGAATATTATTTCCCTCGTTATCTTGTTCCCAGTTTGCTTTGATCTTAAAGCTGTAGGTCTCGCCGGAGGAAAACAGGGAATTAAGAATCTGAAGCTCGGAGCGCAGGTCATCCTGGGTAAACACGATATCTTCAATCTTTTGGGAAGCGCGCTCCAGTGCTTCAATAGCCTTGCATTTTGTTTCAGGTGCAGTCTGTTCTTTGGTCTCCTCAGCCTCCTCAGCAATTTCCTCCGTGGCAAAAATATCGGTATAATGAGTGTGGTCAGCTTTATGTGTTTCGACAGCCTTCTTCAGCGTAGTGTACTCCTTGATATCCTCGACTGTAAGAGTCTGGATGTCCGGATTGTCCAGATTGTTCTTGTTGCTGATGAATTTCAGCAGCTCCTGTAGCGTTAACTGGCACTGACGGTAGCCCATATCCTGGGAGGATCCGGAAGTGATCAGCGTCTCCAATTCCGCTTTGGTCATACGAAAAGAAAAAATACGGAATCGGTTCTCTTCACTGCCAGTCAGAATCGGCTGCATATCAAACAGTACCGTGCTCTGTTTCAATTCTCTGCCGCAATATGTGCAGTAATAATTATATGTCATTAATAAAAACCTCTCAACTCGTACACTGCCTCAAAATAGGGATCTCCACATAGCTGTGTGTTGCGGATTCCTTCGGGAACCAGAACATAGGCATTCCGGTCCCGCTCCAGCAATTTCATAGGGACCTTATACCAGATTCCATTCAGGTCTTTCAACCATAATCTGGCTCTGGGAAGATCCAACGGAAAATACAGACAGTTTCCGTCAGAGTTTATGCGTACGATTTTTCTTTCCTGGCCGTATTCAATGTGTGTTGTACCATTCCGACGCAGGACTTCCACCACACAGCCTTCATGATAGTCCACATAATCGGAAGTGAAATCATCAAACTTCTCTTCCTCCAGATTGGCGGTGTTTACCCTGCGGTACTTCACATCGTCCTCTTTTTTTGTGTAGCGCATCATACATTTACCTCAGGCAGCAATTGATACATAACTTCTTTGGTTCCCTCGCCGGGGCAGTTGAGGAACACGATCTGCACGCCTTTCAGCGGAGCATTGTCTGGTGCAGAATTGGTTATACAGTAGACAGGCGTGCTTGCGCCTTTGGTGTAAGTTTCCACTGTCTGTATCAGTGCATTGGTACACAGCAGAAATTTCTGTGCTGCGCCACTGGCACTCACAGGAGAGAATTGTCCCTCCGGAAGGTCTGCGGTGTAAGCGAACTTTTCACAGAACTCCTTGGTAGGGTACATCTTTTTCAGCTGGGCTCTGGTTCTCTTCTGTTCCTTTTCCAATGCTGCTTTCCTTGCTGCAAAGTCTCCGTCCACTAGCGTGGAGCTGGCTTTTTGCAGGGCTTCATAGAACCGCTGAATCTGTATGGAGCACTCATGATCCCGGATCTTTTCCAGATAGAGCTGGATCTCCTGGGCATAACCGTGTTCACGGAAAGACAGTGTGGGTTTTGCCGGCTCCCAATGGCTGTCCGCAGGAGCGGCCAGCAGTCTGGTCATATCATCAGCATCTTCCTGCAGCGCAAGTCCCAGCGGTGCCGCATCTGCCAGTTTTTTCAGAATGGCTTCCGCATCGGCGATGCTGGCATCAAAGGCGTGGGCAATATCTTTTTTCAGCCGCTGTCCCGTCATCTCTAGTGCGGTTTCTGAGGTTTCCCGGGCAGCCGCGAATCGGGCCAGTCTCTGGCCGCGGCCAAACACACCACCCGGTGTCAGGAACATATCCGGGTGAAGAGGCTGGCAGGATCCTTTGAGGGGGAATCTCTGCCTGACCATGCATTGTAGTTCGCGCTCTTTGTCCTTCAGCAGCTCTCCGAACTTCATGCTGCCGCCGTTTCCCAAAATGGTTGCCAGCTCTTCATCCCGGGCAACCAGGGTGTCATAGGCGTCTTTGTCGAATTCGCCGTAGCGCAGATATCCGACATAACCGCTGCCGGTGCCGGGCAGCAGATTGGAGGGAACGTTCTGCCGGGACAGGACGTCCAGATAGATGCACACGGGCTTCCACTCATTGATTCCGGCTAAGAAGGGGGATGCCACCAGACACAGCCTGTGCTGAACGGAGAACTTTTCCCGGTTGGCATCAACCAGTTTACAGGCGTTTTCCCGCTGAACGGCAGGATCTTCCAGGCCCAGCTTTCCAGCGTAGCCAAACTGGATCACTGCCTGTATGCTGGTGTTCAGGACGCTTCGGACACCTGCTTCAATCTGTCGCAGAAGTTTCGGATCGGCCCCTTTTTGCAGATCTACAAAAAAAGCCAGAATGCACGGGTCGTGGGCATTCACCACGATTTCCTGTTCCTGAATACTCTCACACAGGGCTGTAACCGTGGTCTTGTAGTCATCGTCCGGCTCCGCTTCAATAAAAAACGCGTCGCTTTCGCTCATGCGCAGCTGCCACTGGTCTTTCAGTTGCTGCACCTGCTTGTCCTGCAGGTAGCTGATGCCAAAAATCTTATTGTATACAGTCGGTATCGCCTGCATCATACCGATTCACTTCCTTCGTGTTGCTCCTGCCGGTTTTCCCGGCAGGAGGATATTCCATAGTTTACAGCGTGTCCCACATCTGGACATTGTTATAGAATGCCAGTATGTCTTCTGCTTCCTGAGGATCGATCTTCAGTTCCTTGAGCTTGTCGCGGAACTTCTGGGTGGGTTCTTCGTTCAGCTCACCACCCAAAATCACCAGCTTCTCGGTCTCGCCCTGCATCATCTTCTCTGTCAGCTCCATGCTGTCGGCGATAGTGCCGGCACCATCCCACTTTTCAATGGCAGCCTGCGCCTTTTTTAGCATGGGATCCAGGCTGATACCGTCCAGCTTCTTATACAGGTAATACAGCACGAAGCCAGCCTTGACCAGGTTCGCCTCCTTGGGGGACTTCATGGACAGCATTTTCAAGCCTGCGGCAGACAGGTTGGCAACGATATCGCCATTCAGCTTCCAGAAGCCCTGGCTGTCAGCACTCAGCACATTGGCCTGCATAATGCGGATCATCTTGGCCGCATTCAGCTGCTGCTCCAGCTCCTCGTTGTACTTATTGATGTTAATCGTCCACTTACGGAACAGCTTTACGGTCTCCCGGATCTCGGCCAGCATGGGACGGTGTGCATACAGCACCCGCTTGGCATAGTACCATGCCCACTCCTCGGTGCTGTGGTGCTGGTTCATCAGGCCGCCGTCCAGCAGTTCTACGGTCTTGGAAACCTGACCCAGAGTCTTATTGTTCTGTGCGAGAACAGCCTTCACAAGATCCAGGCCGGTAGGCATTTTGCCGGTCTTGGCATCGGCAGGCACCAGTGTCTCGTTAAAGTGCCAGCTGGTGGGGTTGAAACAGAAGACGCGGTTGACATACCACTGACCGGCAGGATCCTGCTGGATATACAGGACGCCCAGCTTCTTTGCATCCTCCAGCAGCTCATCGATTTTGGCGCGAACTTCGCCCTCGTGGTAGAGGTACATGCCGAGATTGTCCACGGCGCTGTGGTCCTGGCGGTAAACAATGGAGGGATAATCATACCAGCTGGTGTTTTCCTCATAGCGTACGTTTTTCTGTGCATCCATGACCTTGGTCAGATCGGGAGACCGGCCGTGGAGACCGTTGTGCATCGGCTGCTTGACATCATAGTTTCTCTCCCACTGTTCCAGATCGTTCAGCCGGTAGATCTCAAAGGGAACGGCCTGCTGATACATCATGATACTGTCGGTATAGTCGCTGCAGTAGAAACCGATGCCGGGATAAATGGCCTTTGCTTCATTCTGGATGGCGGTCACAATTGCGGGGTTGGCGGTGTTCAGCGCGCTGGGGTACATGATGTAGCGGTGGTATAAGTTGCCATCCACATCGCCGTGGAACAGCAGACTGCTGGTATGGCTAAGCTTGGTGAGGATCTGCTGGGCAAATACATCATAGCTGACACTGGTTTTGATGCTTTCGAACAGGTTCTCGATGGAGATATCCACATTCATAGCGATGTTTTTCATCATGCACGTTTCGAAAGTATTCCGGGCATCGATGGGTACATCGGGATTGGTCAGAGCAACACCGGCAACGGTGTCCTTGGTCACATGGTCGCCGAAAGCCATCCAGGATTCGGGCTCTTCAAAGAAGCTCTTGATAAGGGCACCGCGGATCTTCTTGCCTTCGATGGTCTGGGTAACGAGATCTGCCTGACCCTTTAGCCAGGTATGAGCGTTCTGATTCACGGCAGCGATATTTACAGAGGCGGGGCTGTCAGTGACCTTTTCGAAATCCTGGTAATGGTTCAGCTTGGCGCCGAATCTCTGATAAATCTCAGACAGTTCCACCAGAAGGTTGCCGAAATACTCCAGCTGCATTGCCAGTACGGCAGCGGGCTGCTGGAAATACTTGTCCAGAGCATTGTGTTTGCCGAGGACACGCTCCCGCTGCTTCTCGTTGAACAGACGGTTGCCCCAGGTGTCCATAGCTTCCTTCCAGCTCTGTGCCTGCTCCTTGCGTTTGCCAGTGAAGGCGTTGCCCAGCTTCTTCCACAGACCGCCGTTCTGGGAGATCTCAGAGCGAATCTGCTTGACGGCTTCCTTTGCTTCCTCAGAAGACTGCCAGCCGTTTCGCTTGCCGGTGGCAGGGTCCTGTCCCTCCACCATGCGCTCCAGCATGGCCTTGATACCCACGCCGAAGTTACCATTTTCCTTGATGAAGTGGCCCTCATACAGGTTCACATAAGCAAAGGGGCCTTCCTTTTCAATATAATCGCGAACGTTCTGACGGAAGCCTGCGAAGGCCTTCTGTATCTGCTCATCCAGCTTGTCCAAATCGGTGGGCTGAGTCTTGTTCTTGACATGCAGGCGAATCTGCTCTTCCAGCACGCCGTCGTCGTACTCACCGTTGTAAATGTCATCCCATTCCACAGGCTTGTTGCCCAGGCTGGCAACCATGTCAAAGTCTTGAGTCTGGTAGCGGTTCAGGAACTCGGTCAGGGGCTTCAGTAGCTGCGCTGCGGTAGCTGTGCCGGTGGGGGCGGTCAGGTAATCCAGCTTACTCAGGAAGGGCAGGAAGGTGATGCCGTCAGTGATCAGTGCAGCACGCTCCGCTGCACTGACAGGCTGCAGACCGGCAGCCCGGCAGGCTTCGCCGATGGTATAGGCCTGGAGGATCTCCTGGGGAGCAGAAGCAGAAGCGAAGCCGATGGCGCCGAAGTTCTTGGGAAACTCGTGAGCAGTGCCAGGCAGCTCCTTCTCAGGATTCTTGCCTGCATCGATAGCCTTATCGCCCCAGTGGTTCTTGGCGTTGCTCAGGAAAGAGTCGGTAAGGAACGGGGTCCTGCCGTCCAGCACGGTCATCTGGCCCAGCAGGCTAATGAAAAATTCAGCAATGGTGTCCATGGCACGGTCGCTGGAATCGGCGGAAGCGCCGCCTCTGGTGCCGACCAGATAGGGCAGTTCGAAGAAGGTTTTGGAAGAATCGATCTTAATTACACTGTTTGCGGGGTCATTACAGGTCCAGCTTTCACTGTAACCGTCGCGCATATGCAGTCCTTGGAAGTAATTCAGTTCTTTCAGCGCGGCATAGCCGTTGGCCTCCAGATCTGCCTTGTTGGCAGGATCCAGCGCGGCCAGAGTATCAGGCAGGTACAGCATTGCATAAACATGTACATTTTCTACATTCAGTGCCTGACGGATCAGAGCGGGCATTTCCAAGAAACCACCGCTGCAGGTACCGCCGCTGACGCTACCGACCACGTACACTTCGTACTGGCCGGAAGTACCGGCAGGAATGGGAGCCAGAACATTACCCTTCAGCTTGTCCAGGCGGCTGATGATCTCTTCGTCCACACCCCTGGCTAGGTTCTTGTCATGGAACTTCATCTTGCCCATCAGACGGTTGCGACCTGCACCTTCGCTAGCGAAGGCTGGGATATGCTTAACCTTCTCGGGATCTGCGAAGACAGCCCAGGTGTTGCCGGGATAGGCTGCGGGGTTGGCTGCACGCTGCTCGACATTCGGGAGGGTCAGTCTCAGCTTTTCCTCAGGCTCTAGGAGGGTCATACCGTCCAGCTCAACACCGGCGGTATCGATGGCCAGAAAGGACACATACTTTTCCCAGCCGGGAGCCAGCTTGGCACAGATGGCCTTTTTAACATAGTGAATGGTCTTGCAGCCGGTACCACCCAAGCCAATCAGGATGGTACGGTTACGCTTGTCGGGCTGGATCTTTGCCGCACCCAGCAGGGAATCGTCGGAGGTGTGGATTTTGTCTGCTGCCAGCAGCTTATTCAGATCTGCCAGCTGATAGTCGTATACATGTTTCATGGATCGGTTCTCCTTATCCTCTTTTTTGTGAGAAATTAACTTTGGAAATACACCTCTGGGAAATGGATGCTTTATTTAAAGGTAATTACCATGGTATCCATCATACCCAGCTGGCCCGGAGCCTGCAGGATAAATTTGACGGTGCCTCTGACCTGGACCTTGCCCTGTTTGGCAATGCCGCCGTAGAGAACCCGGACGGTGTCGTCCTTGGGGATCTTCCGGACGATGAAACCCTTGCCGAACAGGATGCCCTTCAGTTCAATCTGGGCTGCAGGCTTCTGGGTGCCGAAGTACTTGGGCAGAGATGCCATTACATCGCCATTCAGACGGCTTGCCAGGACATTGAGCAGATCCTTCAGCAGGAAGACCTTCTTGCGGCCGATGTTCATAGTGCTGATCTTGACGTTGCTTGCGGTAACGGGAGTGCCGCTGTTTTCCTCAAATGTGATTGTCCAGACGCCCTTGACTCTGGTATTCTTGGATATGAATATCAGAATCAGAATCACCAGCACGATCAGAGCTGCGGCAATGGCAAACTTCATCCAGTTGTCACGCCAGAATGCAACCTTGGCGCTGATGACCGACACCTTCACTTCTGCATCTACGTAGGAAACACCGTCAAAGCCGGTGACCGTAACCACGGTATCGCCTTTCTGACCGGGGGTAAAAGTCAGGAGACTGTCTTTCTGACTGACAATTGCAACGTTGCTGTCTTCGGCCTTTTGAGTGAATGTCATCTCCACGCCGTCGGGGTCGCAGAAATACTGAGACAGATCCAAAGTAGCCGTGGCATTGACCTGCTTCTGGAAGGCGAAATGCTCCACCCACAGCTCCACTTTGGGCAGCTTGTCAATTACGGGGGCACGGTCTTTCACAGTCAGCGTCAGGGTATACGCCAGAGGCTGGGTCATGTCAGGATCCTTGGCAGTCAGCACAGTCTCATAGGAGCCAGGCTTCATGCCGGAGGAGATAGTCATGTAATCGGAGTCTTCTGAAAATTTGAAAGAAGCAGAACGTTCAGTGCATTCCAGACCGTAGGTTACTACGTCATTGTCGGGATTGAAGAAAATCTCCTGCAGATCGATCTGATCAAAACTGCTGTTTACGTAAGCTTCCAGCACCTTAGGCCCGTCTCCGGTCAGCTCCAGAGGCTGGGGGATCGTCTTGAAAGTGATGGTGTCACTGTACTTTTTGTTGTTGCGGAACATGCCGTCTTCCAGGATTACCTGCAGCGTCAGAGCACCGCTGGGGAACTCGTTGAACATCACATCACAATAGTAACCCTGGGCATCAGCCTGCATTTTGTATTCCCGGGTTTCTCCGTTGGAATGGCGCACCCGCAGAATAGCATTTTCGCAGGTTTCACCGTAGATGTAATGGTTGTGGATCTCATGCCCCTGGTAGGCAAAATAGGAGCTGACATGGATGGTGTCGTTTTTAAGCAGGTTGTCCGTGGCACCGTTGACAGAATTGGCTACGATAGCCAGGCCCATTTCCTGCAGGTCGGTACTGTTGATCAGAACAGATGCATTGCCGACGCCGTCCACCTTGCAGACCCAATTGCCGTCCTTGGGGCAGATCATTTTAATATTGCAGTACTTACCGTCCTTGAACACTGCGATCAGGTCGTCGCTTTCCTGATCCTTGCTAATCATGGTTTTATTGCCGTCGGGATCCACCAGCGTAACGGAGGTCACACCGCTGCCGAATA
The DNA here is from genome assembly GCA_051867075.1 of Faecousia sp. Lineage (GTDB taxonomy): Bacteria > Bacillota > Clostridia > Oscillospirales > Oscillospiraceae > Faecousia. The sequence continues at coordinate 17,237 of JBJDYG010000045.1, read as the reverse complement.
CGTTGACGGTAGCTTCGGAGGTAAGAAGCGGTATGGAGAAGGGAAACTCACCAGGCAGGTTCAGTTCCTGGGGCCAGTCATCGGGAATAGGATCGGGGAACTTCCACAGATCGTAGAAGATCCGCTGGAATGCGACGAACACGTCAGCAGGGGTGGCGCAGTATTCTCTGCCCACGCCTCGGTCGCCGCTGGCAGCGCAGGTTTCGTCCAACAGTTTTTCGGCGGTTTTCACCTCCTGGGCACTGGGTGTGAAATAGTTCAGCTCGATGCAGTAAATTGGCCAGCCGTGATCCCGTGCCTGCTTGCCAACAGCAGTATGGTCATAATTGTATCCCTGGGTATAGGAAATGCCGTCAGAAACCAGAATGATACAGGCGTTATCATCAGCAGAGCCGTTTTTCTCCAGCATATCCACTGCGGCGGCCAGTGCCGGAACCACGGGCGAATACAGGCCGCTGCTGTCGGCCTCGGCGCGGTTAGCACGCTCATAGCCGTTATTCACAGCTTCCACAACGGCCGTTTTATAGGCTTCCCGATCCTTGCTGGTGCTTAGGGCGCTGATCGGCATGATCTCATGGACGTGTGATGCATCCGCGGACATATCCAGCACTGCAGGCGTACCGGAATACTTGGTAGAATAGTTATAGGGATTGCCTCCGGGATAGCCAAAGCCGATGACGCCTACCCGCGCGTCCTGAACAGGCATCTGATCGACGAAGCTTTCACAGGCGTTGATGGTCAGACGGTCTTTGTCAAAGCGGAATAAGGATGCCGAGCAGTCCAGCACCAGCACGAAGTCCACGGGTGCGTTGTCATTCACAGCTGCAGACGCAGTCATCGGCACTGCTGTAAACAGCATCACAGTCGCCATCAGAAGGCAGCAAAACCTAATCCAATTTTTCATATTGATCTCCTTTTCCATACCCGGTTTGCGCGAATGGTAAATCACTTCGTCTGTTGGGAAGCTGTCATTTTTGTGTCGTCTTCTACAAGATATACTCACCCACGCTAATGAATTAATTATACCACTATTCGACTCATTATGTCAATAAATCCCAGATATATTTCACGACGATTGTGTAGCGTTACAATATTTCCGAAATGTACCTCGACCGCATGACCCTGCCTAAGCCCGAGCCCAAGGGCAAGAAGGTCGCCGTCATCGGCGCGGGCCCGGCGGGCATCGCCGCCGCAATCACGCTGGCATCTCAGGGCTACGATGTCACCATCTTCGAGTGGCACAGCCAGATCGGCGGCATCATGCGCTACGGCATTCCCGAATTCCGCCTTCCCAAAAGTCTGCTGTAACGCTATCAGAAACTGCTGGAAGCCATGGGCATCCAGATTCGCCTAAACACCACCATCGGTACAGTGCTGCTGATTGACAACTTATTCCGGGACGGCTACGCCAGCGTGTTCATCGGCACCGGCGCGGAAAAGCCCCGGTGTCTGGGCATTCAGGGGGAGTCTCTGGGCAACGTCCACTTTGGGCTGAATTATCTGGCAAATCCCGCCGCCCATCCTCTGGGAAACACCGTTGCGGTCATCGGCATGGGCAACGCTGCCATGGATGTGGCAAGAACCGCTTTGCGCAACGGCTCCCGGCGGGTGATGCTGTTCAGCCGGGACAACACCATTGCCGCCAGCTCCAATGAGGTAGGTTATGCCCGGCTGGAATACTATAAAAGCAAAAATTGTATAGTGGTGACTTTGGATCAGATGGTAGCGACGTCTTTACAATAATCAGAGAGGAAACGAATGCAGTTTATCAATTGCCCTATGTAGGAAATAGAACGAGCGCCCTGCTGATCGTGATGGTCAGCAGGGCTTTTCTGTGGCGAGATATTGACGGATGTGGTAGAATAACAGATAGTACCTGCCCAAAACCGCAGTAGTCTGTTTTCGCTATTTCGACTACGTTTTGACTACGTTTGATTGCACTGATTTGCCTCATTTTGCCCTGCAAACCGGATTTGGACAGAATTCTGTACTTCAGGGCATGAATCGCAAAATGGCGCAAAATACGGCACTTTAGGGCGTTACAGGAAGGAAAATTCATATGATTAAGATACTTTTCATCTGCCACGGCAACATCTGCCGAAGTCCGATGGCAGAGTTTGTTTTGAAAGATATGGTCGCCAAAGCGGGGATGACCGGACGGTTTGAGATTGCTTCCGCGGCGGTGAGCCGGGAAGAAATCGGGAATCCTGTCTATCCCCCCGCACGGCAGGAGCTGGCGAAGCACGGGATTTCCTGCGATGGTCACACCGCGCGGCAGGTGACCGTCAGGGACTGGCGCCATTTCGACCGGATTTATTACATGGATCGCAGCAATGCCCGCTTCCTTGCGCGGATGCTCCCGGCTGACCCGGAAAAGATTCGCCCCCTGCTTGACCGGGATGTGGCGGATCCCTGGTATACCGGAGATTTTGCCGGAACCTGGGAGGATATTGTAGAGGGCTGCACCGGAATTATGGAGGAATTTGCATGAATAAGGAACTTTTGGAGGGGAAGCTGGCGGAGCTTCCGCTTTATTGCTACCAATTTATCGATCCGAAGGAACTGGAATTTTCCGACCGGATCCGTTGGATCTGTGAGCGGGAATGCCCTATGTACGGCAAAAGCTGGGCCTGTCCCCCCGGTGTCGGCAGCGTGGAGATGTGCAGAAATAAGTGCCTCGAATACCAAAACTGCCTGATGATCTCCACCATCACCGAGGTCTCCGACATCGCCGACATCCGCGAGACCCTTTCCACCCGCCCTGAGCATGAGGACATCACCAATCAGGTGGGCGAGCTTTTCCGGGAGCAGGGGGCTGCACCTTATATATTATCCACGGAAGCCTGCGCGATCTGCGACCACTGCGCCATGGAGGAGGGCTTACCCTGCCGCCACCCGGAGCGGATGCACCCCTGCGTGGAGAGTCACGGCATCAACATCATTCCCACGCTGGAAAGCTGCGGGATCGAGTTCCAATACGGGGATAACATTGTGACCTGGGTGTCATTGCTGTTTTATTGAGAAAATTCAGGCAGCCGCCCGGCGGCTGCCTGCTGTTTTCTGCTGTCAGCTTCTGAAAATTTCAGGTTTTTCTATTGACAACGGGAGAGAATAGAGCTATACTGATATTAATAAATGAGCGCATGCTCATATATAAAATCGAATAGGGAGGTACTCCCATGGAGAAAAAAGTATACATTGTGGAAAATCTGGACTGTGCCAACTGCGCGGCAAAAATCGAGGCGGCGTTCAATGCCCACCCCGATGTGCGCGAAGCGGTGCTCACCTTCTCCACGAAGCAGCTTCGGCTGACCGCCGAAAACCCCGACGCTCTGCTCCCGGAGCTTCAGGAAATCGCCCGGAAGGTGGAGCCGGAGGCGGAAATCCATCCCAGAGAAGAAATCCATGATCATCGCCACGGTCATGGTGGAAAACAGGAACACGCCCATCACCACGACGGGGAATGCGGCTGCGGTCACGCCCATCACCACGACGAGCGCAGCTGCGCTCATGAGCATTCCCACGATCACGCCGGTGGGTGCAGCTGCCACTGCCACGACGAACACCATCGTGATGAACACGAAGAGCATGAGCGCCACGACGGCGCGGAAGGCCTGAAGCCGCTTCTGGTCGGCGCGGGACTGTTCGTGCTGGGGCTGATTCTGGAGCATTGCGGGTATGTCTGGCTGACGCTGGGCGTGTGCATCGCGGCCTACGGTCTGCTTGGTGGGGAAGTCGTCCGGGCGGCTGTGAAAAACCTTGTCCGGGGCAGAATGCTGGACGAGAACTTCCTGATGGCGCTGGCCTCCATCGGCGCATTCTTCATCGGCAGCTTCACCGAGGCGGTGGGCGTCATGCTCTTTTACCGGGTGGGTGAATATTTTGAGCACAGGGCTGTAGAGCGTAGCCGCAGCCAGATCATGGAGGCGGTAGACCTGCGCCCTGAGGTGGTTCAGTTGGTGGACGGCGAAACGGTGCGGGAGATTCCTGCTGTGGAAGCGAAAATAGGCGATATCCTGCTGGTGCGCCCCGGCGACCGGATCCCTCTGGACGGCATTGTGGTCAGCGGCAGCAGCCGCGTTGATACCGCGCCCATCACCGGAGAGCCGGTGCCGGTGTCCGTGTCGGCGGGGGACAGCGTCATCTCCGGCTGCGTCAATACCGCTGGGCAGCTCACCCTCCGGGTGGAAAAACCCCTTTCCGAGTCCATGGTTACCCGGATTCTGGACAGCGTGGAAAACGCCGCCGCCAGCAAGCCGAAAATTGACCGCTTCATTACCCGCTTCGCCCGGATCTATACCCCCATCGTGGTTTCCGCCGCTGCGGCGACGGCGGTTGTGCCCTCCCTTATTACCGGGGAGTGGGGTTATTGGGTGTACACCGCGCTGACCTTTTTGGTTATGAGTTGTCCATGCGCACTGGTTCTCAGCGTTCCGCTGGCCTTCTTCGCCGGCATCGGCGCAGGCAGCAAGCGGGGCATTCTGTTCAAAGGCGGTCAGTCCATGGAGGCTCTGGGTAAAATTAAGGCAGTGGTCATGGACAAAACCGGCACCATCACCAAAGGTGACTTCAAGGTGCAGAAAATCGTGGGCAGCGACGAGCTGCTGGAGCTGTGCGCCAGCTGCGAACAGCAGTCCACCCACCCAATCGCCGAGAGCATTGTCGCGGCGGCAAAGGAGCGGGGTATGGAACTGCGGCGTCCCGAGGAATTGGAGGAGCTGGCAGGTCGGGGCATCCGGGCAAACCTGGACGGCAGGGAAATCCTCTGCGGAAATGCCCGCCTGATGGAGGAAAACGGGATTACCTTCCCCCAGGTCAAAGAGTACGGCACCAAAGTATTCATAGCGGCGGGCGGGGCATATCAGGGGTATCTTCTCATCGCCGACACGCTGAAGCCCGGTGCCGAACCTGCGATCCGGGCGCTGCGGCAGAGCGGTATTGAGCCGGTGATGCTCACCGGCGACGCGGAGGAATCGGCGAAGGCTGTCGCCGGAACGGTGGGAATCCGGGAAGTCCACGCAGGGCTGCTGCCTCAGCAGAAGCTGGTTCGGCTGCAGGCCATCCGGGAAGAAAGGGGCGCCGCCATGTTCGTGGGCGACGGTATCAACGATGCCCCGGTGCTGGCAGGCGCAGACGTGGGCGCCGCCATGGGCAGCGGCGCGGATGCGGCCATCGAGGCGGCGGACGTGGTATTCATGACCTCGGATGTGGAGGCAGTGCCTCAGGCGCTGCGCATTGCGAAGCAGACTGGACAGATTGCCTGGCAGAACGTGGTGTTCGCCCTGGCGATCAAGCTGGCGGTGATGATTCTGGGCCTGTGTGGCTACGCCTCCATGTGGCTGGCGGTGTTCGCTGACTCCGGCGTCGCCATGCTGTGCGTCCTCAATTCCATCCGGATGCTGTATAAAAAATAAGTGAGGGGGGACGATGCCGGCTGGCGTCGTCCCCTCCTCAACTGCTGTTTTTTCGGCAATGGGACGAGGAAGCGCTGCGGTATGCCGCGAAGTCCAACAGAACCGTTATCCTGAGCAGAACGGAAGGATTCGTGCGCCTCATTCGGCTGGCTGCAGAATTCGTTTTTCATGAGACTGGTAAAATAACCAAAACAAAAATGGGGAAATTGTTAATTACGCAGAACTTTTCCCTTTTCCCGAAAAAACGATTGAACTTTCTGGCGCAGTGCGTTATAGTTGTGTCATGGAAACGTTGGAATCGTTTCCAAATTACCTTGTCCGGCAATGCCGGAACAAAAACAGGAGGATATACAAATGAAAAAGCTGATCGCAATGCTGTTGGCAGTTGCCATGGTTATCGGTCTGGCTGCCTGCGGCGGCAACACTGCCACCGAAACCAAGGCACCCACTCAGGCTGCTACCGAGGCTCCCGCCGAGACCGCCGCTGAGGCTCCCGCCGCTGCTGACGGCTCCGTCTACTACCTGAACTTCAAGCCCGAGCAGGATGAGGCCTGGCAGAAGCTGGCTGCCGAGTACACCGCCCAGACCGGCGTGCCCGTCACTGTTCTGACCGCTGCTTCCGGCACCTACGAAGAGACTCTGATGGCCGAGATGGGCAAGACTGAGGCTCCCACCATGTTCCAGGTCAACGGCCCCGTGGGTCTGGCCAACTGGGTTGACTACTGCTACGATCTGTCCGGCTCCGAGCTGTACAGCCACCTGACCTCTGACGGCTTTGCCCTGAAGGACGGCGACGCCGTTCTGGGCATCGCTTATGTTATCGAGTCCTATGGCATCATTGTCAATAAGACTCTGCTGGAGCAGGCCGGCTACACCGTTGAGGACATCAACTCCTTCGAAACCCTGAAGGCTGTTGCCGAAGACATCACCGCCCGCAGCGCTGAGCTGGGCTTCGCCGCCTTCTCTTCCGCCGGTATGGACAGCTCCTCCGACTGGAGATTCAAGACCCACCTGGCCAACCTGCCCATCTACTTCGAGTACCAGGCAGACGGCATCGGCACCACCACCGAGATCAAGGGTACCTATCTGGACAACTACCGCGCCATCTGGGACCTGTACATCAACAACTCCACCTGCGCTCCCGCGGAACTGTCTGCCAAGACCGGCGACGACAGCCGTAACGAGTTCCTGAACGGCCAGGCCGTCTTCTATCAGAACGGTTCCTGGGAGTACGGCTCCCTGTCCGCTGTCTACTCTGACGACGAGCTGGCTATGATCCCCATCTACGTTGGCGCGGGCGACGAGGCCAATCAGGGCCTGTGCACCGGCACTGAGAACTACTGGTGTGTCAACAAGGACGCTTCCGAGGAAGACATCGCCGCGACTCTGGCCTTCATGAACTGGTGTGTCACCGAGGGCGCCGAGGCCATGGCTAACGACATGGGCTTCGTTATCCCCTTCGACACCGCTGTGGAATCCCCCAACCTGTTCGTCAAGCAGGATGTGGCTTACACCGCCGCTGGCAAGAACCCCGTGTCCTGGAACTTCCCCACCATGCCTTCCGAGGAGTGGAAGAATGTTCTGGGCTCTGCTCTGACCGCTTACGCTGCTGATCAGACCGACGCCAACTGGGACGCCGTTGTGAGCGCCTTCGTTGACAACTGGGCTGCTGAGTACGCTCTGCAGGGCTAATTTCAAACCACAAGAGGGTGGGCTTCCTGCCCACCCTCCTTTTCAAGGGCTTGATGATGAAAGGCAGGCTGTGATTTTCCCGCTGCCTGCCTTTTGCCATTAAGAAAAATTAGGAGGAGTTCACTTGGTCAAAGCAACAAAAAAGTGGTGGCCGATTTTCGTGCTGCCCACACTGCTTGCCTTTATGATCGGCTTTGTTGTGCCGTTCCTGGAGGGACTGTATCTGTCGTTTTGCAAATTCACCACCATCAACAAAGCCTCATGGGTTGGTATCAGCAATTATGTCAAGGTGTTTCAGGATTCCCAGTTTTGGGCTTCCCTGAGCTTCACCGCCAGCTTTACCGTGGTGTCCACGGTGCTGATTAACGTGCTGGCCTTCGCCGTGGCGCTGGCGCTGACCAAGGGCATCCGGGGAACCAACCTTTTCCGCACGGTTTACTTCATGCCCAACCTGATCGGCGGCATCGTTCTGGGCTATATCTGGAATATCCTCATTAACTGCGCCCTGAGCCTGGTGGGTCAGCCCCTGCTGGCGCTGAATACCACCGCCGGTTACTGGGGCATGATTGTCCTGATGTGCTGGCAGCAGATCGGTTACATGATGATTATCTACATTGCCGGTCTGCAGTCCATTCCCGGCGAGCTGATTGAGGCCGCGAAGATTGACGGCGCCACGGGTATGCAGACGCTGTTCCGGGTCAAGATTCCCAACGTGATGCCCTCCATCACCATCTGCATGTTCCTGACGCTGACCAACTCCTTCAAGCTCTTCGACCAGAACCTGGCGCTGACCGGCGGCGATCCCAATCACGCCACCGAAATGCTGGCGCTGAACATTTACAATAACTTCTATGCCCGTTCCGGCGCCGCGTGGAAGGGCATCGGTCAGGCAAAGGCCGTAGTCTTCTGCATCATGGTCATCCTGATTTCCATGATCCAGCTCAGGGCTACCCGTTCCAAGGAGGTACAGCAGTAATGGAAAAGAAGAATACTCTGCTTAATAACGTTCTGAGCGCGGTTCTGGGTCTGCTGTGTATCGCATGGGTCTATCCTGTGATCATGATCCTGTTCAACTCTCTGAAGGTCGAGACTGCTATTTCCACCAACTCCGTATTCAAGCTGCCCACCGCCGAGACCTTTGCGGGGCTGGCGAATTATGCCAATGCCGTCAGCTCCAAGGGCTTTGTAAGCGCATTTCTCACCAGCATGCTGATTACCGTAACCTCAGTGGCAGCGATTCTGCTGTTCTGCTCCATGTGCGCCTGGTATATTACCCGTGTGGAAAACCCCTTCACCAAGCTGTGCTACTTCCTGTTTGTGTTTTCCATGGTGGTTCCCTTCCAGATGCTGATGTTCACCCTGGCATCCACCTCCGACCAGCTGAAGCTGAACACCCCCTACAACATCTGGGTCATCTATCTTGGCTTTGGAGCCGGACTGGCTGTGTTCATGTTCACCGGCTTTATGAAATCCATTCCTTTGGAAATTGAGGAAGCCGCCATGATTGACGGCTGCAACCCTCTGCAGACCTATTTCCGCATTGTCCTGCCTGTCCTGAAGCCCACCCTGATTTCCGTGGGTATTCTGGAGACCATGTGGGTCTGGAACGACTATCTGCTTCCTTATCTGGTGCTTGACCGGAAGAAATATACCACTGTACCCATTCTGATTCAATACTTCAAAGGCAGCTTCGGCAGGGTGGAAATGGGACCGATGATGTCCTGCATCATGCTGACCGTGCTCCCCATTATTATTGTATACCTGTTCTGCCAGAAGTATATCATCAAGGGCGTCGTAGCCGGCGCTGTGAAGGGTTAATGATTCTATGCAGGGGCCGGTGGTGTCATCGATCCCTGCGGGGATTGCTGGGCGCCTCGAAAAGCAAACCGTTTGCGTTTTGGCCGGAGCTCAGTATTCCTTCGTTTTTAACACTCTCGTCTGTGACAGAATCTCTCGTCCCAAACATCAAAAGGCAGTTTTTGAGATCGCCTGTTATTAATGAGAAAAGAGGCGGTATCGCCATGACAATTAAAGACCTGGCTGCCAAGACAGGCTACTCCGTCGGAACCGTCTCCCGTGCGCTGAACAATCACCCCAATGTCAGTGACCGTGCCAGAAGGGTGATTCTGGAAGCCGCCGCCGAAAGCAGTTTCCAGCTGAACGTCAACGCCAAGCAGCTCAAACAGCACCACTCCACCACCATTCTGGTGGTGGTCAAGGGTATCGGCAACGAGCTGTTTGGGGAGATGGTGGAATCCGTTCAAAATCTCATCGCCCGAACCCGCTACCAGCTGGTGGTGGACTACATGGACGAGGACGCCGACGAGGTACTCCGGGCACTGCAGCTGTGCCGTGAAAAAAAGCCGCTGGGAATCCTGTTCCTGGGCGGCAACAATGAAAACTTCATCCGGAGCTTCGGAGAAATCGACATTCCCTGCGTTCTGGTTACCAATGACGCTTCCACGCTTTTCTTTGACAACCTGTCCAGCGTTTCCACCGACGACCGGGATGCCGCCTACTGCGCTATGGAAACCCTGATCCGCATGGGGCACAACCGCATCGCCATCATCGGCGGCGACCGGACTGCTTCCGACACCAGCCGCCTGCGTTACGAGGGATGTATGCAGTCCTTCGCGAATCATTGCATTCCCTTCGATTCCCGGCGTGACTATCAGGGTGTGCGCTACTCCTATCGCGACGGCTATCAGGCGACCCAAACTCTGCTGGATAATGGCTGCCGGTTCACCGCCATTTTCGCTATCGCCGACGTGATGGCCATCGGCGCCATCCGCGCCCTGCGGGATAACGGCCTGCGGGTTCCGGAGGACGTGTCCGTGATGGGTGTGGACGGCCTGCCCCTGGGCAGCTTTCTTGTGCCTCAGCTGGCTACCGTCCGGCAGTCCGTAACGCTGCTGGCAAAACGCAGCGTGGAGATCCTGCTTTCCTGCATCGAGGAAGGCACCTCAGCCTGCCACGAAACGGTTCCCTTTGAGGTGCTGACCCGGGAAAGCGTCCAGGCAATTTAAAAATAAAAAGGAGAACTCGACCATGCGCGAAAGCGGTATTTTGATGCACATTACCTCCCTGCCGGGGCCTTATGGCATCGGCTGCATGGGGAAAAACGCCTACGACTTTGTGGATTTTCTATCTAAGGCCGGACAACGGTACTGGCAAATCCTGCCCCTGACGCCTACGGGCTACGGCAATTCTCCCTACCAGTCCTTTTGCGCCTGCGCAGGCAACCACTACATGATTGATCTGGACACCCTGGTTGCTGACGGGCTGCTGAAAAAGAAGGAAATCAGGGGCATTCCCTGGGGTGAAAATCCGCAGTGGGTGGATTTTGGCGCCATGTACGCCCACCGGATGGCGGTGCTGAAGCTGGCATTTCAGCGGTTTTCCCCCGACGAAAGCTACGAGGCATTTGTAACGGAGAACAGAGACTGGCTGGCGGACTACAGCCTGTTTATGGCACTGAAGGATGCCTACGGCGGTGCGCCCTGGCTCACTTGGCCGGAAAAACTGAGGCTCCACGACGAAGAAGCGCTGGCGCAAAAGCGCCGGGAGCTTTCTGACGAAATCGGACTTCAGTACTTTGTCCAGTACGAATTTGACAAGCAGTGGAAGGCGCTGCGCAGCTACGCAAACAGCTCTGGGCTCCGCATCATCGGCGACGTGCCGATCTATGTCCCGCTGGATTCGGCAGACGTGTGGGCAAATCCGGAGCTGTATCAGCTGGACGAAAACCGCCGCCCGAAGAAGGTGGCGGGCTGTCCCCCGGATTCCTTCACCGCTGACGGACAGCTCTGGGGCAATCCCATTTACGACTGGCAGAAAATGGCGGAAACAGGATATGCATGGTGGATTGGCCGATTGAAAGCCGCCGCCAAGCTCTACGACGTCATCCGCATCGACCATTTCCGCGGCTTTGAGAGTTACTGGTCTGTTCCCGCGGAGGATGATACCGCCCGCAACGGCGTCTGGGTGAAAGGCCCCGGTATGGATTTTATCCAGGCCATTCAGAAAGCCCTGCCCGGGCTTGACTTCATTGCGGAGGATCTGGGCTTTATCACCCCGGAGGTGCGCAAACTGCAGCTTGATTCCGGTTATCCCGGCATGAGGGTACTGGAATTTGCCTTTGACTCCCGGGAGGAAAGCGACTATATGCCCCACCTGTACCCAGTGGATTCCGTTTGCTACACCGGTACCCACGACAATGTGACCTTAAAGCAGTGGTTTGACGAAGCCGCACCTGAGGATGTGGCCTGTGCCAAAGCCTATCTTGGCCTGAATAAAGAAGAGGGCTATATCCGTGGCATGATCCGGGGCTGCATGAGCTCCGTTTCCCGGCTGTGCGTGGTGCAGATGCAGGACTATCTGGAGCTGGGCAAAGAAGCCCGGATGAATTTCCCCGGTACGCTCTCCAGTGCCAACTGGACATGGCGGGCGAAAAAGGGCTTCGCGTCCGATAAACTGGCGGCGAGGATCTACGAAACTACCCGGCTCTACGGCAGACTGAAAAAATAACCGCAAAAAAATCCGGCTTCGGCCGGATTTTTTGTCCCGTAGTCGGGCGATGTTCCAGCCGGGACAGGGCGGGGAAACTTCGGAAGAATGACATTTACCGGTCGGAATCCCCGCTTTATTCAGAAAATAATACAAGATTATGTAAACTGCTGCATTTTTCACAAATTTCTGCCTCGATGTTCTTTTTTTATGTGAATACTATAAAAAAGTTGAAATTTAGCTGTTTTCACGATTGATTTTACTGTCCGTTTGGCTTACAATAGAAGACGAGCGGATTTTGAGAAAACAGTCCGACGCGACTGCACCGGGGTGATATGCATTGCTGAATATTGTGCTGGTGGAGCCCGAGATCCCGCAGAACTGCGGCAATATCGCTCGCACCTGCGCCGCCACCGGCTGCCGTCTGCACCTGATCCGGCCTCTGGGCTTTGACATCTCCGAACGGGCTGTCCGCCGTGCCGGGCTGGATTACTGGCATATGGTAGAGGTTCTGGACTACGAAAACTTGGCGGATTTCTTCTCTAAGAATCAGGTGGAGGAAATGTGGTGCCTATCCACGAAAGCGCCCCGGAGCTATACCGAGGCCGCTTTTCACGACGGCTGCTACCTGTTTTTCGGCAAGGAGACCAAAGGGCTTCCGGAGGACTTTCTTCAGGCGCACTACGATGAATGCGTGCGCATTCCCATGGTCAGCGATGCCCGGAGCCTGAATCTGAGCAACGCGGTTGCCGTCACTGTCTACGAAGCCCTGCGCCAGCTGTCTTTTCCCAATTTGCGCGATTTCGGTAAAATGCGGGAGTGACCTCCCGATAATTATGGAGGAATTACCATGAACTACAATAAGAAGTCCATCGAGGACATCGACGTAGCCGGCAAGCGGGTTCTGTGCCGCTGCGACTTCAATGTCCCCACCAAGAACGGCGTCATCACCTCCGACAAGCGGATTGTTGCCGCCATGCCCACCATCAAGTACCTGGTTGACCACAACGCCAAGGTCATTCTCTGCTCCCACATGGGTAAGCCCAAGGGTGAGTGGAAGAGCGAGCTGAGCCTGAAGGTCGTTGCCAAGCGCATCGGCGAGCTGCTGGGCAAGGAGGTCATCATGGCTGAGGACGTTGCCGGTGAGGATGCCAAGGCCAAGGCCGCTGCGTTGAAGGACGGCGACGTGATGCTGCTGGAGAACACCCGCTACATGAAGGGCGAGACCAAGAACGATCCCGAGCTGAGTAAGGCGCTTGCCTCTATGGCTGACATCTTCGTCAACGACGCTTTCGGCACCGCCCACCGTGCCCACTCTTCCACTGCAGGTGTTGCCGACTACCTGCCCGCTGTCAGCGGATTTTTGGTGCAGAAGGAAGTTTCCATCATGGGAAAGGCTCTGTCCGATCCCGAGCGTCCCTTCGTCGCTGTTCTGGGCGGCGCCAAGGTCTCCGATAAGCTGAATGTTATCAACAATCTGCTGGAGAAGGTGGACACTCTGATTATCGGCGGCGGCATGGCCTACACCTTCCTGGCCGCCAAGGGCTTCGCTGTGGGTAAGTCCCTGCTGGACGAGAGCAAGATCGACTACTGTAAGGAAATGATGGCCAAGGCTGATGCCAAGGGCGTCAAGCTCCTGCTGCCCGTGGACGTGGTAGTTGCCGATTCCTTCCCCGACCCCATCGACGGCCCCATTGCCGTTTCCACCGTTGATGCTGATGCCATTCCTGCCGACAAGGAAGGTCTGGACATCGGTGAGAAGTCCTGTGCCCTGTTTGCATCCGCAGTGAAGGACGCCAAGACCGTTGTCTGGAACGGCCCCATGGGCGTGTTTGAGAATCCCACTCTGGCAAAGGGCACCATCGCCATGGCTCAGGCTCTGGCGGATTCCGACGCTGTCACCATCGTCGGCGGCGGCGACAGCGCTGCTGCCTGCGAGCAGCTGGGCTTTGCCGACAAGATCACCCATATTTCCACCGGCGGCGGCGCTTCCCTGGAGTTCCTGGAAGGCCTGGAGCTGCCCGGCATTGCCTGCCTGGAAGACAAGTAAATTCCGTTTGTCCATAGGGAGGGGCACTGCCCCTCCCCCACGCGGCCCCACAGAGAATCCGCTTTCACGCCCGGGATCGTTTCCCGACTGAATCTGTAAATACGCATCGGGCCGCCCGGCTCTGATGAAACCATAAAGCGATCAAAGGAGAACATGAAAATGAACAGAAAGTATCGTAAGACCGTCATCGCCGGTAACTGGAAGATGAACAAGACTCCCTCCGAGACCAAGGAGTTTATGACCCAGCTGAAGGCCATTCTGCCCAAGGGCCGCTGGTGCGACGTGGCTCTGTGCGTTCCTGCCGTCTGCATCCCCGCCGCCGTCCGCGCCATGCGGGAGACCCGGGTGGGCATCGGTGCGGAGAACTGCAACGCTAACGCCTCCGGCGCCTACACCGGCGAGATTGCCACCAACATGCTGGTTGACGCCGGCTGCAAGTACGTCATCATCGGCCACTCCGAGCGCCGCGCCATGGGCGAGACCGACGCCGATGTCAACGCCAAGGTACTGGCTGCTCTGAATGCCGGCCTGACTCCCATCATGTGCTGCGGCGAAAGCCTGGAGCAGCGCCAGAGCGGCGTCACCACCGAGTGGATCACCATGCAGATCAAGCTGGGTCTGCAGGGCGTGCCGGAGGACAAGATCCGCAAGGTCATCATCGCCTACGAGCCCATCTGGGCTATCGGCACCGGCCTGACCGCCACCCCCGAGCAGGCTGAGGAAGTCTGCGAGAACATCCGCACCGTGGTTCGCAAGCTGTACTCCTCCAAGAACGCCCGCGCCATCTCCATCCTGTACGGCGGCTCCATGAATGACAAGAACGCCTATGAGCTGCTGGCTCAGCCCGACATTGACGGCGGTCTGATCGGCGGCGCGTCTCTGGTTCCCGAGAAGTTCGTCAAGATCATCGAGGCAGCCAACCAGCCTACCGTGTAATTGCAAAGCATAATTCCGGGCAGCTGCGGACAATCGCGGCTGCCCGATTCTTACATTTCCGGAAGTTTGAAGTTGAAAGTGGGAAACGGAAAGTATAGGTGTTGCTTCGCCACCCATTCATTTTTTTGAAGAAAATACCGTGGCTTTTAACCATCAGCTTCCAGGTGACTTCAGCAGAGGTGACTGTATGCAAACAATAATCTTGTCAGAGAAGGATGCGCAAACCCCCGTTCTGGCTGCGGAGCTGATCCGCAGGGGAGAGCTGGTGGCAATCCCTACGGAGACCGTGTACGGTCTGGGCGCAAACGGACTGGACGAGGCTGCTGTGGCCAAAATATTTGCGGCTAAGGGGAGGCCCCAGGACAATCCTCTGATTCTGCACATCTGCGGCCCGGAACAGATCGAGCTGTTCTGCCACCATATTCCCCAAAAGGCTTATGATCTGGCGGAGAAATTCTGGCCCGGTCCACTGACCATGGTGCTGCCCGCCCGGGACTGCGTTCCCCGGCGCACCACAGGGGGCTTAAGCACCGTGGCTGTCCGCTGCCCGGACAATGCGGTGACCCGGGAAATCATCCGCCTGTCCGGTGTGCCCATCGCCGCTCCCTCCGCCAATATTTCCGGGAAGCCCTCCACTACCACTGCACAGCATGTTCTTCACGACCACGACGGAAAAATCGCCGCCATTGTAGACGGTGGGGCATGCCGCGTGGGGGTGGAGTCCACCATTGTGGATCTGACGGAGGAGCGCCCCCGGCTGCTGCGTCCCGGCGGTATTACCCCGGAGCAGCTGACCGCCGTGCTGGGGGATTTGGTCATCGACAAGGCCGTCACCGCTCAGATCGACAAGGACGCCGTGGTGAAAGCTCCCGGCATGAAGTACCGCCATTATGCCCCCTCAGAACCGGTGGTCATTGTTTCCGGCAGTCGGGAAAAGGCTGCCGCGTATATCCGCCGCCACTTCACCCCCGGCGACCGGGTGCTGTGCTTTGAAGAAGAGCTGTCCCTGTATGCCGGATGCGATCCTCTGTCCTACGGACAGGAAGCGGATGTCAACACTCTCTCCGCCGGCCTGTTCGCAGCCCTGCGGGAACTGGACGACCCGAATGTTCATCAGGTTTACGCCCGGTGCCCGGTGGGGGGCGGGGTGGCCTACGCCGTGCAGAACCGACTGAAAAAGGCCGCTGCCTTCCACATTGTGGACGCGGAGGAAGAGGAATGATTCTTGGCATCACCGGAGGTACCGGCTGCGGCAAAACTACCCTGCTGAACGTCCTGCGGGAGCAGGGTGCGCTGGTGCTGGATTGCGATGAAATCTACCACGAGCTGCTCACCCGGGATGCTGTGCTGTTGTCCGCCATTGAAGCGCGCTTCCCCGGCACGGTGGAAAGCGGCAAATTACAGCGCAAAAAGTTAGGTGCTCTCGTGTTCTCCGACAAAGAAGCTCTGCAGGACCTGAATAAAATAACCCACACTGCCGTGAAGCGGGAAGTTCTGCACCGTCTCCAATCCCCACCGGAGCTGGCTGCCATTGACGCCATCGCCCTGTTTGAGGGGGGCCTTGCGGAGCTGTGCGATCTCACCGTTGCGCTTACCGCTCCGGAAGAGGCCCGGGTGCGCCGCCTGATGCTCCGGGACAGCATTTCGGAAGAGTACGCCCGCAGCCGGATCGGTGCCCAGCACGAGGAAAGCTGGTTCCGGGAAAAGTGTGATCACGTCCTGGAAAACAGCGGAACAGAGCAACAATTCCAGGAGAAATGCCTTGCGTTTTTGCGGGAAACCGGTATAATAGGCAGAGAAGTCACCGCCCCTGAAAAACGGAGGTAGACAGGCCATGAACATTCCCGTAAAGCAGGAGCTGCAGTGCAGCATCCACCCCGTATCCACACTGGGCGATTATCAATATGTCGTCGTCTGCTCCCGCTATGGAGAAAACTGGCTGCTTTCCCGCCACAGGAAGCGGGATACCTGGGAGACTCAGGGCGGGCATATTGAGCCGGGGGAAACCCCTCAGCAGGCTGCCCGCCGGGAACTCTTTGAGGAAAGCGGTGCGGAGGATGCACAGCTGTACCCGGTCTGCGATTACCGCGGCTTCGATTCCCAAAGCGCTGCCAACGGCATGGTATTCCTTGCTGTCATCCACCGCTTGGGCACCCTTCCGGAAAGTGAAATGCAGGAGGTAAGGCTCTTTGACACGCTCCCGGAAAACCTGACCTACCCCAATGTCACCCCGCATTTGATTGCGGAAGCATACCGACTTTTAAAGACTGAATCAACATAGGAGGAATCAATATGACCACTGAAGAACTTCGCAGCTCCCTGCTGGCGTCCCCTAAGAACGGCTACACCTGCCTGACAGCCACCCAGCGCAGTGAGATGGAAAGCTACGCAAAGCGCTACATGGCCTTTATGAATGAATGCAAGACCGAACGAGAGGCTACCGCCTGGGCTGTCCGGGAAGCGGAAAACCGGGGCTACAAGCCCTTCACCCCCGGCATGGACGCAAAGCCCGGCGATAAAATCTACTACAACAACCGGGGCAAGTCCATCGCCCTTGCTGTCATCGGCACGAAACCCCTGAGCGAGGGCGCCAACATCTGCGCCGCCCATGTGGACTCCCCCCGGCTGGACATCAAGCC
>JBJDYG010000044.1:0-2676 GCA_051867075.1 Faecousia sp. | reverse complement strand
GGCAAAAATACCCGGGTCAAATACGCCGATAACGTCGCCGGCGTAGGCCTCCTCCACAATTTCCCGCTCGGCGGCCATCAGCTGCTGAGGCTGGCTCAGGCGCATTTTCTTGTTGCCCTGAACGTGGAAATATTCGGTATCCCGGGAGAATTTGCCGGAGCAGATGCGCATGAAGGCCAGCCGGTCCCGGTGGGCCTTGTTCATGTTCGCCTGAATTTTGAAAACGAAAGCGGAGAAGTCCGGGCTGAAAGGATCTATGACGCCGCAGTCGGCGGTGCGTGCCAGGGGAGGAGGCGTCAGCTTCAGAAACGCCTCCAGAAATGGCTCAATACCGAAGTTTGTCAGGGCGGAGCCGAAGAACACAGGGCTGAGCTGGCCGCCCCGGACGGCCTCCAAATCCATCTCCCGCCCGGCGGACAGCAGCTCCACATCGTCGATGAGCTGCCGGTGCTTTTCCTCGGAGTCCAGCAGCTGGGCAACCTGGGGATCGTACAGGTCGACCTCCATTTTATCCGCCCGCTTCTTGCCGGAAATGCCGGAGAAGAACAGCAGCTCCGCCTTTTCCCGGTCGTAAACGCCCTGAAAATCCTTGCCGGAGCCGATAGGCCAGTTCATGGCGTAGGTCTCAATGCCCAGCTCCCGCTCCACCTCGTCCAGAAGGTCGAAAGGATCTTTTGCCTCCCGGTCCATCTTGTTGACGAAGGTAAAGATGGGAATGCGGCGCATGGCGCAGACCTTAAAGAGCTTCCGGGTCTGGGGCTCCACGCCCTTGGCGCCGTCGATGACCATGACGGCAGAGTCGGCGGCCATGAGGGTACGGTAGGTATCCTCGGAGAAATCCTGGTGCCCCGGAGTATCCAGAATGTTGATGCAGAAGCCGTTATACTGGAACTGCATCACGGAGGACGTGACGGAGATACCGCGCTGCTTCTCGATTTCCATCCAGTCGGAGGTAGCGGCACGGGAGTTTTTCTTACCCTTGACGACGCCTGCCTGGGCGATGGCGCCGCCGTAAAGCAGGAATTTTTCGGTCAGGGTGGTTTTACCGGCGTCGGGGTGGGAAATGATGGCAAAGGTACGCCGCCGGCTGATTTCTTCAACTAGATCAGACATAGTGTTCCCTCCATAATATCAGATTTTAAAGCATGGGAGGGGCTATGGGGGAAAATGAAAACGCATACAGCCTCCAAAACGGGAATGATTTCTTTCAAACCAGGGCGTATCTGAAAACTGCCAAAACGCCCAAACAGCAGGCTTTTCCCCTATGCCGCACCATTTTTCCTTGCAATACACCAAGTATTCCTGCGGAAAAATGGCTTGCACAGCGAAAAACCCCTCGCTGTTGGTCATACTGCCAGTTTTCAGATACGCCCTGGTTCAGTTTACCACATTTTTACGGAAGATACAAGAGGAAAACGGAAAAAAGTGGCTGACCAGCGTCCGGCCCCGCAAAACAAAAGGCAACCTCGAAAAACTGCTTTTTCAAGGTACCCCAAAGACGCCCGGCGTAATCGGGAGTTTTATACTGATATCCAATGAAAGCGGTCTTTTTTCAAATGACTGCAATAAATGAGCATATTTTACGTTTTGCACAATTACCTAGTGCGTATAACGAAATTGTGCAATATCACAAATTTGCTCATTCATAGATGACTGTTTTATGAGACGGGCTTCCATGCTTTTCTATCCCCAAAATCATGGAAACGACATCGCGGCCTCGCGACGTCGTTGCGATAAGAAGTGTCTGCCTCTTATCACAGGTCAGTATGAGAGCCGCTGCGGGAGGCCGGGCTTTCCGTCTCCCGGGCAAACCCGTGCCCCGGCAGCCAAACCTGGGAAATCGGCGGGCGATGGCGGTATCATTCTCAACTGGAATCCGACAGATTTGCCACTGGGATTCCGGGTGGGGAGGCTTGTCTCTGACAGGTGGACAAATTGTAAATCATGCACAAAACGAACAGCAAAAAACAAGGCTAAATGACGAAATTCAAACAAAGACTTTACAAAAAAAGCCAGGAGTGCTATATTACTTGTGTCAGAAATGTGAACGCGGCGCCGTTGCGCACGGCGCGGCTTCGGGAAAAGGGTACCCTTTTCTGCTTTCCCATGTTTCATGGGAAAGCAATGATCTTTGGCTTAAACGGCAAAATGCCGATAAGCATATCACTTACATTTTTAGGAGGACACGCAAAATGAGAAAGCTTCTCGCAATCGCTCTGGCAATCGTTCTGGTATTCGGCCTGGTTGCCTGTGGTTCCGGCAGCGGCAGCAGCGTTAAGACCTACAAGGTCGGCGTTGCCATCTACCAGTACAACGACAACTTCATGACCCTGTACCGTCAGGAAATCGAGAACTATTTCAAGACCCTGGAGACCGACACTGTCAAGTACGAGATCACCATGGTTGACGGCAAGAACGACATGGGCGAGCAGACCAACCAGATCGACACCTTCATCACCCAGAAGATGGACGTCATCATCTGCAACCTGGTTCAGACCTCTTCCGCCGAAGTCATCATCGACAAGGTTGTCGCTGCTGACATCCCCCTGGTTCTGATCAACCGTGAGCCCCTGGGCGAGACCGATGAGTCCTACCCCGGCATCGTCAACAACCCCAAGGTTTGCTACGTCGGTGCTGACGCCCGTCAGTCCGGTACTTATCAGGGCGAGATCGTTC
>JBJDYG010000043.1:0-13829 GCA_051867075.1 Faecousia sp. | reverse complement strand
GCACGGTGGTGTGAGAGGTCGGCTACTCAATTAATGGGTAGCCTCCTACTCTATTTCATAAATTTATCGATGGCCTGACACAGATCGTCGATGGCGTCCTGATCGCCGGCGGCGACCGCGTCCACCATGCAGTGGCGCATGTGGTCTTTCAGAATCACCTTACCGGTATTATCCAGCGCGGAACGCACTGCCGCCAGCTGGATAAGCACCTCGGAGCAGTCGTGCCCCTCCTCCACCATCCGCTTCACCTTTTCCAGGTGCCCGATGGCTCGGGACAGCCGGTTGACCACGGCCTTCTGGTTCTCATGGACATGACCGTGGCTGTGGGGAATGCCGTGGGCATGGAGATAGGCATGGTCGTGCTCATGGCCGCATTCATGGTCATGCTCGTGTTCGGTATGATCGGTCATCGTCTCGCCCTCTTTCTGATGCGGAAAGCTCCTGACAGTCATGCTTTTCGTACTTTCATATTATACCTTGTTCCCGCGCTTTCCGCAAGCCCTCCCGGGGGATATTTCCCTGAAAATAAATGTTTTGACAGATGGGATTTCCCCGGGTATAATAGAGAAAACAATTCTGAAGGAGGCTCTTTCCAATGCATATCGATCACGATCACGTCGCCGGCGGCGTCCACGAGCATGAGCACGAACACACCCATACCCATGAGCATACCCACGACGGCGTCACCCACACCCATGCCCATACCCATGAACACACCCACGATCATGCGCATCCCCACGACCATGACCACCTCCATACCGACGGCGCGGAGCACACACATTCCCACGGCTGCAGTCAGGACTGCGCATCCTGCGCCGGTACCTGCGAGCATACCCCCATGGAAGAGCTGGTTGCGCTGATGAAGTACATGGTGGGTCACAACGCCGCCCATGCCAAGGAGCTGGCGGATCTGGCCGCGCAGTTGGACAAGGCAGGAAGCCACACCGCCTACGAGCAGGTCATGGCTGCCGTGTCCGACTTTGAAAAGGGCAACATGCGCCTGAGCGTGGTGCTGTCCAGTCTGGACGTCAAGTAAAGGAGCGTCAAAAAATGTGTCTTTCCACCGTTTATAAAAACAAGCTGACCCCTGAAACGGTAATGATGCGCAACGTCATGAAGATCGAATGCCGGGACGGCATGGTGATCCTCACCGACCTGATGGAGCGCCAGATGGCTGTGGAGGGTACGCTGGAAATGGCGAACCTGGTAGACGGCGTCGCCGTTGTGAAAGAGAATATTCCTGCGTAACGTTTTTGCTCCCGGACGGAATAGCCGTCCGGGAGTATTGTGCGTATGGACGCAAACTGCGATGATATGCACACAATCCGCATAACCCGCCGCCTTTCGGGAACCCTATGCCGAGAGGTGACGGGTTTTGATTTTGTCTTATGTGCGCACAATCCTGCTGTACCTGGTGTTGATTCTCTGCGTCCGGCTGATGGGAAAGCGGCAGATCGGGGAGATGGAGCCGACGGAATTCGTGGTGACCATGCTGCTGGCAAACCTGGCAGCCATTCCCATGCAGGACGGGGCGATTCCCCTGTATTCCGGACTGGTGCCGATTTTAACCGTTCTGGGGTCAGAGCTGGTGCTGTCGGGCCTGATTCTGTACAGCGTAAAATTCCGAAAACTCCTGTGCGGCAAGCCGGTGATCCTGATTGAAAACGGAAAGCTGGTACAGGACAACCTCCGCCGCACCCGGGTGACTCTGGACGAGCTGACAGGGCACCTTCGGGAAAAGGACGTTCTGGATATAACATCCGTGCAGTACGCCATTCTGGAAACAGACGGAAATCTTTCCGTGTTTCCCTTCCCAAAGGAGCGCCCCGCCAGCGCCAAGGACGCAGGCATTCACCCGAAGCAGCAGTTCCTTCCGGTGACCATCGTGGAGGACGGCTATTTCTCCCGGGACAATCTGCGCAGAGCCGGGAAGGACGAAAGCTGGCTGAAGCAGGTCCTGCGGGAGAATCACGCGGAGATTCAGGACACCCTGCTGCTGACGGTTGACGCCGGAGGCAAGATCGTGTGGCTGGGAAAGGAGTATGGCAAATGAAACGCAGCTGGATTGGTTTTTTCCTGCTTCTGGCACTGCTGGCCGGCGGCATCGCCGCAACCTGCGGGATGGACAAGTGCCACGAGCCCATTGCCCGGGACCTGGCAAATGCCGCAGAAACGGCAGTCCATGGCGACTGGGAACAGGGTGAGGCGCTGATGCTTCGGGCCAGAGACGCCTGGGGACACAGCCGGCGCTTCAGCGCCTGCTTTGCCGACCACACCCCTATGGAAGAGATCGACGCCCTGTTTGCCGAGGTGGAGGTCTACGCCGCTGCCCGGGAGGAAGCGGACTTCGCCGCCGGATGCGCCGCTCTGTCAAAAAAAGTGGAGGCCATGGGGCAGGCACATGGGGCGATGTGGTGGAATCTGCTTTGATTCCAAAAGAAAACTGCAAAACGCCTGTATCCCTCCGGCACACATGGGAAGTGATCCTCTGAAGTGCACCCAATATTTTCCGCCCTGCATGCATCATTCCTTCCCCGACGGCTCCGTCCCCCTTGCCAGCGCCATGATGGCCTTCGCCAGTTCCCCGGCAGCGAGCATTGCTTCGTCATGGGTGTTTCCCGCGGCGCCCACCTCGATGAGCAGTCCGCCGGAACACAAATCCTCATTGAATCGCTGTGCGCGCAGCTGCAGCGGGCGGGTAATCCCGGGACACTGGGTCTCCAGCTGGGCGTGGAGCTTCAGCGCCAGCGAGAGGTTTTCTTCCCAGGTATCGTAATTCGTCCCCACCACGATCATCAGCTGTGCGCTGCTGCACCCATCTACCTGGGCCAGCGTGCGCATCTGGCTTGTCCCCCCGGAAGCGTCCCGGTGGAGGTCCAGAACCAGCTGAATGGTGGGGTACTCCTCCAGGAATGCCTGAATGGACTTCCGGGCGTCTACATAGGAGCCGTTATACGATGGGTAATCATGCAGGGAGGTGTCCTGCACGGCGACGATGCCCTCCTCTGCCAGAAGCGCCTGTACCCGGTGTCCGATAGAGAGCATGTTGTAGTTATTGTCCAGGGTACGGTAGGCGGAGGTCTCCACATAGGCTTCACCGCGTTTAGTGAAGCTCTCCGTGGAATGGGTATGCAGGATCAGCACCGTGGGCTGCTCTCCGGTTAAATCCCAGCTCAGGGGCTGCTCCATCAGCGCCCCAATATCTGGACGGGCGGAACAGGCGTAGTACACTTCCACCAGCTCCGGGTCAGAAAAGGACGGAAGGGGCGACTCAGTGGGTTCCGGTGCCGCAGGAGGCGGAGATTCCACGAAATCCACCGAAAAAGCCTCCTGAGACGGCGAAAACCGGACATCTCGTCCGGTTTCTAAGTAGATCAGGAATGCGGCGGTATCCGGCTGAATCAGCCATGACAGGAGTTTTTCCGGCAGCCCGGAAGCGAACAGCCGGAAAATAAGGGCACACAGAATCGCCGCTGCGCCCACCCGTAGCGCTCTACTGCCCATGCTCTGCCCCCCTTGTGAAGAAATGTCGATAATCCAGTGACGAGAGAAAAAGCGGAGTATCATTGCCGTTTGCCGCCGGACATGCAGTGCACAACCATCATTTCTCCTTCGGTTTCCACTTGGGTCTGGAACGCAGCTCCACCCGGAGGTTTTGGAAAAAATCCGTCAGCAGCGCTGCGCACTCTGCTTCCCTGACTCCGCTTTCCACCTTCGGGTGGTGGTTAAAGTCCATGGAAAACAGGCTGCACACCGAGTTCACCGCGCCGCATTTCCGGTCAGAGGCGCCGTAGACCACCCGGGGAATCCGGGCGTTGATGATCGCCCCGGCGCACATGGGGCAGGGCTCCAGAGTCACATACAGGGTGCATTCCCACAGGCGCCAGCCGCCTAAATTCCGGCAGGCCTCACCGATGGCCTCGATCTCCGCGTGGGCAAGGGCGGTCTTGTCCGTCTCCCGGCGGTTGCGCCCTCTTCCCACAATTTTCTCCCCCCGGGTAATCACGCAGCCCACGGGTACCTCCCCGTCGGCAAATGCCTCCCGGGCCAGGGTCAGGGCTTTGTCCATAAAATATGCGTCATCCATGACGATTCCTCCTTTGGGATAATCATAGCGGATGGAATCCGGACAGTCAATGATTAATACGCGGCGCAAAATGCAAAATCAACTGCAAAGCGGAAACCGTTATTTTATACTGATTCTCAATAAAAAACGTTCATTCGCAAGAATTGAAGTTTTTTGTTAGAGAATCATATGAGACGGGATTGGGTGATTTTTCTTTCCCAAAATCACAGAATCGACAACGCCGTAAGGCGGTGTTTTCTTATTAAAAATCAAAGATTTTTAATAAGAAATAGTATTACATTTTTATGCATCTTTCACTCCATCAGCATGGCAGCAAACAGCACCGCCAGTTCCTCCCGGGAGAAAGGGTGCTGCTCCAGCTGCCGGTCGGCGGCGCGGATCCGACTCAGCAGCATTTCATCCAGCGCCGCCCGTTCCTCCTCAGCAGGCTCTCCCGTGAGCAGATAATCCGTAGTGACCCCCAGCACCCGGGAGAGCCTGACCAGCGTCTCCACGGACGGTTCCCGCCGTTCCTGTTCGTACATCCCCAATGCGCTGGGACTGACCTGCAGCCGCGCTGCCAGCTCCGCCTGGCTCAAGCCCGCTTCCCGGCGCAGCGCCGCGATCCGAGCTCCCAACATATGACCACCTCTTTCGTATCTGGTTAGCATAGGATAGCACAAAAGAAGGGAAAAAACAGGAGAAACAGGCCACCTACACATTTCGACGGACATTACACAAAATGTGTGGCGTCCTTTTTCTATGGAAATATCTGATCAATTGACCGAAAAAGAGAAAATGCTTATTGTTTGGCTGACTTAACCCGATAAGCAATTTTTTCAAAAAATTCCCCGCCATCAAGTCAAAAAACGCCAAAGACCCCAGTCTATTCCTCATTTTTCGACATTTACAGCGGTTAGGTTCCTCTGCCCGGGCCATATTAGAAAGGCAGGCACAAACATGAGGAGGGCTGAAAAATGAAACGAATCGGGAATTTTCTGGCAGTTTTGCTGGCTGCGCTTGCGCTGCTTCCTATAAACGCCCGGGCATCCGAGCTGCTGATCCCCGTGGGCAGGATCGTGGGCTTGCAGCTCAGCGATGACACCGTCACGGTGGCGGCCTTTGACGATTTGCTGGGCGCGCAGGCAAAGACTGCCGGACTGAAAATCGGCGATGAGATCCTGCAAATAGACGCTACACCCATCGACTGCGCCGAAGATGTCCGTCGGGCGCTGCAGGACTGTGACGGCGACGCGGAGCTGACTGTCCGCCGTGGAAACAGACGCTGCACTGTGACCGTACCCACCCGGCAAAGCGACTCCGGCCCCCGGCTTGGGGTCTATCTGCGGCAGGGCATCGCGGGCATCGGCACCGTCACTTTTTATGACCCGGATACCCGCAGATTCGGCGCGCTGGGCCATGGGGTCAGCGATACCAAGGGGAATCTTTTGAATATGAAAAGCGGCAATGCCTATGAGGCCATGATTCTCACGGTGAAAAAGGGCAAATGCGGGGAGCCGGGGCAGCTGAAAGGCACCGCTGATCCGACACTCGCCATTGGGTCGCTTCTGCGCAATACGCCCCAGGGCGTGTTCGGCGTGACAAAGCAGGGTTGGAAAGGACAGCCGCTGCCCACCGCGTCCGGCGGGGAGGTTCACACCGGAAAAGCCGCCATTCTTTCCACGGTCAGCGGCGATGCGCCCCGGGAATATTCTGTGGAAATTCTGAAAATCTATCCAAAAGAACGTTCTGACGGAAGAAACCTGCTGCTGAAGGTGACGGATCAGGCACTGCTGGATACTACCGGGGGGATCGTACAGGGAATGAGCGGAAGTCCGATCATTCAGGACGGGAAGCTGGTTGGGGCGGTCACCCATGTGCTGGTCAACGATCCGACCACGGGATATGGCATTTTTATCGAGAATATGTTACAGGCAGCAGCATAAGGAGGGCGAAAACATGGATTTCTACAAGGTACCCATTGGCTTTGGTATGGCGCTGTCCATGAATGAGCTTGCTATGGCCGCTTACGCTGCCATGACCGAAAAGCAAAAGCAGGCGATTCTTGCCAGAGCTCACAACGCCAGAAGTGAAAAGGAGATGCATGACATCGTTGCCGGCATCACAGGGGGCGCGGTCTCGTCATAACGCTTTCATACTATTTCTCGATAAAATGGTTAACACCATTTTATTCTGCGATTCCATCGCAGGCCGCCGGTGGTGACGAGAAATGTATGGAATACGTTTTTTAGCGGCGATGCCGCTGACTGCTTGTTAGCGGTCTCATAAAATGGTATTTACCGTTTTATGAAAAATTAGGGAAGCTCTGATGAAATCGGCAAGAGCTGATGGCGAGAGATTTTGTCACGGACGAAAGTGTTCAAAACGAAGGAATACTGGATGTATTTCTCGTTTTGAACACTGCACGGATGTGGCAAAAGATCCGCTACTCAGCCGCAGAGGGATTGTTCAGAGGTCCCTTGGTATCAGCCGCCGGTTCAGAAGAATCAGCGGCTGCTTTCTTATGGAATAGCCTCTTCCAGAAATGAAACCAGAATGGGGTTCAGCTCTGCCGGGCGGCGCATAGGAAAATCGTGTCCCGCCTTCGGAAGAATCATGGTCCGGCAGTGGGGATTTTCCCCCAGCAGTTGAAGAGAGGCTTTCATGTCGGTTACCTCTTCGCTCCCGCAGATGGCAAGCATCGGGAGCCGGACGGCGGCGTAGCCGGGAAGGGTTTTCAGATTCAGGGTATTTTCAAAGAAAGCACGGTAGACCTGGGGCGTGATCTTTCGGGAATAGGCCGCCATGAAATCCGCCTGCTCCTTTGTGTAGTTCCAAAATTTCCCCTGCAGGCGTATAAGCCCGCCCCAGTGGAGCATCCATGCAGATATTCCCGCAAGACGGCAATACATCTCCACTGTTTTTGGGGCGGGATTGACCCAGGCGCTTAGGAAAACCCCACAGGAAAACCGCTCCGGGTGCAGGCTCACCAGCATCACGGCGATCTGTGCGCCAAGAGAATGCCCGATTACGCCGACCTGCTCTTTCCCCAGATGGTCGATCAGCCCGAACAGCTCGTTTACCTGCACCTCCGGTTCATAGGGCTGGTCGGCGGCGCTGCCAGCGCCCTGAAGATGGGGGACCACCAGATGGTATCTGTCCGCAAGGCAGTATTGTCCCCGGAAGGTATCCAGCGCTCCTGCCCCGTGGAGAAGCAGAACGGTGGGGTTGTTTTTGTCTCCGAATTCCAGATAGTCCATCATACCCGATTTCTCACTTCTTCGATAAAATCCTGAATCTCCCGGTTGACCTGATCCGGGTTGTCTCCGTTGGAAAAATGCTTCGCGCCGGGGACGATATGGAGCGGATACCCTGTCCGCTTTGCCCATTCCCGGCAATAGACTTTAACCTTGCCGGTGCTGTCCCGGTCTCCTACCAGAATCAGGACTGGGAAGGAAAAAGAGACGTCCCGGTTTTCCGCAGGGAAATAGGAATAAGCTGCTTTCATCTGTTCGACGATGTCCGCCTTGGACAGCGGGCGGAGCATATCGATCATCTTCTGATAGGAATACTCGGTCTGTGAAACCGACCGCGCCATGCTCCGCCGCAGCAATTCTGCCGAGAACCAGGCGGCCATGGGTGCTGCCTGTCTGAGCCACCACAGATCCGATTTTGAGTAGTAGGCAAGCCCCAGCGGCGTGGTGTCCAGAGCCACAAAGCCCTCTGCCATTTCGGGATATGCAGCGGCAAAGTGCTGGCTGGGATAGCCGCCCATGGACATTCCCACCAGAAAGACCCGGCTGATATGTTCCTTCGTGAGGATGTCGCGGAGGATTCTGGCCGTGTCCCGGTAGGAGAAATTTTTGTAAGGCCGTGACAGGCCGTGCAGGGGAATATCCCAGAAAATCAGCGTATACTTCCCGGAGAAAAAAGCCGCCTGCTTTTCAAACATGGTGTGGTCGGCGGTAAGGCCGTGGGAAAAGACGATGCATACTTCGCTTCTCTCCGCCCGGTCAATCCAGTAATGCACCGTGCCGCCCTGGGCGGCGATGGTTTTATGCTCCATAAGTACCTCCTGGGTGTGATGCTGCAGAAAGGACTGATTCCACGCTTCCAAATCCACCTCTCCGGTGGCCCAGGCGTCCAGCTGTTCCGGGGAATAATCCCGGGCGTTTACACAGTGGACGGCATCATAAAACAGCTCCGCAAGTCGGGGGCAGTCGGCGGGGACATAGGGGCGAATCATGTTGGCGCCTCCTTTAGACAGACGCTTTTCAGGAACGCGATCAGACGGCGAAAATCCTGCTCCATTTCGCCCACGTTCAGATTTTCCTGCCTTTCCCAGAGATAGCCCTCGGAAGCCCAGCACAGGGTCCAATACATCATTTCCAGGTCTGTCCCCGGTCGGAACCGGGCTGGATCCAGACGCAGGCGGGGGGCATTTTCAGAAAAAGCGGCGGCGCTTGCCACACGCCTCTGAATTTCCTGACACACCTCCGGGTCCTTCTCGCAAAAGCAGCGCAGGGCAAAAACGCCAAGATCCGGGTATTGCCGCATAACGCTGATTTTCGCCTCCAGCCCGGCACAGAGGATGTCAAAGGGATCCTCCAGATTCAGGCAGGCCCTGTTGGAAACGGCCTCATATGTGATCCGGGCACAGGTATCCCACAGGAACAAATACAACTCTTTTTTGTTGTGAAAATAGTGAAACAGCAGGGATTTGCTGATCCCGGCAGCGTCCGCGATTTCCTGCATGGGGCTTTTGCGGTAGGAATTCCGGGAAAACACCCGAAAGCCCGCATTGAGAATTGTCTGCTGCTTCTGCCGGGGAAGGGAAAAGAACTTTTCGTTCATGGTTCTCGCCTCCTTGACCGGATCGGTCAATATCTATTATACTCTGTTGACCAATTTTGGGAAGACCCAAAGCATCTTTTACGGCACCGGAAGTTTTGCCGTGAATCAAAATATTTCAGAAATTCCTATTGACTCTCCCCTTACGTCATAGCTTATAATACCGTCAGATGGGAGGGAAACGGCATGAAAACAGTGAAACAGGTGAGCCGGCTGAGCGGTGTGAGTGTGCGCGCGCTCCACCACTATGATGCCATTGGCCTGCTGAAGCCTACCCGGGTGACGGAGGCGGGCTACCGGCTGTATGACGATACGGCCTTACGGCGGCTGCAGACCATATTGCTGTTTCGGGAGCTGGAGTTTCCCCTGAAGGAAATTGCGCAGATTCTGGACAGCCCGGGCTTTGACCCGGCACTGGCGCTGCAGGAGCAGATCGAGCTGCTGGAACTGCGTCGGGAGCACCTGGAGAAGCTCATTTCCCACGCCCGTCAACTTCAGGAAACAGGAGGAATACCAATGGAATTTTCCGCTTTCGATAAAAGCAAAATGGAAGCCTACGCCGCCCAGGCAAAAGAAAGATGGGGCGGTACCGAAGCGTACCGGCAGTGCGAACAAAGAACCAAAGGCCAAAGCGCCGGGCAGCAGAAAGCAGCCGGCGACGCCCTGATGCGCATTTTCGCTGAGCTGGGGCAGATCCGCCATACCCCGCCGGAGGGCGAGGCTGCCCAGGCGCTGATCGAAAAGCTGCAGCGCTTCATCACCGACCACTACTACACCTGTACGCCCCAGATCCTGCTGGGGCTGGGGCAGCTGTACGTCGCCGGCGATGATATGACCGCGAACATCGACGCCGCCGGCGGCGAGGGAACGGCGCAATTCGTAAACAAAGCCATCGAAGCCTACTGCCGGGGAAAGGTGTAGCAAAAGGGTCAGCCGCACAGGCTGACCCCAACATATTTATGTTAACACAGAAAGAGAAACCTGTCAACTGTGGATTAGCAAAAGCACTGAAAATCTGCGTTTTATTGAAAAGAAAGTAGTGCGATTTATACAATATTCCATATTGCATTTACTGAAAACCTGTGTTATCTTATAGACACAAAGAGGTGATACCAATGTACAGGTAAATCCCCTGAAGACGAAGGCTTTCTTAAATAAAATCTTCCGATGATATATAATTTCAAAACAGCCAAAATGGAATTCCAACGGGAGTAATTCAAATTTTGTCAGGAAGAAGGCCGGCGTCTAATCCGTAGAAAGAGAGGTTAACCAACAGATGTTAGATACCAAGATCGCACAGAGATAACCCTCGACGGCTGCAGTGATGAGGCGGCACGTCGAGGGTTATTTCTTTTTTCGGCAGGGTGCATTTGCGGCGAACCTGCCCGGCGGCATGGTTCTTCCCGGAAACGGACACAGCATTTCGGCCGGCAAAGAATGACAGGATGCAAAAAGCCCCCTGTGGGCGTTTTTTTGCCCGAAAAAGCGTGGACAGCCGGCGGTTTCTATGGTAGAATCTGGCCAGAATATCCTGTAGGAGGCATTTTGCATGCAGGGCGAGCTACCATCGCAGCGGATCACCGAGGGCGTGATCTGGAAGCAGCTTCTTTCTTTTTTCTTCCCCATTCTGCTGGGCAGCTTTTTTCAGCAGATGTACAATACCGTGGATACCATCATCGTCGGACGGTTCGTGGGCACCCAGGCGCTGGCGGCCGTAGGCTCCACCGCCGCGCTGCTCAGTCTGATGAACGGGTTTTTTATCGGCCTGAGCACCGGCGCGACGGTGCTTTTGTCCCAGTTTTACGGTGCTAAGAACCGTCAGGGCGTACAGGACGCCCTCCATACCGGCGTGGCGCTGTCGCTGCTGCTGGGGGCGGTGGTGATGACATTGGGGCTTGCCGTGGGACCCGGACTGCTGCGGCTGATGAAAACCCCGGAAAACTGCATGGACAGCGCTGTTTCGTACACGAGAATTTATTTTACCGGCGCAATTGCCTCCATGCTATACAACATGGGCGCGGGCATTCTCCGGGCCATGGGCGATTCCCGGAAGCCTACGGTTTTCCTGATGATCGCCTGCGTGGTCAATATTGCCATGGACATTGTTTGCGTGGTGGTGCTGAAGCTGGGGGTGGCGGGTGCAGCCATTGCCACGGTGCTTTCCCAGATCATCAGCGCGGGAATGGTGGTGGCTGCTCTGCGCTGTCAGCCTGAGGACGCCCGGCTTTTCGTGAGAAAGCTCCGTCTTCAGCGGGCGCTGATGAAACGCATTCTTTACATCGGCGTCCCGGCGGGGTTGCAGTTTGTCACCTTTGACCTTGCCAATATTCTGATCCAGTCCGGCATCAATTCCTTTGGGGATGTGGCGGTGGCGGCCTGGACGGCTTACATCAAAACCGACTGCCTGACGTGGATGATCTCTGGTGCTTTCGGCGTGTCTGTGACCACTTTTGTGGGGCAGAACTTTGGCGCTCAGAAGTATGGGCGAATCCGGCAGAGCGTGTGGATTTGCATGGGCATGAGCGTGGCGCTGACCGGAACGCTGAGCGCGCTGGTCATTGCCTTCCGGTCATTCATTCTGGGTATTTATACCACCGATCCGGCGGTTATCCGGTTGGGGGCCTACGTCATGCTGTGGACGGTGCCCTTTAACATGCTTTTTATGCCGGTGGAGGTGTTCGCGGGAGCCATGCGGGGCACCGGCTATTCGGTGATGCCGACAGTAATTACCTGCGTGTGCGTGTGCCTGTTCCGGGTGGTTTGGATTTTCACGGTGGTTAGAACCTGGCACAGAATCGAACTGCTGGCCATCTGCTATCCCGTGAGCTGGCTGCTGGCGGCGACGGTTTTTTTTATCACCTATCTCCGGGGAACCTGGCTGCACCGGCGGATCGCGGAGTGCGGAATGGAGCCGGAAGCGAGATAGTAAAGGAGACGGCACAATGAAAACAATGGGTTTTCGTTTGATTGCCCTGTTTCTGACGGTGGCGGTGCTGCTGTCCGGATGCGGCATGGTGGATTTGGGCGGGTATTTTGGCGCTCTGCGCTCTCTGGCGCAGGGAGATCCCATCGTGCCCTACGAGAGCATGACCTACGAACGCCCGGACATGACCCGGATTCAGCAGACACTGGATGACGCCTGTGAGGCCGCGCGGGTCGGGGACGCACAGACAATTCTGGATTCGGTGTATGCGTTCTACGACGCCTACGATTGGTTTGACACCTGCTACGCGCTGGCGGATATCCGCTACTGCGCAGATCTGACGGATACTTACTGGGAAGAAGAATACAGCTATTGTGTGGAGAACAGTACCGCCGTGGATGCCGCCCTGCGGGAGCTTTACTATGCTCTGGCGAAGTCCCCGGCCCGGGAGGAATTAGAGCAGACGTATTTTGGAGACGGCTTTTTCGACGGCTACGAGGGGGAAAATCCCTGGGACGAAACCTTTACCGCCATGCTGGAGGAAGAAGCCCGGCTCCAAAGCCGGTATTATGAATTGTCTGCTGAGGCCCTGGAATTAGGAGAGTACACGGAGGAATATTATGATACCTGCGCAGACGGTATGGCGGCGCTTTTGGCGGAACTGATCGGCCTGCGGCAGAATATGGCAGCCTATTGGGGCTATCCGGATTATCCCCAATTTGCCAGCGATTTTTACTATTACCGTGATTACACCGCCGGAGAGGAAGAACGTCTCATTGAGGATATCCGGCGTGAGCTGGTGCCATTGTACCGGACGCTGAGTCCCGATGTGTGGAGTGCATCCTACGCCGCTTCATCGGAACAGGAAACCCTGAATTATCTGGGTGCGGCTGCAAACAATATGGGCGGCACAGCGGCGGAGGCCTTTGGACTGCTGAAAGCCGCAAAGCTGTACGATATCGGCTATGGGGAGAATAAGTACAATGCTTCCTTTGAGCACTATCTGACCAGCTACTATGAACCCTTTATTTTTATGAGTGCCACTTTGACAGCCTATGATAAGCTGTCGCTGGCTCACGAATTCGGTCACTTCTGCAATGACTATGCCAGCTACGGCAGCCGCGCCGGGGTGGATGTGCTGGAGTTTTTTTCTATGGGCATGGAATATCTGAGTTTGTGCTATGGCGAGAACACAGAAGAACTGACTCGGGTGAAGATGGCAGACAGCCTCTGCAATTATGTGGAGCAGGGGGCCTATGCCAGCTTTGAACAGCGGATGTATGGTCTGACCGGGGATGACCTTTCTGCGGCAGGACTATATGATCTGTACGGGCAGGTGGCGCTGGAATTTGGCTTTGACAGCGTGGGGTTTGACCGGCGGGAGTTCGTGGATGTGACCCACTACTATACCAACCCCATGTACATTTTCAGCTATGTGGTCAGCAATGACGCGGCGATGCAGCTGTATCAGCTGGAACTGGAGCAGCCTGGCGCGGGATGGACGCTGTATGAGGACAATCTGGCTACACAGGAGGCCTATTTTCTGGCGTTTGTAAGCAGCGCCGGACTGGAAAGCCCCTTCCGAAAAGGCCGGATCGGAGAAGTGAGAGAGATGTTTGAAAAGGTGCTGGGGTAATTCTGACCATTCGCGCAACCCGTCCCTGCAGACGACTCTGCAGGGACGGGTTGTATTATTTTGACGAAACGACGCAAACTACCCCGTGAGGTGAGATGCCATGAAAGAGGACGAGAAAAAGCCGGTACCCTGGGAAGCCGCTGACCCAAAGCCCCCGGTCATCCAGTCGGGACACATGGAAAACCGGAAACAGAACTGAGGATAGTGGAAGTGTACGCCCCTATGCGGGGGTAAAAACCGCAGTCCATCTCCATGCCGCGCCATGCTGACCGGCTTCACGGCAAGGCCCCTTTATCACAATAGAGTAGGAGGCTACCCATTAATTGAGTAGCCGACCTCTCACACCACCGTGC
>JBJDYG010000042.1:0-2736 GCA_051867075.1 Faecousia sp. | reverse complement strand
CCGCCGCCCAGTGCACCCGCAACGAGAAGGGCATCCTGGTTCCGCCTCCCCTGCGTTTTGACGTTCTGGAAGAGGTCTCCCGCCGTCTGCCCGGCTTCCCCATCGTTCTGCACGGTTCTTCTTCCGTTCCTCAGAACTATGTGAAGATGATCAACGACAACGGCGGCAAGATGCCTGACGCCGTGGGTATCCCCGAGGAGCAGCTGCGCCACGCCGCTGAGCTGTCCGTGTGCAAGATCAACATCGACTCCGACCTGCGTCTTGCCATGACCGGTACCGTCCGGGCGTTCTTCAACGAGCACCCCGAGAAGTTTGACCCCCGCGAGTACCTGAAGCCCGCCCGCGCCAACATCAAGGAACTGGTTCGCCACAAGCTGGTGGACGTTCTGGGCTGCGCCGGCAAGGCCTGATTGTACGTATCTTCTGCAATTGGCTCCCGAAGGTTCGGGAGCCAATTTTTATGGCGTTATATTGTAAACCTAAAAAAAATTATGGTTGACAATCAAACATGGGGTATGCTATACTGCCGGGGAATTCCAATGACTCGGAGGAAATGACTATGGAAACATCTGTATCTGCAAAAATGAAAACCCTGGATATGGCGTATATCGCAATGTTTGCCGTGTTGATGGCGGTTTGCTCGTGGATCTCCATCCCCTCGGTGGTGCCCTTCACCCTGCAGACCTTCGGCATCTTTGTGGCCGTGGGTGTTCTTGGGGGAAAGCGGGGAACGCTGGCGGTGGTGCTGTACCTGCTGATGGGTGTGGTGGGCCTGCCGGTTTTCGCGGGCTTCTCCGGCGGGCTTGGCGTACTGCTGGGAAGCACCGGCGGCTATATTGTGGGCTTTGTGTTCACAGCGCTGATCATGTGGGCCATGGAAAGGCTTTTGGGCAGGAAAACCTGGGTACTGGCTGTGTCCATGGTGATTGGACTGGCGGTCTGCTACGCCTTCGGAACCGCCTGGTTTCTGATGGTGTACGCCAGGACCACCGGCCCCATCGGACTGTGGACAGCTCTGGGCTGGTGCGTGTTCCCCTACATCCTTCCGGATCTGGTAAAGCTCGCGCTGGCGCTGGTGATCCGCAAGCGTCTGGCCTCCGCGATCCGGGTACACTGAGGCATGGAAAGCGGGATCTTTCTGCTGCGCGCCCACCACGGCCTGTGTCTCCGCTTTTTTCAGGGCAAGGGCTACAGCGGCGATTTTGTAAGGAATATGGCGGAAAAGAAAGGGGCGCTGGAGCGCAATCCCCTTGTTCGCGTGACGGCCCAGGCGGATGAAATCTGCCGGGCCTGCCCCAACAACCTGTCCGGTCAGTGCGCGTCCGCCGAAAAGGCCGCGCGCTACGACCGGGAGGTGCTCAGCCGGTGCGGCCTGACCTCCGGAGAGGTGCTGCCCTACCGGGAGCTGGAGGAGCGGGTGCTGAAAAACATTCTGATTCCCGGGCACCGGGAGGAAATCTGCGGCGACTGCCAGTGGACCGGGCTGTGCTGCCGGAAGGGGGATACACCGTGACCACCAAGGAAAAGCTGCTGGCTCTGTTGGAAGAGGGCAAGGGTGATTTCTTTTCCGGGGAGGAAATCGCCCGGAGGCTTCAGGTGTCCCGGGCGGCGGTGTGGAAGGCGGTAAATGCCCTGCGTGCCAGCGGCTACGCCATTGACGCCGTGACCAACAAGGGCTACCGTCTTTCCCCGGATTCGGACATTTTGTCCCCTCAGGGGATACGGAAATATCTGAAACCGGAATGCCGGAGTCTGGAGCTGACGGTGCTCCCCACCGTCCCGTCTACCAACGCGCTTCTGCGTGAGAAAGCCAATCAGGGCTGCGGCGAGGGCTGCGTGGTCATCGCAGATGAACAGACCGCCGGGCGGGGACGTTACGGAAGGTTCTTCTTTTCTCCCGGCGAGACCGGGGTGTATCTGAGTCTGCTGCTCCGTCCGGCAGCCTATTCTCCCCGGCAGGCTGTCTGCCTGACCGCGGCGGCAGCCGTGGCCATGTGTCAGGCCATTGAAGCGGTGTCCGGACAGACGCCGGGAATCAAGTGGGTCAACGATATTTTTCTCCGGGGCAGGAAGGTCTGCGGCATTCTGACGGAAGCCGCCGTGGGACTGGAGACCGGCGCTCTGGATTACATGGTGCTGGGGGCAGGCGTCAATGTCTACCCCCCCGCGGAAGATTTCCCGGAGGAAATCCGGTCCATTGCCGGAGCGGTACTGGAACACAGGCTTGCGGACGCAAAAAACCGCCTGACAGGAGAATTTCTAAATTGCTTTCTGGATTTCTACGCCCACCCGGAACAGAAAAACTATCTGGAGGACTACCGCAGCCGGAGTCTTGCGGTGGGGCGGAACATCACCGTTCTCTCCGGTGATCAGGCCGTCAGCGCCTACGCCTGCGGCATTGACGATGACTGCCGGCTGCTGGTGCGGTATGAAAACGGAGAAACCGCCGCACTGTCCTATGGAGAAATCGGAATTCGTTTGGGGAACCCTTGAATAAATCGCCTACGGCTGAGTGGCGGATCTTTTGCCACATCCGTGCAGTGTTCAAAACGAGAAATACATCCAGTATTCCTTCGTTTTTAACCCTTTCGTCTGTGACAAAATCTCTCGCCATCAGCTCTTGTCGATTTAATCAGAGTTTCCCTGGAATCGGACAATGCCTGACAAAGTATTCCCTTCCGGTAACTATTCAGTAGTAGCGAAGACTTTCGTGTAAATGATCGTTTATCGCACGAA
>JBJDYG010000041.1:0-2815 GCA_051867075.1 Faecousia sp. | reverse complement strand
AAAATGTCGTGTCCACCACCGATCCCTTCCTGATCTCCCTGCCCATGACCTCCGTCAACGGCACCAACGCTACGGACGGTGGCACCCGTTGGATCTATGATGTGACAGTCTATCCCAAGAATCAGACCGGTAATCCCACTCTGGAAAAAACCCTGCGGGAGAGCAAAACCAATACCGGCAAGAACAACGGCACCTCTGCTATTACCGATGGCTATGCCCATACCGGCACTGCTTCTGGCGGCGACACTGTTGAGTATCAGATCATTTCCACTCTGCCTGCCATTACCTCCGAATCCACCTACCTGACCACCTATACCTTCGTGGATATCCTGTCCAAGGGTCTGACCTATGCCAAGGGCGACGTGGTGCTGGAGTTCTTCACTGACGCTGCCTGCACCGATTCCGTTGCCAAGTGGACGGAGACGGACGGTAAGTTCACCGCTTCCTATAATTCCGTTGATGCTGGTGAGACCATGACCATTGCCATGACCCAGAGTGGTCTCGCGGAAATCAACACCTCCAAGGCTGTCTACTCCGCTGCCGGGATGGTCAATTCCGGCTATTCCGACCTGACTCTGCGCATCACCTACGCCGCCAAGCTGGACAGCGACAATTCTGTGGCTTACGGTGACGATGGCAACCCCAACGAGGTAGTCCTGACCTGGAAGCGTACTTCCACGGATTACTACGATACGCTGGCGGATGACTGCCATCTCTACACCTACGGCATTGACCTGACCAAGAAATTCAGTGACGGCAACGGTGATTTCTCCAAGGTAGAATTCATCCTGCACAACGAAACCGACAATTACTATGTCAAGGCAGAGCTGAATGAGGGCGAGGGTGTCTACTATGTGACTGCCCATGTTGCCAACGAAGCAGACGCCACCCATTTTATCCCCGTGACCTCCGGTAAGGTAGTAGTGAAGGGGCTGGAGGATGATAGCTACCGCATCACCGAAGTCCGTACTGACAACGGCTACACGCTGTTGAAAGAGGATATTGAAGTGGTCATTTCCCAGACTGAGACGGCTTTCCTCTGTGATGATGTAGCCGGGAGCGTGGAGCATCATCTGCTGACTGCTTCTGCCAAGGTAGACGGCAACCCCGTGACCATGCTGACAGATGGCGGCAGCGCCAACGCAGAAGCCCCTCTGACTGTGGTCAACACCCGTGGCTTCGACCTGCCCGAAACCGGCGATAACGGAACTATGACGTTTACCATCGTGGGTATTCTCCTGATGGCTGGCGCTGCGGGCATGATCGTTCTGACCCTGCGCAAGAAGCGTAACTCCTGATGATACAAGGACAGCCCCGGAAGCCAACACTTCCGGGGCTTCCCGAATGGGGGGATTTTTACGAAACGAAGAATTCTTGTGATCTGCTTTGGCGCGGAGCTGTTCCTTGCCGCGCTGGGGCTGACACTGTACCCAGTTATAAGTAATTATGTCAACCAAAAGTATGCGTCGGAGATATTCACAGCCTACCAGGAGGTCATCGCCCAGACAGACAATAGCATCCTAGTTCAGGAGTGGGAGAAGGCTATTGCCTATAATCAAGCCCTCGTTCCCGGCGCGGAATCTGACAGCGGATATACCCAGGAAGCCCTGCAATCTGCGTCCGAAAAATATGATTCCATTCTCAACCTCTCCGGGGACGGTATCATGGGCTACATTGAAATCCCGAAAATCAATGTCCACCTGCCCATCTATCACGGAACCGGGGACAGTTCCCTGAGCAAAGGCGTGGGGCATCTGCTTGGAAGCTCGCTACCGGTGGGAGGGGAAAGCACCCATACGATTCTTTCCGGCCACAGTGGCATGGCGTCCCAGACCATGTTCACGGATTTGGAGCAGTTGGGCATCGGGGATGTGTTCTATCTGTATGTGCTGGATGATGTGCTGGCCTATCAGGTTGCGGAGATCAACACGGTGCTGCCAAGCGATACCAGCCTGTTGGGTATCTGGGAAGGAGAAGATTGCTGTACTCTTGTGACCTGCACCCCCTACGGGGTCAACACACATCGGCTGCTGGTGACGGCATCCCGGATTCCCTATGAGGAAGCGGAACAGATTGCGGAACAAACCGAAGCGGCAGGCAGCACCGGTTCCCATTGGATGCAGTATTACCTCAGGGGATTGGAAATCGGTGTTGCAGTTGTTACCGGCTTCGTATTGGTGGTGTTTATTATATTTTTGCTCTGGAAATGGATTTTCAAAGGAGCGCATCATGGGTAAGGGACTGCAAAAGGTTTTTCTGATTCTTCTTTTTTTATTGGGACTGGCGGTTTTTTCTTACCCCTATGCGCAGGGAATTCTGGTGAATCGGGAGATGGAAAGCAGAGTCCAGACCTTCCAAGAGCAAAAGGAAACGCAGCCCACCACCAGCTTTGTAATTTCCAATTCCACACAGCCATCCGAACAACGACTTTACCCTGAACTTTGGGATGAGATGACTGCTTACAATGAAGCGATTTTTGCCCAGGGGCAGTCGGGACTATCCTGCAAGCTGGATTATCAGCAGCCCAGCTTCCGACTGGCAGATTACGGACTGAAAGAAGAAGTCTTTGGAGTCATTACCATTCCGGCAATGGAGCTGGAAATGCCTATTTATCTGGGCGCTACCAATCAGCATATGGCTGACGGCGCGGCCCACCTGAGCCAGACCAGTCTGCCCATCGGCGGTGCGAATACCAATTGTGTCATTGCCGGACACCGGGGTTATGGCGGTGCCAGCTATTTCCGCTACATTGATAAATTGCAGATTGGCGATACCGTGATGGTCACGAATCTTTGGGAGCAGCTAACCTACCGGG
>JBJDYG010000040.1:0-14763 GCA_051867075.1 Faecousia sp. | reverse complement strand
CACACGATTCTGTGCACCGCCTTGCAGGTTCATACCTGATTCGTACGCGATCGGAGCCCTTCCGGGGCTTCAGCCGTCGTCGCACAAGCTTCAGGTCTCCACGGAAACCGGGTCGTATGCGCCATGCCATTGACGCGCGCCCGGGATCCTTAACCCCCAGCATCCACCCGAAACTGGGCGTAACAAGCAGACACCAGGGACTTCATCGATGTGCCCTTCAAAGGATTTTTAGGCCCTTCCTGGAAAATGGCCACTCCGACTAGGATACTGCACCGTTACCTTGTATATTAGCATACTTTCCGTGAATATACAAGTATTTTTTCAAACGCTGCATATTCCTTTTCCGATTATTCACAATTTGCCCGGCTTTCCACACAGCCGCCCCGGAGGC
Organism: Faecousia sp.; assembly: GCA_051867075.1. Classification (GTDB taxonomy): domain Bacteria; phylum Bacillota; class Clostridia; order Oscillospirales; family Oscillospiraceae; genus Faecousia. The sequence continues at coordinate 14,372 of JBJDYG010000040.1, read as the reverse complement.
GGCGGCTCTCCCCTGCCCTGTGTGACCGGCACCGTGCAGCCGGCATTTTACGCTCTGTTCACAAACCAGTCCGCCACAATATCCTCATGGGTAACGGCGATTTCGATATTGGAAATCTCCTCCTTCGAGAAAAACCGCAGCTCTTTGGATTCCGCACTGATGCGCATGGGAGGTTCGGTCTCAAAATCCAGAGCGTACACCACGATCACCATCCGCCAGACGCTGCCGTCCCGGAAGGCGGCGATGCGCCCCGGGTCGTCGTAGACTGCCAGCTTCTGAAACCTTTCCTTGCGGACGCGGATACCCAGTTCCTCATAGACCTCCCGGGCGATGGCTTCCCGTCCGGTCTCCGTCTTTTTGCAGCCGCCGCCAACCAGTCCCCAGATATCGCTGTCCCGCCGCTTTTCCAGCAGGAGCTTTCCCTTGCAGGTGATGATGGCGTTGGCGCCCAGATGGGCGGGCATGGTGGTTTTGGGAGCATTTTTCGGGTCGCCCCGGTAAAAGGTTACGATGGCCATAGCAGTCCCTCCATAAAAATTGTGGAAACTATAAATGAGCAAATCTGAAAATTGAACAAATTTCGTGCTTGCACTGGCGCGGGAGCGCCCAAGGCTCCCTTGTGTAAAGGGAACTGTCAGCGTCAGCTGACTGAGGGATTGTGCAGGAAAAGCTGCGGATTCGCATAAAATACCGGCGAAATGGCAACTTTGTACCGCAACAATCCCTCCGTCACGGCTTACGCCGTGCCACCTCCCTTTACACAAGGGAGGCTTTGGGGTGCTTCCGCACCAGAACAGCCAACGTATATTTGTGTAAAATTTGGATTTGCTCATTTACAGGCGGAAAGTTGAAAATTGAAAAATAGGGTACGGTTTTTCTGGTGTCATTATACGATAGGTTTCTAAATATTTCTACCCTAAATATTGCTTCTTTTCAGCTTACCCTTCCCAGCAGGAACCAGGTGTGGGTGCGGATGGTGTATTTTAATTCAAACAGCCACTTTTTCTCCCACACCGTAGCGCGGCACAAAAACACCGTGGCCTCCGCGCCTACATAGGGCACTTCCTTCACACTGACCACTTCCTCAATGTCAATCCGAAGCAGCTGGTGCTCCTCATCCTCCAGACGCAGCCGCAGCGGGCGGATCTCCCCGCAGGCACTGCATACCGAAATCACATCCACCGGACATATCTTCCCCGCCACCGTGCCTTCCTCCCTTCGTTTTCTATATTATAGCACGTTTGTTCGATTATTGCAAGTGGAATTTTATGGTTGCACATTTGTTTGGGATTTGCTATAATCGTGACCAAGAGAGGCAGAAAACGCTATGAACAGAAACCAGATAAAATATCTCGTTATCCTGGCAATGCTCATCGACCATATTGCCTGGGCATTTGTTCCCACCGCATCTCCTGCCGGACAGCTGATGCACCTGATCGGACGGCTCACCGCGCCCACCATGGCCTATTTCATCGCGGAGGGCTACCTGCATACCCGGAACGTGAAAAAATATGTGCTGCGGATGGCGCTGTTTGCCCTGCTGTCCTGGGCGCCTTTCGTGTACTTTGAATTCGGATATTTCCCCATCCAAATCGGGGAGGACGGCTTTTTCCTTCAGCCTGCCACCGGCGTCATATACACCCTGCTTTTGGGTCTGCTGGCAATCTGCCTGTGGGACCGGACAAATTGGCCCAAGTGGTGCAAGGTTTTGCTTACCATCCTTCTGTGCGCCGTCTCCGTCATTGGGGACTGGGCCATGTTCACCGTGCTGTGGTGCCTGTTTTTCTATCTTTACCGGGACAATTCCCGGAAAAAATGGCTGGCCTTTTCTATCGTGGGGCTGTCCTGTTGCCTGCCGTTCGGCTACCTGCCGGTTCTCTTCTCGGAGTTCTGGTGGAGCGGACTGTACAATTTCGGCATCTTCCTGGTGCCTTTCCTGATCCGGTTCGGCTACAATGGTCAGCCCGGAAGCAGGCGGAGCCTGCACAAATGGTTCTTCTACATCTTCTACCCTGCCCATCTGCTGGTGCTGGGGCTTCTGAAATGGGTGCTGTGACAGAATACATATTCTGCGGTTATTCGGAATTGGCTCTGATGCCATCAGAGCCAGGGGTTGCTGTGTCCGGGGCAAAGCCACGCAGGTTTCCCGCTGCTGGTAGCTGACGGTGAATACCAAGCCCGTGCGCCCCTTCCCCGGGGACGGGGCAGTTTATCCCCATATCATTCCCTTTGCAAACGGCGTCCCCTATGCCGGAAAGCTCTACATTCCCGTGCGTTACCGTATCCCGCAAAAAGTGGAAACCATTGACGTTTACTATGACCCGGAAAAGCCGGGCAACTACGCCTGTTATGCCTTCGGGCCGGGAACTACCTTATAAGAGGGAGAAACCACATGCTGAAATACCCCTGTCTTGTCCTCGACCACGACGATACCGTTGTGCAGAGCGAGGCCACCGTCAATTATCCTTTCTTCTGCTATATTCTGGATCAGTTCCGTCCGGGAACCAAAATCACCCTGGAGGAATACACCGACGGCTGCTTTCGTTTGGGCTTTGCCGATATGTGCCGGAAGTGGTACGGCTTTACCGAACAGGAGCTTGTGGAGGAATACCACGGCTGGCAGGCATACATCGTCGATCACATCCCCGCCCCGTTCCCCGGCATCGGAAACATCATCCGCCGCCAGAAGGAAGCAGGCGGCAAAGTCTGCGTCGTCTCCCATTCCTGCATCCAGAACATCACCCGGGACTATCATACCCACTTCGGCATCCTTCCCGACGACATCTACGGCTGGGATCTGCCGGAGGAGAAACGCAAGCCCAGTACCTGGCCCATCGAGCAGCTTTTGGCAAAATACGGCTTTTCCCGGTCGCAGCTGCTGGTGGTGGACGATATGAAGCCCGCCTGGGAGATGGCGAGAAACGCCGGGGTTTCCATTGCCTTCGCCGGCTGGGGCCGGAAGGACTGCCCGGAAATCACAATGGAAATGACCCGCCTGTGTGACTTTTCCTTCGATTCCACGGAAAAGCTGGAACAATTTCTTTTCGGGGAGGAATAACCATGACTGGAACAGAACAGGCGGTTTTCACTGTGCTGGTCATGGTGTCCGACGGCCGCGGCAGCGTCCTCGTGGAGGATCGTACCGACCCGGGAAAACGCCCGGTATGTGGTTTTTTTCTATAAGGCCGACCGCTATACCGGGCAGCTGCAATCTTAATCAGCTGGGACAATGGGAATCTTCCGTGGATTACGCCCTGACAGCGGAAACATTTGTCAATTTCGCGGTTTAATCCCCTTGACAGTTATGGTATAATACCCATGGAATGCGCAAGGAGGTGAGACATCTGGAAAAGGCAAGCGTAAAGGTCATGGCCCGGAACCGGGAAGCCTATCACGAATACTTTGTCGAAGAGGAATTCGAGGCGGGCATCGAGCTGGTGGGCACCGAGGTCAAGTCCATCCGGGCGGGCACCCTGAATCTGAAGGACGCCTGGTGCGGCATCAAGGACGGCGAAATGCTCTTAAACCAGATGCATATCTCCCCCTATGACCACGGCAACCGCTTCAATGTCGACCCCCGCCGTCCCCGCCGCCTGCTGATGCACAAGCGTGAGATCCTGCGGCTGTACGGCAAGGTCAAGCAGGACGGCTACGCCCTGATTCCCCTGTCCGTCTACTTCAAGGGCAGCCGGGTGAAGGTCAACGTAGGGCTGTGCAAGGGCAAAAAGCTGTACGACAAAAGACAGGCCGCAGCCGACCGGGACGCCAAGCGTCAGATCGACCGGGCCATGAAGGAGAGATACTAACATGAATCCCACTTTTAAAATCACCATGGAGTCCGGCGGCGTCATCGAAGGCGAGCTGTACCCCGACAAGGCGCCCCAGAGCGTCCGCAATTTCATCGACCTGGCGAGTCACAATTTCTATGACGGCCTGATCTTCCACCGGGTGATTCCCGGTTTCATGATCCAGGGCGGCTGCCCCGAGGGCACCGGCATGGGCGGCCCCGGCTACTGCATCAAGGGCGAGTTCTTTTTCAACGGCGTCAAGAACGACCTGAAGCACAAGCGGGGCGTTCTGAGCATGGCGAGATCCTCCTCCCCCAACTCAGCCGGCAGCCAGTTCTTCATCATGCACGCCGACGCCAAGCATCTGGACGGTCAGTACGCCGCCTTCGGCAAAGTCACCTCCGGCATGGACGTGGTAGACGCCATCGCTTCCGTCAAGACCGACCGCAATGACCGTCCCCAGACGGAGCAGAAAATCGCCTCCATCACCGTAGACACCCACGGCGAAACCTACCCGGAGCCCAACAAGCTGCCCGATCCCTACGGCAGATTCTGAGCTGCAGCACAACCGCCTCCCCCCTGGGGGAGGCTCCCGAAAAGGGGAAATTCCCATGGCAAAAATCGAACGAACCCTCACCGGCGGCTTCACAGACACGCTTCGCAAAATTGAAAACGGCATTCTGGACGGCAGCATGTCCGCGTCTTTGGAGGATTCCAGCGATTTTGACGGCGGCGGCGCACGATGCAGTGTCCGGGTCTTTGAGCGCTACAGCTTTGCCGGCGGAAACCGGGTAAGCCTGAGCGTCACATTGTTCCAAAGCGGTGACGGTCCTCTTCATCTTTCCGCAATCACCTCCGGCGGCAGTCAGGCCGTTTTCTTCAAGATCAACACCCTTGGAGAACAGGCTTTTCTGGATAAGCTGGACGAACTGATATAAAGCCTATTCAGGCTGACTTTTACCTCAAATGGGGCCGTACTGGTTTCGACGGGGGTAGTGAGGCTGGAATAGCGGGCCGTGGCGCCTGGCCACGATAAAACGGGCAATTTTCTAAATTTAACTGACAACAATACTGTTGCCCTGGCTGCCTGATTAGGCGCCCATCCGCCCCGGGAGTTCCACTGGCCCGGGCTCGGGTGTGATTTAAGTGGAGAACGTGCGTATGGTAAGCTTTGCCCATACCACGCATTATGAAGCTACCAAATCCCGTAGGGTGTTTGTTCCCGCCGGGATGAGGGAATGTAAATAACAAACTGCGCCCGGAGAAGTTCTTTCCAAGTTGCTTTCGGACAGGGGTTCGATTCCCCTCGGCTCCACCAATAGTATTTGTCACATCCGGATTATTGCGGATTGTCGTGGCAAACAAAATGCCGTCTGGCTAACCAGGCGGCATTTTGTTATCGACGCAAAAGGCCAAGGGATTCCTGAATCATCATACGAACGTAATCAGGCGGAATGCGTTTCCCGGCGCACCAATCCTCGACCGTCCGGACGGGGATGCAGAACCGCTCTGCCAGTTTTCGCTGGGACAGTCCAGCATCGGCAGCGATCTGTTTTACGCTTCTATGTGCGGCGTCCCAGATCTGGCCGACAGCGTCAATTCTGGACTCGGGAATCTCTTCGACTGGGGTATCCTCCCATATGGATGACAGGGCAATATCAGATATATAGGCATCCCGGTCCTGGTAGTTGGCTATCTCCGTATAGCAAAAATAAAACTGTTTATATCAATATCTTTTGTTTATCAAAGTATTATTATGCTCCCAACATCGTAAGGGTAGCTGTCCCTAAAAGCTGAATAACCGCTCCGTAAAACCAGCCATGCTTTGCCATGTGATCGCTAATCCGCTGAAACAGTTTCTTTTGCTTGGGAACAGAACGGCTGGTCTGCATATTTTCAATCAGTTCCTTAACCTCTTCCAGCAGGTCATGCAGTTCTTCCGCGTCTTCGCCGCCTTTTTCGTCAATCATTCTTTCAATCTCATGGACAGAATTATCAACGCTAAGGGTTGATCCAGAAACATTTCCGAAAATCAGATTGCCATAACTTGTGATTGGTCCTGTAACAATACTATGCTGATGCTCTCTTGCCTTCTCCGCTTCGTATTCTTCAAGCTGTTCATTATAGGTTCTGGCTGAATTATGGATAGTAACATAATATGGCATATCGTCTGCCCACAAGACATCTATATAGCCCTCTTGCCGAAGCTCTCTAATCATGCCCCGAAGTACTTCGTCCTCTTTCGGTGAAATGTTCTCTAATTTCTGGCACAACATATCAGAAGGATGCTCTGCTTGCAGAATTTCATCCAGCAATTTTTTTGAATTGGAAGGAAGTTTCCGAAACTCCATGTAATTCACCTCGTTTTAAAATTCAGCGCCATAATACGTCAGGGCAATCGGCCTGTACATACATATCTACATATCAGTAGTCTTGAACAATACTTCTACGATTCATAGATTATCTAACCCGCAATGCACTATCACGACATTTTCCATCCAACCCGCAGTCTCTCAGCAGATGCTTAGCTAATATCTTTTCTGCTTCCGTCATTCGGGGGCCAAAAACTATCTCCATCTGAGAAACAGCATCATCACTTAGTTCAACAAAAAAACGCTCGTACGGGGGCTTTGTTTTTTCATCTTCCAATCGTTTCAGCAGTTCTACCTGGGTACTGGCAGTGGCTCCCTCCATCTCTTTTATTCCCCACGGCGCCATAGAAATCCAATAACGCCACTCTTTTTGGAACCGCCAGACTTCATTTTTGAATCGTCCCAAGTTATTTAAATCGTATTGAATATTACAGCTCTGATTTCCCGTGGATTCACGATTCAACACATCGCTGTAATCATCTATGGGATCACCAGATCTTACTATCGGTCGTAATAATTCTTTATCAATCGTATACGTAATTGGTATCAGCTTTGGCAATTCTGGAACGATGCAGGCCTTGTTCTCATCGTACAGCTTTTTCATATTAATATAAGATGTAGTATCCCGTGTGAAATTAAGCTCTCCCTTTTTATAGTAATGCTTTTTGAACGGAAATGCCGGCAACTGAATTCTAACGCCATGCATATTGGGGGTATACATCTGCCACATGGCAAGGGATTCCGCTGCCTCGTCCGTCCAACAACTTACATACACATATTTTCCGAATAACCCCAAATCTGAGGTTTCTGCTTCTTCCACATCATCCACATTCAAAAGCGTGTTAAAGCATATACTCTTATTGGTAAGGATCAAGGCAAGCGTATCAAGGCTGGTGTAATGGTACAGCGTTTGCGGCTGCGTTATCATGTAATTTCACCTCATTTCAGTTTTTCACACAACAGCAGAATTTCTTCCAGTTTGGCAACGATGCGCTTTTGCTCGGCAAGCGGAGGCAGTGGAATTGGTAACATAGCGATGGTATCTAACCGGAAGCTGTTCTTGATACCGTGCTGATTTCCGTTATAGAACTTCTGTGCATAATCCGAAAGAAGCAAAAATGGAATGTATCGGTTTCGCTCACAGACTAGAAAACGTATCATGGCTGTATGCTGGCTTATATACGCGGTGCCGAAATTATCAGGAATCAATCCAAGCGTACCAACCTCGCCGGTAATAGAAAACAACAAGTCTCCGGCTTGTAATGATGTCCGCTTTCCTTCGGCACTCTCAGGAAGCTTTACTCTTTGAATCTTATCGAGCCGTAAATTAAAGCTATTTCTCGAAAGATTTCCCATCCGCAAAAAAATGTCTCCATCAGTTGAATAATACTGTGCCCAGTCCCGAGAACCACTTGTAATCAATTCTGTTAAACATCCCAGTCGAATCCATCTCCAACGTTCCGGAATGTCAAATGGAATTTCATCCTCGGAAATCTCTGGCAAGGGCTTTTCTTTTTTGATTTTGCCAGCATTGATGAGCTTCTGCTTTTCGACCTGAATCTGCTGATACAGTTCTTCACCGTTGCCTTCCTCAGGGCGCTGTTCCACCAGCTTGCCCTGAATGGCCATCTGGAGGATGGATTTCTGCATATCCACAGGGAAACGCTTGTTGAGGTCTTCCATCCTGCTCCACGCCTTTTCATAACGGTCGATATACGGCAGCAATGCCTCAATCTTGGCTACGATGCGTTTTTGCTCGGCGAGAGGTGGGAGAGGCAAAAGCAAATTAGCCAGCTTTTCCTGAGAAAAAGTTGGAATCGATGTGCCTATAACAAACGATTCAAACTGGCTCCTTGCCATTGGAGTTTTTAGTACATAGTCAAGATAATTCACATCACAAGTAATATGTTTTAGTATTGCTAACTGAGGGTTGATGGTGGCTTTTTCAGGCAAATCACAAACAATGCCACATTTACCATAAGACGATCCGGTTTTAACCAACAAAATATCTCCATTGGAAACTTTGATTTCAGGAGATTCCTCATACTTGCTCCATGACAAATAAGTACAATCCGAAAAATCCGTCTTTCCATTGGGATGGATGTTGGATGGAGAAATAGTAATAGCCCCTTTGCCTGCAGAAACAATATCATTTTTAGTATAGCCCCGAAAACCAATCCGGCCAAAAATCTCGGTAACTGTCCCTAAACGAATCCACTTCCATGTGTTCGGAATCTCAAATGGTATGTCTCCAAGAGAAATGCTTTCGAGAGGTTTAGTCTTTCTTCCCCTAAGTGCGCCTGATTTAATAATCTGCTCCTTTTCGGTATGAAGCATCTTTAAAAGTTCTTCACCGGTACCTTCTTCAGGCCGCTGTTCCACCAGTTTTCCCTGAACTGCCAACTGCAAAATGCTACTTTTCAATTCCTGCGGCGTCATCTCCGTCCACCTCCAAGAATGGCGGTGATGTCAGCAAGCACCCGGTCGATCTCCGCGTTCAGGGAGGCCCGTTCCTCCTGATACCGCTGGATCAGATCCATGGGGTCCAGAATTTCTTCCTCCACATGGGGATAGCCGCACTGGTCCAGATTGTAGCCCAGTTCCTCCGTCAGCTGCCGCACAGTGAACTTTTTCGCCTTGTCAAAGCCGTCCACCGTGATCTCCTGCCGGTTGATCCACCACTGAATCGCCGGATCGAAATGCTCCAGCTTCATGGGCTTGGTCTTGGAGAAATGCTTGTACCCCTCCGGCATGTCCAGGCGGTAGAACCAGGTCTCCTCCGTGGGCTTGGTGCGGTCAAAGAACAGAATGTTGGTGGTAATGGAGGTATAAGGCGCGAAAACGCTTCCCGGCATACGAATGATGGTATGCAGGTTGAATTCAGACAGCAGCTTCTTCTTGATGTTCACCTTGGCATTGTCTGTACCGAACAGGAAGCCGTCAGGCAGGATCACCGCCGCACGGCCATTCTTTTTCAGCCGGTACATGATGACGGACATAAACAGATCCGCCGTCTCGCTGCTGGCCAGGTCATCCGGGAAGTGGTTTTTCACTTCCTTCTTTTCGCTGCCGCCGTAAGGGGGATTCATCAGAATCACGTCAAACTGGTCTTTCTCGGTATAGTCCAGCACATCCTTGAGCAGAGTGTTGTCGTGGAACACCTGGGGCACATCCAGACCGTGCAGCAAAAGGTTCGTGATGCAGAGCATATAGGGAAACTGCTTTTTTTCGATGCCATAGATGGAGTCCCCGTATTTTTTTGCGTCGGCAGTGCTTTTTACCTGCTTTTGCAGTTCCTTCAGCCAGCTGGTGATAAAGCCGCCGGTGCCGCAGGCAAAGTCGGCCATCTTTTCGCCGATTTTGGGCTGGATCATCCTGGCCATAAAGTCGGTTACGGCCCGGGGCGTATAGAATTCGCCCGCAGAACCGGCGCTCTGCAGTTCTTTCAGAATGGATTCGTAAATCTCATTGAAAGCATGGCTCTCTTCATAACTGCCAAGATCCAGCTCATCAATGACATTGATCACCTGGCGCAGCAGAACGCCGTCCTTCATGTACTGGTTGGCGTCAGCAAACGTGGTCTGCACAATGGCTTTTTGGATGGGGGTTTCCGCCGTTACCTTGACGCCTTCGATCAGGGTTTTCCCGTTGGAATCCTTGATGTCGTTTCCCTTCAGCACAGGGAATAAGGTATTGTTGACGAAGTTCAGCAGGGCGTCGCCGGTCATGGCGCTGCCGGACTTATCATCATGGGCCCAATTCGCCCAGCGGCATTCCTTCGGGATGATGGAAACATAGTCTTCCTCATCAAATTCCCAGTCCTGCTCTTTGGCATCATATACTTTCAGAAACAGCATCCACGCAATCTGCTCAATCCGCTGGGCATCGCCGTTGATGCCCGCGTCATTGCGCATGATGTCACGGAGCCGTTTCACAAATCCAGAAAGGTTGCTCATTCTTTATACCGCCTCATTGGTGTAAATTGCGTCTTCCAGTTCCTTTACCGCTTTCAAATACCCTTCCTTGCCGCCGAAGTATCCGGCAATCTTGGAGGGCTTTCCCAGCTTCTGGAACGGATCGAGCTTCAAAATATCGGTTTTTTCAATCTCATAGATTCCGGTGTTCATGTACTTGTCCAGCAACGCCTCCAGCACCTCCCGGGCGGTGCCGCTGTACTTGCTGAGGAAGTCACGCTTTTTCACATTGTTGGCGCGCTCTCTGCGGGTCAGGGGCTTCTTATCGAAAGCCACATGGCAGATAAAATCGAAATCGTCCACATCGGTCATATTCTGTTCCGCTTTCATCTGCTCCAAATCAATACCGCGTTCCAACAGCAGCTCGCGGATTGTCGCTTTCTTATCCTCTGCTGTCCACTGGCGGATGAAGTTATCCAGGGAAGCATACTCGCCAAGAATGTTTTCTTTGGTATAGTCCACGATGCTTTCCTGCCGGAGCAGCTTGCCGTCCGCATCATAAATGGAAACCGTTTTGTAAATAATCTCCACCCTGCAGCCGCCGCGGTCCACGATGGGCTTTACACGGGGCGGATTGGGCGGCGTCACCGTGCCCGGGTCAGGTCCGGGAACGGGAGATGTATGTCCCCCGGGCGTGAAGCCTGGGTCAATTTCAATGGGGCCATCCCAGTCCGGGTCAGCAAACAGGCGGGTCACATTGCGGAAATCCATGACCACGAAGTGGGTCTTTCCCTCTTTTTCCCGCAGACGGGTACCCCGGCCGATGATCTGCTTGAACTCGGTCATGGAGCCGATCATCTCGTCCAGCACGATCAGCTTCGTCATTTTACAGTCCGCGCCGGTGGAGAGCAGCTTGGAAGTGGTGGCAATTACCGGGCCCTCTGTGCTGGTGGATATGAAGTATTTCAGCTTGCTTTTTCCGTATTCATCGCTGCCAGTAATCCGCACCACATAGTCCGGATTTTTCTTGACCATATCCGCGTTCAGGTTTACCAGAGCCTGACGCATCCGCTCTGCCGCGTCTTCCGTGGCGCAAAATACAATGGTTTTCGCCATTGGATCGGTGCTTTTCAGATAGCGGGTAATTTCGGCGGCAACCTGCTGGATACGGTCTTCGATAATAATGTTGTAATCGTAATCGCTGTTGGTGTAAATCCGGTCCTCGATCTCATTGCCATAGATATCACGCTGTCCCTTGCGGGGTCTCCACCCGTCGCCGATATCCGTCATGATATTGATGACCTTAAAGGGCGCAAGAAAACCATCTTCAATGCCCTCTTTCAGGCTGTAGGTGTATACCGGTTCTCCAAAATAACTCAAGTTGGAAATATACTTGGTTTCCTTCGGTGTCGCCGTCATGCCGATCTGCGTTGCGGAGGTAAAATACTCCAAAATCCTGCGCCAGCGGCTCTCCTCCTTTGCGGAGCCCCGATGACACTCGTCGACAATGATGAGGTCAAAGAAGTCCGGGGAGAATAGCTCGCTGAAGTGTTCCTGGTCATCGTCCCCCACCAGTTGCTGATAAAGGGAAAAATAAACCTGGTGGGAAGTAATGGTGGTCTTGTTATCCTTGGCAGCATTAATTTTGTGTATTACCTTTTCAAGGGGCGCAAAGTCCTGGGAGATGGACTGATCCACAAGGATGTTCCGATCCGCCAGGTACAAAATTTTCTTCTTCATGCCGCTTTGCAGCAAACGGTAGACGATCTGAAAAGCGGTATAAGTTTTGCCCGTGCCCGTCGCCATAACCAGGAGCAGACGGTTCTGCCCCCTTACAATGGCATCCACGGTTCTGTTGATGGCAATTCGCTGGTAATACCGGGGAGAATAGATAGTCTGACTGCTATAATATGGCTGCGCAAGGATGGTTTCCTGCTCCGGCGTCAATGCGGATTCCTGTTTATAGCGGGCAATCAGCTCGTCTTCCGTGGGAAATTCGTCCATACCGAATTCACGCTCTTTGCCGGTCAGAAAATCGTGTTCCGCAAATCCATCCCCATTGGAGCTATAGGCAAATGGCAGGTCCAGCATCTGCGCATAGGCCATTGCCTGCTGTAAACCGTAGGAAACGGTATGCTTATTATCTTTGGCTTCAATGACAGCAATCGGATTATTCGCATTCAGATGGAGGATGTAGTCGGCGCGCTTTGGCTTCTCACGAACGGCAAGGTTTCCCCTCAAATTGATTCTGCCATCCGTCACCTGATACTCCATGCGGATCTTCCGGATATCCCACTTGGAAGTCAGCGCAGGAGTAATGTATTGAAGTTTCATGTCCTCTTCCGACATTTGATTTTTGGGAATCATACCGCATTGCCGCCTCCCTCCGGAACCAGGTCCATAATATCCCCAATATTGGCATTCAGTGCTGTACATATCTTGATCAGCACAGCCATGGACACTTCCTCATCCCGGCGGAGTTTGGTCATGGTATTGGGTGCAATGCCGGTTCTTTTACGCAGTTCCACCGCAGTCATATCTTTATCGATCAGCAGCTTCCAGAGTTTCTTATAGGAGATGGCCATGGTGATACCTCCGAATGGACAAAATGATAATTCTATAATAGCGCATTCGACGCAATCTGACAAGCAAAAATCTCACAATTCTGCGATTATTTCATAACCTCCTGACTTTAGCAGCGAAAATCTTGGAAGCTTAAAAGCGCAACAAGCCAATCGCACATTCTGGATTGCTATTTTGGTTTTCATATGATATTCTTTTCGGGAATAACCGAATGGAAAAGGAAGCCAAATATGTTTGTACAAATCATCGGATTCGTTGGTACAGCGCTGTTTTTCGCGTCTTATCAATGCAAAAGCAGTAAAAACCTGTTCAGAGTGCAGTTTCTGTCCTATTTATGTTATACGACACATTTACTTTTGCTGGGTGCAATCACCGGCGGTATCAGCTATATTATCAACACAATTCGCTCCTTCTGCCTGGGCAGCAAGTGGGCTTTTGCACGCAGCAAGGCCATGTGTGGCATTCTCTGCACGATGCAGCTGCTCGCTCTTGTGTTCACCTGGTCGGGGTGGATTTCCATCCTGCCCGTGGTGGCCAATATCGCCGCGACCATCGGAGGCTATACCCATAACGGTCAGAAAATCCGGATTGCCGGAATGTTCATCAATTCCCCGCTGTGGATTATATACGACATTATGGTCGGCTCCTGGGCAGGAATCCTTGATGAAATCGTAACGGAATTCTCCATGATCGTTTCCATCCTCCGATACGGGTGGAAAAATCTGGACTATGTCGATCAGGACAAATAGTCCCGCACTTTCGCATATATTCACAGCCTCCTGTACAATGAGTCTGCGCCACAAACTGGAGAATGCAATTATGAACATCGAGTGAATCAAATTCGGCAATTATTACATCCCATATTTACACTTCCCATGTCCCCCAGATTCAAGGCAAGGCCAACAGCGGCAAGGAAAAAGCCAATCCCATCATTGCGGGAACCACCGGCGCAAATCAGAAGGTATGGCACGAAAAACCCATTTCCAAGGCTCACGGAATCATTGGCACAGATTTGGCAAGGGATAATCTGGAAAACGACATTCCTTTCGCGGATTTGCAGGACATGTAATTTCCCCTCCTGCCACATAGCAATGCAGGGCACGACAAAAGCGTGCCCTGCTCATAATCCATTCCTGCAGTGTCGTAGATGGCTATGTCTTATAAACATGAAAACCGCCTACTTGAAGCAAGTTGTCGATTCTGTGATTTGGGGAAAGAAAAATCACACAATCCCGTCTCATATGATTCTCTGATAAAAAACGCCTATTCTGGCGAATGAACGTTTTTAAAGAATCAGTATGAAAAAGCGAAAGAAACGGCTGCAGCCAGCTAAGGTTGCAGCCGTTTTGTAGCATCAAAGATCTTTTTAATGGCTATGTCACAGCCCCCGCCCGCGGACTATTTAACAGTCTTTTCCCGCCACTTCTGATTGGCATTGGCAGTGAACTGATTGCGCAGGGTGATGGAGCCGTCGTCATTGAGGATGAACCAGAGCATATCAGAATCCAAGGGGCGCAGACCGCCATTTGCCTGGATTTCCAGCACCTGCTTCGCCATGGCATAGGTTTCGTCGGTGTAGAGGGCGGTTTCGTTATACCCCTGCCACTGGTTCGGTCGGGCGATTTCGTCAAGCAGACTCTGTCCATAGCCGTTGGCTCGATCCTCGGAGCGGTTGATGGCCACCCACATAATGATGGTCTTTACGTTGTCGGACC
>JBJDYG010000039.1:0-56986 GCA_051867075.1 Faecousia sp. | reverse complement strand
CTGGCGGTCTATCTATTGTTTTCGGTTGCTTGCTTCTTTACCGTACATGAGCATTCGTGCCGGGATTCTTTCTTATCCACTATAGCCCATGGTCTCCATTTCCGCCTGATGATTCTCGATCAGGCTGCCAAGGATTTGGGGATTTCGGAAATAATCGTACATATTGTGCACCCGCCGGCGGATCTGTTCGTCAATGTAGAGGTCGACTTTTCCTGACATACTTCCAACAAAATCGTCAATGTACCCGTCCAGATCGGTATAGAACAGGTCGGTCATATCGTAAATCACATACCGCTCGTCCTCAAAGACCTTCTCCTCCGCCATTTCCGCAAACGGAATGATCCTGCCGGAAATAAAAGCGTAGGGATCCTCCGCCGCCAGAGCGGAGCGTTCATATACAAACAGGTACACGATGGGAAGATACTGTCCGCCGTCGGTCTGCCCCGAATACTCCGGGAGCATTGCCATGATCTGGAGGGCATGATCGCTTGTCACGCCGGAAAACTCCGCGCCCACGATCCGATGGAAAGCATCGAGGGCGTGATAATTCAGACCCATGAGCTGGTACTGAATGTCCTTCGGGAAAGTCTCGTCAAACACCTGATCTCCGGGCGGCTCAATGGTGATATGCGGGTCAACCGGGAGAACCAGCGTTCCTTTTGTGCGCATCAGCAGCTCCTGCGCCTTTTGCTGATATTCAAAATGCGCCTGCTCAAACGCAGGAATCTCGTCGAGATAGGCATCCTCAAAATAAGACTTCAACCCGGCCTCGATTTCCTCCAGATTTTGCGCCGCTATGGGTTTGGACTCCGGCTGGGTTTCCGGAGCAGATACCGCTTCCGGTTGAATTTCCGGAGATGGCTCCGCTTCCTCCGGCAGCTGCACAAAGCGGAAGCTGCACATCCAGTCGTGGCCAAAGAGAAAGTCATGGTTGGTCAGCAGCAGATAATACCAGCTTGCCGCCGGTCTGCCCGGTATATCGCTTTCCAGCGCCGCAATGTCGTAGGCCCCGGACAAATCCACCGTCATGGTGCCTCTGGAATGGGCCGGGAAACGGGTGTTTTCAAGGGTAACGGTTCCCCCGGGCAAAGGCTCCACCTCCCCGTTCGTCCAGCTCATGAGCTTCGCCTGACTCTGAAATTCCAGCATCTTGTCCGACCGGTTCTCCACCTCCACGGATACGATGCCGCCTCCCAGATAACTTCCGTTCAGAGCCAATTCGTCTCCGCTAAGGGGCGTGAACAGCGTTCGGGTGCAGGAAGCCAGCAGCAGGGCACAAAGCGCCGCCGCCAAAACCAGATATTTTGTCCTGCTTTTTGGATGCTCCCGGTGCCCCGGGTTCAAATCCATCCCGGTTCTTTCCTCAAAAATGCAACGGATATTGTGCAGATTTCGTTTGGTAAACCGATTCATTTTGCACCTCCCCAAGCCGCCGTCAGCCTCTCCCTGAGCAGGCGCTTGCTGCGGTACAGGGAGTTGTCCACCTGTTTTACCGTCATACCCAGCGCCAAAGCAATCTGCCGGGGCTTTTGGTTGTAATAGTAGCGCCGAACCAGGATTTCACGCCCCGGTTCTCCCAGCGCATTCACCGCCGCCAGCAGCTCCCGCCGTGTCTCCCGCTGCATGGCCGCTTCCTGCAGGCCCAGAGTTTGCGCCAGCACCGCTTCCTCAAGCGGCAGCGTGCCCCGGCGGGTAAGCTCCCGGAAGCGGTCAATGGCACGGCTCCTGACGACGATACACAGCCAGCTTTTCAGGCTGCCTTTTCTGGGATCAAACTTATCCGGATGCTCCCAAAGATAGATGAATGCGTCAGCTACGCATTCCTCAGCATCCTGTTCGCAGCCCACATTCTCCAGCACCGCCCGTGCAATGGGCCACAGCAGGCGGGAGAATTTGTCGATGACTGCCCCCATAGCCTGCTCGTCCCGGCGGGCAATGGCAGCGATCACGGTTTCGTCCTTCACAGGCTTCACCTCGTTTTCTTTTTTGACCGGTCATGTACATAGTACGGCGGATTTTGAAAAAAAGCTTTTTCTGATGCGAAAAAGGCCTGCCCGGACGGGCAGGCCTTTTGACCCGGGAAACGGATTCATTCCCAGAAATCGTCCCAATCGTAGTGCTTTTTGTCGAAGGGCATTTCACCGATAAGATAGCCGTCGCCGGATTGGTACAGCACAGTGTATTCCGCGCCCTGGGGCACATAATAGTGATTGTCTCCGAATTCCTCACCGAAGATGTTTGGCAGATGCCGCCCGGTGGAAGTGTGGGCAATCGCCATGGACACGCCGCCGTACAGTTCCCCGATTCGCTTCCCATACTCTGCCAGAGTTTTCAGCTTCATGACCCGGAAATCATTGGCCGGTTCATAATTGTTGAAGATATACCAGCTGTAGTCCACAATGTAGTATTCACCCTGATACTTGATATAGTTGTAGACATGACCGCCGCCGTTGCCGGGGTAATAGGCGTGGAGAATAAAACCGATCTCCTCATAATCCCCCTCCAGCAGATAATTCGCCAGATTCGCGCAGGAACCGCAGTTGCCCAGACGGGTCTCCATGACTTTCTTCGCAGTGTAATTGGTGTGCCAGGTATAGCCGCCCCAGTTGTCACAGTAGCAGCCGCCGTTGTCCCCCACCCGGGCCGCCAGCATGTACATGAGCAGATCTGCCGCGGTCCTGACCTGCTCTTTCACGGCCTCCGGCTCCGCGTCCACCAGGGCGTAGGCCTCCTCCGCCGTCAGAGTCGTGCCGCCCAGCATTTTTGACAGCTGGTAGCTGTCGATATTCTCCGGTTTTACATTGGCGTACTTCATCTGCGCATATTCCTCATGGGAAATATAGCGCTTGCCATTGAAATACAGCGGTTCTGCTTCCGGTGACCGAAGCGTGACATATCCGTCAGAATCCTCGTAGAATTCAAACCGTTCTCCGTTCTCAAAGACATACAGCGAGTCCAGCGTGAGCTTGATTTCCGGATCGGAACAAACCAGATCCACATATTCTTCCATAGAGGAAACTGCTGCTTCCGGCAGCAGTGCGCCGTAGCGGCTCATCCCGTCTCCCTGCATCCCGAGCACGGGATCAACAAACTGATATCCGTCCTGGGTCTTGATGCAGTTGATTGCAAGCATGGGCATTCCACCGCTATCATCGCGCCGAAAACCGATCACAGAGGAAATCTCCATATCGTCGCAAAGAAGATAGGTCACTGCATTGACCACACAGCTACGGCCAGCAGCTTCGTACAAAGAGCGCATTACGATCTGCTCACCACTGTCCAACCACCAATAATCGGATTCTCCGTCCGTCAAATGGGCAGACATCCATAATTCCGGAAACTTGAAATCCAGGAAAGCAACCGCATCTTCAATAGTGGATATTTCTGACCGAAGCGCCCTCGCATCTTCAATGGTATATACTTCCGACGGAAGTACCTTCTCATTGTGCACCTGAGAGGGCTCCGGAGGATCTGTTTCCTCCAACTGTTGGATTTGCTGCTCCAATGCGGCGACTTGACTTTCCAGTTCCCCGATTTTGGCAGCCATGGATTCGATTTTCGCTTCATCTGCTCCGCCATCCGCATGAGAGCAGGCACACAGGCAAGCACAGAAGAGAAAAATCAAAAATAAGCAGCTGCAATGTTTCATCCCATCATCTCTTTCTGTCACAATTCGAATCATAGAAAGAAGCAGGCTGCCCCGCTTTCTTCCGTTTCTCAAAATCAAGCCGTTGACTTTTTCCCGTCCAGCCTGTCCAGCATATCCCACACACCCAGCATATACATGATGCCAGAAACCCGGTCATACAAACCATAGCCGGGACGGACTGTGACAGGGCCTTCCCCCACAGATTGCGGCCATGGTCAGGCCTCATGCCTGCAGTCATGGCAGGACTTCAGAAGGTCCAGAATGATTATATCGTCAACACCCCGCTGCGTCAACGAGGTGTTTTGAAAAAATGATGCTGAAATTTCAGCAGGAAAAGCGACTGACGCATTGATTGCTTTTTCCTGGGCAAGATAGTTTTGGAGGGATCGACATGACGGAAAAGCAATACGGCGAGCTTGTTTCACAAATGGCGCCTAAGTCTCCCATGTGGAAGGACTGTCTGAACGCTTTCTGGATCGGTGGGCTGATTTGCGTTTTGGGGCAAGTGTTTATGAACTGCTACGGTTCCTGGGGGCTGGAAAAGCAGGACGCCGGGACTGCCGCATCCATGACGCTGGTAGCACTGTCCGCTCTGCTGACGGGATTCAGTGTGTATGACGACATTGCCAAATACGCAGGGGCAGGTACACTGGTGCCCATTACAGGCTTTGCCAACTCTATCGCCGCTCCGGCGGTAGAATTTAAGACCGAGGGCTTTGTGCTGGGTGTCGGGGCCAAGATTTTTACCATCGCCGGGCCGGTCATCGTCTACGGGCTGGCAGCAAGCGTGGTATACGGGTTCATTTATTGGCTATACACGATCATGTAGGGGCGGCTGTCAGCCGCTCCTACTCTTTTCCCGTTTTACCGAAATATCCTTGGTTCAGAAGATTTTTTACTGTTCTTCTGCCTCTTTCAGGTACTTTGCCAGTATGCAGGTAACTTCAGCGCACCGGTGGGCGGCGATTTTCTCAAAGGTGGGATAGTCCATTTCCGCGCTGTCGTCGGCTTTGTCGGAAATGGCCCGGAGAATCACGAAGGGTACCTGATTGCGATAGGCCGTCTGAGCAATGGCAGCGCCTTCCATTTCCGTGCACAGCCCCCGTGTGTTGTCTATGATCTTCTGCTTCACCGCCGGATCGGCCACAAACTGATCTCCGCTGGCGATTCTGCCAACCTTCGTATGGCCGGGGTTCACCGTCTCAGCCGCGGCAAAGGCATAGGCCAGCAGCGCATCGTCGGCGGGAAACGCTGTCACGTCCATCCCCGGCACCCTGCCATAGGGATATCCAAAATGGACGCAGTCAAAATCGTGGTACATGACATCCCGGCTTACCACCAGATCGCCGATGTCCAGCTCTGCGCTTAGGGAACCGGCAATGCCAGTATTTACCAAATGGGTCACACCGAAGCAGTCGCAGAGGATCTGTGCGCAAATCGCCGCGTTGACCTTGCCCACACCGCACTGGACAATGACCACAGGGAGCTCTGACAGTGTACCTTCATAAAACGTGCTGCCCGCAATGGTGCAGGAGGTTTCGTTTTTCAGCTGCCGCAGCAGAATTTCAACTTCGATCTGCATGGCTCCGATAATACCAAGTTTTGACATAGTTGCCTCCTTATTCTGGATAAATCAGCTGGGTTTCGTCAATGTTTTCCAGCAATGCGGCATATTTCCCGCCCCAGTAATTCGCCATGGGCAGATTCATGTCCAGATAATTTCCGCAGTCTTTCGCACTGGCTCCCGGAACCTCTCCCCGGTAATCCCGGATGAAACGGAAGCAGTCACGCACCAGCGGCACAGCCTCTTCGGATGTGTAGTCTCCGGCAAGCAGCAGGTAGAACCCCGTGCGGCAGCCCATGGGACCGAAATAGAGAACCTTGTCTTTCCATTCCGGTTCATTGCGAAGATAGGTTGCCGCCAGATGCTCAATCGTATGCACCTCGGCGGTGTTCATCACCGGTTCGTCATTGGGCTTGGTCAGGCGAAGATCAAAGGTTGTGACAGTCTCAGCGCCAACTTTGTCCTTCCGGGAAACGTACAGCCCCGGCTGTAATTTAATGTGGTCGATTGTAAAGCTGGTTATTTTTTTCATATCATTTCCTCCAAACACTATTCTTCGGACAAAAAAACGGTCCTATAGGCATCCAGAGCCGCAACATCTCTGGCCTGAAGATACATTCGCTGAACGGTGGAATACCGGGGAGACGCAATCAACCGGTACGCATCCTCAAACGAATGCCATTGAACCGTGGTATCGTTTTGTTTTTCCCCATCGGTGAGGTTGGGCGAAAGCACATCGCTGTCGGTATAAACCACATGATAATAAGAAATTTGCGTGTAATCGCAGCTTCCCCGGTTTTCTTCCACAGTTCCCAATTCCACAATTTGGTCGCATGTGCAGCCGGTTTCTTCCCCAACCTCCCGGCGCAAGGCAGTCAGAACGTCCTCCCCTTCTTCGATACCACCGCCGACAAGAGAGTACAAGCTGAACCTTCCTGCATACATAACCGCAATCCGCCTGCTTCGGTTTACCACGATAGCTCTGGCGGTCAGACGCAGCTTCGCTTGGGACATCCCCGGCCGTCCCAGAATTTCCCTGTCGGTAATTACTTTCAGCAACTTCATACAATTTCCTCCGCGCCATGATTCCCCAAAATCATACCACACAGGCACCATGATTGCAAGAAAAACTGCCCGCAACCGATGGTTGAGCCGGTTTCAACCATCGGTTGCGGAAATTTTTTTGCCATATTAACGAACATTTTATAGCTTTTTCCGCCTGGTTATGGCATGATATAGGCAGCTGCAGCGAAAGACAACATTCGGGCAGGGTTAACACGTCCTCCCTGCCGCACATTTTCATTATGGGAAGAGGAGGATTCCAAAATATGGAAGAAACATTAGGCAAACGCATTGTCTCCCACCGCAAGCGGCTGGGTCTGACCCAGGACGCCCTTGCGGAGCTTCTGGGGGTCACCGCTCAGGCGGTGAGCAAATGGGAAAACGACCAGTCCTGTCCTGATATTGCCACATTGCCAAAGCTGGCGGAGATTTTCGGCATCTCCACCGACGAGCTGCTGGGAATCGAAAGAAAAGACGTTCACCCGGCGGAAATTATCCGGGAGAAACCAAAGGAAGCCGAATCCGACGGGTTCCGCGTCCGCGGAGGCGACTGGGACTTCCAGTGGGACGGCGGACGAAAGAGCAGCCTCGGTCTGGCGGTGTGGGTGCTGCTGGCGGGCTCCCTGCTGCTGGTATCCTATTTTCTGAACTTCGGGGCCAGTTTCTGGGACATTCTCTGGCCCTCGGGACTTCTGGTTTTCGGCATTTTCGGACTTTATCCCCGTTTTTCTTTCTTCCGCCTGGGCTGTGGCCTGTTCGGTGCCTATTTTCTGATGGAAAACCTGAATTTTGCCCACTTCGGTCTGGGCAGGGAGCTGCTGCTGCCGGTGCTTCTGCTGCTGTTTGGCGGCAGTCTTCTGCTCGACGCCCTGCGAAAGCCTCGGCATGGCGGCTTCCATGTCTGCCGTGACGGTGTGTCTGTCAGCAAAAACTCCGGGAGCCACTGCAATTATGACGGTGAAAATTTTGACTGCACCGCCCGCTTCGGCGAGCAGGACTATCTGATCCGGCTGCCCAGGCTTTCCGGAGGACGCGCAGAGGTCAGTTTCGGTGAGTTGTGCGTAGATCTCAGCGCCTGCGAAAAAATTGCCGACGGCTGCTCCATCGACCTCAAATGTTCCTTCGGCGAACTGAAGCTGCTGGTTCCCCGAAAGTATCGTGTCAAACCTGTCAGCGGCACTGCTTTCGCCAACGTGGAGGTCAAAGGCAGTCCCGACGCCGGGTCAGAGGGTACCATTACGCTGAACTGCGACGCCAGTTTTGGTGAAATTTCTGTCCGTTACATTTGATTTTTCCAGTATTTTTCAGATAATCCGCCGTCTTTCCCGGCGGATTTTTCTATTTCGACCGTTTTCTCTTTTTTTTGCTTTTCTTCCGATTTCCCTTGCTTTTTTTAATTGTCGATGATAGAATATGATTGACTATACCATAAAGGCAGGGATGAACTATGGCAAAGGACGATTTCGACATGGATTTTCATTTCGATGATGACGACTTCGACCCCAAGGCGTTTTTGGACGGCGAAGACGATGCAGATATAGATCTTTCCGAGTTTGACGAGGAATTCTCTGACACGCAGCCGGAGGATGCGGCTCCCGGTGAATATGACGACGAGCTGGATCTCAGCGGTCTTGGACTGGACGATGCCCCAGATGACGTGGATGACCTGGATCTGGACGATATTCTGTCTCCCAAAGCCGTCCGCAAGAACGCGCAGGAGCACTATGATTTCGGTGCTGATGAGTCCTCCGACGATCTGGATTTCGACGACACGGATTACTTGGAAGACGCCGTGCCGGAGCAGGCAGAAGAGGACAGCGAAGCTCCGGATGGCCCCTCTGACTTTCAGGATGCTCCCGTGGATGACGATGCGCCTGTGGAGGATGAGGACAAGCCCGTCCGCCGTCGGGAGCGCAAGCCCGCCAAAGCTCCCAAGCCCCGCAAAGAGCGTAAGCCCAAAGAGCCTAAGGAAGCCAAACCCAATATTTTCACCAAATTCTTTGACCTCTATTTTGCCCCTCTTACAAACAAGGAAGCGCTGGAGGCACCCGCTGACCCCAGCAATCCCCGCCGCCGTCGGAAAAAGACCAAGGCGCAGATCTTCAAGGAGGTCTATCTGCCTCCCCTGATTGCCTGCGTATGCCTGGTTCTGATTCTCTCCTTCGTCATTGGCGCGATTTCCAACGCGATCGACCAGAAGCGGGTCAACGACGCCATCAAGCAGAACGAGATTGATGCATCCATCAGCGACGCCCAGGCGGCTGAGGCGGAATACCAGCGGATCATGGATGATGCGGAGGAGCTGGCTGCCAACTATGACTATCAGGCAGCCATTGATAAGCTGGATTCCTTCGCTGACATAGCAAACTATCCCGAAATGAGCGTCAAACGGGCAGAATATGTCAATGCCAAGAATTCTCTGGTTGAATACAAGGATTACTCTCTGATTCCCAACCTCAGCTTCCATGTGCTCATCGCCGACCCCGCCCGGGCGTTCAGTGATCAGGAGTTGGGCGGTAAGTACAACCAGAACTTCGTCACCATTGACGAGTTCTCCAAGATTCTGCAGCAGCTTTATGACAACGGCTATGTCCTGGTGGATTTTGACGATTTTGTGGAAGTGACCCAAACCGTCGCCGGTACCGATCAGTACCTCCCCAAGTCCATCTATCTGCCTGCAGGTAAGAAACCCGTTATGCTCACTGAGACCATGGTCAACTATTTTGAGTATATGGTCGACAGCAACAAGGACGGCGCCCCGGATGCCGGCGGCGACGGCTTCGCCCACAAGCTGGTTCTGGATGCCAACGGCGACGTCAAAGCCGAGTACATCGACAGCAGCAGCAATACCCTCACCGGCAATTACGACTTTGTGCCGATTCTGGAGGACTTTATCAAGGCTCATCCCGACTTCTCCTACCGGGGCGCCCGTGCCATTCTGGCGGTCACCGGCAGCCAGGGTATTTTCGGCTACCGCTGCAACACCTCCTATGTTGGCACCAAGGGCAATGACTACTACGAGCAGGAGAAGGCCGGCGCCATCGCCGTCGTGGAGGCATTGAAGGCAAAGGGCTACCGGCTGGCTTGCTACACCTATGAAAACGGCAAATACCGGGATATGAACTCCGCGGGCATCACCGCCGATCTGCAGAGCTGGACCCAGCAAATCACCCCCATCATCGGCAATCTGGACACCTTTGTTTTCGCTCAGGCCAGCAATCTGTCCGATTACACCGGCACGTCCTTCAATGTGATGTACCAGACCGGTTTCCGCTACTTCATTTCCAACGACAAGGATCCTAAGACGGAGGTCAACAATACCTACGTCCGTCAGAACCGTCTGATGGTCACCGGTGAAAATATGGCGTGGTATGCCACCCGGTTCACCGACAGAGGTCTGTTTGATCCCAACATGGTTCTGGACATGACCGCCAGAGGCGGCAGTGTTCCTAAGGCAGGTTAACACGACATTGCGCGCCGGAGTTTTCCGGCGCGCTTCTTATCAGGAGGATTATTTTGGACATCAAACCAGGTCTATACCGGCATTTCAAAGGCAATCTGTACGAAGTAATCGGAACCGCAGCCCACTCCGAAACCCGGGAACCCATGGTGGTCTACCGCGCCCTGTACGGCGAGTACGGGCTGTGGGTGCGCCCCGCCGCCATGTGGAACGAGACCATAGACCGGGATAGCTACCACGGTCCCAGGTTCCAGTATGTTGGGGATGAACCACCGAAAGATGGATAACCTTTCATACTGATTCTCAACAAAAAACTTTCATTCGCAAGAATAGGCGTTTTTACTATGAAAGCTCCGCATTTATAGTAAAAACTGATTCAAGTGCCAGCTCCTCGCCCCTGGCGGGGCAACGGTTGCTGATACACATAAAATCCCCATGCACGAACTGCTTTCATTGCCTGTGGCGCAATTGTATCGCATGGGGATTATATTAGAGAATCAGCGGCGAACTCTGCCCATATAAACTGCCGCCCGGTTTTGCTACCGCAAACCGGGCGGATGCTTTTATGTTCCGTTGCCCCGCAGTTCGATAATCTGATCCCGCAGTACGGCAGCGTACTCGTATTCCATCATCCGGGCAGCTTCCTTCATCTGCTTTTCCAGACGGGCAATCTCCTTTTCCTTTTCCGCTTTCGTCATCTTCACGCCGGTTCTGCCCTTCCGCTCGGCGGTAGGCGAGGAAATTTCGATGAGATCCCGAACGGATTTGATAATGGTCTTTGGTACAATGCCATGGGCTTTGTTGTATGCATCCTGTACACTTCGGCGGCGGGCAGTCTCGTCTATGGCGGCACGCATGGCAGGGGTCACTGTGTCTGCGTACATGATGACCCGTCCTTCAGCGTTTCGGGCAGCGCGTCCGATGGTCTGGATCAGACTGGTCTCGCTGCGCAAGAATCCCTCCTTGTCTGCGTCCAGGATCGCCACGAGGCTGACCTCCGGCAAATCCAGGCCTTCCCGCAGAAGGTTGATACCAACAAGAACGTCAAATTTCGCCATCCGCAAATCCCGGATAATCTCCATCCGCTCCATGGCACCGATGTCCGAGTGCATGTAACGCACCTTGATCCCCGCCTTTTGCAGGTACACCGTTAAATCCTCCGCCATTTTTTTGGTCAGCGTGGTCACCAGTACCCGCTCGTTTCTGGCAGTGCGGGCGTTGATCTCTCCAATCAGATCGTCGATCTGTCCCTCGATGGGACGTACCTCCACCTCCGGGTCCAGAAGCCCCGTGGGACGGATCACCTGTTCCACCGTCTGCCCGGAGCGGGTGCGCTCATATTCGGCCGGAGTAGCGGAAACATAGATCACCTGGTTGATCTTCTGGTCGAACTCCGTAAAGTTCAGGGGGCGGTTGTCATAGGCCGACGGGAGGCGGAAGCCGTAGTTCACCAGCGCGTCCTTGCGGCTGCGGTCACCAGCGTACATGGCCCGGCATTGGGGCAGCGTAACGTGGCTCTCGTCGATAAACATGAGGTAATCCTCCGGGAAATAATCCAGCAGAGTTGTGGGCGGTGTGCCGGGCGCCCGCCCCTGAATTACCCGGGAATAGTTCTCGATACCGTTGCAGAAGCCGATTTCCGTCAGCATTTCCAGATCATAGGCCGTCCGCTGGGCAATGCGCTGGGCTTCGATGAGCTTGTCGTGGGCACGGAAGAAGGCCACCTGCTCGTCGCATTCCCGTTGGATATCCAGCATTGCCCGGTGGAGCTTCTCCTTCGAGGCCACATAATGGCTGGCAGGATAGATGGCAACGT
This sequence comes from Faecousia sp., assembly GCA_051867075.1. Taxonomy (GTDB): domain Bacteria; phylum Bacillota; class Clostridia; order Oscillospirales; family Oscillospiraceae; genus Faecousia. Next base: position 45,435 of record JBJDYG010000039.1, on the reverse strand, counting down.
GATCCACATATCGCTCCGCGATGCCGGACACGGCGTTGATCTCGCTGATTCTATCCACTTCATCCCCGAAAAACTCCACCCGAATCGCCCGCCCTGACCAGTAGGCAGGATAGATTTCCAGCGTATCTCCCCGCAGGCGGAACTTATTACGGGAGAAGTCCAAATCATTTCGCTCATAGCGAATTTCCGTCAGCTTTTTCAGCACGCTGTCCAAGGGGTATTCCTGCCCCACGCGCAGGGAGATTACCATACTCTTATAATCAATGGGGTCACCCAAACCGTACAGGCAGCTGACCGAGGACACCACAATCACATCCCGCCGCTCAAACAGTGCCGAGGTCGCCGAGTGGCGCAGACGGTCAATTTCCTCGTTGACAGAGGCATCCTTTTCAATATAGGTATCCGTGTGGGCGATATACGCCTCCGGCTGGTAGTAATCGTAGTAGGAAATGAAGTATTCCACTGCGTTGTTGGGGAAAAACTCCCGAAATTCCGAACAAAGCTGGGCAGCCAGCGTCTTATTGTGGGCAAGCACCAGAGTGGGCCGGTTCAGTTTTTCGATTACCGATGCCATGGTAAAGGTCTTTCCGGAGCCGGTAACGCCCAGCAAGGTCTGCTCCCGGAGTCCCCAATTGACACCGTTTACCAGTGCTTCGATTGCCTCCGGCTGATCGCCGGAGGGCTTATATTCCGATACCAGCTTGAATCTGTCCATAATAACTCTCCTCGCCAAATCGGTATCCTGACTGGGCCATAGAGACAAAGTCCCCGTCCGCCACAACAATATGATCCGCCAGATGAATTTCCAACGCACCCAACGCCGCTGCCACCCGCTGGGTGGTCTGCACATCCTCGTTGGAAGGCAGAGCGATGCCGCTGGGGTGGTTGTGCGCCATCACCACTGTGGTGGCATTGGCGCCCAGCGCCGTCTCCACGATTTTCCTCACGGATATTCCTGCGGAATTGACACTCCCCTGCCCTACTTCCTTGCAGCAGAGCACCTTGCATTTGGCATCCAGGCACAGCAAAAACACCGTCTCCACATTCCGTCCGAAAAAGAAGGGCACCAGATATTCCCCACAGGCCTGAACCGTCGGCAGTATCTTTTCCCGCATGGTGCGCTCCACCTGATAGTATCTGGCCACGTCATTGATGAGATTCAGCAGCAGCGCTGACTGCTCTCCAACGCCCTTAACCTTTTTCAGCTCCGCCACCGGCGCTTCCAGCACCTGAGGCAGGCTGCCGAAGTGATCCAGAAGAGCGTGGGCAGTGGGATTGGTGTCCTGCCGGGGGATGCTGAAAAACAGCAGCAGCTCCAACACCTGGATATCCGTAAAGCCCTCCAGCCCTTCTTCCAGAAAGCGCTGCTTCAGCCGCAGCCGGTGTCCGTCGTGAATCGACATATTTTTCACCTCTTAAATTTCTTTACCCTTGCTATTTTGCTTGCTTTCCGCTAAAATGGGGACAGGCGAAATGCGTCGAATCCCGCCGGGAAAGATTTCTCCCATTCTGCGCATGATAGAAGTACGAGGAGGTTCGTCATGGAAGAAAAGAAAGATTGCCTGGGGATGCTGGATCTGATGGTCCGTCCCGGTTTTTGCGTAAAAGAGAACCAAATCATCAAAGTTAATCAGGCCGCTGAAAGCCTTTTCATCACCCCGGGCAGCGATATCCGTCCGCTGCTTCTGACGGGTGCGGAGGAATACGCAGCTTTTACCGACGGGTGCCTGTATCTGACGCTGGATCTCTCGTCCCACAGCTGCGGTGCCTCCGTCACAAAAGTGGACGGCACAGACGTCTTTCTGCTGGAACAGGACTCGGACAACGGCGAGCTTCGTTCCATGGCGCTGGCTGCCCGGGAGCTGCGGGAGCCGCTGACCAACGTGATGATCACAGCTGATCGTCTGTTCCCCCTCTCCGCCCTGAAAGACGATCCCCGTACGAAGGAGCAGGTTGCCCGACTGAACCGGGGACTGTTTCAAATGCTCCGGATCATCGGCAACATGTCCGACGCAGAGCGCTGCACTGCCGTCTCCCGTCAGGAAACGCTGGATATCCCGGGACTGTTCGCCGAGATTTTTGAGAAGGCACAGTCTCTCATCTCCCACGCTGGCCTCACTCTGACCTACGAGGGACTGAATCAGCCGGTTTACAGTCTCGCCGATGGAGAACAACTGGAACGGGCTGTTCTGAACATTTTGTCCAACGCTATGAAATTTACCCCCAAAGGCGGAACCATCGCTGCGAAGCTGACCCATAACGGACGGATGCTGCGGCTCAGTGTGACTGACACTGGCTCCGGCATTGGAGAAAGCATCCGCAGCAATGTGTTTTCCCGGTATCTGCGCCAGCCTGCTTTGGAGGACGGAAGGTTTGGTATTGGCCTCGGAATGGTGCTCATCCGCACCGCCGCCGCCCATCACGGCGGTGCAGTGCTCATCGACCAGCCCGAGGACAAGGGTACCCGGATCACTATGACTTTGGCAATCCGTCAGAGCAAGGACACAGTGCTACGCTCCAAAATCCTCCGGGTTGACTACGCCGGAGAACGGGATCACGGGCTGATTGAGCTTGCCGAGTGTCTCCCGGCGGATCTCTACGAAAAAGAATGATTTTCTTGCCTGACCTGCCTAGCAGGCCAGGCATCTTTCAATTACAGATACGATTTGAGATATTGCCCGGTGTAGCTCCCGGGAATCTTCGCCACTTCCTCAGGGGTGCCGGCAGCCACCACATAGCCGCCGCCGTCGCCGCCCTCGGGCCCCAGGTCGATGATGTGATCCGCCGTTTTGATCACGTCCAGATTGTGCTCGATGACCAACACAGTGTTCCCCGCATCCACCAGCCGCTGCAAAACCTCAATGAGCTTGTGAACATCCGCCGCGTGGAGTCCGGTGGTAGGCTCATCCAGAATATAGATGGTCTTGCCCGTTGCCACCCGTGCCAGCTCCGTTGCCAGCTTCACTCTCTGGGCTTCGCCGCCGGAGAGGGTGGTGCTGGACTGTCCCAGCTTCACATATCCCAGGCCTACTTCCACCAGCGTCTGGGCTTTTCTGCGGATCTTGGGCAGGTTTTCAAAGAAATCCACCGCTTCCTCCGCAGTCATATCCAACACCTGGGCAATATTCTTACCCTTGTACTGGACTTCCAGTGTCTCCCGGTTATATCGGGCGCCATGGCAGACCTCGCAGGGAACATAGACGTCTGCCAGGAAGTGCATTTCAATTTTCACCAGGCCGTCGCCGCTGCAGGCTTCACACCGTCCGCCCTTGACGTTGAAGCTGAATCGCCCGGGACCGTAACCCCGGATTCTGGCGTCATTCGTCGATGCAAACAGATCCCGGATATCGTTGAACAGTCCCGTATAGGTGGCTGGATTGCTCCGGGGCGTTCTGCCGATGGGGCTCTGGTCGATGTCAATGACCTTGTCCAGATACTCCATTCCTTCGATGCCATCGCAGTCGCCGGGGCGGGTGCGGGCGTGATTCAGTCTGCCCAGCAGCGTCTTATTCAGCACCTCATTCACCAGACTGGACTTTCCGGAGCCGGACACGCCTGTGACACAGGTCAACGTTCCCAGAGGAATCTCCACGTCCACGTTTTTCAGGTTGTTCTCCCGGGCGCCGCAGATACGCAGCGCCTTGCCGTTTCCCGTCCTCCGGGAGACAGGCAAAGGAATTCTCTTCACACCGGAAAGGTATTGTCCCGTCACAGAGCGGGGACAGCGGATAATATCATCAAGCGTCCCCGCCGCCACGATCTCACCGCCGTGGCTGCCTGCGCCGGGGCCAACGTCCACGATAAAGTCGGCAGCCCGCATGGTATCCTCGTCGTGCTCCACCACGATCAGGGTATTGCCCAGATCCCGCAGATGCTTCAGCGTGCCCAACAGCTTGTCGTTGTCCCGCTGGTGCAGACCGATGGAGGGCTCGTCCAGAATATACAGCACGCCCATCAAAGACGAGCCGATCTGGGTTGCCAGACGGATGCGCTGGCTTTCGCCGCCGGAGAGGGTTCCCGCCGACCGGGACAGCGTGAGATAGCTCAATCCCACATCTGTAAGGAATTGCAGACGGGATTTGATCTCCTTGACAATCTGTTCAGCGACCATCGCCATATTGCCGTCCAGGTGCAGGTTGTTCATGAAATTCAGCTCGTCCCGGACGCTCATGCGGCAGAAATCCATGATGCCGATGCCGCCCACGGTTACCGCCCGGGCAATCTCCGACAGCCGGTCGCCATGGCACTGGGGGCAGGGCGCGGTTGCCATGCACTCCTCCAGCTCCTTACGGGCAGCGTCGGACTGGGTCTCCCGGAACCGCCGGGAAATATTGTTGAGAATACCCTCAAACGGCTGCTCCAGCACCCCCATACCGTTGCCCCGGTTGTAGGTCATGCGCAGCTTTTCCCCTTTGGTGCCGTAGAGAATGATGTCCATCACGTCATCCGGCAGATCCTTCACAGGAGTAGTCAGGGAAAAATGATATTTCTGCGCCAGCGCTTCAAAGTACATACGGAAGATGGAGTCTGTCCGGGCGCTCTGCCAGCCGGAGGCTTGAATGGCGCCGTCAAAAATGGACTTATTCTTATCCGGGATCACCAGATCTGCGTCGGCAATCAGCTGGAAGCCCAAACCGGTGCAGCTGGGACATGCTCCTGCGGGGTTGTTAAAGGAGAACATCCTCGGCTCCAACTCCGTCAGGCTGATGCCGCAGTCCTCACAGGCGTAGTTCTGGGAAAAGCTCAGCTCTTCTCCGGTGGAGGGCAGCTCGATGGTGACAAGGCCGCCGGAGTGGCTGCAGGCTGTCTCGATGGAGTCTGTCAGGCGGCGGCGCAGGCCGTCCTTCAGCACCAGACGGTCAACCACCAGATCAATCGTGTGCTTCTTATTTTTTTCACACTGGATTTCATCCGTCAGGTCATAGAGAATACCGTCCACCCGCACCCGGGCAAAACCGGACTTCCGGGCATCCTCAAACACCTTTTTATGCTCGCCCTTCTTACCCCGGATCACGGGGGACAAAACGATAAAGCGGGCACCCTCCCCCAGCGCTTCCACCCGATCCACAATCTGATCGATGGTCTGCCGGCGGATCTCTTTTCCGCATTTCGGACAGTGAGGAATACCTACCCGGGCCCACAAAAGCCGGAGATAGTCGTAAATTTCCGTCACCGTGCCTACCGTGGAGCGTGGATTTTTGGAGGTGGTCTTCTGGTCAATGGATATAGCAGGAGAAAGGCCATCGATAGAATCCACGTCCGGCTTGTCCATCTGGCCCAAAAACTGGCGGGCATAGGAGCTTAAGCTCTCCACATACCGCCGCTGCCCTTCGGCGTAGATGGTGTCGAAGGCCAGACTGGACTTGCCGGAACCGCTCAGGCCGGTGAATACCACCAGCTTATCTCTGGGGATTGTCAGGTTCACGTTTTTCAGATTGTTCTCCCGCGCGCCCTGAATGATGATTTTGTCGTTCATAAATGATACTCCCGAAAACCTTCCTGGTAAGATTCTGTGTCGATTAGTATATCACACATTCCAAAAACTCACAAGATATTTTTACAAACAAAATTTCGTTTTCCCTTCTTTTGTCATAATCTGGTTGCTTTGCCAGAAAACAGGCAATTGGGGACGGTTTTTTCGGCGTTATTTTCGCTTTCTTCATATTGCATTTTCCCGTGTAAGGGTGATATAATGGGAATGTAAAATTGCGCTCGGAATGAACCGAGGCAGAAAATAAAGAAAATAAAGCGAGGTATTCATTCGATGATTGCTTACGGTGAAAACATTCAGGTTTTCTGCGGCAATTCCAATCCCAAGTTTGCCGAGACCATCTGCAAGGAACTGGGCGTACCCATGGGTAAGGCCATTGTGACCCACTTCGCAGACGGCGAGGCTTCCGTCACGTTGGAAGAAACTGTTCGCGGCGCTGACGTGTTCCTGATCCAATCCACCTGTAAACCCGTCAATGACAATCTCATGGAGCTGCTGGTGATGATCGACGCCTGCCGCCGGGCATCCGCCGGACGTATCACTGCTGTCATCCCCTATTTTGGCTACGCCCGTCAGGACCGCAAGGCCAAGTCCCGGGATCCCATCTCCGCCAAGCTGGTGGCGAACATGCTCACCGCCGCCGGTGCAAACCGGATTCTGACCATGGATCTCCACGCCGCCCAGATTCAGGGCTTCTTCGACATTCCTCTGGATCACCTGCTGGGCAACGTCACCTTCGTTGACTACTTCATGAACAAATTCCCCGAGGACAAGTTCGACCATGAGGACTTTGTGGTGGTCTCCCCCGATGTCGGCTCCGTAGGCCGTGCCCGGAACTTTGCCGCCAAGGTACACATGGGCCTTGCCATTGTGGACAAGCGCCGTCCCAAGGCCAATGTTTCCGAAGTCATGAATATCATCGGCGATGTCAAAGGCAAGACCTGCATCCTGTACGACGATCTGGTGGATACCGCAGGCTCTCTGTGCAACGCTGCCAAAGCTCTGGTGGAAATCGGCGGCGCAAAGGATGTCTACGCCTGCGCTACCCACGGTGTTCTCTCCGGCCCCGCCTATGACCGCATTGAGGCCAGCGCCATCAAGGAGATGGTATTCCTGAACACCATCCCCGAGGTCGGCAACACCCCCAGCGGCAAGCTCAAGTTCCTGGACGTGGCTCCCGTTTTTGCCCGTGCCATCGAGCACATCCACGGCGCCACCTCCATCGCCGACCTGTTCTAAGCCGTGTTTTCCAAACAGAGCGGCGAAAACTGGCTGATCGTGGGCTTGGGAAACCCCGGCCGGGAATATGAAAAAACCCGCCACAATACCGGTTTCCGGGCGCTGGATCTTCTGGCCGGAGAGCTGGGCGTCAAGGTGGACAAACTGAAATTTCAGGGTCTGTACGCACAGGTAAGTTACAGCGGCAAAAAGGTGTTTCTTCTCAAGCCCCAGACCTACATGAACCTGTCCGGGCGCTCTGTTCTGCAGCTTTCCGCCTACTTCAACATCCCGCCCCAGCGAATTATCGTGATGTTTGATGACATCTCTCTGGAACCGGGGCGGCTGCGGGTTCGTGCCGAAGGCTCCGCCGGCGGACATAATGGCATCAAGTCCATCATTCAGGAGTTGGGCAGTCAGGAATTCCCCCGGGTCAAGATTGGCGTGGGGGCAAAGCCCAATCCGGAATATGATCTTGCCGCCTGGGTGCTGTCCGCCTTCTCGGCAAGTGAAGAAAAGGCCCTTGCCGTATCCCTGAAAAACGCCGCCGATGCCGCCCTGAGCATCATTGACCGGGGTGTACCGGAAAGTGCAAACCGGTTCAACGGCAGCCACCCATAGCATCCATCGAATACTGTCACAAAACCACGGAAAGGGGGATATATCCCCCTTTCCGCATTGCCACGTTGTGCCATTCTTTTTGAGGTAAATTATGGATCAGCTACTGCTTCTTCTCAAGTCTATTCCCGAATATGCCGCCATGGTATCCTCTCTTCAAAACGGCGAAAGCGTCGCCGTCACCGGCATCGGCCAGATAAACCGCAGTCATATGATTGCGGGGCTTTGCCGCGGTCTGAACCGCCCCATGGTAGTGCTGTGTCAGGACGACATGGCGGCCCGGCGGCTTCAGGAAGAGCTAAAAGGATTTCTGGGGGATACCGCGCCCATTCTTCCGGGACGGGATCTGACCCTCTATGATGCCGCCGTAGTCTCAAGAAGCTGGGAACAGAAGCGTCTACGGCAGCTGTATGACCTGGCTGCGGGGAAAACGGCGCTGCAGATCATGACCTGGGAGTCTCTCAGTCTGCGCACCATGCCGAAAGCGACCCTGCTTTCCGCCGCTTTCTCTCTGGAAGTGGGACGGGAATACGCCATCGAGGATCTGATCCACCGTCTTACCGCCGCCGGATACAACCGCTGCGGCATGGTGGAAGGACCGGGGCAATTCGCCGTCCGGGGCGGGATTCTGGACTTCTTCTCCCCTGCCGCGGATCAACCCGTCCGGGTGGAATTTTTCGGCGATGAGCTGGACACCATGGGCTATTTTGACCCTGCGAGCCAGCGCCGGAGCGAGAATATCGAGTCTGTCACGGTTCTGCCTGTTGCAGAAACCCAGCCCGGCCTCCACCCCGGCGGGGCAGCAGGGCTGTGCAAAGATATTTCCGCCCTTATCTCCCGCCAGAAGCGGCGGAAAAACGTTAACGAGCCCCTCATTGCCACTCTGGGAAAGGATCTGGACAAATACGAAAACGGTCTTCTCAATCCCGCTTCCGACCGGTATATGGCGCTTATTTATCCGGAAATGGCAACCGCTGCGGATTATATCCCGGACTGCGCCGTCATTGCCGTCTGCGACCACGGAAACCTCCAGCGCACCGCCCGCGCTCGCTGCGACGAAATGGGCATGCAGCTGGACAGTATGCTTCAGGCGGGGCTTGTTGCGGGAGAACTGTGCGACTATGTGTGCCAGTGGGAAGACTTCTGCCGCCAGCTCCATGGCAGAGCATGCGTCTATTTTGATGCCTTCGGCGGCACCTCCTACCCGGAGGACTGCCCGCCGAAACAGCTGTATCCCCTCACCGCCAAGCAGCTTCCAGGCTACGGCGGCAATCTGGATACCGCCGCAGCCGACCTGAGCCACTATCAGAAAATGGAATTCGGCAGTCTGGTGCTCTGCGGCACCCGACGCCGGGCGGAGCTGCTGCAGCAGTTCCTGAGCGAAAGGGGTCTGTCCGCCTTTCAGTGCATTCCACTGACCACCCTGCCCAAACCCGGGCAGATCCTTCTGACCGAAGGCAGCCTGCCCTTCGGCATGGAGTACCCCCTGTCGAAAATCGCCGTCCTGACAGAAGGACAGCTCATCGCCCGGAGCGAGCCGAAGCGCAAAGCCACAAAAAAGGCCGGCTCCACCAACCGCCAGAAGCTGAATTCCTTCACAGACCTGACCCCCGGAGATCTGGTGGTGCACGAAAACTACGGCATCGGACGGTTCGTCGCCATGGAGCAGATCAAGGTGGACGGTGCGGTCAAGGATTATATTAAAATCGCCTATCAGGGCAGCGACACCCTGTTCGTCCCCGCCACCCAGCTGGACCTGGTAAGCAAATACATCGGCGGAGGCAGCGAGGATGCAAATGTAAAGCTGAACAAAATCGGCTCCGACGCCTGGCAGAAAACCAAGGCCAAAGCCAGGAAGGCCGCAAAAGATATGGCAGGAGAGCTGATTCAGCTTTACGCAGCCCGGAAACGCCAGACCGGCTACGCCTTCTCTGCCGACGCCCCCTGGCAGAAGGAATTTGAGGATAATTTTCCCTATCCAGAAACCGATGACCAGCTGCGCTGTATTGCGGACATCAAGCGCGATATGGAATCCCCTGTCCCCATGGATCGCCTGCTCTGCGGCGATGTAGGCTTCGGTAAAACCGAGGTTGCCCTCCGGGCGGTGATGAAGGCGGTCATGGATGGCAAGCAGGTGGCGATTTTGGTGCCCACCACGGTACTTGCCCAGCAGCATTATCAGACCGCCGTAGCACGGTTCCGTGGATTCCCCGTGAACATCGACGTGCTCAGCCGTTTCCGCACCCCAAAGATGCAGCAGCAAACCCTGCAAAAGCTCCGCTCCGGCAGCGTAGATCTTATTATCGGCACCCACAAGCTGCTGCAGAAAAGCGTCCAGTTCAAGGATCTGGGACTGCTCATCGTGGATGAGGAACAGCGCTTCGGCGTCAGCCACAAGGAGCGGCTGAAGGAAATATCCAAAGGTGTTGACGTGCTGACCCTGTCGGCTACCCCCATCCCACGGACGTTGAACATGGCGCTGTCCGGCATCCGGGATATGTCTACCATCGAGGAGCCCCCTGCCGACCGTTATCCGGTGCAGACCTTTGTGATGGAGTATAACAACGCCATTGTCGACGATGCTATCCGGCGGGAGGTGGAGCGGGGCGGACAGGTTTATTACCTGCACAACCGCACAGAGACCATCGACCAGTGCGCGTCTGCACTGAAACGCCGCATTCCCGGCCTGACTGTCGGCGTCGCCCATGGGCAAATGGGCGAGGACGCCTTGGGCGACGTGATGCAGGCCATGGCTGAGGGAGAAATTCAGGTACTTGTGTGCACCACCATCATCGAAACCGGTCTGGACATTCCCAACGCCAACACTTTGATTATTGAAAACGCCGACCGCTTCGGCCTTTCCCAGCTCCACCAGCTCCGGGGTCGTGTGGGACGCTCCACCCGCCATGCCTACGCCTACTTTACCTACCGTCCCGACAAGAATCTGACAGAGATCGCCGAGAAGCGGCTTTCCGCCATCCGGGATTTTGCCGAATTCGGCTCCGGCTTCAAGATTGCCATGCGGGATCTGGAAATCCGGGGTGCTGGCAACCTGCTGGGTGCAGAGCAGTCCGGGCATATGTCCAGCGTGGGCTACGATATGTACCTCAAGCTGCTGGATGAAGCAGTGCTGGAAGAAAAGGGAGAGGCCCCCAAGGCTCCGGAATGCACCGCCGACCTGAATGTCACCGCCAACGTGGACAAAGCCTACGTCTCCCGGGGAGAAGAACGGATGGATCTGTACCGCCGCATGGCTGCCATCCGCTCTCAGGAGGATGCAGACGATCTGCTGGATGAAATTGTGGACCGCTACGGCGAACCGCCCAAGGGCGTGCTGAATCTCATCGACATTGCCCTGCTTCGGGCAAAGGCAAGAGATGCGGGCATCAAGGACATCCGCCAGAAGGCCGGGGATGTGCTGTTTACCTTAAGCAATCTGAACTTCGAGTCTGTCAGCGCTCTGTGCGCCGATCCGGACTACAAGCTTAGATTGACGTTTCTCGCCAACGTCAAGGAGCCGACCCTGCGTCTCAAGCTGGCAAACGGAGTGGACAGCCTGAAGCAGAGCAAGGTGTTCATCGACCGTTATCGGAGTCTGTGCAATTCCTGACATGCTTGACAGTCCATGCTATAATATCGTTGATACCCACCCCCTGAGAAAAGGAGTAACCCCATGTCAAAAGGCAAATTTTCCAACCCCCGTCCCTACCGGGAAGAAGAACGTGAAATCGAAAAGAGTTTCCGTCAGCTGACCGGTCAGGAACAGCCGCCGAAACCGGAGAACACTGTATTCCCTGAGTCCTCCGTATCCGATCTGGACGCTGCCGATCCGGAAGCAGCCAGCCTTCTTTCCGAAGCCGACAGCCTGATTCCCGAAATTGAGGAGAGCTTCCCGGAGGAAGCGCCGGAGGACACCGCGACCAGCTTCCTTACCAAAGTGCTTTCTTTTGTGGACAACAACCAGAAGCCTGTTATGGTGGCCCTGTGTGCTGCAGCGCTGGTTCTGATTATCTCCCTTATTGCCATTTTCTTTGTCAGCGCCTCCGGTGACCCCTACGGCAAAAGAATTCTGAACAACGTCACCGTTGCCGGCGTGAACGTTGGCGGTATGAGCAAGGCCGATGCCATTGCGGCTGTACGGAAGGCCACCGACCAGACCTACACAAAGCAGGACATGGTCGTCTCTCTTGGGGACACCACCCTGCGGCTGTCTCCGGATGACACCGGCGCGAAGCTGGACGTAAAAGCCGCCGTGAATGCCGCCTATGATTATGGCAGAACCGGCACCAAGGCTGAGCGTCAGGAAGCCTACGAGGCTTCGCTCAGGAGCAACCATACCATCGGTCTGCTTCCCTATCTTGACCTGGACGAAGGCTACATCCGGGGTGTTCTGGAGGATTACGCAGGCGACACCGGCAGCCTTCTGACCCAGACAAGCTACGAGCTGGAGGGAGACATTCCGGAGCTGGCAGCGGACAAATTTGACGAAGAGCGCGCGCCCGAACTGACGCTGGTCATCACAATGGGCACCCCCGGTGTGAATTTTGACATAGAGGGGCTGCTTGACCAGATTCTGGACGCCTACAGCCTGAACGTGTTCTGCGTTGAGGCGGAGGACGCCGAAGCAGGCGCAGAGCCGGAGGAAGTGGATCTGCAGGTGATTTTTGACGAAGTCTGCGTTGCGCCTGTGGATGCCAGCGTAAACATGCAGACCTACGAGGCTGTCCCCGGCTCCTATGGCTATGAATTCGACCTGATTCAGGCCCAGAAGCAGGTCAGCGCGGCGCAGTACGGCGAGGTTGTCCGCATTCCCATGGAGTATATTGCCCCGGAAATTCTGGGAGACGACGTGTTCTTCCGGGATGTTCTCGCCACCGTCAAAACACCTCACAGCAACAATGCCAACCGAACCGACAACCTGAAGCTGGCCTGTGCGGCCCTGAACGGCGTGGTACTGAACCCCGGCGACACCTTCTCCTTTAACAACACCCTGGGCGAACGAACAACCGCAAAGGGCTACAAGTCCGCTCCCGCCTATTCCGGCAGCGATTTGGTGAACGAGGTCGGCGGCGGCATCTGCCAGGTGTCCTCCACCCTGTACTGCAGTGCTCTGCTGGCGGATCTAGAAATCGTCGCCCGTTCCAGCCACAGCTTCCCGGTGAGCTATATCGATTACGGTATGGATGCCACCGTCAGCTGGCGCTCCCCTGATTTCAAGTTCCGCAACAGCACCAATTACCCCATCAAAATCGAAGCCGAAGTTTCCGGCGGCTATGTCAGCATTCAGATTCTGGGTACGGACGAAAAGGATTACTATGTGGAGATGAGTTATGTCATTTCCAGCACCTATCAGCCGGAAACGGAATACAAGGATTTCAAGGCAGACAACCCCGAGGGCTACAAGGACGGCGATGTGATTCAGGAGGGCACAACCGGATATCTCGTCAAGACATATAAGAGCAAGTACAACAAGGCAACAGGCGCGCTGCTCTCCAAGGATTTTGTCGCCGAGTCCCGGTACAAGACTGTCAACCAAGTAGTTGCAAGGGTCGAGGCAGAGCCCTCGGAGCCTTCCACCTCCCCCACTGAGCCTTCCACGGCGCCCACCGAACCGTCGACGCAGCCCCCTTCCACCGACGGTGACGGCAGCGACTCCGGCGACGGTGGCACGGACAGCGAAAACAAGGATCCCGTTGCTCCCAGCGGTGAAGCTCCCGCACCTGAACCGGATACCGATGAGGATCCTCAGGAATAACCCCTGATAAAGCCTCCCGCTGAAAACCAGCGGGAGGCTTTCTTATCCTTGCATTTACCGGGAAATGTTGTATAATGAAGCAAAACCCATACATCCGTCATGCTCCCGTCTGTTAACCGTTTTCGTCAGGAGGAAATCTCATGTCCAAAGGCCGTTATTCTGCTGATTCTTCTCAGAAACCCGTCGTTTCACGGCGAAGAATTGTGGTGGCAGTGATCTGCGCCGCGGTTCTGGTTCTGGGTGCCGGCGCATTCTTTCTTGTCCGTGCTCTGCTGGATCCTTACGATTGCCGAATCGTCCCAAACGTCACCGTTGCGGGGCTGGATGTGAGCGGCATGACCAAAGTGGAAGCCCGCAAGGCGCTGCAGACGGCTCTGAACGAGACTCTGTACAATCATGATCTGGAAGTAGCGCTGCCTATGGAGTCCATCTTTTTCTCCCCTGCCGATACAGGCGTTCAGGTGAATATCCGTGAGGCAGTGGACGCCGCCTATCGGGTCGGCCGCTCCGATGACGGCCTTCCAACTACCGCCTGCGACATTGATCTTAGCCCCTGCCTGCGCGTGAATACGGACTTCATCCGATCTGAGCTGAAGGATTACGCCGACCGGTATGACACCGAATTCAGGGAATCCCACTATGCGCTTTCCGGCGATGCTCCCAGTCTGAGCACCGAAAATCACGATCCCAACGCCCCCTGCCAGACCCTGAATCTGACTGTTGGCATCCCCAAAGCCCGTTTGGATGTGGATGACACCTGCGACCGCGTGATCGGGGCCTACGGTCATGCCGTCGCCGCCTGCAGCGCAGGAGAATACTGTGTCCGCGTGGAAATCCCCTCAGATTCCATCCCGGCGGAGCTGGACTTAACCGCCATTTATGACGAGGTCTGCACCGCCCCGGTGGACGATTCTCTGGACATGACAGCCTACCGGTTTGTCCCCGGCACTTATGGTTATCAATTTGATCTGGAAAGTGCAAAGGCGGCGCTGGCCCAGGCGAAGCCCGGTGAAACCGTATCCATTCCCATGGAGTATGTGGAACCGGAAATTCTGGGGGACGAGGTTTATTTCCGGGATGTGCTCGGCTCCTGTGAGACCAAACACGGTGACAACGAAAACCGCAACACCAATCTGCGGCTGCTGTGCGAAGCCCTCAACGGAGTGGTTCTGCAGCCGGGTGAAGTTTTTTCCTACAATGAAACTCTGGGCGAACGAACAGCGGAGAAGGGCTACAAGCCCGCCCCTGCCTATTCCGGCAACCGCCTCACCGACGCCATCGGCGGTGGGGTATGTCAGGGCTCCAGCACCCTGTACAACTGCGTGCTGCTTGCGGATCTGGAGGTCATTTCCCGCACCTGCCACGGCGCTACCGTGGCCTACCTTCCTCTGGGACTTGACGCCGCCGTAAACTGGGGCACCACTGATTTTCAGTTCCGCAACAACTTCCATTTCCCCATCAAAATTGAAGCAGAAACCACGGAGGATCTGGTAAAAATGAGAATCCTTGGCACGGACGAAAAGGATTATTACATCGTAATGACCTCCGGCTACGATGACAGCCGGGAAGGCGTCATATACGCCGTCAGCTACAAAAACAAGTACAACAAGGAAACCGGTGAACTCATCAGCAAAGACCGGGAAGCCTTCTCTACCTACTACCGGGATATTGGATAAGCAAATCGCCTCCCGCCATAAGGCGGGAGGCGAACTCATCATAAAACCATAAGTAATGTCCCGGCGGCGATGAGCAGGCAGCCAATCAGGGATTTGGCCGTAAACTTTTCGTGGAGGAATACGAAAGCCAGTACCAGGGTAATCACTACACTGAGCTTATCCACCGGCACCACCTTTGACGCTTCCCCAATTTGCAGCGCCCGGTAATAACACAGCCAGGACGCCCCCGTTGCCAACCCGGAAAGGATCAGAAACAGCCAGCTTTTCTTGCTGATATCACCAATGCCCCCCTGACTGTCCGTCAGGAACACCATCCCCCAGGCCATGACCAGCACCACCACGGTCCGAATCGCCGTAGCCAGATTGGAATTGACGCCGTCAATTCCGATTTTCGCGAGAATAGAGGTCAGCGCCGCAAACACTGCGGAGCCCAGCGCAAACAGTAACCACATCCTATATCTCTTCCCTTCAGTCTGCTTATTTCGCCCGAATATCCAGATGATAGTCAATCATACCCGCTTCGGTATTTTCAATGATGATCTGATAGGCCAGATCGATGACGCCGCCGTCGGGCACAATGTCATAAAATACTCTGGCAGCCTTCACCGTGATCATCAACGTACCGAAAGCCATCTGATACAGAGAGTCGTGAGAAACGCCCTCCTGAAAGAGCATTCTGGAGTTCAGCGCTCCCACCCGGTTCAGCACGACCTTGCCCGGCTCCACCCGGAAGGTGGTGGTGACACCGGCAAGACCGGTCAGCTCACTTTCCTCATAGGTGATGTCCCAGCCGCCATCACGAAATTCCATAGTGCCCTCGGTGACCAGTTCAATGGTCTCCGGCTCCTGATCGGCATAGCGCTGGCGGCCCTGAATGGAAAGAACCACGTCCTTCTTCATCAAAATGCCTCCACTGCCAGCCTTAGCAGCTCGTCAATGAGCTGGGTATACGGAATGCCGCTGGCTTCAAACAGCTTGGGATACATGGAAATGGAGGTAAAGCCCGGCAGGGTATTGATCTCGTTAAACACCACCCGGTTTTCATCATAGGTCACAAAGAAGTCTACCCGGCTCAGGCCCTGGCAGCCAATGGCGTTGTATACCTTCACGGCAGTCTCCCGGACAGTTTCTTCCACCTCATCAGGAAGCCGCGCGGGGATATAGGCGGTGGATGTGTCGGTGACGTACTTGGCATCGTAGTCATAGAAATCCGCGCCGGAGTCAATCTCGCCGCAGATGGAGGCCACCGGGTTATCATTGCCCATGACGGCAACTTCAATTTCCCGTCCGTTGATAAATTCCTCCACCAGAATTTTTTTGTCAAACTTCCCGGCGTAGCGCAGGGCACTGCGCAGGGCGTCCCGGTCAGTCACCTTGGAAACGCCAACGGAGGATCCGGTGCCGGCGGGCTTGACGAACATGGGATAGCGGAAGCGGTTTTCCAACAGATCCAGTGTGTTCTCCATGTGGTTTTCCAGCTCACCGATGCGAACCAGCTGCCAAGCTGCCTGGGGAACACCGGCGTGATCCACAACCAGCTTGGTCAGGCTCTTATCCATGGCAACGGCAGAAGCGGCAATGTGAGACCCCACATAGGGAATACCCGCCATCTGCAGCAGCCCCTGCATGGCGCCGTCCTCACCGTTTTCTCCGTGGAGCACCGGGAATACCACGTCGATGCGCTCGCGCACCACACAGTCGCCCTCAAAGCTCAAAAGTCCCTGTCCCCGGACGGGGGAAATGGTTGCCCGGCGGTTTTCAGGGCAGCTTCTCCATTCGCCGGTGACCAGCTTGGAGTAATCCTTTCCGCCGTACAGAATCCAGTCCCCTTCTTTGGTGATTCCCACAGGGAAAAGGTTGTATTTGCTTTCGTCAATGTGATTCAGCACGGACTCCGCCGAGCGCAGAGAAACCTCATGCTCCGGGCTCATCCCGCCGAATAAAATACAAACACTGAGTTTTTTCACGTTATCGCCTCATTCTACCTGATAATCTGGTGCTTGCCGTAAATATATTTTTTACAATTTCCATCTGGAAATCCGAAACTATGGTGCTATAATAGGAGAAAAAAAGGGCGGCGCGGCGTCTGATACCCTGCGCTTTCCCGTGAGATCGCTGCACGCGGATTTTCCCGCGCTTTTCGCTGAAAGGAGGGTATGTATGCAGATCGACTTGACCCCGAAAGAATTCCGCCGGCTACTGGATTTGGTGTACATCGGAAACTGGGTGCTCAACTCTACCCGGGGGGAGGACCGCTTCGCCGACTATGACAATCTGGAAAGCAAATTATTTGCCCTTTCCCCCGCCCTGTCCGAACGCTGGAACGGAACCATCATTCCTTCCCGCGCCTACCAGGAGGGCGGCATTCACGAAGCCATTGCCTGCTACGAAGACAATGTCTTTTATGAGATCCTGGCTGAGGAGCTTTCCCGCCGGGATATGGACTACCCGGAAATCACCGACGATAATTACGACGAAATCGTCACGCGAATGGACCGGTATATGTCGGAATTTGAGCTGTCCGGGGTGGATCACCTGGTGCTGGAAGAGTAAAATGCCTTTTTCCTGCAAAATAGCGTGCCGGGAGACCGGCACGTTATCTTTTTACGCCTGTTCCCCGCTGAGCAGCGCTTCTCCCGCCCGGAAAATGTCTCCCGCGCCCATAGTGACCACAATGTCTCCCTCCCGGACGTGCCGGCGAAGAAAATCGGTGACCTCCGGCAGGGTTTCGCAGAAGACCGCGCCGGGAACCTGCTGTGCCAGCTGAGAGGAGGAAATACCAATGGTATTTCGTTCCCGGGCGGCATAGATTTCCGCCAGAACCACCACATCAGGCTTTTTCAGTTCCCGGACGAAATCGTCAAACAACGCCTTGGTGCGGGAATAGGTATGGGGCTGGAAGGCCAGCACAACACGCTTGTAACCCATGGAACGCACAGCATCTATAGTTGCCGCCAGCTCATCGGGGTGGTGTGCATAGTCATCATAAATATCCGCGCCGTTGAATTTGCCCTTGAACTCCATACGCCGTCCCGCGCCGTGGAAGGACTCGATGCCATGGGAGACCGTCTGCCCGGGGATTCCCATCATCCAGGCAGCAGCAGCGGCAGCCAGTGCGTTCATGGCATTGTGCTTGCCCAGCACGCCCATATCCATATGGCAGTAGAATTCTCCGTCGCAGATCACGTCAAAGTGCCGCCAGTCGGGGTGCATGTTGGCCGCATGAATGCGGTTGCCCTCCCCCAGGCCGAAGGAGACATAATCAATGCCTTCCATGGCCTGCACCGTATGAGGATCGTCGCCGTTGGCAACCACACCGAAGGTCGCCAGGGATGCGAACTTGTGGAAGGACTTCTGAATATCCGCCAGGTCCTTGAAGTAGTCCAGATGGTCTGCTTCCACATTCAGCACCACCGCCAGGGTGGGAAAGAAATTCAGGAAGGAATCGCAGTATTCGCAGCTTTCCAGCACAATGGTGTCACCATGTCCCACCCGGTGTCCTGCGTGGAGCAGGGGAAGGTATCCGCCGATCATCACCGTGGGATCCAGGTCTGCCTCCATAAGAATGTGGGTCATCATGGATGTGGTAGTGGTTTTTCCGTGGGTACCGGAAATGCAGACGGCGTTTTTGTAGGACTTCATAATCTCGCCCCATGCCTGGGCCCGTTCAAACACAGGAATGCCTGCAGCACGGGCAGCGGCAATCTCCGGGTTGTCATTGTGAGCCGCGGCAGTACGGATGATGCAGTCGGCGCCTCTGATGTTTTCCGCCCGGTGTCCGATGGCCACAGGAATCCCCTGACCAATCAGTTCATCGGTGGACACGGAAGCGTTCATATCCGAGCCGGTAACCTCCATGCCCATACCCTTGAGCACCAGGCCCAAAGGCCGCATGGATACGCCGCCAATGCCCACAAGATGCACATGGCGGCCGGGAGCCAAATACTTCTCGATTTTCTTACCATTCAGCATGTATGTCAATTCCCCCACAGGTGATACTGCTCCGGCATTTTCAGGCACCGGAGCAAAGAATGAAATATTTCCAAAACTTATAGCATTATACACCATTGCCAAGGAATTTACAACCACAAAAAATGGAAGCTGGGATAGTTTTCTCCAATTTCTCCCTTTTTCCCCAGGAAAAACGCCCTTTACCCCCTGCAGATCACGCCGCAGGCAATCTTCTTCCCCGCATTTCCCGCCGGTTGGGTGTGAAAATCATCCGCGCCGCCGTGAATCACCACCGTCCGCCCGATGACTTCCCTGGGCGTAAACCGGTCGGTTTCCACCGCGAGAAAAGCGCAGCTGCCTCTGGACAGGAGCGGTGGCAGATCCCCCGCGTGGCGGGGATGCTCCTGATGTCCGGGGTTAAAATGTCCTCCCGTATCTGAAAAATCCGCCCCACAGCAGTCTCCCCCCTCGTGGATGTGGAAGGCAAAAAAACCGGTGTCATTTTCGGGAAGTCCCCTTACTTCCGCCGTCACCAGTGTTCCGCCCGGTATTGCATAAAACTTCACCGTTCCCCGCAGCGCTGGTGCGTCACCGCCGCCCCGGACGCAGGCCTGGGCATCCGGCTTCCCCGTTGGAATCATCATCGCATACACCTCCGGTCCAATCTATGCACCATGCTCCTTCCCTGCCTCCAAATTGTCGAAAATTGGCGAAAGGAAGTGAATTGAAAAATGAATGCAGCTGTGGTATCCTATATCCATTGGAAGGTGGGAAAAGCATGGACGCACTGAAGCTGCTGATCGCGGACGGAAACGAGGAATTCCGGCAGGCGCTTGCTGAAGAACTGAAGGGGGCATATTATGTCCGATGCTGCAGCGACGGAAAGGAAGCCCTGGCTCTTCTGCGCTCCTTTGCCCCCGACGTTTTCGTTCTGGATCTGATGCTTCCCGAGCTGGACGGCATCAGCCTGCTGCAGTCCGCCGCCGCCTCGGGCATCCGCCCCACGGTGCTGGTCACCTCCCGCTTTTTCAATGACTACGTTCATGAATCCATGGAAACGCTGGGCGTTGGGTATATGATGCGCAAGCCCTGCGATATCCCCGCCACTGCGGCACGGATCGGCGATCTGAGCCGCCACCTCCGACCTCCTCTTGTCCCTCCGCCCGATCCGAAAACCCACGTGTCTAACCTGCTGCTGTCTCTGGGCATTGCCACCAAGCTCCGGGGCTACATCTATCTGCGGGAAGCCGTTTTGCTGATGGCAAAAAATCCAGGTCAGTCCATCACCAAGGAGCTGTATCCGTCGGTTGGAGCAATATGCGGCTGCAAGGGAACCCATGTGGAACGTTCCATACGAAGTGCCATTGAGACCGCCTGGAAGCAGCAGGACAGCCGGGTGTGGCAGCTATATTTCCGCCCCGGCCCTGACGGTGTCATTTCCCGTCCTTCCAACGCCGCCTTTATTTCCCGTTTGGCAGACGCTTTGCGCATAAGTCAGGATACCACCGGGAAGATCGAGGAATGATTTGCATTTATGGACATACCCTAATGATACCAAACGTGATCGGAGGCGCTGTAATGAAGAAGCAAACCTCTCCCAACCGCCGGGGCAGGCTCGTGGTGCTGTGCTTTGTGCTGGGGCTGATCCTCACGGCAATGGCCGCAGGGACTATCTACCTGCAGCACCTGCTGGGGCAGATTCACTATGTGGATCCCAACACCACCCCCACCCTCTCACCCGAGGAGCTGGATGCCTATCTGGCAACAGAAACCGGTGAGGAAACCAGCACCGCCCCCACCATAAATCCCGAGGATATTTCCTTTTCGGAGCACGACACCCAGATCGGCGGCGACGGCAGCGATATTGTGAACATTCTGCTCATCGGTCAGGACCGCCGGGAGGGAGAATCCCGGGCGCGTTCCGATTCCATGATCCTGTGCACCTTCCACAAATCCGCGAAAAAGCTGACCATGACCTCCTTTCTCCGGGACACCTACGTAAAAATCCCCGGCTACGGCAAAAACCGCGTCAATGTGGCCTACGCCGCCGGAGGGATGCCCCTTCTGAACAAAACCCTGGAGGATAATTTCGGCGTCCATATCGATGGTAATGTGGAGGTAGACTTTTACCAGTTCGCCGAAATCGTGGATCTTTTGGGCGGCGTAGAGCTGGAATTACGGAATGACGAAGCCCAGTGGGTCAACCGGGAAACCGGCAGCACCCTCTCAGAGGGAACGCATCTGCTCAACGGTCAGCAGGCGCTGGCCTACGCCCGCATCCGCAAGCTGGATGCCGACGGGGATTTCAGCCGGACCAATCGCCAGCGAAAGGTTATCACCGCCCTGATGGAGGCCTATCGGGATACCAGTCTTACGTCCACTCTGTCCCTTCTGGAACAGATTCTTCCCATGGTCACCACGGATATGACAGACAAAGAAATTCTCAGCCATGCCGTCAGCCTGTTTCCCCTGCTCTCCGGCGGCGAAATCGTCAGCCAGCACATCCCCGCCGCGGGAACCTATTCCAGCCGGAACATCAACGGCATGGCAGTGCTGGTGGCAGATCTGGAAGCAAACCGAAAGCTGCTGGAAGAAACCCTTGGCGGGCAGTAGCGACCATTCATGTGCCATCCTTCCGAACCGGGAATGATTCTTACGGAGAAAAGGAAAAAATTTCCTATCTTTTTATTCGCAAATGTTGGAATATTACCGATTGATAACGAACATCATCGGAATTAATGCAAAAAATTTCCTGACTTTTTCATATCGGAATTGACAAATTATGTAAATCAGGATATAATGAGCTTTGACTGAGGAATAAGAAGGTGTGGAAATGGAACTTACAAAAAGCGAAATGGAAATCATGGATGTCCTCTGGGAAGCTGGAAAGCCCCTGTCCCGGGCAGATCTGCTGGAACGTTCCGAGGAAAAGACCTGGAAGGACAGTTCTGTACACATACTGCTCAACGGTCTGCTGCAAAAGGGTGCCATTCAGGAAGCCGGCCTGGTGAAACGGAGCAAAACCTACGGACGTGTATTCGCTCCCACCCTGACCAGAGAGGAATACTTTGCCGGCACCATTTTCAGCCACCGGCACAAGCCTGAACCCGTCGGGTTATTCGAGGCGTTGCTGCGGCGGGAGGAAATTACCCGGGATGATCTGGGAAAGATTCTTGAGCTGGTAGAAAAAAAGCTGCAATAAATCCCAACGGAGCCGTGCAAACGGTTCCGTTTTCCTTTTGTGAATCTTGGCCATTTTCCCACTCCAATCGTGAAGGCAGCCGTTCATGTATGCTCTGCCCATCTGTACATACAATTCCGTATCTCTCCCCAGCCGCAATTTCAGAGAATTTTGCACAAAAATAATTGAATCTTATACCAAATTTGCCAAACCCAATTGACAACGCCCGGTGAGCGGTGTATAGTAGGGACGTTATCCCGGCTTAGCCATAAGCCGAAGGGAGGAAAAACCATGTTAAAAACCATTGATCTGTACGACATGTCCCATTCCCTGGCGGGCGCGTATCTTTCCGAATTTGAGTATCCCTGGCAGGCGCTGAAGGGAATCAAGGAGCTGATCCTGACCCTTGGCCCAAAGCTTGGCGGAGACTACACGGAAGTGGCCCCCACCGTATGGGTACATAAAACCGCCGTAGTCGCTCCCACTGCTTATCTGGGCGCTCCGTGCATCATCGGTGCAGGCACCGAAGTGCGGCACTGCGCCTTTATCCGCGGTTCCGCATTGGTAGGCGAGAACTGCGTGGTTGGTAATTCTGTAGAGCTGAAGAACGCCATTCTGTTTGATAACGTTCAGGTTCCCCACTTCAACTACGTGGGAGACAGCATTCTGGGCTACAAGTCCCACATGGGTGCAGGCAGCGTGACCTCCAACGTCAAGTCCGATAAGACCCTGGTGGTGGTGAAGAACGGTGAAGAGCAGCTTCCCACTGGGCTGAAAAAGTTTGGCGCCATGCTGGGAGATTTCGTGGAAGTGGGCTGCAACAGCGTCCTGAATCCCGGTACCGTCATCGGCAGACATACCAATGTATACCCCACCTCCTGTGTCCGTGGCATGGTTCCTCCGGACAGCATCTGGAAAACAGGCGGTGTTGTTGTCGTCAAGGAATAATTTACCGCAGAGAGCAGCGTCCGCTTTGCCCCTGCCGTCTGATACGGATTCTCAACAAAACGTTGAAAACCGTTTTATTCCGCTGTAGTCTGATATACCGTACACAGATCGGTGCCGGGATCCTTCGACGCGCTTTGCTTGCAACATCGGTGGAGATGTTCACATCAACTACAGGGCCCCTCAAAAAACTACCTTTTTGCGTTTTGGACGGATCTTTTTCCCTGACAATGCGTTTTGAAAATCCTGCAATACACCAAGTATTCCGGGATTTCCAAAACCTTTACCAGGCCAAAATCCCTCGCTCAAAACATCAAAAAGCAATTTTTGGAGGCTGCCTGCAATTTATCGATCGGCTGACTTAACCAGATAAGCGTTCAGTTTTACTTTGAAAGCTCCGCATGCACAGTAAAACATGAACAAAAGTGCCAGCGCCTCAACCCCCACGCATGACCTGCTTTCATAATTTGCGGCGCGATGGTTTCGGGGATTTATGAAAAAAGTAAAAAGTGAAAGGAGTCCATTTTCATGGGCAAATATTTTGGAACCGACGGCTTCCGGGGCGAAGCCAACTGCAACCTCACCGCTGACCACGCATTTAAGGTGGGCCGTTTTCTGGGCTGGTATTACACCCAGCTGAAGCGCCGCTCCGGCTCCGACGGTCCCGCGCGGATTGTCATCGGCAAAGATACCCGCCGCTCCAGCTATATGTTCGAGTACAGCCTGGTAGGCGGTCTGGTGGCATCCGGCGCCGACGCTTATCTGCTTCATGTCACCACCACGCCCTCCGTTGCCTTTGTGGTGCGCACCGAGGGTTTTGACTGCGGCATTATGATCTCCGCCAGTCACAATCCCTACTATGACAACGGCATCAAGCTCATCAACAATTTTGGTGAAAAAATGGACGAAAGTGTCATTTCTCTGGTAGAAGCCTATCTGGATGGACACCTGGAAGCCTTCGGTCGGAAATGGGATGAGCTGCCCCTTGCCAAGCGGGATCAGATCGGACGCACCGTGGACCATGTTGCTGGGCGTAACCGCTATATCGGCTATCTCATCAGCCTGGGCATGTACTCCTTCAAGGGCATGAAGGTAGGTCTGGACTGCGCCAACGGTTCCTCCTGGAACATTGCCAAATGCGTTTTTGATGCGCTGGGCGCCAAAACCTACGTCATCAATGCCGAGCCCGACGGCTACAACATCAACCGGAACGCCGGTTCCACCCACATTGAGGTACTGCAGCGCTATGTGGTGGAGAATGGCCTGGATGTAGGCTTTGCTTACGACGGCGACGCCGACCGCTGTATGTGCGTGGACGAGAAGGGCAACGTGGTCACCGGTGATCACATCCTGTACATCTACGGCAAATACATGAAAGAGCGCGGGAAGCTCCTTGGCAACACCGTGGTCACCACCGTTATGTCCAACTTCGGCCTGTACAAAGCCTTTGACGAGCTGGGCATTGGCTATGCCAAAACCAAGGTGGGCGATAAGTACGTTTACGAATACATGATGGCCAACGGCTGCCGCCTGGGCGGTGAGCAGAGCGGCCACATCATCTTCTCCAAGTACGCCTCCACCGGCGACGGCATCCTCACCAGCCTGAAGATCATGGAGACCATGATGGCGAAAAAGAAAACCCTGAGCCAACTGTGCGAGGGCTTTACCTTCTATCCCCAGGTGCTAAAAAACGTCCGGGTTGCCGACAAGGCCGCTGCTCAGGCAGATCCCGACGTTCAGAAGGCCGTCTCGGAAGTCGCCGCCAAGCTGGGGGACACCGGACGCATTCTGGTGCGGGAATCCGGCACCGAGCCGGTCATCCGGGTTATGGTGGAAGCCCAGGACAAGGACATTTGCGAGCAGTATGTGGATTCCGTGATTGAAGCCATTCGTGCCAAAGGTCATTGCGTGTAAAAAACATGAAAGCAAGCGGAGTGCCGTCCCTTTTGGGGAGTGCGCTCCGCTTTCGTATTCCTATGGAATTGCCAAGTAGGTTTTGCCCGTTATGGCATACCCCTCCCCCGGCTTCGGCTGCCACTGGTAACGGTTTTTTTCTTCCTCCGGGAACCGTTTCGCCATAATGGCGGCGATCACACCGCCATGGGTGACAATCACCGTGTCCCGATTCGTTTCCTCTACTGCTTTGAAGGCCGCAAGAACACGCTGCGTCATCTGTTCGCCGCTTTCACCCCCGGGAGGCGCGCTGCGCTCGGGATCGCAGGACAGCCACTTTTGATAGGACGGGTTGTCTTTCAGCTCCTCATAGCTTTTCATTTCAAATACGCCGAAGTTGATTTCCCGGAAGGCGGGCATAACCTCATAGGGTACGCCGCCGAACAGGAGCGACAGGGTTTCATTGCACCGCCGCATTCCGCTGGTGACAAAGCAGGCGCTCCCTACTTCGGGACGGGGACGGTTTTTGAGCGAAGCCCTGCCGTTTTCAGACAGGGGAAGATCCGTGCTGCCGCAGTAAAGATGCTGTTCATTGGCCCTAGTACAGCCATGGCGGATAAGATAAACCGTCATTTCAGCCGTTCCTCCAGCCCGCAAAACAGACGGCTGACCTGACAGGCTTCCCCGGACAGGTACTTACACAGCAGCCCGTTCATCTGCCGCCACGCGCGCATATCCGCCCCCATAGGCACCACTCCGGCGGAAATGTCCTGACAAATCAGGATACTGTCCCGCCACTGCTCCCGGTGAGACTCAAAATACGCTGCGGCGTCCACCCCGGAAAGCACACAGGCATAGGTAAATTCCTCAATATGGTCAATGCACCGCTTGGAAAAATCAATTTCCGTGCCGGAACAGGTGAAAATTTCTTCCTCTGTGACGAAAAAGCCGGATTTCGCAAAATCCAGCTTGCCCTGATAGGCGCCGCCGATAATCAAAACCATAATTTCCTCCTACATGAGTGCATAGACCGCCGCGGCGCACAGCTCGCCGATGGTCAGCGCGTAGCCGGCAATATCCCCATTCATGCCGTCCAGAGATTTGTACCCCCGCCGCAGCGCCAGCCCATACCCGGCAATGCAGCCCGGCAGGGCAAAGCCGTATCTTCCGCAAAGCAGGAACCCAGCCGCCAGGCATGCTGCCAGCATCCCGCTCAAAACCCACAAATGGGCTTTGGGCTTTTCCTGAGCGGCGTACTGACTGGTGGACATGGGCCGCAGTGCCGTCACAGCCAATGCCGAACAGCACCGACTGACCGCAGGAACAAACAGTAAAATCCGATAGTCCGCCGTCCCGGCAGCAGAGGAAAACAGGGCAAACTGCCCCAGCATCAGCAGGCACAGCCCGATCACGGCGAAGGAACCCACATGGGAGTCTTTTAAAATCGCCCGTCGTTTATCCAGATCGCGGCAGGACTTCACCGCATCGGTTACGTCCATAAACCCGTCCAGATGGATAAAGCCTGTTAAAACAAAGGGACATGCGCACAGAACCAGCCCTCCCACCATCGCCGGAAGATTCAGTATACGGATAACCCATGCCAGCGCCGCCCAGATCACACCGATTTCCAATCCCACCAAGGGCAGGAACAGCAGCATTTTTCCTCTCGCCTTTTCATCCCAGTATTTACCCGGGAACGGAATGGCGCAGAACATGGACTGGCACATGGCAAACGCGTGGAAACTGGTTTTCACAGCGGCAGCACCCCCTTGTACAGCTTTGGGTTCCCGGCTGACACCTCGGCGACGGTATCGCAGACCTCCGCCAGCCGCCGGTCGATGGAAGCCAGGCATCTGCGGTAGACCTCCGTGGTCTCATCATAGCGCTGGGCGTCGGAATAGATGTAGTCGCTGACGATCACCGCGTTGTTCACGGTTCCGGCAAAGGCAATCAGTTCGTCGGCGCACCGGTTTGCACCGTCCAAATCCATTTCGAAGTTTTTTTCCACAGGAAACAGGGCGTTTTGCAGCAGCGCCGTGGCGCTGTCCACCAGAAAGGTTCCGTCTTTATCCGCCACAGACAGGCAGGACAGCATGTTTTTCCCGCACTCAATGGTCTCAAAACCCAGTCCCTCCCGGTCGGCAACATGCCGTCGGATGCGCTGTAAATCCTCATCGTCCACGGGAATCATGGTCGCCACATAATAGCGTTTTCCGTTCTGGGACAGCTTTACCGCCAGCTCCTGCGCCAGCGTGGATTTTCCGTTTTTTGCGCCGCCGGAAAGAAAAACCTTCATTTTGCTTCCTCCACGGTGAATTTGTCTCCCTGCCGTATCTCGTCCAGGTACCCATCGTCGATGCCCGCCTGATCGAAGGTCGCCATGTCATTGATGATGGCGCAGGCGGCGGAAAGCACCTGAAAAGCCAACGGGCAGCCGCTGCCCTCTCCCAGCCGCATTCCAAGCAGAAACAGCGGCTTTAACTCCATGGCGTCCATGGCAAGCCCGTAGCCGATCTCAAAAGAGGCGTGGCTGGGAACCAGATAGTCCCGGGCATTGGGGCACAGCCGCACGGCGCACAGCGCCGCCACAGCAGAAATAAATCCGTCGATGACCACCGGGTGGTGGGACGCAGCGGCGCCCAGAAAGGCGCCGCACATAGCGGCAATGTCAAACCCTCCCACCTTGGCAAGCACGTCCACAGGATCCTCTCTGTCAGGATGGTTCACGGAGATAGCCTGACGGATGACTTCTTTTTTCCGGCGGAAGCTGTCGTCGGTAATGCCGCCGCCCCGTCCCGTAACCGTCTCCACGTCTGCAGAAAGCAGGACAGAAAGCACGGCGGAAGAGGTGGTGGTATTCCCGATGCCCATTTCACCCACGCCCAGTACGTCAGCGTCAGTGGCCTCTGCCAGCTCCGCACCGGTCAAAATGGCTCTGACCGCTTGCTCCCGGGTCATGGCGGGGCCGCAGGCAATGTTTTGCGTACCGTAGGCAATTTTCCGGTTCAAAACCGCCTTGTCCCGGATTTCGGCATTGACACCCATATCGCACACCGTGATGCCGCTGCCAACATGTTTGGCGAGCACGCTTGCGCCGGTTTTTGCCCGGGTCAGGTTCACCGTCTGCATCAAAGTCACAGACTGGGGGGCGCTGGACACCCCCTCCGCCACCACGCCGTTGTCGGCGGCAAATACCAGAAGGTGTTTCTTCTCCATTTTGTTGTGCACCCGGCCGGTAATGCCTGCCAGTTGAATAGACAGTTCCTCCAGCCGCCCCAGACTTCCGGGCGGCTTGGCAAGCTGCGCCTGACGCTTTTGAGCATCCGCCATGGCAGTCTCATCCAAAGGGGCAACAGCGGACAACAGCCTTTTCAGTTTCACTTCCATATTCAGTCCTCCATAAGATGCTCCTGCAGCAGCCACCTCACAGCCGGCTCTGCCTGGCGTACTTCCAGCGTAAAGGTAGCCTCCGGGCACAGTTTGGCGGCCAGCCGGAGCAGATCAGCCATGGGAATCGTCCCGTCCCCCGGGCAGCAGTGGGTGTCCCGGGAACCGTTGTTGTTGTGGATGTGGAAATGGGACAGATACTCTGCGCAGGATTTCACCCATTCGTCAGCGGGAACAGGGGAATAGGCGTTCACATGCCCTACATCCAGACAAAGCCGCAGCCGGGGATGATCCACCTTCCGGACGATTTCGGCAATCATCTCCGGCTCCTCTTCCAACACATTTTCCAGCACAATATCCACCCCGGGGTCTTCCCGCAGAAAGTCTTTCCAGAAGAGGATGGACTGCTCCGTGTACCAGCAGGGATAGTAAAGCCGGGGATTGAAGCCTCCGTGGATAATCACCTTGGCAGCACCGTAGCGCTGTGCCAGCGTGAGTGCCTGCCGGTAGCGGAAGCGTGCCAGTTCCCGGGCTTTCGGATCCACCGCGCAGGGAAACAGCTCGCTGTAGGGCCCATGAAGCAGCCTTCTGCTCACGTCCTTAACGGTTTCCGTTACCGCAGCGTGGGTGGCTTCGAACTGCTCGTCCATGTTCCATGCGGTGCAGTACTCCGCGATTTCCAGCCCAAGGCCGTACCGGCGCGCCGCGTCAGGGGCATCCGGGGCAATGGTTGAGAGAAACAGGCAGTCTTTTTTCATGGTTGCCCCCTCCCCTCCTCATTGTCCAGAATTCCGTACTTTGTCTTGATTCGGTTCAGTTTTTCCAAAAGCGGCCTTCCCAGCAGGAACAATACGATTCCCGTGGCAGTGGCCTGACTCACATTCACGGCAAACCCGGAAACATAGAACGCCATCGCGCCCTTGAGAGAAATCCTGGACAGCACCAGAAAAACGGAGCAGGTGTCCAGCAGCGGCCCCACAAAAAAAGCCACTGTCAGAAATCCGAAAATTCCCATCACCAGAGGCTTCCGGGGAAGCCGGTTGTTCGCGAATACAAAGCCCGCCAGCATTCCGCCCGCGCCATAGGCCATCATCTGCCAGGGGGTATACGGCCCCTGGCTGTAGAAAAAGTTGCTTGCCAACGCACTGATTGCCCCTACCAAAAAACCGGACTCCGGGCCGAAGGCGATCCCGGTAATCATAATCATAGCAAAAATGGCCTTGAAGCTGGGAATGGGGATGGCAACCCGCCCGGCTACCGCCAACGCGCACATCACTGCAAGCACAGCCAGCTCCCGTGCCTGGGGCCTGCGCCCTTCGAACGCAAGAAAAAAGGGGATCAGCAGCTCCACGATCACCAGCGTGCTGGTCACATAATACACCCGCCCGGAGAGTTTACTTCCCAGCATCAGCGTCAGGGGAATCACCGTAAGAAACACGATCAGGGTGGCAACGTGGGATTTTTTCATTCTGCTGCCTCCCTGTTTTGTCTGTAAAGCGCGATAACGTCCTCCGCTGTGACGGCGTTTTGGAACACATGGCGGCTCATGCGGTTGGCAGCGGTGGTGTAAAAGCTGTTGTTGCCGAAAAACCGACGGGGGGTATCGGTGGTCAGGATCTGTCCGTCAAAGAACATACTCACCCTATCCGCATACCGGGCGCAGAATTCCACGTCATGGGACACCATGACGATGGTCATGCCCTTCTCCTTCAGCTCCGTCAGAATGGTCGCGAAGGTCTCCTTGAAAAAGCTGTCAATACCCTTGGTGGGTTCATCCAGCAAAAGCAGCTTTGGCTGGGTCAAAAGCACCTTCGCCAGTGCTGCGCGCTGCTGCTCTCCCCCGGACAGGTCATAAGGATGGCTCTCCAAAAGGGGCGTGATCTGGCAAATTTCTGCCGTTTCCCGGATTCTCTCTTCGTCTTTCGTCATTTCCTCCAGATCTTCCCGAACCGTTTTTCGAACGAACAGGCTCTTGGGATCCTGCGGAAGCATGGCAAGGCAGCCGCGGAACAATTCACCGGACGAATACTTTTCCACCGGTTTTTCGAACACCTTGACTTTTCCCCGGTAGGGCCTGCAGATGCCGCAGACGGCTTTCAGCATGGTGGATTTTCCCGCGCCGTTGCCACCCACGATGGCGTAAAGGCTGCCCTGCGGCACCTGGGCGCTGATGCCCCGGAGAATGTCCGGGCTGTTCTTTTCATAGCGAAACCACAGTTCCTTCAGGGACAGAGCGCTTTTGCGGGTCTCCCCTGCCCAGGGCTCCGTCGGGAGAGCCGGCATACCCGGCGGACTTGGGAAGGCGCTGCTGAGCCAGTTTCTGCCCTCCCGCACGGTCAGGGGACACGCACCTTCTCCGCCCCCGCCGTAAAACACACGAACCGGGGTGGGCATGGCGGTGAACATGTCATTATTTTCCTCCCAAAGGCGTTTTCCGACATTCCGGGGCGTATCGTTGGCAATGGCCCTTCCTCCATCCATCACAACAGCCCGGTCGGCGTAGGGGAAAATATCCTCCATGCGGTGCTCCGTAATGAGAATGGTCGTGCCCAGCTCCGTATTGATTTTCCGCAGGGTACCCAAAAAGTCCGAAGCCGCGATGGGATCAAGCTGGCTGGTTGGCTCGTCCAGAATCAGAATCTCCGGCTGCATTGCCATGATGGAAGCCAGATTGAGAAGCTGCTTCTGTCCCCCGGACAGACAGGCCACATCCCGGTGGAACCAGTCCTGAATGCCAAAATAGCAGGCCATTTCCGCCACCCGGGCACGCATGGTTTTCTGGTCGCAGCCGATGCTTTCCAGTCCGAAGGCCAGTTCGTGCCAGACCTTGTCCGTAACGATCTGATCGTCGGGGTTCTGCATCACAAAGCCGACTTTGGCAGCCTGTTCCCGACTGCTCACCTGCTCCAGGGGAATGCCGTTGAGAAGGATTTCGCCGCTGCGTTTTCCGTAGGGCGCCAGTACCGTTTTCAGGTGCCGCAGCAATGTTGTCTTGCCGCTGCCGCTTTTTCCGCAGAGCACCACATACTCCCCTCTCTGAATGGACAGATTTACGTCCGAAAGGGATTGTTTTCCGGAAGCTGTGGGATAGGAAAAAGTCAGATTCCGGATCTCGATATGCGCCATTGGATAACCTCCTTGATGTGTAGTGCCGAGGGAATCAAAAGATAGGCGCAGTAAGCCATAAAGCCCAGCGCGTAAATTCCGGTGAGAGGCTGAATAGACAGCTCCGGAGTAAATTCAGCAGCGGTGCCGCCCATGGCGGACACCACGGCAGCCGCCCCGGCGAGCACAGCCATCACCGCCAGCAGCCCCCAGTCCCGCAGCTTCATGTGATAGATCTGAAAGCTGGTGCGTTTTGCAGAGCCGTAGCCTCTGGCACGCATGGAATCCCCGGTGACCACACTGCCTTCCAGCGCCCAGTCCGTCAGGGCGGACAGAACACGCATCCCATAGGTGATTTTATCCCTGAAGCTGCTCTGCTCTCCCGCACCCATGCCAATGGATTTTCTTGCGCCCATGATCTGCTGGGCTTTTCGAATAAAGCTGGGGATCATCCGCAGTACCATCACAAGGAGCAGCGAAACCGCCGGGATGAGGTTTCCGAAGAGACTCGTAAACTTGTCGCTGGTCATGACCGTACTATAGCAGCCAAACCAGATCATCATCACCAGAAACACCCCGGCGATAGCGGCGCCGTACAGCAGCGCTTCCACCGTATATGGCCTTCCGAAAAAGTAAAACAGCACCTGATCGCCATAGATATTGAACAGAGGATTCACCGCCGCCAGCAGCACAAACATAGGCACAAGCATTCCTATCCGCTTCCAGCCCTTTTTTCCGCTGAGCAGCAGATAGTAAACCGCTGCCCCAATTGCTCCGGCAATCAGGTAGGCAGGGTGCTGAATCAGCACGCAGAAGCCGATGGCCCCCATAAAAAACAGGAAATTCACTGCCGGGTGGCAGTTGGAAAAAGCATCCGCAGTCATAGCATCCCCCAAAAAGAAAAAGTCCCCGGATGGGGACTTCATTTACAGCAAAACCTCCGGCAGGCATCCCCAAGAGCCTTCCGGGAGAAAAATCATGACACTGTATTCCGGCTCTGGACGCCATCTGCGAAAAGCCTTCTCGGGATTGCCCCAATGACTTTCCACGGCTTTTTTGTCCATCTACGGCGGCTTGGTACCGCTGGGATTGCCCCATTCCAATGTGTGCCCTGACTTTGTTCTATTTTACGCAAAATATTCTATCACACTCCCGGGAAAACTGCAATGTCTTTTCGGCGGCCGCCCCGGAAATTTTCTGATTGAAAAAAACAGATACCTGTGCTACAATAGCCCTGCCGTTTGGGGAAACAGGTGAAAATCCTGTACGAGCCCGTCGCCGTAATGTGCAGTCAACCGTTATTATTCTGACCCGAAGCCGCAATTCGGGGAAACGTCATTGGAGCAATCCGAGAAGGCCGACTGATAACGCACAAAGTCGAAATATCCAACCGGCAAAACCTTTCATGAACGCGCCTCGAGGCCGGCGAGAAGGGAATCTATTTTTTAGGAGAATGCAGTAATGAAAAGAAGCAGCATGAAAAAGCTGCTGTCCATCCTCCTGTGTATCGCGCTGATTGCGGCTATGGCGCTGTGCACTGCTGGGTGCAGCAGCAAGGACACCACCCCCGAAACCGTGGCATCCGCCGAAGCGGCCGCTGTTTCCATGGGCGAGGGCGAAACCACATTCCTTTTCACCGTGGTCGACCTCGACGGCAAGCAGAGCGATTTTGAGATCCACACCGATGAGAAAACCGTGGGCGCTGCACTGCTGGCGCTGGGTCTGATCGCAGGTGAGGACAGCGAATACGGCCTGTATGTCAAGACCGTCAACGGCGTTACCGTTGACTACGATAAAGACGGCAAATACTGGGCGTTCTATGTGGACGGCGAATACGCCGCCACCGGCGTGGATTCCACTGACATCACCGCCGGCGCAACCTATACCTTCAAGGCAGAGTAATCCTTCCGAATTTCAAAACAGCCGGTATGGCTCCCCTTTCGGGCGTCATACCGGCTTTCTCTTATTCGGCAGAGATAACGATTCCGTCTTACCCCAAGTTTCTCATATAAACGATCATTTCGCGAATCAGTTGAAAGTGATTGGTATTTCCTTCGGCAATAAACTCAAGAGAGTCGCAACGCGACACCTTAACTTTCAATCTTCCACCTTCCACTTTCAACTCACACAGACGCGCTTTCAGCAGCCCCCGCAGCATACACGAGCATTTAGGCAAGAGATTCCGGTACGCCTGAACCGTTACCGGCGGAGAAGAAAATCCGCTCTCCGTTTCCTACCGTATACCGCTTCAGGCAGAAGGTTTTTTCCAAAATCCCACTGTCCAGACATTCCTGCTTTGAGCCGGCGAAAACCAGTCTGCCGCTATCCAGCACCACGAAGTCATCGGCATACAGCGCTGCCACAGTCAGGTCGTGGAGTACTACCAGAAATGTCTTTTTTCTTCTTTGCTTCAGCGCCGTCAGCATTTGCAGAAATGCCGCCTCATGACTTAAGTCCATGTGGGCAGTTGGTTCATCCAGCAGGGCGATGGGGGTATTCTGCGCCAGCACCATCGCCAGAGCCACCCGCTGCTTCTCACCTCCGGAGAGGGTGTCCACATAGCGGGAGACAAGTTCCTCCGCGCCCGCGTCCCGCAGAGCATCCGTCACCGCCTGACGGTCTTTTTCCGCCAGCCGTCCCGTAAGGTCCAGATAGGGATTTCTGCCGAAGGACGCCATCTCCCATGCGGTTATGTGCGGCGCGGGCAGCGTCTGGGGCAGGATGGACACCGCCTTTGCCCGCTCCCGGGGAGCGAGCAGTGCCAGATTTTTTTCGCCCTCCAAAATTTCCCCGGTGTATGGCACACGCTGGTTCACACAGGCGAGCAAGGTGGACTTTCCGCTGCCATTGCGCCCGACCAGCGCCGTCAGCCGGTGGGGACGCAGAGAAAAGCTGACGCCGTCCAGGATCTGCCTATCTCCCAGCCGAACGGAAATATTATGGAACGTAAGCATACTGTCTCCTCCGGCAAAGCAGAATCAGAAAATAGGGCGCGCCGATGAGGCTCATGAAAATACCCACCGGAAGCTCTGACGGAGCAAACAGTGTCCTTCCCAGCAGATCTGCCAGAACAACAAGGATTGCCCCTGTCAACGCGGATACCGGAAGCATTTTCCCCGGCTGCTGTCCCACCAGCCGCCGGGCAATATGGGGCACTACCAGTCCCACAAAGCCCAACAGTCCCGCAAAGCTTACCACCGCCGCAGCGCAGGCAGCGGCACAGGCCAGCGCCGCAATCCGCAGCCGGTTCACCCGGATGCCTAGGGCTGCCGCCGCCGCATCACCCATGCACAACACGCCCAGCCGGCTGGACATAGCCAGTGACGCGGCCAGGGCAGCAAAAATAATCCCGGCGGGCACTGCCAGGTCATCCAGCCGGATCCCCTTCAGGCTTCCCACGGTAAAATGGTTGTACTGGGCCAAAACGCCCTCGTCCAGCAGCGAAAGAAAGGAAATCGCCGCATTCAGCAATGTGGTAATGGCGATGCCGATCAGCAAAATCCCGGAGCGGGAACCGCCAAGCCGGTCAGCCGCCAGTAAAATCACCATCGCAGCTCCAAATGCCCCCAGAAATGCGGCAAAGGGCAGCGCCCTTCCCGCCATGGGAAAAGCGGTGAGCGTCAAAATCACCGCCAGACCGGCGCCGGAATTGATGCCGATGATGTTGGGGCTGGCAAGGGCGTTGGCAGTAACGCTTTGCAGCAGTACGCCGGCGGCGGCGAGTCCCACCCCTGCCAGCACTCCTGCCGCCACCCGGGGCAGGCGGATCTGAACGAGAATCAATCTGACGCTGTCCTCCCCCGCACCCATGACAGCCTGCCAAAGCTGAGAAAGGGAAAGCGGGGCGCTGCCAAAGCAAAGCCCCGCCATACATGTGAGCAGGAGCAGCGGCACGCATATGGAAATCACTCGCCGCAGCTTCATACAATCTCTCCGTAAAGCAAAGAAATCAGATATTCGTAAGCCTCATCCCAGCGGGCGTTTGGCTTATACTGAAACAGGTCCTTGGGAAGCTGGTACACCTTGCCCTCTTTCACAGCCGTCATGGATTGCCATACCGGGTCATCCAGCAGGCTCTGCATATAGGCAGCGCCGCTGTCTTCGTCTCCCATGGTAGTATACAAAATGGCATCCGGATCAGAAAGGAGAATTTCCTCCGTGCTCAGTCCATCCAGCAGGATAGGGGCTTTCTCAGCAATGTTATAGGTTCCCAGTTCCTTCAGCATGGCGCAGACGAAGTGGTTTTCCGCCGTCTTGGCCTTGGTGTATTTGGCGCTGGAACCGGCACGGACAAAGAGGATGTCCGGATGGTTTTTCTGGCCCTGGGCTGCTGAAATCAAGGTATCCACCCGCTGCTTTACCTGTTCACCACAGGTTTCATAAGCCTCCGGGGTATCCAGAATATCTGTCGCGATTTTCAGGACCCGCAGATAATCATGAAAACTGTCCACCGCGAAACCCGCTGCAGGGATTCCCGCGTCCCGGAGGGTATCGACGCATTCCGCCTGACCGGCAAGATCGGAAGAGTAGATCACAAAATCCGGCTTTTCGGCAATCAGCAGTTCCAGATTGATGGTCTTGCCCGCGCCGTCATCCACCAACACCGCATTCTCTCCGGCAAAGCCCCGGGTCACGGTTTCGCCCACGGTGATGTCCACCGTGCCGCCTGCCGTGATCCACAAATCAGCCAGCGAGGACAGCAGCACCGCCACCTTCCCGGGCTTCCGGGGAACTTCTACGGCAGCCCCGGTGTCATCGGTAAAGGAAACCACCGTTTCCACCGGCTGGCTTTGTACAGCGGGGGCAGCGCAGCCGGTCAGAAGAGCGGCGCAGAGCAAAAGGATCAGAAGTCTTCTCATTTCAGGATTTCTTCCTTGCGGGACAGGATATCATCGGAAAGCAGCTGCGCCTGTACATTCTCAAAGCCCAGCCGGTTCACGGTGTCTGCAAAACGCTCACCGGGCTGACCTTGCTCCCGGAACAGCAGAATGCACTTTTCCACTAGCGCAAGCACCTCTTCCTCACTGGTAAAGATGGTTTCCAGAGCGCGGCCCTGTGCGACACGCTTGCCCCAGCGTCCGCCGATGTAAACCTTGTAACCGTCCTCAAATTCGTCGGTGACATGGAAGGGGCACTTGCCCACGCAGCGGCCGCAGTTGTTACAGTCCTCCGCCGTAATCTTCTTGTCAACGACCCTGGCGATTTTGATGGGACAGGCGGCCTCAATTTTGCACTTCTTGCAGCCCTTGCAGGCGTCATAGTCCCGCTTCATCACCCGCTGGCCTACGATGCCAATATCATTCAGGTCGGGCTTGACACAGTTATTGGGGCAGCCGCCTACGGCAATTTTAAACTTGTGCGGCAGCTTGACATTCTGATATCCCTTGAAAAACCGCTCGTGAATCTTCAGGGACAGAGCATAGGTGTCAATCAGACCATACTGACAGGTGGTACCCTTGCAGGAAACCACGGGACGCACCTTGGCGCCGGTGCCACCGGTTTCCAGTCCATACTCTGCCAGAAACGCCCGGAGAGGCTCGATGCTGTCAAAAGGAACATGCTGAATCTCCACCGTCAGCCGGGTGGTCATGGTAAGCTGGCCATTGCCAAACTTTTCGGCGGCCTGGGCAATGGCATGGCTTTCAGCGGCAGTGATTTTACCATTGCGTGTGATGACACGGACGTTGAAGCAGTCCGGGGTGTTCTTATCCCGGAGGCAGCCTAGCGCTTTCACCCGGGCAATCTCCTCGGCAGGAACGCTGGGAGCTACCAGATTGGCTTCCTTTATGTTCATAGGGGTTCTCCTTCCGATCCGTAAAATGGATCACATTTTCGCTTCTACAATAGCACACTTCGACGGGAATTGCAACCGCTTCCATAAAAAGGTTTTTCCCGATTCTTGGCTGTTGCAATTATGAAAAATCATCGTATAATATATGTGGAAGATCATATGGAACAGGAGAAAACCCAATGGAAAACGGAGCGGTAATCTTAAAAAAGGGCGAGGGGCGAACCTTGAAGGCCGGCGGCCCCTGGATTTATGACAACGAAGTAGACAGAATTGAGGGCGAGCCGCTGGACGGGGACGTGGTTTCCGTTCACGATTACAACGGCTTTTGTCTGGGCAAGGGCTTTCTGAACCGCCGCTCCAAGCTCCGGGTAAGGATGCTAACCCGGAACCGGAATCAGGAAATCGATGCGGATTTTCTCAGGATGCGGGTGGCAAATGCCTGGGAATACCGAAAAAGGACGGTGGATACCGGCAGCTGCCGGGTGATTTTCGGTGAAGCGGACTTCCTGCCGGGTCTGGTGGTGGACAAATTCTCCGACGTACTGGTAGTGCAGTCTCTGGCACTGGGCATGGACCGGTATAAGGGTTTCATTCTGGAAACCCTGAAGGACCTGATGGCCCGGGACGGCATCTCCATCCGGGGCATCTACGAGCGCTCCGACGCGAAGGTACGGGAGCAGGAGGGAATGCCCCGGGTCAAAGGCTTTGTCTCCGAACCCTTTGACACCAAGGTGGAAATTGTGGAAAACGGTGTAAAATATCTGGTGGACGTAGCTGAGGGACAGAAAACCGGATTTTTTCTGGATCAGAAATACAACCGGAAGGCCATCTGGCCCCTGTGCCCCGGAGCAAACGTACTGGACTGTTTCACCCACACCGGCTCCTTTGCCCTGAACGCAGGGCTTGCCGGTGCCAACCATGTGCTGGGTGTGGATGCTTCGGAGCTGGGCGTGGCCCAGGCCCGGGAAAACGCCGCCCTCAACGGCCTGACCGACCGGGTGGAATTTCTCTGCGCGGATGTGTTCGAGCTTCTTCCAGAGCTGGAAGCTAAGGGAGAGAAATTTGATCTGGTGATCCTCGATCCCCCTGCCTTTACCAAATCCCGTGCCTCCGTCAAAAAAGCGGTGACCGGCTACCGGGAGATTAACCTGAGAGCCATGAAGCTCATCAAAGACGGCGGTTTTCTGGCAACCTGCTCCTGCTCCCATTTTGTGGACTACGAGCTGTTCACCCAAACCATCGGTCAAGCCGCCCGGAACGTCCACAAGCGGCTGCGGCAGGTGGAATACCGCACCCAAGCGCCGGATCATCCCATTTTGTGGGAGGCCGAGGACTCCTACTACCTGAAATTCTACATTTTTCAGGTCTGTGACGAAAAATAACTGGAGGAATTTTTATGAAACGAATGCTGGACTGTCAATCTTCCGACTTCATGTCCATGTCCCGGGAGGAGCTTCTCGGCGCCATTGCCGGAGCCGAGGGACGCACCATTGCCTGTGAAACCATCGGCTCCATTATGCCCATGCTGGGTGACATCACCAACGCGGAGTTCGCAGCAGCTATGGGCGCGGATATCCTGCTGCTGAATATTTTTGATGTCAGGCAGCCCTATATCCGGGGTCTGCCAAAGTGCGAACCCAAAGATGTCATCCGTAAGCTCAGGGAACTGACCGGCCGTCCCATCGGCATTAATTTGGAGCCTGTGGAACAGGTTTTGTCCTCGGAAGACCCGGAAGAGAATATGTGGGCCATGACTGCCGGGCGGAAGGCCACGCTGGAAAACGCAAAGCTCGCCGCAGACATGGGTGTCAACCTGATCCTGCTTACCGGTAACCCCGGCATCGGCGTATCCAATGCCGCCATCGTGCAAACCCTCGCCCTGTACAAAAAGGAGCTGGGAGACCGGCTGATCCTCGCCGCCGGCAAGATGCACGCCTCCGGTATTCTGACAGAGGGTGCGGAAAAGATCATCACCAAAGAGGATATTCAGTCCTTCGCCGAAGCAGGGGCGGACATCATTCTTCTCCCTGCCCCCGGCACGGTTCCCGGCATCACCATGGAATACGTCCGTGAGCTGGTCAGCTTCGCCCACAGTCTGGGCTGCCTGACCATCACTGCCATCGGCACCTCTCAGGAGGGCGCGGATACGGATACCATCCGCCGGATCGCACTGATGTGTAAGATGACCGGTACCGACATCCACCATTTGGGCGACGCCGGCTACGGCGGCATGTCGCTGCCGGAAAACATTCAGGCGTATTCCATTGCCATTCGCGGTATCCGCCACACCTACCGCCGGATGGCTGGTTCCGTTAACAGATAACCTGGGGAACCTCTGAATAAATCGCTTGCGGCTGAGTGGCAGATCTTTTGCCACATCCGAGTAATGATAAAACGAGAAATACATCCAGTATTCCTTTGTTTTTAACACTTTTGTCAGTGGCCAAATATCTCGCCATCAGCTCTTGCCGATTGAATCAGAGTGTCCCTAGCAAAGAAGAACGCAGGCACGAATAAGTACCTGCGTTCATTTTGGTTGACCAAAGTTAACCCCCGGCTATGCCGGGGGCAAAAATAGCTTTAGCGGAGAATAAAGAAACAAAAAGAATCCCTCAGTAGAGCAGAAATGGTTTGCCGACCACATATCTACAATAGAGAGGGCTTCCAATTGACAAATGAACGCAGTTACGATGCCATCCAGCCCAAAATAGAAGGATATACTGCCCCTTTAGGGGCGGCAGGGCATTTAATGCAGACGACAGATATTCAATACATCTTTAGATGTCTGCCAGTAAAATGCCCTTCTAGGGCTTAATCAAGCCCCCGGCTTAGCCGGGGGTTTTGACTTACAGAACGTGAACGTTCTCCTCATTGTATCGCATTACTCTCCTCTGACAAAGTCCAAAAACAGATTGCACGTCTCCCTTCCATTTCAGAAATAGCGGTTTACATTCCCGACAAAACATGCTAAAATGGGTCTGATATAGGGGACAATTCCCCGGGAAAGGAATCGGCATATGAAAGGAATCATTTTGGCCGGCGGATCCGGCACACGGCTCTATCCTCTGACAAAGGTCACCTCCAAGCAGCTGCTTCCCGTTTATGACAAACCCATGGTCTATTATCCCCTGTCCACCCTGATGCTGGCAGGAATCCGGGACATTCTGATCATATCCACCCCCACAGATACCCCCAGGTTCGTAGATCTGCTGGGAGACGGCAGTCACTTCGGCATCCACCTGAGTTACGCCGTCCAGCCTTCCCCCGACGGTCTGGCCCAGGCTTTCCTCATCGGTAAGGAATTCATTGGGGACGATGCCTGCGCCATGGTGCTGGGCGACAACATCTTCTACGGCAACGGCTTTTCCGATATTCTCGCTCAGGCACGGATCACCGCCGAAAATGGGCGAGCCACAGTATTCGGCTACTA
Source organism: Faecousia sp. (assembly GCA_051867075.1). Taxonomy (GTDB): domain Bacteria; phylum Bacillota; class Clostridia; order Oscillospirales; family Oscillospiraceae; genus Faecousia. The sequence continues at coordinate 4,994 of JBJDYG010000039.1, read as the reverse complement.
CGTCCCCGATCCCCAGCGTTTCGGCGTAGTGGAATTTGATGAAAATGATCGGGTCATCTCCGTGGAGGAGAAGCCCGCCAATCCCAAGAGCAATTACGCCATCACCGGCCTGTATTTCTATCCCAGCGGTGTTGCAGAAATGGCTGAGCAGGTGAAGCCCTCCGCCCGGGGTGAGCTGGAGATCACCACGCTTAACGAGATGTATCTGAAAAAAGAGCTGCTAGACGTTCAGCTGATGGGCCGCGGCTTTGCCTGGCTGGACACCGGAACCATGGAAAGCCTGTTGGAAGCGGCAGAATTTGTCCACATGGTGGAAAAGCGGCAGGGTGTCAAAATCTCCGCACCGGAGGAAATCGCCTATCGCTTCGGATGGATCACCAGCGAGCAGCTGCTGGAAGCCGCCGAGGCTTATGGCAAGTCCCCCTACGGGCACCATCTGCGGCAGGTAGCGGAAGATCGATTCAAGAGCTTTATGAAAAACAGAGAAAGCGGGGGATCCCAGTGACCATCATCGTAACCGGCGGCGCCGGCTTTATCGGCTCCAACTTTATTTTCCACATGCTTGGCAAATACCCGGATTACCGGATCGTGTGCCTTGACAAGCTGACCTATGCCGGCAACCTGTCCACTTTGGCTCCCGTGATGGGCAATCCCCGTTTCCGCTTTGTGAAGCTGGACATTTGCGACCGGGCAGGGGTCTACAGGCTGTTCGAGGAAGAACGCCCTGACATAGTGGTAAATTTCGCGGCGGAGAGCCACGTTGACCGCTCCATTGACAATCCCGAAGTATTCTTGCAGACCAATATCCTGGGCACTCAGGTTCTGATGGATGCCTGCCGGAAGTACGGCATACAGCGCTATCATCAGGTCTCCACCGACGAAGTATACGGCGATCTGCCCCTCGACCGGCCCGATCTGTTCTTCACCGAGCAGACGCCCATCCACACCAGCTCTCCCTATTCCGCATCCAAAGCGTCGGCTGACCTGCTGGTGCTGGCCTACCACCGCACCTACGGCCTGCCGGTGACCATCTCCCGCTGCTCCAACAACTACGGTCCTTACCACTTTCCGGAGAAGCTGATCCCCCTGATGATCGCCAATGCCCTGAACGACAAGCCTCTGCCCGTCTACGGCAAGGGTGAAAACGTCCGGGACTGGCTGTATGTTGCAGACCACTGTAAGGCCATCGACCTGATTATCCACAAAGGCCGTGTTGGCGAGGTGTACAACATCGGCGGTCACAACGAAATGCGCAACATTGACATTGTGAAGATCATCTGCAAGGCTTTGGGCAAACCTGAGAGCCTGATTACTTACGTCACTGACCGGAAGGGTCACGATATGCGCTATGCCATCGATCCCACCAAGATCCACAATGAGCTTGGCTGGCTGCCGGAGACGAAGTTCGCCGACGGTATTCAGAAAACCATCCAGTGGTATTTGGATAATCGGGAGTGGTGGGAAACCATCATCTCCGGGGAATATCAGAATTACTACGAAAAAATGTACGGCAACCGTTAAGGAGAATCCGAATGGGTCAGATCACTGTATCCAAATGTCCGATTGAAGGATTATACATCATCCAGCCCGCCGTCCACGGCGATGATCGGGGCTATTTTATGGAGACCTACAACCAGCAGGATATGGCGGAAGCGGGACTGAACATGGTGTTTGTGCAGGATAACCAGAGTATGTCCGCAAAGGGTGTCCTGCGGGGACTGCATACCCAGAAAAACCATCCTCAGGGAAAGCTGGTGCGGGTGATTCAGGGCCGGGTTTTTGATGTGGCTGTTGATCTGCGCCCAGGCTCCGAAACCTACGGCAAGTGGTACGGTGTGGAGTTGACGGCAGAGAATAAGAAGCAGTTTTACATTCCCGAGGGCTTTGCCCACGGCTTTCTTGTGCTGTCCGACACCGCCCAGTTCTGTTATAAGGTCACGGATTTTTACCACCCTGATGACGAGTTGGGCATTGCCTGGAACGATCCAGACATCGGCGTGGAGTGGCCGGAGGTGGTGGGCAGCTATCCCGGCTCCGCTTCCCCCGAGGGCTACACACTGGCCGATGGTACGCCCCTGCGGCTAAGCGCCAAAGATCAGGTTCTGCCCACACTGAAAGAACAAAGGAGTTGAGGCATATGGGCAGCATTGACTACCGGTACCTGCGTCCCAAGAAGGCAGAGGCTCTGAAAAAATGGTACGATGAACCTCTTGCGGTTACGGAAAGTCCCGCCGTCTGGCGTGGAAAAAACGCCACTATTCTCCCTCTGCGCCGCCAGCCCGGGGACAATCTGCTGTTCGGCAGAGGCGGCGTGGTGGATGAAAGCGGAAACTACGTTGCCCTTTCCGCCATAGAAGATCGGGTTCAGTTTGCCTATCCTGTGGAAAAGCCGGAGTACCGGGATGAGACCGTAGTTTACTGCGGTTACCTCGTAGATCACTGGGGGCATTTTCTTATTGAGGGTGTGACCCGGCTGTGGTATTTTTTGGAAAACGACCAAACCGTTGATAAATACGTTTTTTTCCTGGACGAGAACGAGGAGCGGGAGATCAGGGCAAACTACCGGGAATTTCTGGAACTGCTGGGGATCTGGGATCACCTGGAAATCATTAACACCCCTACCGCTTACCGGGAGGTTATTGTCCCGGAGTTGGGCCTGTACTGCCGCACACGCTTTACCCCCAAGCTGCTGAAGGTCTACGACACAGTAGCGGCCAACGTTGTTCCCGACCCGGACTGGGAGCACCCCGCTAAAATTTACTACAGCCGCAGCCAGTTTAAGAAGGGTATGCCCTTTGAATCCGGCTTTGACACCCTGGATGACTTCTTCCAGCGCAACGGCTATACCATCCTCTACCCGGAAAAGGTGCCTCTGAGCCGGATGGTTGAATACATCCGCCACGCCGACGTGGTAGCTTCCCTCTCCGGCTCCCTGCCCCACAATATGCTCTTTGCGCATCCGGGGCAGAAACTGGAGATTGTGGAACGGCTGACCATCAGTGACGACAACCAGACGGACGTTAACCGGATGCTGGACCTGGATGTTACCTATATTGACGCCCACATTCCCATCTACCCCGTGGATTTTGTAGGCCCCATCATCATGGGCTATACGGACTGCCTGCAGCGCTTCGCCGCCGACCAAGGCTATCAGCCCCCTGACGGCAAGTTCCTGACGGAAAAGCATTACCGCAAGTGCTTTGTCAAATACATGAAGGCTTATCAGGACTTGAACCGTTACCGGTGGTTCATGCAGGACTGGTATGCACCCTTTACCCCGTCGCTGTATGAAGGCTTTCAGGCGGGTATGGCGTTTTTCGGGGATTACCTGAACGGCAGCAAGCCCTTCCGCTGGCACCATTATTTTGAACTGCATTACTGGAAGCAATTTGTCAAGCGCATTCTTGGCAAGCTGAGATAAGAGAGGAAAATGACAAATGTCTACCATTCAAGTGTTAAAGCCCAAATTCCATATTGACGAATGTCTGGATCAGATTCGGGAGTGCCTGGAAAAGGGCTGGACCGGCTCTGGGTTCAAGACTGCGGAGTTTGAGAAAAAGTGGAAAGAATATACCGGTCACACCAACGCCTGCTACTTAAATTCCAATACCGCAGGACTTCATCTGGCTGTGAACATTCTCAAGCGCCGCTATGGGTGGCAGGATGGCGATGAGATCATCTCCACCCCCATCACCTTCATTTCCTCCAACCATGCCATCATGTATGAGCGTCTGAAGCCCTGTTTTGCTGACGTGGACGAGTATCTGTGCCTGGACCCTGTGGACGCGGAGAAGAAAATCGGCCCCAAAACCCGGGCAATTATGTTCGTGGGCTACGGCGGACGGGTCGGTCAGCTGGACAAAATCATCGCCCTGTGCCAAAAGTACGATCTCCGTCTGATCCTGGACGCCGCCCATATGTCCGGCACCCGGGTAAACGGCGTGATGCCCGGCACCTGGGAGGGTGTGGATGTAGCCGTCTATTCCTTTCAGGCGGTAAAAAACCTGCCCACCGGCGACAGCGGTATGATCTGCTTTGCCGATGGGGCACTGGATAAGGAGTGTCGGATGGTGTCCTGGATGGGCATCAACAAAGACACCTATGCCCGCACCACCAGCGAGGGCACCTATAAGTGGAACTACGGCGTGGATTATTTGGGCTATAAGTACAACGGCAACGCCATTATGGCTGCCATCGCGCTGGCACAGCTTCCCTATCTGGATGAGGAAAACGCCCGCCGCCGGGAAATTGCCGCCATGTACGACAAGGCTTTTTCCGGCAATCCCAAAATTCATATCATCGGTGCGCCCCACGCAGAGGAATGCTCCTACCACATCTACGAGATTGCCGTCCCCGACCGTGAGGCGCTGCTGAGTGAGCTGGCAAAGCATGATATTTACGGCGGTGTTCACTACCGGGACAACACAGAGTTCTCCATGTACACCTACGCCCAGGGCACCTGCCCCCGCGCCCATGAAATTTCCCAACACATCATCACCATGCCACTGCACATGTATCTGACGGATGAGGATGTGGCACGGATTGCGGATACTGTCAACAATTTTGTGAAGTAACAGGAGGAAAGCCATGCTGTTTCTGGAATATCCCCCTTGCTCTACCTGCAAAAAGGCCAAAAAGTGGCTGGATGACCACGCGATCTCCTGCACCGCCCGGAACATCAAAACAGAAAATCCCTCTTTCGAGGAGCTGCGGCACTGGCTGGAGACCAGTGGTCTGCCCGTAAAAAAGTTCTTCAATACCAGCGGTTTACAGTACAAGGCGCTGGGTCTGAAGGATCAGCTGCCTGCCATGACTACGGAAGAGCAGCTGCAGCTGCTGGCGACTGACGGAATGCTGGTCAAGCGACCTGTCATAGTGAAAGACGACGGAACCGTGCTGGTCGGCTTCCGGGAGAAGGAATGGGAAGCAAATCTGCTGTAATAGAGTAGGAGGCTACCCATTAATTGAGTAGCCGACCTCTCACACCACCGTGC
>JBJDYG010000038.1:0-2968 GCA_051867075.1 Faecousia sp. | reverse complement strand
GGACACCGGCGGAAGCTGGGTATGCGTGGTGCCGAATGCCGGTACATGGACGGTGACCGTGACGGATGGAACGCAAACCGCCAGCGCGAATGTTTCCATTACGGAAGCTGGGCAGAGTGATAGCATTGCGCTGAGTTACATACTGTACCTGTACAATGCCGGTGACGCCTGCACCGATGTGACCGGAGGGTGGGCACAGGTTGCTGACAGTGCTGGCTACGAATTATGTACAGCAACAAAGCCATCCCTTACCATGGGGAGAAGCATGACTGCCTACTTCTCCAGCAGCACGACACACAGGGCAGGCTATGTCCATACAGCAAACAGGGTTGATCTTACCAACTTCAAAACCCTAAAAGTGACGTACACTGCGGATATCACAGGTCAATATTCTAAGGTTTATTTCGGAACCGGATTCGAGGATCTGGATTGTTATGTAGAACTAACTGCAAAGACATCTTCAAAAACGGTGTCTTTGGATATATCGTCTGTCAGCGGCAGCCACGATATTTATATTTATCTTGTTTCCATCAGTGACAATTCCAACGATCCCAGTTCTTACAACGCCATAACCGTCAAAGTTACCAAAATTGTACTGGAATAATAAGGCAGGTGACGATGATGAAAACAATCTACCTTGATTCTGATTTTAAGTGCCGCATTGTCGATGACGGCACCATGACTGCCGTGGAAACGGACGTCTTTGACGGAAAGTGCGACGCTTACATCGAGGGTTATCGGTATATTCCGCCCGGTGAGCGCTGGACGCGGGAGGACGGCACGGTTTTTGACGGCGAGATGATTTCCCCCTGGAAACCATGGGATGCGCTGGACAGGGCGCAGAGGGCATATGAGCGGGAGCTTCTGAAACAGTATGAGCAGGCTCTGTCGGAAATCGAGGCAGCTTTGGGGGTGAGCACATGACCATTGAGGAGCGCAAGCGGCGGATTCTGGATAAGATCGCCCGGATGAAGGAAGAGGGGCAGGACATGACCGCAGCTCTGGAAATCATGGAGGTGACGCCGGATGAATAAGTGGACAAACGGAGCGAAAAAGCGCCGGGCTGTCATTGACGCGGCGGAGGGAAAAGCGACGGATCTGGACGTGATTGTGTCCGCCATGGCAAAGCTCCCGCCCGGTCAGCTGAAAAAGGTGCTGACAGATGACGTGATCGCCGTGCTGGAAAAGTACGGTGTGTCGCTGGAATAAGGAGGGGCGTGTATGGGAATCGTGATTGCCGCCGTGCTTGGACTGATGGTGGGCGTATTTTTGACTGCGCTGATCGTGTCCGGCAAGCGGGCGGATGAGCGGATGGAGAAGCTGATGGAAAACGGGGGTGCAGAATGACCGTCAAACAAAAGCAATGTCTGCTGGCCTATCTGGGCTACGACACCGGCGGGGTGGATGGTATCTGGGGGGGGGAAGTCCCGGCAGGCGACTTTGGATTTTCAGGCTGACTACGGCCTGGAGCCGGACGGCGTTTTCGGAGCCGAAACCGAAAAGCGGATTCTGGAGGTGGTTGCCACCGGGGAGGAGCCAGTTGCTGAAAAAATGTCACCAACTGCGGACTGGTGGAAGGATATCCGCTATTTCACCCGGGCGGAATTCCGGTGCCCCTGCCCCCGGTGCGGCGGGTTCCCGGTGGAGCCGTCGGAAAAGCTGGTTGGACTTGCTGAACGGGTGCGGGAGCACTTCGGGGTTCCTGTGACGGTGACCAGCGGCGTCCGCTGTCAGGCACACAACGACGAGCTTCCAGGCTCCGTACCCAACAGCTACCACGTTCGGGGCAAGGCCATGGATTTCTGCGTCCGGGGATTCTCGGCCAGCACCGTCCTGCCCTATGTCCAGACGCTGGGTGTGCATTACGCCTATGCCATCGATGGCAATGCCGTCCATATGGACGTGGGGTAGGGGGTGACAGGTATGGAGAGCATCATCACCGCCATCATCACCGGCGCCGTGACGCTGATCGGCGTTCTGATTGCCAACGGCAAGACGCAGGCAGTCATGGAGACCAAGGTGGACGAGCTGACCCGGGAGGTTCGGGAACACAACAACTTCGCCCGGAGGATGCCTGTGGTGGAGGAGCAGATTAAAGTCATCAACCACCGGATCGAGGATCTGGAAGAAGTCAATAAGCATAAATAAATTTTTAGGAGGGTACATAATTATGAGCAAGGAAAACTTTGCAAAGTGGATCAAGGCCGCTGGCGTCCGGGCTGTCAAGACCGTTGCCCAGACCGCCGTGGCAACCATCGGCACCGCTGTTGTCATCGGTGACGTGAACTGGGTTATGGTGCTCAGCGCGTCCGCACTGGCTGGCGTGCTGTCCCTGCTGACCAGCGTGGCCGGGCTGCCGGAGCTGAAGGAGTAACCAATGCTTTGAGGAAGGATGCCCGTTAGTGCTTGGCAGGGCAACCCGCCTTCGGATACCCATTCCACCTTGGTATGCCGCGATTATGGAAACGCGTATAGACGGATACGTGCATATGAGTCCCAATACCGGGCTTTGAAAAGCCTTGGATTCTAATGATCGTAAGGAAGCCGCCCACAGTGGGGCGGCTTTCTTTATTTGGATATCAGTATAAGGCTGCCCCCGCAGACGGAAAAAGCCTCCACAATCTCGCCGCAGCAGGCGGTTTTTCATAGGGAACCTCTGAATAAATCGTCTGCGGCTGAGTGGCGGATCTTTTGCCACATCCGTGCAGTGTTAAAAACGAGAAATACATCCAGTATTCCTTCGTTTTTAACACTTTCGTCTGTGGCAAAATCTCTCGCCATCAGCTCTTGCCGATTTAATCAGAGCTTCCATAGGTTTTCGCCCGGCTGGGTATTTTGCGCCGCGCGGGAGGCCTTATCACTTCGCGTAAACAGTCAGCCCCAGAGGATAAGGAAAATTGCTGAAAAAATGCATGGAAGATACTGGACATTTGTATGGTGTGTATGATATAATTCATGCTGTAATCGT
>JBJDYG010000037.1:0-3000 GCA_051867075.1 Faecousia sp. | reverse complement strand
ACTACTGGACAGGCCGCACCCCCGGCTATTCCGGGGTCAATCAGGAGGAGCTGGCATCCCGGCAGCGGATTGTCTGGCGCAATGTCATTTCCCAGCGGATTGCTGCCCGGTTTCCGGACAGGGAGCCGAGCCAGATCAGAATTCTGGATGTAGGCACCGGCCCGGGCTTTTTCGCTATCATTCTGACGGAGCTAGGCTATCAGGTTACCGCAGTGGACTACACAGCAACCATGCTGGAAGCGGCAAAGCACAACGCGGGGGTTTTGGCGGACAGAATTTCGTTTTACCAAATGAACGCCGAAGAACTCACATTTCCGGACAGTAGCTTTGATGTGCTGGTGACCCGAAACCTGACCTGGAACCTGCACCACCCGGAGAAGGCATATGCCCAATGGACACGGGTCTTAAAGCCCGGTGGTCTGCTTCTGAATTATGATGCCAACTGGTATAGCTATCTCCATGACGAAGATGCCAGAAAGGGCCACCTGCTGGATCGGGAGAACATCGCCCGCTCCGATGTGGGAGACGAAACTGCCGGAACGGATGTTGCCGCAATGGAAGCCATTGCTTTACAAGCGCCCCTGTCGGCCAAGCGCAGACCCTCGTGGGATCTGGATGTTTTACGGGGACTGGGGATGCAGGCTGCCGCCGATACAGAGGTGTGGAAACAGGTCTGGACCCGGGAGGAGCGGATCAACAATGCCTCTACCCCCATGTTCTTGGTGGAAGCGAGGAAGCGCGTACAACCCAATGTCTGACAATTCTGTGAATCGCAGGGAGATTCGGGATCTGACCCAAGGTTCCATAGGAAAGCAGCTTTTTGCATTTGCCCTTCCGCTGTTTGCCGGCAGTCTGATCCAGCTGCTGTATAACACGGTGGATCTGATGTTCGTGGGCCGGATTCTGGGAGCGGACGCCTCCGCTGCGGTGGGTGCCAGCAGTCTGATCGTGACCTGCATTCTGGGTGTCTTTACGGGGCTGAGCGTCGGTGTGGGTGTTGCCGCTGCCAAAGCGGTGGGCAGCGGAGATACCGAAAAGCTGAAGGACATTATCTTTACCGCAGCGGGAATGACCTGCCTGCTGGCACTGGTGTTTACGGTGCTGGGGCTACTGATGGCTCCCATGTGCCTGCGATGGATGCGGACGCCGGAGGAGATACTGCCCAGCGCTGTTGGCTACCTGCGGCTGTACCTGCTGAGCCTGATCTCCATTGTCAGCTACAACATCGGCTCCGGGATTCTGCGGGCACTGGGGAACACCCGGTCTCCCATGCTTTACCAGCTTTTTGGCGGCATTGCCAACCTGCTGGGAAATACCGTATTTATCTACTTTCTGAATTGGGGCGTACAGGGCGCTGCTCTGGCCACCGCCTGTTCCCAGGGGCTGGCGGCGCTGCTCACCGTGCGGCACCTGTGCCACATGAAAACCGAATACCGGCTCCGTCTGGGGAAGATGAAGCTGGACAAAGCCATTTGTAAGGAGTTTCTCACCGTTGGCATTCCGTCGGCAATCCAGTCGGTGGTCATCACCTTGTCCAATCTCATTGTGCAGACCCATATCAATGCGCTGGGCGTGGACAGCATTGCGGCCTTCACCGCGTATTTCAAGGTAGAGAATTTTATCTATCTTCCGATTATGGCTTTTGGACAGGCCTGCTCCACCTTTACCAGCCAGAACATCGGCGCAGCTCAGGTGGAACGGGTGAAAAGGGGCGTCAACACGTCCCTGCTTCTGGGCGTTGCGGTGACTGCCGGAACCTCGACACTGACTCTTGTTTTCTCCCGGTTCGCCTTTGGTCTATTTGCCAGGGACGCTTCTGTGGTGGAGCTGGGGGTTCAGATCGCCTGTGTAGCCTATCCGTTTTATTTTGTGTACGTCTTTCTGGAGGTCTATGCCTCGGCAATCCGGGGAGCCGGGAAAGCGCTGCCTGCCATGGGAATCATTGTGGTCAATATGTGTCTGGTGCGCACCTGCGTTCTGAAAGGAATTCTGCACTTCCAGCCCAGTGTGGTGGGCGTGGCGGCGGTTTACCCCATCACATGGGTGTGTACGGCGGTGTGCCTGTTCCTTTATTATCGGAGCTGCCGGTGGCTCCCCTAAACTTTAGAGTAAAACCCGTGAGGAGGTAATCGCGGATGCGAAACTATGTTGTCAAACGCCTGCTGCAGCTGATCCCCATTCTGCTGGCTATCACCTTCCTGTCCTTCGCCATGATGCGGATTGCAGGCAGCGACGCCGTGGAACAGAAAATGGAAAACACGGGTTCCTCTGTCTCTCAGGAGGTAGTGGATGCCGCCAAGGCGGAGCTGGGACTGGACAAGCCCTTCTTAACCCAGTATTTCGTCTGGCTTGGGAATCTGCTCCGGGGGAATATGGGTACCAGCTATATTTCAGGCAAGAACGTGTTCTCAACATTTATCTCCAAACTTCCCGCAACCCTTCTTCTGACGGCAACTTCCATATTGCTCACCATTGTGATTTCCATTCCGTTGGGAATTCTGGCGGCGGTAAAGCAGAACCGCTTCACGGATTATCTGATTCGGGTAGCAAGCTTCCTGGGCAACAGTATGCCGAACTTCTTTGTGGCGCTGCTGCTGATGTACCTCTTTGCAATCCGGCTGAACTGGTTCCCGGTGATTGCCAAGGGTGTCAGTCTGCAAAGCGTAGCCATGCCCAGTCTGACCCTGGCTATCGCCATGTCCGCCAAATACCTGCGGCAGATTCGTGCCACGGTGCTGGACGAGCTCAGCAAGGACTATGTGGTAGGTGCGAAGGCCCGGGGTGTGAAATTCTCCGTGACCATGTACAAAAGCGTCCTGAAAGCCTCCCTGGTGACGATTATCACCCTGCTGACGCTGTCCATCGGCAGTCTGCTGGGCGGCACCGCCATCGTGGAATCCATCTTCATGTGGGACGGCGTGGGAAAAATGGCCGTGGATGCCATTAGTATGCGGGATTATCCCATTATTCAGGCCTACGTCATGTGGATGGCCATTATTT
>JBJDYG010000036.1:0-3004 GCA_051867075.1 Faecousia sp. | reverse complement strand
AGACTTCCGGTACCCTAACCGGGTACCGGAAGCAGCAGACAGATAAATTGGAATTTGTTGAGGTGGTGCGGAGCTCCCTTGCCTCTCCCTGGGGAGAGGTGGCCCAGTTCGTAATCTGGGGCGCAGAGGGGTAGCGCACCCGGTTTCCCCTCTCAAGTCACGGCTTTCGCCGTGCCAGCTCCCCCTGGGAGGGAGCCAAGAGCGTCCGCTTACAAAAGCCGATAGTCACAACTGCAATCTATCGTTTGCCTGACTGAACCCGATAAGCATTTTTTATGATAGTCGTGCCTGTCTTATTTTTTTCCGTCAATGACATACACAAAGGAGGCAATGCCTTCGGCATAACACTCCCGGTAAAATCCCAGCTTTTCGAACAAAGAAATGCTGGACTTGTTTTCTTTGTCGATCAGGGCAACAATATCCATCCGGGGGTGCCGCGCCTGAATGGCGGCAATCACTGCCTGCAGTATCTCAAAGGCATAGCCCCTTCGCTGATACACAGGAGAAACGGTAATGCCGAGGGTAATACAGTTGTCCCTTTCCGTGTCGAAATACGCCATATCCCCCACCAGACTGCCCGCCCGGGTGCAGATGGCATAGTGCTGCTCCGGCTTTCCGGACAGAAACGTATCCTGCCGGAATTGGGTGATAAACGCCCGAACGGCCTCCAAAGAGGTATCCTCCCAGCGCTGAAACTCATAGCATCGACGGTCATTGCGGTAATCAAAAATGGTTTTGGCATCCTCCGGGCGAAGATTTCGCAGATAAAGCCGCTCAGTTTCCAGAATTGAAGGCATAGTCTCATCTCCTTTTTTCAGTATAGCACACTTCCGGGTTTACCTGCAACCAAAAATCTGATAGAATGCTGCATATCGAGAGGAGGTATTGGTATGGAAATTCGCATTCTATCCGAAGCAGATCAAGACGTATGCTGGAGCTGCTGACAAACAGGCAGATCAAAATGACCTATCTGCTGCCGGATTTTAAGAAGGCGTCGGATGCCATTCCCCTGTTCCGGCGACTTCTCTCCCTGTCCCGGGACACCGGGCACTTTGTTCGGGGTATTGATGCTGATACTGATTCTCAAAAAAACTTTCATTCGTAAGAATTGAAGTTTTTTGTTAGAGAATCACATGAGACGGGATTGCGTGATTTTTCTTTCCCAAAATCACAGAATCGGCAACGCCGTAAGGCGGTGCCTTCTTAATAAATCCCCATGCTGAGTACAGCGCCACCAAAAATGAAAGTCATCAAAAATGTTTGAGTTTTACCATGGTTTTTCGCCAACGGCCAGCCGCTGCTTGGCACGGACCAAGCGCAGCATATACGTTGCCATGCCGCAAGAATACAGCATATTCCCCTCCTTTTGGAACGGATCGCCAATTTGCCTTAGTTCCGGCATTGACAATTCCATTCAAATGAATTATATTATAGATGACCGTTTTGTGAAAAACAACGAAATCCAAGGCAGCCTCTGGAAACCCTTTTGCGTCGGCCGGGCAGGATTTTTGCTTCAAATGCAGGATAGGAACGTCTGCGTCCAGGCCGCAAAAAGAGCATTCTCAGAGGTGTCAATAAGAGAAAAGGTGATTACAATGTACATGGACGATTACAAGCGCTGGCTGGACGCCAGTCTGGAGGATCCCGCCCTCACCGAGGAACTGAAAAAAATCGAAGGCCAGGAGGAAGAGATCAAGGATCGATTCGCCGTGGCGCTGAAGTTCGGCACCGCCGGTCTGCGGGGCGTTCTGGGTGCGGGCAGCAACCGGATGAACATCTACGTTGTCCGTCAGGCCACCCAGGGTCTGGCAAACTGGGTCAAAACCCAGGGGGGCAATCAACTGGTTGCCATCTCCTATGACAGCCGCATCAACTCCGATGTGTTCGCCAGAAACGCCGCCTGCGTGCTGGCTGCCAACGGCATCAAGGTGCGAATTTACGACGCACTGATGCCCGTCCCCGCCCTGTCCTTTGCCACCCGTTACTACAAGGCCAACGCCGGTATTATGGTCACCGCTTCCCACAATCCCGCCAAATACAACGGCTACAAGGCTTACGGCCCTGACGGCTGCCAGATGACCGACGATGCCGCCGCTGTGGTGTATGCGGAAATCCAGAAAACCGATATCCTCACCGGCGCGAAAATGATCTCCTTTGAAGACGGCGTAGAGCAGGGTCTGATCCAGTATGTGGGTGACGACTGCAAGGAAGCGCTGTACGACGCCATTAAGGCCTGCTCCGTCCGTCCCGGCCTGTGCAAGACTGCGGGACTGAAGCTGGTGTACTCTCCCCTGAACGGCTCCGGTCTGGTGCCTGTTACCCGGGTGCTCCATGACATCGGCATTGACGACATCACCATTGTCCCCGAGCAGCAGTATCCCGACGGCAACTTCCCCACCTGCCCCTACCCCAACCCCGAAATCTTCGAAGCACTGCGGCTGGGTCTGGAGCTGGCGGAAAAGTCCGGCGCCGACCTGATGCTGGCAACCGATCCTGACGCTGACCGGGTGGGTATCGCCATCCGCTGCCCCGATGGCTCTTATGAGCTGGTATCCGGCAATGAAGTGGGCGTGCTGCTGCTGGACTACATCTGCGAAGGCCGCATTGAAAAAGGCACCATGCCCAAAAATCCCGTGGCGGTTAAGTCTCTGGTTTCTACCCCCCTGGCAGATGCCGTCGCAGCAAACTACGGTGTGGAAATGCGCAACGTTCTCACCGGCTTTAAGTGGATTGGCGACCAGATCGCCAGACTGGAAGCCGCCGGAGAAGTGGATCGGTTCATTCTGGGCTTTGAAGAGTCCTATGGCTACCTGGCAGGGCCCTATGTCCGGGACAAGGATGCCATCATCGGCTCCATGCTGATCTGCGAAATGGCGGCATACTACCGCTCCATCGGCTCCTCCATCAAGGAGCGGCTGGAGGCCATCTATGCCAAGTACGGCCGCTACCTGAACAAGGTGGATTCCTTCGAGTTCCCCGGCCTGTCCGGCATGGACAAGATGGC
>JBJDYG010000035.1:0-3047 GCA_051867075.1 Faecousia sp. | reverse complement strand
TGCTACGTCGGTGCTGACGCCCGTCAGTCCGGTACTTATCAGGGCGAGATCGTTCTGGCTCTGGACAATAAGGGCGATATCAACGGTGACGGCGTTGTTTCCTACGTCATGATCGTTGGCGACCCCGAGAACCCCGATGCGCAGTACCGTACCGAGTTCTCCATCAAGGCCCTGACCGACGCTGGCGTCCAGGTCAAGGAGCTGGTCAAGAACGTTGGTAACTGGGATCAGACCAAGGGTCAGGAAATCTGCGCCGCTGCTCTGGCTCAGTACGGCGAAGATGTTGAAGTCGTGTTCTGCAACAACGATGGCATGGCTCTGGGCGCTGCCGCCGCTATTCAGGCTGCCGGCCGCACCGTCGGACAGGACATCTATCTGCTGGGCGTTGACGCTCTGGACGAGTGCCAGGAGATGGTCCAGAAGGGCACCATGACCGGTACCGTTCTGAACGACCACATCGGTCAGTCTCACGCTGCCGTTGACGTGGCTGTCAAGCTGCTGAACGGTGAAGCCATTGAGAACTACTACTGGGTCGACTACGTCAAGGTCGATGCCGCTTACTTCGGCTAAGCATTCGTTTTAATCCCATGGTGGGTGGGCTGGCAACAGCTCACCCACCTGAAAATCTTTTTGTTTGAGCGGAGGACAGAAGCCTCTGTTTTCCGCTGAGACTGAGAGAGTCTTATTCAAAAAAGCAGATAGGAGGTTTACTCTATGCAAGAGTACCGCTTGGAAATGCGGGGCGTTTGCAAGTCCTTCCCCGGCGTCAAAGCGCTGGATCACGCGCAGCTGTGCCTGCGCCCCGGCAAGGTTCACGCGCTGATGGGCGAAAACGGCGCCGGTAAATCCACCCTGATGAAATGCATGTTCGGTATCTATAAGATGGATGAGGGCGAAATCATTTACGAGGGGCAGAAGGTCAGCATCAAGGATCCGCTGGAAGCTCTGAAGATGGGCATCGCCATGGTGCACCAGGAGCTGCAGCCCATCCCTGCCCGTACCGTTGGTGAAAACATTTTCCTTGGGCGCTATCCCATGAAGAAGCTGCTGGGCTTTATCCCGGTGGTGGATCATGACAAAATGTACAAGGATACCGATGAACTGCTGAAAAAGGTTCGTATGAGCTTCGATTCTCACCAGAAGGTGGGCGAGCTGAGCGTTTCTCAGATGCAGTCTGTGGAAATCGCCAAGGCTGTTTCCGCCAACTGTAAGGTTCTGATTCTGGACGAGCCTACTTCCTCTCTGACCGCCAACGAGGTGGAGGCCCTGTTCCGCATTATCGAGGATCTGAAGGCCGACGGCGTTTCCATTGTCTATATTTCCCACAAGATGGACGAGATTCTTCGGATTTCCGACGAAGTCACCATCATGCGCGACGGCCAGTACATCGGCACCTGGGACGCCAAGGATCTGACCACCGACTTCATCATCTCCAAGATGGTGGGCCGGGAGCTGACCAATCTGTATCCCGAGCGACACAATGTTCCCGAGGAAATGGTGTTTGAGGTTGAGGACTTCACCTCCATCAATCCCAAGAGCTTCCGCCACGTCAGCTTCGGCGTCCGCAAGGGTGAGATTCTGGGCGTGGCCGGACTGGTGGGCGCCCAGCGTACCGAGCTGATGGAGGGCCTGTTCGGCATCCGTTCCCATACCAGCGGCACCATCAGGTATAAAGGTGAGGTGCTTCCCATCAACCGGCCCAAGGATGCCATCGATCAGGGCATTGCTATGCTGACGGAGGATCGCCGGGCGACGGGTATCTTAGGCGTGCTGAGTATCGCGGACAATATCTCCGTTGCTTCGCTGAAGCAGTACCTGGACTTTGGCCTTGTTATCAACGACAAGAAGGTTGAAAACCTGGTGCAGGATAATGTTCATAAGATGAACATCAAGACCCCCTCCAGCAAGACCCAGATCCAGAGCCTGTCCGGCGGCAACCAGCAGAAGGTGCTGATCGGCCGGTGGCTTGCCAACAGCCCGGATGTGCTGATTCTGGACGAGCCGACCCGAGGCATCGACGTGGGCGCAAAATATGAGATTTACTGCATCATCGAGGAACTGGCGAGGGCCGGCAAGAGCATTATCATGATCTCCTCCGAAATGGCGGAGCTGATCGGTATGTCCGATCGGATCATGGTCATGTGCGATGGCCGGGTCACCGGTTTCATCGACGGCAAGGACGCCACACAGGAAAATATCATGGAGCTGGCGACCCAGTTCGAGGCAGTTTGAGTAAGGAGGAAATACGCATATGAAAACACAGACGAGTTTTCCCCAGAAGGTTTGGGCAATCATCAAGGGCAATCCCATCGTCATCATGCTGGCGTTGCTCAGCGTGGTCGTCGGGTTCACCATCGACAAGTTCTTCTCTCTGGACAACCTGAATAACCTTTTGTGCAACACTACGGTGCGTTTCCTGATCGCTCTGGGTGTCTCCGGATGCCTGATCACCAAGGGCACTGACCTGTCCGCCGGCCGTCAGGCCGCTCTGGCTGCCACCCTCACCGGCGTGCTGGTTCAGAGAGCCGATTACGCCAGCCGGCTGTTCTCCTGGACTCCGGAGATGAATATGTGGCTGGTTCTGCTGATCGTCCTGTTCATTGGTGCCATTATCGGCATCATCACCGGCGCTATCGTTTCCTACCTGAACGTGCCTCCCTTTATTGCCACACTGGGCATCCAGACCATCGTCTACGGCATTAACCTGATTTACACCAACGCCCAGCCCATCGGCGGTTTCAGCGACAGCTTCAAGGCCTTCTTCAACTGGAAGATCCTGCCCATCGGCAGCTTCAAGGGGTTCAACGGCTACATTTTGTTTGCGCTCCTGTTTGGTCTGCTGTTCTGGTTTATCTACAACAAGACCACCCACGGCAAGTACATCTACGCCATCGGCGGCAACGAGAACGCGGCTGAGGTCTCCGGTGTCAACGTCCGTGTCAGAAAGACCATGATCTATATGACTGCCGGTCTCATGTACGCCTTCGCCGGTTTCCTGATGACCGGTAAGTCCGGCGGCGCCTCCGCCTCCATGGGCGTTTCCTACG
>JBJDYG010000034.1:0-59294 GCA_051867075.1 Faecousia sp. | reverse complement strand
ATCAGGAGGTAGCTATGGGACAGAAAGTTAATCCCCATGGACTGCGGGTTGGCGTAATCAAGGACTGGGATTCCCGCTGGTACGCCCGCGAGGACAAGGTCGGTGACCTGGTCGTCGAAGATTACAACATCCGTAAGTATCTGAAGAACAAGCTGTACGCCGCCGGCGTGGCTAAGATCGAGATCGAGCGCTCCAACGGCAAGGTCAAGATCAATATCAACTGCTCCCGTCCCGGTGTGGTGATCGGTAAGGCCGGTGCCGAAATCGAGAACCTGCGCAAGGAAATGGAAGCAAAGCTGGGCAAGAGCGTCAACCTGAACATCGTTGAGGTTCGCTCCCCCGACCTGAACGCTCAGCTGGTTGCTGAGAACATTGCCCAGCAGCTGGAGAAGCGTATCTCCTTCCGCCGGGCCATGAAGAAGGCCATGCAGCAGGCCACCCGCCTGGGTGCCAAGGGCATCAAGGTCACCTGCGGCGGCCGTCTGGGCGGCGCTGAAATCGCCCGCTCCGAGAGCTACCACGAGGGCACCATCCCCCTGCAGACCATCCGCGCCGACATCGAGTACGGCTTCGCGGAAGCTGCCACCACCTACGGCCGCATCGGCGTGAAGGTGTGGATCTACAAGGGTGAGGTTCTGAACACCACTCTGCGTGCCGCCGCTCCCGAACCCGCTCCCCGTGAGCGCCGCGAGCGCCGGGATCGCCGCCAGGGTGACCGCCGTCAGGGCGGTGAGCGCCGGGGCAACGGCGAGAGAAGAAACTACAACCGTGAAGGAGGAAACCGCTAATGCTGATGCCGAAAAGAGCAAAGTACCGCAAGGTTCAGCGTGGCCGTATGACCGGCGCTGCCTCCCGCGGTAACAAGGTTAGCTACGGTGAATACGGCATCCAGGCTCTGGAGCCCGGCTGGATCACCGGCAACCAGATCGAAGCAGCCCGTATCGCCATGACCCGTTACACCAAGCGTGGCGGTAAGGTCTGGATCAAGATTTTCCCCGACAAGCCTTATTCCAAGAAGGGCCTGGGCACCCGTATGGGTTCCGGTAAAGGCGCTCCCGAAGGCTGGGTCGCAGTCGTTAAGAATCAGAAGGTGATGTTTGAGATCGGCGGCGTGTCCGAAGAGGTCGCCCGCGAGGCTCTGCGTCTGGCACAGCACAAGCTGCCCATCAAGACCCGGATCATCACCAAGGAAGTCGAAACTGAGATTGGTGGTGAATAATGATGAAGGCAAAGGAAATCAAGTCTCTGTCCGTGGAAGACCTCAATAAGAAGCTGGACGAGCTGAAGAAGGATCTGTTCATGCTGAGAATGCAGCACGCTACCAACCAGCTGGACAACCCCATGCAGATCGCCGCTGTCAAGAAGGACATTGCCCGCATCAAGACCATTATTCGTGAGAAAGAGACCAACGTCTGAGGAGGATACGTAAATGACTGAGAATAGAGCATTCCGTAAAACCAGAATCGGTCAGGTCGTCTCCGACAAGATGGACAAGACCATTGTGGTTGCAATCGAGGATAGCGTGCAGCATCCTCTGTACAAGAAGACCATGAAGCGGACCTACAAGCTGAAGGCCCACGACGAGAACAACGAGTGCGGCATCGGCGATACCGTGGAGGTCATGGAGACCCGTCCCCTGTCCAAGGACAAGCGCTGGAGACTGGTCCGCATCATCGAAAAGGCGAAGTAAGGAGGTCGGAAGCTAATGATTCAGGAAGAAAGCTATCTGAAGGTTGCCGACAACACCGGCGCTAAGGAAATTCACTGCATTCGTGTCCTGGGCGGTTCCAAGCGGAAGTACGGCAATATCGGCGATGTCATCGTCGCTTCCGTCCGCAAGGCTGCTCCCGGCGGCACTGTGAAGAAGGGCGAAGTCGTCAAGGCAGTTATCGTCCGCACCAAGCGGGGCGTCCGCCGTGAGGACGGCAGCTATGTCCGCTTCGATGAGAACGCTGCCGTTATCATCAAGGAGGACAAGAACCCCAAGGGTACCCGTATCTTTGGACCGGTGGCCCGCGAGCTGCGTGAGAGAGATTACATGAAGATCCTCTCCCTGGCACCCGAAGTCATCTAAGGGGGAACCGAAGGAATGAACATTAAGAAGAATGATACCGTTATCGTCCTGTCCGGCAAGGACAAGGGCGTTAAGGGCAAGGTCCTGACAGCCATGCCCAAGGAGAACAAGGTCATCGTGGAGAAGGTCAACGTCGCGACTTGCCACACCAAGCCCCGCCGTCAGGGCGAGACCGGCGGCATCGTCAAGCGTGAGACCCCCATCCGCGCCTGCAAGGTGGCTCTGTTCTGCGAGAAGTGCAACAAGGGCGTTCGCGTCGGCTACCGTGTAGACGGCGACAAGAAGGTCCGCGTCTGCCGCAAGTGCGGCGCCGAAATTTGAGAGAGGAGAGTAATTTCATGGCTAGCAGAATGAAAGAAAAGTATGTTGCTGAGATCGCTCCCGCTCTGAACAAGAAGTTCGGCTACAAGAGCGTCATGCAGATCCCCAAGCTGGACAAGGTCATCGTCAACGTTGGCTGCGGCGAAAGCAAGAACAACGCCAAGGAGATCGAGGCCATCTGCAAGGATATCGCCACCATCACCGGTCAGAAGCCCGTCACCTGCAAGGCCCGCAAGAGCGTGGCTAACTTCAAGGTGCGTGAGGGTGAGACCGTCGGCGTGAAGGTTACCCTCCGGGGCGACAAGATGTACGAGTTCCTGGACAGACTGTTCAGCGTGGCCCTGCCCCGTGTCCGCGACTTCCGCGGCATCAACCCCAACTCCTTTGACGGCCGCGGCAACTATGCCTTCGGTCTGAAGGAGCAGCTGATCTTCCCTGAGATCGAGTACGACAAGGTGGACAAGATCCGTGGTATGGACATCTGCATCTGCACCACCGCCACCACCGACGAGGAAGCCAAAGAGCTGCTGACGCTGCTGGGCGCTCCCTTCACCGCTTGATTTAGGAGGAAAGCAATATGGCGAAAAAGTCTATGATCCTGAAGCAGCAGGCTGAGCCCAAGTTCTCCAGCCGCCGCTATAACCGCTGCAAGATCTGCGGCAGACCCCATGCTTACCTGCGCGATTACGGCGTGTGCCGTATCTGCTTCCGCGAGCTGGCCTACAAGGGCCAGATTCCGGGTGTCCGCAAGGCCAGCTGGTAAGGTAAGGTCGAATTCAAATGTGATTAAGATTCGAAGAGTCCCGGGAAGATGGCTTCGCGATCCAGCGGAGCGCATTCCCCGGATACCTTCGGGTCTCCACGGGTAAAGCCCGTAACTTCTATAAGGAGGATATAAACATGCAAATCACCGATCCCGTAGCAGATATGCTGACCCGTATCCGGAACGCAAACTGCGCAAAGCACGAAACTGTGGATGTCCCCGCTTCCAACCTGAAGAAGGCCATTGCCCAGATCCTGCTGGAGGAAGGCTACATCAAGTCCTTCTCTATTCAGGACAACGGCAACCAGGGTGTTATTCACATCACGCTGAAGTACCTGGCGAAGAAGCAGCCTGCCCTGTCCGGGCTGAAGCGCGTTTCCAAGCCCGGCCTGCGTATCTACGCCGGCGCTGACGAGCTGCCCAAGGTTCTCAAGGGCCTGGGTGTCGCCATCGTCTCCACTTCCAAGGGCGTTATGACCGACAAGAAGGCTCGCGAGCTGCACATCGGCGGCGAAGTCCTGGCTTTCGTCTGGTAAGGAGGATTTCGTAAATGTCTAGAATTGGTAAGAAGCCGGTTATGATCCCGGCAAATGTTACGGTAGACATTGCCGAGGGCAACGTCGTCACCGTGAAGGGTCCCAAGGGCACCCTGACCTACACCTTCCATCCCGACATGATCCTGAAGGTCGAGGGCAACGAGCTGATCGTTGATCGTCCCGACGACGAGCACCTGCACAAGTCTCTGCACGGCCTGACCCGGACTCTGCTCCATAACATGGTCGAGGGCGTGGAGAAGGGCTTCTCCAAGGAGCTGGAAGTCAACGGCGTGGGCTACCGTGCCGAGAAGAAGGGCAACCAGCTGGTTATGCGTCTGGGCTTCTCCCACGAGGTGTTCGTGGATGAGATCCCCGGTATCACCATCGAGGTTCCCGCTCCCAACAAGATCATCATCCGCGGTATTGACAAGCAGGCTGTCGGCCAGTTTGCCGCCGAAGTCCGCGGTAAGCGTCCCCCCGAACCCTACAAGGGCAAGGGCATCAAGTACACCACTGAGGTCATCCGCCGTAAGGTTGGTAAGACCGGTGGCAAGAAGTAATGGAGGTGTGCCGAAATGGTTAGCAAGATCAATAAGAAAGCAATGCGCATGCATCGGCATGTCCGCGTTCGTGGCAAGATCTCCGGCACTCCTGAGCGTCCCCGTCTGAACGTGTTCCGTTCCAACGCGAACATCTACGCCCAGATTATCGACGACGTCAATGGCGTGACTCTGGTTTCCGCCAATACGCTGGAGAAGGAATTTGAGGGCGCCACCGGCAACTGCGAAGCTGCCAAGAAGGTCGGCGCGGTTCTGGCTGAGCGTGCCAAGGCAAAGGGCATCGAGCAGGTCGTTTTCGACCGCGGCGGTTATGTGTACCATGGCCGTGTTGCTGCTCTGGCCGAGGGCGCCCGGGTCGGCGGACTTCAGTTCTAAGGTAGAGGAGGAAAAGAAATGGCTTACAATAAGACTCCTAACAATGAAGCCCCCGAGCTCATTGAGAAGGTCGTTTACCTGAACCGTGTCAGCAAGACCGTTAAGGGCGGCCGTGTCATGAAATTCTCCGCTCTGGTTGTTGTTGGTGACGGCAAGGGTACCGTCGGCTACGGCCTGGGCAAGGCCGCCGAGGTTTCCGAGGCGATCCTGAAGGGCATCGCTGACGCCAAGAAGAACATGGTCAAGATCTCCCTGGCGGGAGACACCATTCCCCATGATGTCATCGGCATCTTCGGCGCCGGCACCGTTCTGCTGAAGCCCGCTCCCGAAGGCACCGGCGTTATCGCCGGCGGCGCTGTCCGTGCGGTTATGGAGGCTGTTGGCATCAAGAACATCTGCGCGAAGTGCCTGCGCTCCAACAATCCCCAGAACGTTGTCAAGGCCACTATGGCTGGCCTGACTTCCCTGCGTTCCCCCGAGCAGGTTGCTGCTATCCGTGGTAAGAGCGTAGAGCAAATCGTTGGTTAAGGAGGGCAATTAACATGGCAAACCTGAAAATTAAGCTTGTTAAGAGCCTGAACGGCCGTCTGGAAAAGCACATCGCGACTGCTGAGAGCCTGGGTCTGCGCAAGATCGGCCAGGTCACCATCCAGCCGGACAATACCCAGACCCGCGGCAAGATCGCCAAGATCGGTTACCTGCTGCAGGTCACCGAAGTTGAATAAGGAGGAGAAGAACAATGAAGCTTCATGAACTCTCTCCCGTTGCTGGCTCCACTCAGGTGGGCAAGCGTAAGGGTCGTGGTACCGGTTCCGGCAACGGCAAGACCGGCGGCCGCGGCCACAAGGGCCAGAAGGCCCGCTCCGGCGGCAAGGTCCGCGTGGGCTTCGAAGGCGGCCAGATGCCTCTGGTTCGCCGGATCCCCAAGCGCGGCTTCAACAACATCCATGCCAAACCCCTGACTGCTGTCAACGTGGCTGCGCTGAACTGCTTTGAGGACGGCGCCACCGTGGATGCTGCCGCTCTGATTGAGGCCGGCGTAATTTCCGCCTGCCCCTATGGCCTGAAGGTGCTGTCCAACGGCACTCTGACCAAGAAGGTTACTGTTAAGGCTGCGGCTTTCTCTGAGTCTGCCAAGGAAAAGATTGAGCAGGCAGGCGGAAAGGCCGAGGTGGTATAAGTGCTGCAGACACTCAAGAATGCGTGGAAGATTCCCGAGCTGCGGAAGAAGATCCTCTTCACCCTGTTCATTCTGCTGATCTACCGTGTGGGCAACGTCATTCCGGTTCCCTTTATTGACGTTACCACGCTGGCAAGCTACTTCGACAGCGTTCTGTCCAGTACTATCCTGGGCCTGTACAATGCGATGTCCGGCAGCGCCTTCTCCCGGGCCACGGTCTTCGCACTGGGCATTCAGCCCTACATTAACGCTTCCATTATCATCCAGCTGCTCACCGTCGCCATTCCCGCTCTGGAGCGGATGGCGAAGGAGGGCGGCGAGGAAGGCAAGAAAAAGATTGAGCGCATCACCCGCTATACCACGGTGGGCCTGGGCCTGCTGATGGGCTGGGCTTACTACATGATGCTGCACAACTACTCCGCTCAGGGCTTCTCCATCATCACTTCCGATGGGTTCCTGCCTGCGCTGGTTATCGTCCTGGCCTTCACCGCCGGTTCCGCCATGGTCATGTGGCTGGGCGAGCAGATCACCGAGTTCGGCATCGGCAACGGCATTTCCATGATTCTGTTTGCCAACATCATCTCCAGCATCCCCGGCATGGTGGGCACTCTGGTGAAGATGGCCTGGTGGCAGGTCATTATTGTGCTGGTGGGCATCGTGGCTCTGGTTCTGTTCATTGTCTTTATCAATGACGCCGAGCGCCGCATTCCCATCCAGTACGCCAAGCGTGTTGTGGGCCGCAAGGTCTACGGCGGTCAGAATACCAACCTGCCCATCAAGGTGGCCATGTCCGGCGTTCTGCCCGTGATCTTTGCCCAGTCCATCTGCAGCCTTCCCGCTACCATCTGTGCCTTTACCGGCAAGACCAGCGGCTGGTGGTATGACAATGTCTGGAGCTCCTCCAGCTGGTTCTACGCAGTTGTGTACTTTGTTATGATCTTCTTCTTCAGCTGGTTCTACTCCACCATTCAGTATGATACCGTGGAGATCTCCAACAATCTGAAGTCCAACGGCGGCTTTATCCCGGGCTTCCGTCCCGGCAAGCCCACTGCGGAATTTATCCAGAAGGTCATCAACAAGATCATTGTCTTTGGTTCCGTATATCTCGGCATCGTCGCTCTGCTGCCCATTATCGCGGGCAACCTGATGGAAGGCGTTAAGAACCTGGCCATCGGCGGCACCTCTGTCATCATCGTTGTAGGCGTTGCCCTGGAGACGGTGAAGGCTCTGGAGGCACAGATGCTGATGCGGCACTACAAGGGCTTCCTGGACTAAGGCAGGAGGTATGGCAGGATGAATCTCATTCTACTGGGCGCTCCCGGCGCCGGCAAGGGAACACAAGCAGAGCTTCTGGTGAAGAAGCTCTCCATTCCCGCCATTTCCACCGGGAACATGCTTCGTGAGGCAATGGCCAACGGCACGGAGCTGGGCAAAAAGGCCAAAAAATTCATGGACGAAGGCGCTCTGGTCCCCGACGAGCTGATTCTCGGTATCGTCGCCGACCGGGTTGCCCAGAGCGACTGCGCAAACGGCTTCATTCTGGACGGCGTGCCCCGCACGCTGGCCCAGGCCGAAGCGCTGGAAGCAAAGGGCGTTCGCATCGACCATGTGATTTCCATTGAGGTTGACGACAGTGAGATTGAAAGTCGGATGACCGGGCGGCGTGTCTGCCCCAAGTGCGGCGCCAGCTTCCACGTCGTTGCCAATCCCCCCAAGACGGAAGGCGTCTGCGATGCCTGCGGCAGTGAGCTGATCGTCCGCAAGGACGACGCACCGGAAACGGTGCGCAAGCGTCTGCAGGTCTACCACGCTTCCACCGAGGTTCTCAAGGACTTCTACGGAAAGCTGGGTCGGCTGCGCACGGTCAACGGTAGCCAGTCCATCGAGGGAGCCAACGAGGATATCCTCAAGGCAATAGGGGCGAAGGCATGATCGCAATCAAAAATGAACATGAGCTGGAAGCGATGCGCCAGGCCTGTAAAATTACCGCGGCAGCCCGTGCTTTGGCAGGGGAAATGGTAAGACCGGGCGTATCGACCAAGGCGATAGATCAGGCCGTTCACGATTATATCGTGTCTCAGGGCGCGAAACCGTCGTTCCTGAAGTACAACGGCTACCCTGCAAGCGCGTGCATCAGCGTCAACAGCACGGTTATCCACGGAATTCCCGGGCATTACACCCTGAAGGAAGGGGATATCGTGTCTGTGGATGTGGGCGCGTACTATAAGGGTTTTCATGGTGATTGCGCGGCAACCTTTGCCTGTGGTGCCATCAGCACCGAGGCGCAAAAGCTCATTGACGTAACCCGGCAGTCCTTCTATGAGGGCATCCGGTTTGCCAAAAAGGGCAAGCGCGTGCAAGATATCTCCCACGCCATTCAGACGTATGTGGAGTCTAACGGTTTTGCGGTTGTAAGGTCCTTCGTAGGTCACGGCGTAGGACGCAATCTGCATGAGGAGCCGGAAGTTCCGAATTTCGGGAATCCCGGCCGGGGGCCAAGGCTGCTCCCCGGTATGACCATCGCGGTAGAGCCCATGGTGAACGCGGGCACATATGAAGTCAGCGTTCTCAAGGATGGCTGGACCACGGTGACTGCCGACGGCAAGCTCTCGGCTCACTATGAAAATACTGTACTCATCACCGACGGCGAGCCGGAAATACTCACCGTCACCGAAGGACTTTGAATTATGGATCCAGCGCTGCCGAATATACAGGTTTCGGATGTGGTCGTCTCCACTGCAGGCCGGGATCGGGGAAAATGGTTCTACGTGATCGACGAAGATCCCATTTACCTGTTTCTGGCGAACGGGAGGGACCGTACTCTGGAAAAGCCCAAGCGCAAAAAGCGCAGACACGTTCAAAAAGTCCTTCGCTCTGAGACCAGAGTTGCCGCGAAAATCCTTTCCGGCGACAAAGTGCTCAACGGCGAATTACGAAGAGACCTGGCGTTCCTCGCCAGGGAAATGCAAGCGAACAACCTGGGAGGGTAATAACTTGGCGAAAGACGACGTAATCGAGATTGAGGGCATCGTAACCGATGCATTGCCGAATGCTATGTTCAAGGTTGACATCGGCAACGGACACACCATTCTGGCACACATTTCCGGCAAGCTCAGAATGAATTTCATTAAGATCTTGCCCGGTGACAAAGTAACCGTTCAAATGTCTCCGTATGATCTGACCCAGGGCCGGATCACCTGGAGAAGCAAGTAAAATAAGAGAAAACCGTTCTCATATGGAGGTTAAACAGTATGAAGGTAAGACCGTCCGTTAAACCCATGTGCGAAAAGTGTAAGATCATCAAGCGCAAGGGTCGCGTAATGGTAATTTGCGAAAACCCCAAGCACAAGCAGAGACAAGGCTAATAGGAGGTGCTGAAAGAATATGGCACGTATTTCTGGTATTGATCTTCCCCGCGACAAGCGGATCGAAGTTGCTCTGACCTATATCTACGGCATTGGCCCCGCCCGCGCCGCTGAGGTCCTGAAGACGACCGGTATCGACCCCGACACCCGGGTCAAGGATCTGACCGAGGAGCAGGAGGCGAAGCTGCGTGACGCCATCGAGCATCACTATATCATCGAAGGTGACCTGCGCCGGGAAACCGCTATGAACATCAAGCGGCTGAGCGAAATCGGCTGCTATCGCGGCATGCGTCACCGCCGCGGCCTGCCCGTACACGGCCAGCGGACCAAGACCAACGCCCGTACCCGCAAGGGTCCCAAGAAGACCATTGCGAACAAGAAGAAGTAAGGAGGGATATGTAAATGGCTGCTAAAGCTGCTGCTAAGAAGGTTGTAAAGCGCCGTCGTGAGCGCAAGAACGTAGAGAAGGGTGCGGCCCATATCCGCTCCTCTTTCAATAACACCATGGTCACCATTACCGACCTGGAAGGCAATGCCCTTTCCTGGGCTTCTTCCGGCGGACTGGGCTTCCGCGGTTCCAAGAAGTCCACTCCCTTCGCTGCCCAGACTGCGGCTGAGACCGCTGCCAAGGCTGCGATGGAGCATGGCCTGAAGACCGTTGAGGTCTATGTCAAGGGCCCCGGTCAGGGACGTGAGGCTGCAATCCGCGCCCTGCAGACCGCCGGTCTGGAAGTCGTTATGATTAAGGACGTGACTCCCATTCCTCACAATGGCTGCCGTCCTCCCAAGAGACGTCGTGTCTGATTAAGGTATAGGAGGAATTTTGCGTTATGGCTAAGAATATGCAGCCCGTGCTGAAGCGTTGCAGAACGCTGGGCGTTTCTCCTGCCGCAATGGGTTACAACAAGACTTCCAACAAGAACCCCGGCGGCCAGAGAAGAGCTAAGAAGTCTGAGTACGCCACTCAGCTGACCGAGAAGCAGAAGGTCAAATTTGTTTACGGTATCCAGGAGAAGCAGTTCCGGAACTACTACGACAAGGCCGCCCGTGCCGAGGGTAACACCGGCGAGGTGCTGCTGACCTACTGCGAGCGCCGGCTGGACAACGTCGTGTACCGTCTGGGCTTCGCCAATACCCGCCGTCAGGCTCGCCAGCTGGTGAACCACGGCCATTTCACCGTCAACGGCAACCGCGTCAACATCCCCAGCTACCTGATTAAGGTCGGTGATGTGGTCGCTGTGTCCGAGAAGGCCTCCTCCAACGCTTTCTTTAAGAAGCTGAAGGAAGACGACGCTTTCGTTGCTGCCCCCAAGTGGCTGGATCGTGATAAGAACACCCTCCAGGGTAAGGTCATTGCTATGCCCACCAAGGCCGATATCGACTTCGATATCGCAGTGCACCTCATCGTCGAGTTGTACTCCAAGTAATGCCATCCCCCCTACTGTACGCATGTTTGTTATGTGGGGAGACCATCTCCCCACACCATTAAGGAGGGTTTTGTTTCATGGTAGAAATTGAAAAGCCCCGCATCACCTGTCTTGATGCCCCCGAGGATTCCTCCTACGGTAAGTATGTTGTGGAGCCTCTGGAGCGTGGGTACGGCATGACTCTGGGCAATTCCCTGCGCCGGATCCTGCTGAGCAGTCTCCCGGGCTACGCCGCGACTTCTGTCAAAATCCAGGGTGTCCAGCACGAGTTCTCCACCATCCCCGGCGTTACCGAGGACGTGACGGAGATTGTTCTGAACGTCAAGCGGATTACCCCGAAGCTGCATTGCCAGGGTGTTAAGACTGTGCACATCGACGCGGTGGGTCCCTGCGAGGTCACTGCCGGCGATATCAAGGCCGATGCCGAGGTTGAGATCCTGAACCCCGAGCTGCACATCTGCACTCTGGGCGAGGACGCCACTTTCAATATGGAAATCACCCTGTCTCAGGGCCGCGGCTATGTCTCCTCCGAGCGGAACAAGACGCCGCAGACCGTCATCGGTGTGATTCCCATCGACTCCATCTATTCTCCTGTTACCAAGGTGAATTACACGGTGGAGCCCACTCGAGTCGGCGACAAGACCGATTTCGACAAGCTGACCCTAGAGGTCTGGACGGATTCTACCATCACTGCCAAGGACGCCGTGTCTTTGGGCGCCAAGATCCTGAGCGATCATCTGACGGTTTTCACCAACCTGTCCGATTCTGTCAGCACCTCTTCCACCGTGGTGGAAAAGACTGCCGACCGCCCCGACGCCAAGCTGTCCATGACCATTGATGAGCTGGATCTGTCTGTCCGCAGCTTTAACTGCCTGAAGCGTGCCAACATCAACACCGTTGCCGACCTGATCAACAAGACCGGCGAGGACATGATGAAGGTCCGCAACATGGGCAAGAAGTCTCTGGACGAGGTTCAGAAGAAGCTGGAAATGATGGGCCTGTCCCTGGCCAGTGAAGATTCCGGCAGCAACAACTAATACAAGTCTAACCTTTAAAAAAGGAGGAAACGTTCATGTTCGGCACTCGTAAGCTGGGTAAGACCAGCGCACAGAGAAAGGCCCTGCTGCGTCAGCAGGTCACCGACCTGCTGGCCAATGGCAAGATGGAAACCACCTTCTATCGCGCCAAGGAAGTCCAGCCTGTGGTTGAGAAGATGATTACTCTGGGCAAGAAGGGCGACCTGGCAGCTTACCGGAAGGCTCTGTCTTTCATCACCAAGGAAGATGTTGCCAACAAGCTGTTCAAGGAGATCGCTCCCAAGTATGCTGACCGCAACGGCGGCTACACCAGAGTGACCCGTACCGGCGCCCGCCGGGGCGATGCTGCTGAGATGGCAGTCATCGAGCTGGTGTAATTCCGGAAGCAAAAAGAGGGAAAGCGCCTGCCGCAGCGAAAAGCGGCAGGCGCTTCTATCAAAAAACATTTTCCGTTTTTTTCGAAAAATACCTTGACTTTTTATCGATGCTGTTATATAATAGCGAAGCTGTCCGGGAAATCCGGGATCGAAATATGTATGCTGCTATAGCTCAGCAGGTAGAGCGCATCCTTGGTAAGGATGAGGTCGCCAGTTCGAATCTGGCTAGCAGCTCCATTCAGGCCGATGTCTTGGGACATCGGCCATTCTTCTATTCTGTGAGGTGCGTTTATGGGAAAGAAACGATGCATCATTTGGGCGGCAGCCCTGCTGATTGCCCTTCTGGCCGTGCTGGCAGGTTGGGTTATGTACCAAAACCGTAGCACGAAGATTCCAACGCTATACTTTGAAGGGGATATCTCCAATATGGAGAAAAAGACCGATGTCCGGGATATCCGTGTCCGGTACGAAGATGGGGAGAAAGGTTTCAGCGCATATGCATCGCTGAAGGTTCAGGGTACCTCCAGCCTGGCATATGAAAAGAAAAATTATACCATTAAATTCTACCGGGATGCAGACCACGAGGAAAAATTATCCGTGGATGTAGGATGGGGAGAGCAGAACGTCTATTGCCTGAAAGCAAACTGGATTGACAGAACCCACGCCCGCAATGTTGTAACGGCGAAGCTGGTCGCACAGGTACAGCAGAAGTACGGTGTTCTGACCCAGGCACCATGCAACGGCGCTGTGGACGGATTCCCTGTGGAGATCTACAGCAACGGCAGGTTTTTAGGCTTGTATACGTTTAATATTCCCAAGGATGAGTGGCAGTTCGGAATGGATTCGGATAATTCCGACCATATTGTGATCTGCGGCGAAAATTGGGAGCCGACGAATTTGTTCTTCGAGGAACCAGACTTTGATAACTGGTCAGTGGAAGTCGGCGAAGAAAACGATGAGACCCTGGATAAGATGAAAACGGTTTTTGACTTCGTGATAAACAGTACGGATGAGGAGTTCAGGGCAGACTTTGATAAGCATTTGAATCTGGACGCAGCGCTGAACTACTATGTGCTGGCGGATGCGGCCTATCTGAAGGACAATCTCGGAAAAAATATGCTCATGGCAACGTATGACGGAAAGGTATGGTATCTGTCGCTGTATGACCTGGATACCAGCTGGGGAACGAACGATTCCGGCCGTGCGCTGCTGGAATACGAGACACAGGGTCTGGATTTTTCAAAAAGCAATCTGTTTGTCAGAATGGAAGAATGCTTTGGAGCGGAACTGGCCCAGCGATATTTTGATTTGCGGCAGGATATTCTGACGAAAGAACACATCATGGCGGAGTTTGAAGCGTTTCGGGAAAAGATCCCAGCCTGGACACTGTTGAAAGAAGCCAACCGGTGGGGAACCGGTATCCGAAAAACGACCGAGGATCTTCCGGGGTATGATTACGACCAGATCGAAAGCTACCTGGATACGGTGCTGGAAAGGCTCGACGCAAAGTACACCGCAATGCTGGATCAGTAACAGAAAACCACCCGCAACGGCTGATGCGCTTACTGGATGAAAGTGTTTCATTCCGCGGAATGAAATATTCGCATTGAATATCCGTATGTCGCACTCCCCCTGCAGGAGACAGAGAGAAACTGTCTTTTGCGGGGGGATTTGTCCGGAAATCAGCACGGCCCGAAGGGCGGGCTTGAATGGCCTCGTACAACGCCTCGCTTGATCCCCATGCGCAGCCATGGCGCTGCAAATCAAAAAAGAAGCGCATGCATAAAGATCTATGTACGCCAACTCTTGTTGATCTGCCGGGGGCGGGTCAACAGGAGCGTCCATTCAGATTTTACCATGAATGCGGAGCCTTCAACATAAAGCGGGTGCTGAGCGGCTGCGATTTTTCTGCGGCTCCCCATCATAAGGACAAGGGCAATCAGAACAGTATCGGTGGGGTCGGATACATCGGTAGGGGGGGCTCTCCTTCGGTGAGACAGGATGATTTTCAGCAGCTGCAGCGCTGTCCTTTCCACCGGCACAAATTTTTTGATTCTTAATAAGAAGACGCCGTCTTACGGCGTTATCGATTCTGTGTTTTCGGGAAAGAAAAATCACAGAATTCCGTCTCATATGATCCTCTGATAATAAGTCCAATTCTTGCGAATGAAATTTTCGTTGGAAAACAGTATGAAATACCGCAATAAATAAAGTATTTCGGTATTTTCAAAACTTTTGTCAGAATAAGATCTCTCGTACGAACCATCAAAAAGTAGTTTTTGGAGGTCGCCAGGAAAAAGTATCAGAGGTTCCTAAGAGAACCCATATCGCAGGAGGAACAGAAAATGCAAAACCTGTCTGAACGCACCGCAGGCTTTACCGATTCGGTGATCCGCCGCATGACCCGGGTGTCCCTGCAATACGGTGCTGTGAATCTTTCTCAGGGGTTCCCGGATTTCGATCCGCCTCAAGCCATTTTGGACCGGCTGGCGCAGGTGGCACACGAGGACTTTCATCAGTATTCCATTACATGGGGTGCGCAAAATTTCCGGGAGGCGCTTGCCGCGAAGCAGTCCTGCTATATGGGCCGCACCATTGACCCCAACAGCGAGATCGTCACCACCTGCGGCAGCACCGAGGCCATGATGGCCGCTATGATGACCGTCACCGATCCGGGGGACAAGGTAATTATCTTTTCCCCTTTTTACGAAAACTACGGGGCGGACACGATCCTCTCCGGGGCGCAGCCGCTCTATGTGCCCCTGGTACCGCCGGACTTCCGCTTTGACCCAGAGGTGCTGGAGGACGCCTTCCGCCAGCATCCCAAGGCACTGGTTCTGTGCAATCCCTCCAACCCCTGCGGCAAGGTCTTCACCCGGGAAGAGCTGGAGGTCATTGCGTCTCTTGCCCGCAAATATGATGCCTATGTCATTACCGACGAGGTGTATGAGCACATTGTCTATGCACCCCACCGCCACACCTACTTTGCAACCCTGCCGGGAATGTGGGAGCGGACGCTCTCCTGTTCCTCATTGTCCAAGACCTACTCCATTACCGGCTGGCGGCTGGGCTATATCATTGCCCCCGGTGAAATCATCGAACGGGCGAAGAAGGTGCACGACTTTCTCACTGTCGGTGCTGCGGCGCCTCTGCAGGAGGCAGTCATCCCCGGCCTGCAGTTCGGGCAGGACTACTATGACAGTCTGCTGGAAAAGTATAGCCATAAAAAGGGGCTGTTTTTGAAAGGGCTGGATGATCTGGGCATCGTACACAACGACCCGGAGGGGGCTTACTACGTCCTTCTGGATATCTCCGAGTTCGGCTATGACAGCGACGTGGCCTTCTGTGAGACTTTGGCACGGGAGGTCGGGGTAGGAGCCGTTCCCGGTTCCAGCTTCTTTCGGGAACCTGTCAACCACCTGATCCGCCTGCATTTTGCCAAGAAGGACGAAACCCTGCTGGAGGCGTTGAACCGCCTGGAACAGCTTCGAAAAAAAATCCCCGTAAAGAGAAGACCGGTGTGAAGGAGGAATTCCGTTCATGTCAGATTGGAAGAAAGAACCTGATTCGCAGGAGGCATACCTCACCGGTATCCCGAGCTGAGCATGCAGGAATTTCGTACTGCCAGACGAATCGAAGAAGAATTGGACCGCCTTGAAATTCCCCACGTCCGGGTCGGCGAGACCGGTGTTCTGGGAACCATCCGGGGCAGTGGCGGAGGTGGGGGCGTGGTTGTTCTGCGGGCGGACATTGATGCACTGCCCATTCAGGAGACCAGTGGCGCGGAATACCGTTCTGCCACCGACGGAGTGATGCACGCTTGCGGACACGACGCCCACGGAGCCTGTCTGCGGGGGGCGGCAAGGCTGCTGTCCCGGCAGCGGCGGGAATTTGGCGGAATACCTGCTCCATGTGCCCGGAGCCTATGCTTATCTGGGCAGCGGAAACCCGGTGCTGCCAAACACCATGAGCCCAGGTCACAATGGGAACTTCGATATTGACGAAGATGTCCTCATCCTGGGTGTGAAGCTTTGCGCCGGTTATGCGATTTCCATTCTGCGTTCCGCCGTTCCATGACGCCTGGGCGTTCGTCTCTTACCATCAGTCGGAAACTCCCGGTGGGGTGATCCACCGTGCGTTTCCAACTGTATTGCTTTATACGAAAACATGATTAAAAACTTTAAAATCTTTCCGGTCTGAATTGCCCCAGAATGCGTTATCTTCCTTGCTGGGCGTCAGCCCAGCTGCGTCATCTGCCTTTTCTGGAACAATTCATCCACGGAAAGCTTTTAAAGTTTTCAAACAGGTTTTCGTATTATATTACGGTTTCCGAACTGCCTTTCACATGGGGATATGGGCTGGTTCCTTTTTGCCCTCTGTGTTGTGCGGATTACGGCTTTCCTTCCGCGACAGACTGCGCCAGCTGCTCCAGCGCCTGCTCCAGAGTCCTGCGGGGACAGGCCATCACGACTCGCTGGAATTGGCCTGCATTCTGCCCGAAGATGTGTCCGGCGTCCAGCCAAAGTCTGGCACGATTTACAATGAGGTCATTCAGTTTCCGGCTGTGCGCATGCTTGGACAGGATAATACCCCCACAAAAGACAGGTTCTTTCTGTCTCTTGCAGGGGCAGCATATCTCCGTGAAGCGCCCGCAGGTGGTTCTGTTTTTTCAAAAGATCTTACAGCACATTTTATACATGCCGAAATCCCGGGTTCGCAGGGCTTTGATCAGCACGCGGTTTCGGCGGTCGTTCATTTCCGCAGGGAAGGTACGGCAGAAGAGATCGCAGGTAAGCACGAACACACTTTCCTGTATTTCCTCGGGGAGGTCCGCGACCCGGTGCTGGTTTAAGCGGATCTGGAGCAGCATGTAGCGGAAATAGACTTCATCCGCCGCAAAGCCGGCCCGGGCGTGCTCCGACATCAATTCTTCCGTGATCCAATAGGTGTCAATGGATTTGGGCTTGCCGTGGGAGGACCGGACGATTCCCGCCTCATTGACCCGGTATCCGTAGACCATCTGCCCGGTGACACAGGCAGTACCGATTTTGGGAAAAATCAGATAGGAGAGCAGGGAATCTTCATACCAGTAGCCCTCGGGGAAACACAGATCTTCAAACAGGGATCCTCTGTAGACCTTTCCCCAGGCGTGACCGTGCAGAACGTCATAGGGGTTGGGTACTTTCCGGGTGGAGGCATAACGGTGCATGACGGTTTTGCGGTCGCCGAATACATAATACGCGCCGCCCTCTGCCAGGTCGCAGTCAAATTGAAACGCGGTGTCCAGCATGGCGTCAATGGCGCCGTCGAACAGAAGATCGTCGGAATCGATAAACATGATATACTTCCCGAAAATTTCCTGAATTCCCCTGTTTCTCGCCCCGGACAGCCCCCTGTTTTTCTGATGGATCACCGTCACCCGGCTGTCAGAAGCGTAGCTGTCCGCAATCGCGGGGGTAGCGTCGGTTGAACCGTCATCCACCAGAAGGACGCGGTAGGTGTATTTCGTCTTTTGCGACAGCACAGAGTCCATACATTCCGCCAGATATTTTTCCACATTATACGCCGGAATCACGATTTGCAGGTCACACTCCGGCGGCAGCAGACGGTTGTGGGCAGCCGCAGTTCCTGCCGGTTTGGGAGCGCACTGCATCAGTGTGTCCCGGGCAGAGGACAGCTGCATGGCGGATTTGCGGCTGAAAAGCGGTGCGGACATGTTCAGAACAGATTTCAGAGCGCTTTTTATCGCCCCTTTGAGTGCCGATGCTGTCATAGTACCACCTCAAAAATAAGTATACCGTTTCCCGAAAAGAAAGTCAATATCCCGGCATTCGGTTGACATTTTCACTATGATGCAGTAAAATTTGAACGAATTATGACAGAAGAAGGCGATTCCATGATCGGACTTGGAACAATCATCAATACCGCGGCAATTCTCGCGGGGGGTGTGTGCGGGGCGCTGTTCGGGCGGTTTCTGAAGCAGAGCGCCCAGGATACGCTGACAAAGGTGTGCGGCATCAGCACCCTGTTCATCGCGGTCTCCGGGGTGATGGAGGGGATGCTCACCGTGGAGGACGGCAGTATTTCCGGCAGCGGCGGGCTGCTCATCATCGGATGTCTTGCCATCGGAGGCGTGATCGGAGAACTGATGAACATCGAGGGGGCATTCGAACGTCTGGGACAGTGGCTGAAGGTCAAGTCCGGCAACGTGAAGGACAAGGAATTTGTCAATGCCTTTGTCACCGCTTCTCTGACGGTCTGCATCGGAGCAATGGCGATCGTGGGCTCCATACAGGACGGGCTGACGGGGGATTACTCCATTCTTGCCACCAAGGCGGTGCTGGATCTGATTATCATCATGGTCATGAGCTGTTCCATGGGGAAGGGCGCGGTTTTTTCCGCGATTCCCGTGGCGGTGCTTCAGGGAACCATAACGGCTCTGGCGGGGCTTGTGCGGCCTGTCATGACCGATGGGGCGCTGCATAATCTGTCTTTGATCGGCAATGTGCTGATTTTCTGTGTTGGCGTCAATCTGGTGTGGGGAAAGAAAGTGAAGGTGGCGAACCTGCTGCCTGCCATTGTTGTGGCTGTGATTGCGGCGTTTCTTCCGGTTTGATACGCCCTGGTATAAGAAAGAGGAGGATTTTATGGCAGACATACTGGTATCCGGGCTTATCAACACCGAGACAACCGTTCGGGTGCGGCAGTTTCCGGTGAACTATTATCCCATCGATTATCCTTTCTTCGGGGTGAACACGGCGGTATCCGGCGTGGCTTACAATATTGCCAAGGCACTGAGAACCCTGGGGGACGGGGTGACCCTTTTGACTATGACGGGCAGGGATTTTCCGGCGCAGTACATCCGCAGCGAGCTTCGCTCTGTGGGCTTGGGTACGGATTGGATCAAATCCAGCCTGAAGGAAACCCCCAGCTCCGTAGTGCTCTACGATGGGGAGGGAAAACGGCAGATTTACTGCGACCTGAAGGACATCCAGCAGACACCCTATGATTTCCCGGAGGACATCTGCCGGGATGCCGATGTGGTGGCGGCCTGCAATATCGATTTTAACCGCCCGCTGCTCCGTCAGGCCAAGGCCATGGGTAAGACCGTTGCCACGGACGTCCACGTCCTTTCGGACATTCACGATGCGTATAACCGGGAGTTCATGGCCTGCGCGGATATTCTGTTTCTCAGCGACGAGGGAATCGGCTGGGACTACCGGGGCTTTCTGTGGGCGCTGGCGGAAACCTACGGCAATTCCATCATTGTGCTGGGCAGGGGAGACAAGGGCGCGGCTGTGTATCTCCGGGAGGAAAAGCGGATCTTTTCCCTGCCTGCCGTAAGGGTGGGCCAGATCGTCAATACCGTAGGCGCGGGGGATGCCCTGTTCAGCGGCTTTTTGCATTACTTTGCCAAAGGGATCCATCCTCTGGATGCCCTTGCCCGGGCGGAACTGTTTGCCTCTGCGAAAATCCGCGCCAGCGGCGCCGCCAACGGCTTCGTGACGGAGGAGGAAATGCAGACCCTTTACCGGCAGTATGCGGACACCATGGAGGTGGAATGAACATGTGTTTTGGATGGATCAACGCTGCAGGAGCGGCGATTGTGGCGCTGATGCTGGCGCCCAATGTGGTTTACGCGTTTCGCTGCCCCGGACAGACGAACAGGTGCGAAAACCTCTGGATGAACGGCTTGGAACAGATCGGGCGGTATGCGTCCATGGCGCTGATGGTGCTGCCCCTGGGCGTGTGGGAGTTCGGCTTCCCCAGTGCCGCCGGGATGCTGCTGTATTTCCTGGGAAACGGCGCGCTGCTGCTGTGCTACTGGTTTTCCTGGTTTTTGTATTTCAGAAAGCCCACGAAGGGCAGAGCGCTGACCCTCGCGGCGGTTCCCACAGGGATTTTCCTGCTCAGCGGCCTGACGCTGGGGCACTGGCTGCTGGTGCTGTCCGCTGTGATATTCGGCGTGGGTCATGTGTATGTAACCCGGAAGAATACCGCCGATGGAACGCCATGAGGAAGAAAAAGCGCGAAAGGGAATTGGCGGCACTTCCGTTCATCTGCTATTATGAACCTGAAAAAAGGGAGGAAACAGTATGGTTCACCTTCTTCTTGTGATAATCTATCTATCCTTTATCAGTCTCGGGCTGCCGGATGCCCTTTTGGGGGCGGCATGGCCTACCATGTGCGTGGACTTCAGCGTGCCGGTGTCCTATGCCGGAGGTGTCGCGCTGATTATTTCTCTGGGCACGGTGGTTTCCAGCCTGATGAGCGACCGAATGACCGAGTGGCTCGGCACCGGAAAGGTTACGGCGCTCAGCGTAGGCCTGACCGCGCTGGCGCTGTTCGGGTTTTCGTCCAGCCATGGGTACTGGCAGCTGTGCCTGTGGGCAATTCCCTACGGCCTGGGTGCAGGCAGCGTGGACGCCAGCCTGAACAACTACGTGGCCATCCATTATGCCAGCCGGCATATGAGCTGGCTGCATTGCATGTGGGGCCTGGGAGCCAGCGTAGGGCCCTACATCATGGGCGCCGCGCTGACCCGCGGCATGGGCTGGAGCATGGGCTATCTGGTGATTTCCGTCATCCAGATCATCCTGACGGCGGTGATCTTCCTGAGCCTGCCCATGTGGAAAAAGCGGAAAGACGAGCCCGGAGCCGACGGAACACACAGAAAGCCTCTGACCCTCGGTCAGATCTTTGCCATCCCCGGCGCGAAGGAGATTATGCTGGCCTTTTTCTGCTACTGTGCGTTGGAGCAGACGGCGGGACTGTGGGCCAGCTCCTATCTGGTGCTGAAGGACGGCCTGGACAGGGAGACGGCCGCAAGCCTTGCCAGCCTTTTCTTTATGGGCATTACCGTGGGGCGGTTCATCAGCGGCTTTGTCACCTATAAAATGAACGACACCAACATGATCCGTCTGGGACAGGGGATCGTGGCGATGGGCATT
The DNA here is from genome assembly GCA_051867075.1 of Faecousia sp. Classification (GTDB taxonomy): domain Bacteria; phylum Bacillota; class Clostridia; order Oscillospirales; family Oscillospiraceae; genus Faecousia. The sequence goes on along the minus strand of JBJDYG010000034.1, from coordinate 38,328 downwards.
GTCATCATGCTGCTGCCCCTGGGCGCAGGTACCACCATGGCGGGACTTGTGCTGATCGGCTTTGGCTGCGCCCCCATCTATCCCTGTGTTATTCATTCCACCCCTGCCCATTTCGGCGAGGAAAATTCCCAGGCGCTGATTGGCGTGCAGATGGCAAGCGCATATGTGGGCATCTGCTGCATGCCGCCGCTGTTTGGGTTGATCGCGAACCACATCAGCGCCGGACTGCTGCCGGCATATCTGGCGGTGATCCTCGTGGTGATGATTGCCATGTGTGAGATGCTGAACCGGAAATGTGCCGGATAACGAAAAGGAGGCAGCACGATGTGCTGCCTCAAAATATGCTGTGAAAAGTGTAATACTCAATAAAAATGTTTCATTTTTATTGAGAAGGCACCGCCTGATGGCGTTGCCGAATATGTGATTTTCGGGATAGAAAATCACATATTCCCGTCTATCCGAATTGATTAAACATTTTAAAAGAGAATCAGTATAAAAGCATGGTAAAATGAGTATGTGTCGTTTCCCAGCTCCTTTTGGGCAGCCGGAGATGATGCGTGGAAGCTTCATGCGAAGAAGCGCTTGTCTGTTTTCGTCATGCGCCTTCTTGCGTAAGCGGTTTTATGCCGTTACTCCAGAACGTGTTCCAGACCCATTTGCAAAATGGTTTTCACATGGTCGTCCGCCAGAGAGTAGAGGATGTTTTTCCCCTCCCGGCGGAACTTGATCAGGTGCATTTGTTTCAGAATCCGCAGCTGATGGGAAATGGCGCTCTGACTCAGTTCCACGGCCTCCGCAATGTCCGTCACGCACAGCTCCCGCTGGGAAAGCAGTGACAGGATATGCACCCGGGTGGAATCGGCGAAGCCTTTGAACAACTCCGCGATGGCTTCCATGGTTTCTTTTTCAGGCACTGTCTGCATCCGGGCACCTCCTTTTCCTTTTCTTTATTTTAGCCTAATTTTTCGAAAGATGCAACCTTTTTCTTTTCCATGGCACCCCGCAGCGCTTCGGCAATGGGCATCATGGCGTCTGCGTCCAGCTTTTCCACCTGGCGGTCGTAGGTAAAAGACCGTTGAGCGCATCCTCCGCGTCGCTGACCTGGGTGTAGATGGCGGCGCAGAGGCCTTCTTCCACGGCGGGGACAATGGATAGGAGGTAGAGTTGGGCTGCCGCTTTTCCCAGCGCTTCCCGGGTTTCGCAAGGAATCCTTCGGGCAGGACGAACCGGGAACGATACCACAGGCAGCGCCAAATGCACCGCCTTCCGCTCATTCCCTTCCATGCTAATTTACCATACCCTGTTGTGCGTGTCAAGGCTTCGCCGCCGGTGGCGGAAACCGGAAGCCGTGGAATGTTTTTCAATCGACTTTTTCTATTAAGATTTTACGAAAACTATTTGCAAATGAGAAGAAATATGCTATAGTATACTGAGTTTCGTATGACTATCTTTGCCCGGGAAACGGGCATGTACTTATGGAACCTCTGAATGAATCGTCTGCTGCCGGGCAGCGGATCTTTTTCCTCATCCGCGCGGCTGAGGGAAGATCCCTCGCTGCCGGTTCCGGCCGATTGCTTCAGAGCTTCCTTAGAAAGGCGAATGTGATGCAAGATTTATCGAAAATTTCAGTCGTCCTGCCCTCTCTTGACCCGGACGAAAAGCTGAATGCCGTCATCGACGGTCTGCTGGAATACGGCTTTTCCGACATCATCCTGGTCAACGACGGCAGCAGGCAGGAGAATCTACACTATTTTACGGATGCGGCCGCTGCCCATCCCGAAATCCATCTGCTCCACCATGCGGTCAACCGGGGCAAGGGCGCGGCTTTGAAAACGGCCTTCCGGTGGTTCCTGGATAACCGCCCGGACGGATGCGGCGTTATCACCGTGGACGGCGACAACCAGCACCACCCGGCGGATACCCGCGCCTGCTGTGAGCGGATGCTGGAAACCGGGCACTGCGTTTTGGGCTGCCGGGACTTTTCTCTGGATCACGTTCCGGCCCGCAGCCGCTTCGGCAACCGCACCACTTCCATGGTGTTCAAAATCTTTGTGGGCATGACCATCTCTGACACCCAAACCGGTCTGCGGGCGCTGCCCCGGGACGCGGTGCAGACGCTTGTGAACGTGGCGGGGGACCGGTTTGAATACGAAACCAACATGCTGCTGGCCTTCAAGGACTACGCCATGCCTTTCGACGAGGTCAAAATCCGAACCGTGTACATCGAGGAGAATAAAAGCTCCCATTTCCGCACCTTTGTTGACTCCTGGCGGATCTACAAGCTGATCCTTGCCCACTTCTTCCGCTACACAGTCAGCTCCCTGATCTGTGCCGTGGCGGACACCGGAGCCTTCGCCCTGCTCGGCGTCCTGCTGGGCAAGCTCTTGCAGGGCTTTGCCCTCACTGCCGCCGCCGGCGTAGGCGCGAGGGTCCTGTCCTCCCTGCTGAACTTCTTTTTGAACAAGAAGCTGGTATTCAGGACCAACGTGAATACGGGGGAGGCCATGCTCCGCTATTACTGTCTCGCCATCCCCCAGATGGTGGTACAGGTGCTGCTGACCCAGGGAGTTTATGCCCTGTTTGCCGTCCGTGACAGTGCCGCCGGTCTGCGCACGCTGATTTATGCCATTGTCATGGCTGTACTGTATGTTATCAGCTATATGATCCAGCAGCGCTGGGTCTTTGCCCCCCAGAAACATCATGAATCCCGAGGTTGAAAACATGAGCAAACAAAATACAATGCCCGGTTATGCCCCTCCGGCCCAGGAGCGGGGCAATGTGGCTGTCAAGCAGCCCAAAAAGAAAAAGAAGGGCAGCGGCCTGCTGGGACGGATCATCCGGCGGTTTTTCCTGCTGCTGTTTACCGTCATCGTCCTGATTCTGGTGGCGGCATGCCTGATACTGAACCTGATCTTCAACGGTCCCTCTCCCGCCGCCCGGGACGTGCTGACCATGTCTCTGCTGGAGCCCAGCGGAACCAAGTGGATTCCGGGGCTTTTCATGGATGAGGAGACCCTGGATTCCATCCGTACCCGTGAGGAGTCCAACCTGACGGAGGACTTCTCCAACGCCTCTGAAATCGTCATCAACAAGAATACGGCCATCTCCGCCGACACCGACGAGTGGGCGAATTACCCCGACGGCATCCGCTTCGAGTCCCATGCCGGCGACACCTACAATGCCCACATCATGATCGTCCGGGATCCCAGCAAGGTCTACCTTGCCACCTCCACGGACAAATTCTCCACCGCCATTCCCGGCACCCGGATCAACAACCAGATTGAGACCGAGGGCGCCATTGCCGCCGTCAACGCCGGCGCGTTCTTCGACAACGGCACCTCGGACCCCTCCGTCGGCTCCGTGCCCGAGGGGCTGGTGTACTCCAAGGGCGCGTGCAAGTGGACCACCGGTTCTCCCCCCAACGGCATCAAGGGCTTTGCCGGCTTCAACAAGGACAACATCCTGGTGGTTGCCAAGGATAACCTGACCCAGGCTCAGGCGGAAGAGTTGAACATCCGGGACGGTTGCTGCTTCGGCCCCGTTCTCATTATGAACGGCGAGATCAATCAGGAAGCCTATAACTCCAATTCCGGCTGGAACCCCCGTACTGCCGTCGGCCAGCGCAAGGACGGCGCGGTGGTGTTCGTGTGCATTGACGGCCGTCAGGCCGGTTCTCCCGGCGGCACTTATAAGGACGTCATCGACATCATGATCGAATTCGGCGTGGTGAATGCCTGCAACATGGACGGCGGCTCCTCCTCCGTTATGCTCTACCGGGACACTTACGGCCTGTTCGGCGATGCCGGTACTGTTCAGATGATCAATAATTATTCCCTGCTGCAGGAACAGCCCAGAAAGATGCCCACCTTCTGGATGGTCGCACCGTAAGGAAGTGAGGGAAACCATGTACCAAGGAAAATTTGATTCGAAAAACAGAAAGACATCCGTAGATGTCTCAGAATTGGTTGCCCAGAGAAACAGCGCCCCGTCCCGGGAGCAGACCGCATCCCGGGCAGCCAGAGAGAATATGACCGCTCCCGCCCAAACCGCCTCTGCCAGACAGCAGGGAGCTGCTTCCCGGCAGCAAAGCGCTTCGGGACGGCAGCCCAGCGCCCAGCAGTCCCGGCAGCAGAGCGGAAAAAAGCAGCCTGTGCCCCAGGCCGCTCCCGAAAAGCGCCATCGCGGGCCGCGTCTGGGCGGCGTGATCTTCTATACCCTGTATTTCATGTTCATTCTGGTGTTCTTCGTTGCCGTGTTCCTCGGAATGCAGTGGCTCCAGGGCTGGCTGGTGGATTATCAGGCTGCCCAGCCCACCACCAAGAGCCAGGAGGTTTTTGAGCAGCTCTTTGCAAGCCCCGACTGGGATGCGCTGTACGACGCTGCCGGGGTGGAGGATACTGCCTACGAAGGAAAGGAAGAATTTGTAGCCTACATGGAAAATAAGGTAGGCGCTTCCCAGCTTACTTACAAGGAGACCTCCGCCGGCCTTTCCGGCGACAAGAAGTATTTCGTCTTCCTGGGCGATGAGAAGGTTGCCTCCTTTACCCTGTCCGGTCAGACGGCCGCCATCACCGACATCCCTGACTGGGAGCTGGGCGGCGTCGAGCTGTTCTTTGAACGGGAGGAGACGTTCTACATCGAGAATATGGACGGCCATGCCGTCTATGTCAACGACGTGCCTTTGGATGACAGCCATGTGATCCAGATCGCCACCACCGTGGCTGCGGAAAAGTACCTGCCCATCGGTGTCACCGGTGTCAGCATGTGCACCCAGCGGATTTCCGATCTGATGGCGGTTCCCACTGTTACCATCTTCGACGAGAAGGGCAATCCCATGGAGGTCAGCTACGACGAGGAAAGCCGCACCTTCACCGAACAGACCGAGGCCAACACCATCTCCGACGAGGAGAAGGAAGCGGCTCTGAACGCGGCCAAGACTTACTGCCTGTTCATGATCGAGAAGGCTACCAAGGCGGACATTGCCAAGTATTTCGACACCTCCTCCGAGGTTTACAGCGTGATCACCAACCTGAACGGCAACCTGTGGATGCAGGGCAACAACGGCTACCGCTTTACCAAGGAAGAGATTTCCAATTACGGCCGCTACAGCGACGACCTGTTCTCCGTCCGGGTTGTTCTGACCCTGAACGTCACCCGTACCGACGGTACCACCAAGGACTACGACTACGACCAGACCCTGTTCTTCCGGAAGCAGAACACCGGCAAGTGGCTGGCCTATGACGCCACCAACGTGGACGTCAACACCCCGGTGGGGAAGGTTCGTCTGACCTTCATGGACGGCACTACGGAGCTGAGCAGCGAATTCTGTAAGACCGACGCCACCGAACTGACCACCCCGCTGGTCTCCGCCCCCGAGGGCAAGGTGTTCAGCGGCTGGTACCGCATCGACGAGTATGAAAACGGTACTACCTACACCATGGTCTTCGACCCCGATGAGAACGGTCACGTCAACATCCCCGCCGGCACCACTCTGGAACCCATGACCCTGTACGCTCTGTACGAGGACGCCTCCGCTGCCGGTGCGGACACAACGGAAGGAGCCTGATATGCTGGCATTATTGAACCAACTGGCGGTGTCCTTTGACCTGCCCATTCTGGACTGGATTCAGGCCCACCTGCAGTCCGGTTTTCTGGACGCCGTCATGCCCATCGTCACCCTCTTCGGTGAGGGCGGCATCTTCTGGATCGCCTGGGCTGTGCTCATGCTGATCTTCCCCAAGACGAGAAAGACCGGTATCGCTATGGGCATTGCTCTTCTCATGGGCTTGCTGATTTGCAATGTGACGCTGAAGCCTCTGGTGCAGCGCCCCCGGCCCTACGATTTTCAGCAGACGGAATTCGGCGTTACCATCAAGCTGCTGATTGACGCCCAGCACGACTATTCCTTCCCGTCAGGGCACACCATCGCCTCCTTTGAGGCTGCTGTGGCGCTGCTGCTGAACGACAAGCGCATGGGGATTCACGCCATGGTTATCGCCGTACTGGTCACCTTCTCCCGGCTGTACCTGTACGTCCACTATCCCACCGACGTGATTTTCTCCATCATCGTCGGCACAGCCTTCGCTTTTATCGGCAACGCACTGGCCGGAAAGATTGCGAGCCGTCTGCCTGCGCCGAAAAAAGGAAAATTCGAAGCATAACCCATTGGAAGCATACCCTGCGGGGTATGCTTCCTTATTTGCGTCTTGAAAGAAATGGATATGTGGATGCTCATATCCCGGTGAAGCTGAACATGTCGGAGCTGGACTTGTGCTGCATCATCGGCAACCTTTTCGACATCGCCATGGAGGCGAGTCTGGCCCTGTCGGAGGAAAAGCGGATGATTCGGGTGTACATGGACATGAAGCTCACCCAGCTTTACATCTCCTTCACCAATTTTACCGCTGCCGGGAAGCTCACCAAGGTAGGCAGGGGCTTCAAGACCACCAAGGGCGAAGGCCACGGCTTTGGCCTTGTGCGCATCGATGACATTGTTTCGCGCTATGACGGCTACCTGAGCCGGAACAGTGAGGACGGGGCGTTCACCACGGAAATTCTGATTCCCCAGACCTGACGGAAGCAGGAAATCCGGCGTTTGTCACTGGCGCAGAATGGAACCGCCGGGTGTCAGCCGCAATTCGTCCCCCAAAAACGACAATTCGTCCCCGGAATGTGCCGGTGACGGATTTTTATGATAGAGTAGTCCTGCAAGGTGAGGCAAATGAAAGCAACAACGAAACGGAATACCTGAACGATCCGGAGCCTTTTCGTTTTGAGGGGAAACCTCCACGCCGTTTTCGGCAAGGCGGAAATCTACGGAAAATTCAACGCCATATCCGGCGACCGCACGGCGATCTACATCAGCCACCGGCTGTCCTCCTGCAAATTCTGTGACGAAATCGCCGTGTTCCACGACGGCGCGGTGATTCAGCAGGGCACCCACGAGGCGCTGCTTGCAGACGAAACCGGCAAATATGCGCAGCTTTGGCACGCTCAGGCCCAGTATTATACAAAGCAGGCCCAGGAAGCCTGAACCCGGGCTCGGGCAGAGCGGCAAAATCTCCAAAGAGCAGACGACCTGTTTATGCTATTTGGAGATTTTTCGCGCAGCGCCATGGATTTCCGTTGCAAACTGCCGAAAAATGATATATACTGACCGGAGATAGTAAGCGCAGCCGCCCTGCCGCATATTTCTTCCTGCCCCGGGCGACAGAAGCGCCCATCGCGTTTTTCTGACACAAACAAGGCGGGCTTCTGCCCGCCTTGCGTCCGTTTTTCCCAATCTGTGCTTCGAGGAGGAACCCAAATTGGCAAAATACGTTATGGCTCTGGATGCCGGAACCACTTCCAACCGCTGCATTTTGTTCAATGAGAAAGGCGAAATGTGCTCCGTCGCCCAGAAGGAATTCACCCAGTATTTCCCCAAACCGGGCTGGGTGGAGCACGATGCCAACGAGATATGGTCTACCCAACTGGAGGTTGCCCAGCGTGCCATGGCAAACATCGACGCTACCGCCGCTGATATCGCCGCCATCGGCATCACCAACCAGCGGGAAACCACCATCGTCTGGGACAGAACCACCGGCGAGCCGGTCTGCCACGCCATCGTCTGGCAGTGCCGCCGTACCAGCGCGTACTGCGACAGCCTGAAGGAGAAGGGGTTGGTGGATACCTTCCGGGCCAAGACCGGTCTGGTCATCGACGCTTATTTCTCCGGCACCAAGCTGCGCTGGATTCTGGAGAATGTGCCGGGTGTGCGCCAGCGGGCGGAGCGGGGCGAGCTGCTGTTCGGCACTGTGGAGACCTGGCTCATCTGGAAGCTCACTGGGGGCAAGGCCCATGTGACCGACTACTCCAACGCATCGAGAACCATGCTGTTCAACATCAACACCCTTCGTTGGGACGACGAAATACTCTCAGAGCTGAATATCCCCAGGTGTATGCTGCCTGAGGTCAGGCCCAGCAGCTGTGTTTACGGAGAGACGCTGGCCCAGTTCTTTGGCGCACCCATCCCCATTGCGGGCGCTGCCGGAGACCAGCAGGCGGCGCTGTTCGGCCAGACCTGCTTCCGCCCCGGCGAGGCCAAGAATACCTACGGCACCGGCTGCTTCATGCTGATGAACACCGGAGACAAGCCCGTTTTCAGTCAGAACGGTCTGGTGACCACCATTGCCTGGGGTTTAAACGGGAAGGTTTCCTATGCGCTGGAAGGCTCCATTTTCGTAGCCGGCGCCGCCATCCAGTGGCTGCGGGACGAGATGCGGCTCATTGACTCCTCTCCTGACTCCGAATATATGGCAAAAAAGGTCAAGGACACCAACGGCTGTTACGTGGTGCCCGCCTTCACCGGACTGGGCGCGCCCCACTGGGACCAGTACGCCCGGGGTACGATTGTGGGGCTGACCCGCGGCGTCAACAAGTATCATATTATCCGGGCCACCCTGGACAGCCTGTGCTATCAGACCAATGATGTTCTGCAGGCCATGGAAGCCGATTCCGGTATCCGGCTGACAGCGCTGAAGGTGGACGGCGGCGCCTGCGCCAACAACTACCTGATGCAGACCCAGGCCGATCTGATCAACGCTCCCGTGCTGCGTCCGCGCTGTGTGGAGACCACTGCCATGGGCGCAGCGTATCTGGCTGGTCTGGCGGTTGGCTACTGGGCCAGCAAGGAGGATGTGGTTCAGAATTGGGCCATTGACCGCACCTTTGCGCCCGCTATCGAAGAAGAGGACCGCACCCGGCGCATTCGGGGCTGGAATAAAGCGGTCAAGTGCGCCTACGGATGGGCAAAGGACGAATAATCAGGCGTATGGAACATGAAGCAATGAAACCAGATGCATGCAATGCACAGTGCGCTTCCCCGGAGGATCCAATGGAGACGGCCTTGCCATCTCCTTTTCGCAGACTGATCCATCAAGGCTGCTTTGCCGCCGGGGATGTGGAACGCACCTCCGATGGGTTTCAGGCCGTGACAAAATCCGTTGCGGATATTCTGATTGGACAGGGAATCACAACCTTTCCCAACGACCGGGACCAGGAGCGGGACTGCGATAAATTCTTTGATGACTGGCATCTTTATGCTGTCCCCTGGCATTCAGGGCATGTCTGCGGCCTGTTTAAGCTGAGAGAGCAGGAATATGATGCCGAGAACGGTTTGATCGCGGATGGCGACACCCCCGGGGTTACCATTTCCTTTATTGCCTTTGATACATCCTGTTTGGAAAAATGTATTTCCGATCCGACTCCGTCCAACCGAAAAGCGCTGAACAAAGAGATCAACCGGGTGGTGGCGGATCGGGGACAGACCCATCATAAGGCGCTGAAGGACTACTTTAACCGTCCGGAAGCGGAGGGAGCCTATCTGGTGGCGGAGCTGTATGTCAGGCACATCGCTTCGTTTGCCCGGGATGGTTTCGTAAGCGTACCGAAGCACTATGCAGCGCTTTACCGAAAGAGCATATCCGCCAAAGCGTCCGGCAGGAAAGCCAGACTTCCCCGTTTTATCGCGGCAAACAATGAAGCCGCAGGCTACACGGTGTGCGACCATGAAAAGATCTGTATCCGGGATCCCGGCTGCCTTTCCGTCTATGAAAAGCAGGCCATTCTGGCAACCCACACCGCAAATGTTTCCTTCCACTCTTTTGCCGCTGAGGTGCGTTATCATGCCCGGTTTCTGGTGTGGTATGCCAAAATCCCCATTCCGGTTTTGGGCAGATCCGTCTACGCCAGCGCCGTTCGTGCCGATATGACGATCGATGATACGGAATTTGAAGGTCCGGCTCCATTTTACCGTCTGAACAGCAGATGGGTGAGACAACAGCGAAAATATCACAAATCGTACTAAGGAAGCTCTGATACTATTTCCTATTAAAAATCGTAGCTATTCAGTCGTGCCTATCTTTATGCGGTAAATGATCGTTTATCGCACGAATGTACGTTGGTTGCTGTGGCGCGGGAGCGCCCAAGGCTCCCTTGTGCAAAGGGAGCTGGCACGGCGAAGCCGTGACTGAGGGATTGCCGCGGTAAAATGTTACGTATTCGCCGGAAATGGGCGAATTCGCAGCTACATGCTGCACAATCCCTCAGTCGCTTCGCGACAGCTCCCTTTGCACAAGGGAGCCTCGGGTGGGCGTCCCACTCTGGTGGAATCAACGTACATTGCTGCGCCAAACGATCATTTACCATAGCACTGCACCTGCGGTCGAGGGGCCCAAAGGATGTGCGTCTACCACCCAAAGTGCGTAACGCATTTGCCGCGGGCCTTGCCCGCTAAACGATCATTTACCATAGCACTGCACCTGCGGTCGAGGGGCCCAAAGGATGTGCGTCTACCACCCAAAGTGCGTAACGCATTTGCCGCGGGCCTTGCCCGCTAAACGATCATTTACACGAAAGTCATCGCTACCACTGAATAGTAACTAAAAATCTTTGATTTTTAATAAGAAGACACCGCCTTACGGCGTTGTCGATTCTGTGATTTTGGGAAAGAAAAATCACGCAATCCCGTCTCATATGATTCTCTAACAAAAAACTTCCATTCTTGCGAATGAAAGTTTTTGATTGAGAATCAGTATAAAATGTGTAATGTGCTTATCGGGTTAAGTCAGCAAAAGGAGAATTTACCGAATTAAGCCTTCCCCATAGGGGGAGCCGAGACTTGCCTCTCCCTCTGGGAGAGGTGGCAGCCGTCAGGCTGACGGAGAGGGCTCCCTCTCAGTCACGACCCTTGGTCGTGCCAGCTCCCCCAAAGGGGGAGCCAAGAATGCTTAGTTCGATAAAGGACAACATAGCTGAGTAAAACCGATAAGCACAATGTGTAATTATAAATTGATTAAGCATTTTAAAAGAGAATCAGTATTACTGCTGATTTGCAGGGTCAGATTTCCCGCTTCTGATAAAAGCGAATCGACAGCAGCCAGGATGCGGCGAAGAGTGCCAGAGACAGCAGCGGCAGCACAAAGACGGGAAGGGCCGAAGAGGGCAGCTCCGGCACGTCCAGAATAACGGTGGAGGCGCAGAATACACCAATCACCACGAAAAAGGCAATGCGTCCCTTTTGGGTACCGTATTTGAACATCAAAGGCAGGCACAGCGCGGCGGGCAGGGGAGAGACGGCAGCCAGCGCCGCAAGCTGATCGCCGAAATCCACGGCGTTAAACCTGCCGCCCTGGCTGAGCCGTACCGCTGCGGCAGCGGCTGACAGCAGAAAAATCACACCGGCGCAAATCAGTCCCATGAGGTATTTCCCGGATACATATTGCCGCCGGGTCACCGGCAGGGTGTCGCAGTAGGCGCACCAGTGCTCCGCCTCGTCATAGGCGAGCAAATTGACAGGCAGGGCGCTGCCCAGAATGCAGGGATAGAAAACGAGGAACATGCTGCTCCCGTTCCCGGGAACGGCGGAGAGAACGATAAACACCAGAAGGAGCATGGGCAGCACCCGGCAGTAGCACCACAGTAAGTAAAAATTCTTTCTAAGCAAGCCCTTCATATCAGTTGGCCTCCTTTGCCATGAAAATAAACAGCTGCTCGATGTCCACCGGACTGAATACGGGATTTCCGGGAATCTCCGACCGCTTGACCAGAAGCTCACAGCCGTAGGCGGACGTTTTTTTGCCGATGACCGCGGCGGCAGGGATGGATTCCGCCTCCCGCGGTGTGCAGTGGAGCACGCCGTATTCCTCCTTCAGCCGGTCCTTTTCCTCGCAGAGCATCAGCCTGCCCTTGTGAAGGAAGGCAATGTAGTCACAGATCTTTTCCAGATCGCTGACGATGTGGGACGAAATCAGAATGGCGTGATTTTCATCCCGGGTAAACTCGCTGAAAATCTCCATGACCTCGTCCCGCACCACCGGGTCAAGGCCGCTGGTGGCCTCGTCGAGAATCAGAAGCCTGGGGCTGTGGGACAGGGCGATGGCGATGCCCAGCTTCATCTTCATGCCCCGGGAGAATTCTTTGAACTTCTTGTCCGTGGGCACGGCAAGCTGTGTCAGATACCCGATAAAGGCTGCATCGTCCCAGTTTTTGTAGATGCCCTTCATGATCCTGCCCACCTGCCTGGCGGTGAGGCAGGCGGAGATGCCCACCTCGTCCAGCACAACCCCGATGTCCTCTTTGGTCAGACACAGGTTTTCCCGGTTGTCTTTCCCCAGAACGGTGACGCTGCCGCCGTCCCGGGCAATGACATTCAAAATCAGTTTCATGGTGGTGCTTTTTCCCGCGCCGTTTTCTCCCACCAGCCCCATGATGCAGCCCCAGGGCAGCGTCAGATTGAGATGCTCCAGGGAAAAACCGGCGTAATGCTTTGTTAAATCCCGGATTTCCAATGCGTTCATATTCATTCCTCCAATGCGAATGTGACCATGTCCAGAATGTCCTGACGGCTCAGGCCCACAGACTGGGAAAGGCGGATGATCTGATCGATGTGTTTTTCGATGGTTTTCAGGGTTTCCTCCCGAAGAAGCTCCACGTTTTTGGGAGCCACGAAGCAGCCTTTCGCGGCGATGGTATAAATGAAGCCCTCTTTTTCCAGTTCGTCGTAGGCACGCTTGGTGGTTACCACGCTGATGCGCAGATCCTTTGCAAGATTCCGGATGGAGGGCAGAGCCGCATTTTCCTGAAGCTCACCGCTGATGATCTGAGCCTTGATCTGGGAGTAGATCTGGTCGTAGATGGGCAGGCTGCTTTTGTTGTCAATCAATACGTTCACGTCATCACCTCACTGCTGTTATAACTGTATATGAGCAGTATATACAGATATAACAGACTTGTCAAGTGCTTTGCGTCACGACAGCAAAAAAACATCCCAGCCGCTTTGGCTGGGATGCTCGGATTTACAGCACCTTAGACAGGAAATCCTGCAGTCTGGGGTTCTGGGGATTGCCGAAAATGTCGGCGGGGGAGCCCTCCTCCACGATTTTTCCGTCGTCCATGAACAGCACCCGGTTGCCGACTTCCCGGGCAAAGCCCATTTCATGGGTGACCACCACCATGGTCATGCCGCTTTCCGCCAATTCCTTCATGACGGCGAGAACCTCGCCTACCATTTCCGGGTCGAGGGCGGAGGTGGGTTCGTCAAAGAGCATCACCTTGGGATTCATAGCCAGCGCCCGGACAATGGCGATTCGCTGCTTCTGACCGCCGGAGAGCTGGTTCGGATAGGCGTCGGCCTTTTCCTCCAGTCCCACCCGTCGCAGCAGCTGGCTGGCTTTTTCGTCTGCCTCCGCCTGGTTCATCAGGCCGGTGCGCACAGGAGCAAGCGTAATATTTTTCCGGATGGTCATGTTGGGGAAGAGGTTGAAGTGCTGGAACACCATGCCCATTTTCCGCCGGATCCGGTCGATATCCACCTTCGGATCGGTGATGACTTCGCCGTCAAAGGTGATGGTGCCGGCGGAGGGTTCTTCCAGAAGGTTCAGACTGCGAAGGAAGGTGGACTTGCCGGAGCCGGAGGGGCCGATGATGACCATTTTGTCTCCGGGGTAGATGTGCTCGGAGATGTCCTTCAGAACCATGTGGTCGCCGAAGGATTTGCTTAAGTGTTTAACGTCGATCACTTTGACGCAGCCTCCTTTCCAGTAAGCTCTGCAGCCAGCTGAATATCATGACCAGCAGCAGGTAGACAATGGCGATGCCGATGAGGGGGAACATCTGCTCATAGGTTCTGCCGTAGATGGCCTGAGCGGCGTAAACCAGCTCCTTGCCGCCGATGACGGTAATCAGGGAGGTGTCCTTCAGCAGAATGATGAACTCATTGCCCAGGGCAGGGAGAATGGCCTTGAAGGCCTGGGGAATGACGATGAAACGCATGGTGTCCACATACCCAAGCCCCAGGCTGCGTCCGGCCTCTGCCTGACCGGGATCCAGAGACATAAGGCCGCCCCGGATGATCTCAGCAACATAAGCGCCGGAATTGATGCCTAGAGTCAGGGCACCCACCATGGTGTAATTCCGGGAAGAGGAGAAAATGACAAAGCCCATAATCAGCAGCTGCACCATCATGGGGGTGCCCCGGATGACGGTGACGTAGAGCTTGCAGACGGCGTTGATCAGCCCCAAAACCGGATTGCGGTGTCCCGTGCGCTGCTGGTCGTGGGCGGTGCGGACGACCGCCACCAGAACGCCCAGAAGGATACCAATGGTCAGTGCCAGAGCGGTAACCATCAGGGTGGTTCCCACGCCGTTTAAGTACTGCTTCCACCGGTTGCCCTCAATGAAGGCCTGGTAGAATTTGACATAGAACTCCTGCCAGAAGGAAACATCGCCGCCCTCCCGGATCAGTGCTTTCCAAAGTGTGTATTGTTCCACAGACTCACTCCTTTTTGTAAATGCAAATGGCTGCGGCTTCCCTACGGAACCGCCGAAAATCAAACTCAGAAGTTTTTTGCGCCGCGATTGGGTTATACGCAGAAAACCGGCTTCCCGATCCGGAAAGACAGTTTTCCAAATATAACGAAAAACGCGGCCAAGGGCGGCACCGCCGCCCTTGGCTGCTTGAAAAACCTTAGTTCGCGGAAATGTACTTGTCGATGATGCCCTGAACGGTGCCGTCAGCGGTCAGCTCGGCGAGGGCCTTGTTCACAGCCTCCAGCAGGGCGGTGTTGTCCTTGTTCAGGCCAATGGCGTACTGCTCTTCCACCCAGGCGCCTTCCAGAGTGGTCAGGCCGGGATTGGCGGCGACGAACTCCAGTGCGGGGGCGTTGTCGATGATGACGCAGTCTACCTGACCGTTGAGCAGAGCCTGCACGGCGGAAGCGCCGTTGTCAAAAGCGGTGACATGATCTTCACCGTAGCCGCCGTTCTCGGGGGAATCGGAAGCGTAGATGTAACCGGTGGTGCCTCTCTGGCAGCCGATCATCTTCTCACCCAGGTTGTCCATGGTCACATCGGAACCTTCCTTGACGATAACAGTCTGCACACCGGTGGCGTAGCTGTCGGAGAAGTTCATGACCAGCAAACGATCCTCGGTGACGGAAACACCGGCCATGACGATGTCGGACTTGCCCTGCTGCACAGCCAGCAGCGCGGCGTCAAAGTCCATGTCGTCCACAACCAGCTCCAGACCCAGCTTACCCGCAATGGCACCGGCGATCTCCACGTCAATGCCTTCGAAGCTGCCGTCATCGGCAACCATCTCATAGGGAGGGAAGGCCGCGTTGGTGGACATGATCAGCTTACCACTTTCCACAGTGTTCAGGTCGTTGGAAGCGCTCTTGCCGCAGCCGGCGAACAGAGCCATGACCATTACAAGGGTCAGCACAACAGCAAATACCTTTTTCATAATGTATACTCTCCTTTTCATTTTCCCCGCCCCCCAAACCGGGAGGTGATTTATGAATGAATTATACCGCGCCCGATATTCATCGTCAATTAGGTGAACATACAACAATACAGAAAATAACAGGGCATATGTAATGGAAAAACCACAAAAATGCGAAAATTCAAATTGAATATGTGAATATACATAAAATTTATTCAACAGTCTTTTTACGGCAGGATGCATATTATACATAAATAATGAATATAAAACCGATATCGGACAAATGCAGCGAATATTGACGGTGGTATGAACATCTGGTATAATTTCTGACGATGAAACGATTGGGAGGATGCCTTATGAAAACCACCGTCAGGGAAATGGACTTTGAAAAGGTCATGGCGCTGCCGCATTACACCCATCTGCATCCCCGCAAGCCAAATCTTTTCTGGCGCACCCTCATCCGGGGGCTGACCGTGCCGGGGCTCGCGGGAACCGGGTTTTCCTGGTCGTCGGAGGGGATGGAAGGGCTTGGGAAGGACGAGCCCTGCCTGATTCTCATGAACCACTCCTGCTTTCTGGATCTGCAGATCGCTTACCGTATCCTTTACCCCAGGGCATTCAATATTATCTGTACCTCTGACGGCTTTGTGGGCATGGGCGGGCTGATGGCGTGGTTGATGCGTACCATCGGCTGTGTACCGACACAGAAATTCGTCACCGACCTGACGCTGGTGCAGGATATATCCTACTGCCTCAAGACACTGAAAACCAGCGTTCTCATGTACCCTGAGGCCAGCTATTCCTTCGACGGCACCTGCACCCCGCTGCCGAGAAAAATGGGCGTGCTGCTGAAAAAGCTGGACGTGCCTGTGGTGATGATCGAGACCTTCGGCGCGTTCAGCCGGAACCCTTTATATAATGAACTGCAGGTGCGGAAGCATGTACCCGTTTCCGCGAAGGTTCGGCTGCTCTACACCCGGGAGGAACTACGGGAGAAAACCGTGAAGGAGCTGTCCGACGGCCTGGACGATGCCTTTTCCTTTGACCATTTCCGCTGGCAGAAGGAAAACGGCGTGGAAATCAACGACGGCTTCCGGGCGGACGGCTTAAACCGCATACTATATAAATGCCCCTGCTGCGGCGCGGAAGGGGAGATGAGGGGCGAGGGCACCACCCTGACCTGCCGGCATTGCGGCAAACGCTGGGAGCTGACTGCCCTTGGCGAACTGAAAGCCCTGGAAGGTCAGACGGAGTTTTCTCACATTCCCGACTGGTACCGCTGGGAGCGGGAGCAGGTGCGCCGGCAGCTTCTGGATGGCAGCTATGCTCTGGATATCGACGTGGACATCGCCATGCTGGTGGATTTCAAGGCCATTTATAAGGTGGGGCAGGGGCATCTGACCCACGGCCGGGAGGGCTTCACCCTCACCGGCTGCGGCGGGCGGCTCCATTACACCCAGAAGCCCACAGCCTCCTACGGCCTGTACGCCGACTATTACTGGTACGAGATCGCGGACACCATCTGCATCGGTGACAACAGGTGCCTGTATTACTGCTTTCCCAAAGGCGGCGACGTAGTGGCAAGGACCCGTCTGGCGGCAGAGGAGCTGTACAAGCTGTGCAAATCCCGTGTCTTGACAGGATAACGGATGCAGCCGGGGGGTTGCCGCCGCCCCCGGGGGACACATTCTGGTTGTTTTGGCTGAAAAAGGAAGCGGGCGGGCAGGCAGGATTTGTTCGATTATACCAAATGCACAAAACGATTCAACCGGACGCGGAATTGTTGTGAATTTTCATGAAAAGTTAAAAAACATTTGACATCCAGTCGCGGACAGTGCATAATAGTAAGGTACTAATGCGCCGATTTCTGCGCGGAATTTGGCGTTTTTGGCGGTACCGCCAAATTTCTTTTCCCCTCTTTGAGGGGAAAAGAATGTGTGCTGTAAGGCCATTGCCCTGCCGGTACGGCGGGGCAGTTGTCATAAAAATAAGAAAGGGAGGATTTTTTCAAAATGAAAAAGTTCAACAAGATCATGAGCCTGCTGCTGGCTTTGGTCATGGTTCTGAGCCTGGCTGCCTGCGGCAGCGGTTCCACCAGCACTACCAGCACCACTGCTCCTGCCGCGCCTGCGGAGACCGAGGCTCCCGTGGATGCTGAGTATGTGGATCCCTATGCCGACGTCCGCGATGACTACGACGCTCTGTCTGAGGCCATCTACAACGACGTGCTGGGTGAGTTCCTCGCCACCTATGACGCTGCCAAGGAGAACGCCGCCAACGTCTCCGAGCGTTACGCCCTGATGGCTGTGGCTGAGGCCAAGCTGATGGAGTCTGCCACTCTGCTGCCTCTGACTGCCCGCGGCGGCAACTATGCCATCTCCCGTGTGGCTCCTTACACCATCTCCAGCGTCCTGTGGGGCAACGACTCTGACCGTTTCCATAACGCCATTGTGACCACCGAGCCCATCAATGTTGCCGACCGCGACGAGCTGAAGGCTCTGTGGGCCGAGCTGAAGGGCACCGGAACCTACGCTGCCGAGGCCAAGGCTCTGCTGGAGAGCAAGGGCTACACCATTAAGGATACCTACGCTCCCGGCGGTTCGTTCTCCTCCGATCCCAAGACCTGGGACGCTCTGGGCACCTCCCGTGCCGCTGACTCCGAGGCCATTGTCAATACCTTTGACGGCCTGGTTGAGTACGACTGCGAGAATGTCATGCAGCCCGCTCTGGCTGAGAGCTGGGAAGTTTCCGACGACGGCCTGACCTACACCTTCCACCTGCGTCAGGGTGTGAAGTGGGTCGACTCTCAGGGCCGTGAGGTCGGCGAAGTGAAGGCTGACGACTTTGTCGCCGCTATGCAGCATATGATGGACGCCATGGGCGGCCTGGAGTATCTGGTTCAGGGCGTCATTGTCAACGCCAGCGAGTATATTTCCGGTGATGTCACCGACTTCGCTGAGGTCGGCGTCAAGGCTGTGGATGACTACACCCTGGAGTACACCCTCTGCCAGCCCACCTCCTACTTCATGACCATGCTGGGCTACAACGTGTTTGCCCCCATGAGCCGCAGCTTCTACGAGTCCAAGGGCGGCAAGTTCGGCGCTGACTTCGACAACTCCGCCGCTTCCTATACCTATGGCAAGACCCCCAGCGACATCGCTTACTGCGGTCCCTACCTGGTTTCCAACTTCACCTCTGAGAACACCATCGTGTTCACTGCCAACCCCACCTACTGGAACAAGGACAACATCACCATCAAGACCCTGACCTGGCTGTACAACGACGGTGAGGATGCTCTGAAGGCTTACAACGACACCATCTCCGGTGTTCTGGACGGCGCCGGCCTGAACGCTTCCGCCGTGGAGCAGGCCAAGGCTGACGGTGTCTTCGAGACCCTGGCTTACGTTTCCTCCACCGACGCTACTTCCTTCAGCGGCTTCCTGAACGTCAACCGTGCCGCTACCTCCAACGTCAACGACGGCTCCACCGTCTCTCCCAAGGATGGCGATGAAGAGGCTCTGATGCGCACCAGCGCTGCTATGCTGAACGTGCACTTCCGCCGCGCTGTTATGTTTGCTCTGGACCGTGCTTCCTACAACGCTCAGACCGTTGGCGAAGAGCTGAAGTACGCTTCCATGATCAACTCCTACACTCCCGGCAACTTCGTTTCCCTGGAAGAGGACGTGACCATTGACATCAACGGCACCGCCACCACCTTCCCCGCCGGCACCTACTACGGCGCCATCATGCAGGCCCAGATCGATGCCGACGGTGTTGACATCACTGTGTGGGATCCCGCGGCTGACGGCGGCATCGGCTCCTCCGCTCAGTTCGACGGCTGGTACAACCCCGATGCTGCTGCTGCCGAGCTGGCTGCTGCTGCTGCCGAGCTGGCTGCTCTGGGCGTGGAAGTCTCCGCTGAGAATCCCATCTACCTGGATCTGCCCTACTTCTCCGGCTCCGAGGCTTACGGCAACCGTGCCAACGCTCTGAAGCAGTCCATTGAGACCGTTCTGGGCGGCGCTGTCATTATCAATCTGGTTGAGTGCGTTGACTCCAACGCCTGGTACTACGCCGGCTACTACACCGACTTCGGCTACGAAGGCAACTACGACATCTATGATGTCTCCGGCTGGGGCCCCGACTACGGCGATCCTCAGACCTATCTGGATACCTTCCTGCCCGACTACGCCGGCTACATGGTCAAGTGCATCGGCCTGTTCTAATGCACTGATCGAAGCAATTCGGATATCTTGAAACGAGGTGGAGGATGGACTTCGCGTCCATCCTCCATCGACATATACCCTACGGCACTGAAAAAAGCATGCATAGAGCGCTGCCCTCAGCGTTCCGCACTGCGAGGAAAGTGCGAATCCGCTGAGGGCAGCGCTTTCTGCCATCGTTAAGTGGCGAAACAACTGCCCTTCTATCACCTTATGAGATGAGAGATGTTCTATGACGAAATATTTGATTAACCGAATTCTGCGAGGTGTGTGCTCAATCGTGATCGTGGTCGGCATTGTTATGGTGATGGTCTACTCTGCCTTGGACCGGAACCTGATTTTTGCCGCCGATTCCATGTACAGCCATGTCAAGTCCAACGCCAAGGAAGTATACATGATGCAGCAGTGGGAACGCTATGGCTATGTGGACTACGTTCCTTATGCGGACTATATGCGCGAGCTGGTACGCGACGAGCAGATCACACAGGAGCAGTACAATGCCGCCATTTCCTTCGCCAACAAAGCAGAGCAGGACAGTGAATCCGCGGCGGAGTTTGTCAAGCGCTTCACCGAGGAGTATGAGTCCAAGGGCTATAAGGTCGTCCGGCTGGACGGCAAAATGAAGGGCAAGACCAAGAAGTATCAGGACGGCGGCGAACCCCGGCTGTATGCTTACAAGGACATTCCCGTACTGATGCGCCTTGTCAACTACTTCAAGGATCTGATTTCCGTTGACAATATCCACTATGTACCCGATGAGATCGAGAACCGGGGCATTACCTTTACGCTGTATGACCCGGCCTACGGCGGAGAGAAATTCTCACCGGCGATCATGGGCAGCGGCACCCAGTACAAGTATCTGTTCTACTGCAATGATGCCTTCCCCTATATCCACCAGAATCTGGTGAAGATCAACCTGGGCCTGTCCTACTCCATCCGTCAGGGCATCGATGTGTTCCAGACCATGACGGAGTCCCAGGGCTCCTATGCCTATTCCACGGTTACCTATCCCAGCGGCGCGATTTCGGAATCCGCCGATGACCTGCATTCGGCGACCTACGTTTCCGGTTCCCTTGCCGGCGGCGGCCCCGTGGTTAAGGCCAACTTTGTGGACGACTATACCAACATTTCCACCAACAAGAACGGCATGTCCAAGATGGGCTATTCCTTCACCATCGGCATCATCGCGGTGTTCCTTTCTTATCTGGTGGCTGTTCCCGTGGGCATCACCATGGCGCTTCGGAAGGATAAGCTGCTGGATCACATCGGCACGTTCTATATTGTGTTCATTACCGCGGTTCCTTCCCTTGCCTATATTTTCCTGTTCAAGTCCCTGGGCGGCAGATTTGGATTGCCCACGACCTTCGACATGGAGCATCCCACCTGGCTTATGTACGTGCTGCCCATAATTTCCCTGTCGCTGCCTTCCATCGCCGGCCTGATGAAATGGCTGCGCCGGTATATGATTGACCAGATGAACTCCGACTATGTCAAGTTCGCCCGATCCGGTGGCCTGTCTGAGGGAGAGATCTTCACAAAGCACATTCTGAAAAACGCCATTATTCCCATTGTCCACGACATCCCCTCCAGCGTGCTGGGCGCGCTGACCGGCGCCATCATCACCGAGCGGGTGTATGTGGTTCCCGGCGTCGGCAACATGCTGACCCGCGCCATCAACGCCTACGACAACGGTGTCATTGTCGGCATGGTCCTGTTCTATGCCGTACTGACCGTAACCTCCGTGATTCTGGGCGACGTGCTGATGTCCGTTCTGGACCCCAGAATTTCCTTTACGGCAAAAGCGAGGTAACCGACTATGAACGAAAAGAAAATCGACCTGAGCGAATTGAATATGTCCGACGAGGCGCTGTTTGCCCCAGTGAATCACGACGAGCTGGAGTCCGAACGGATTACCGCACCCCGGTATTCCTACTGGCATTCCGTATTCCGGGTGTTTTTCCGGAAGAAGATCAACATCATCATGCTGGCGATTCTGGCTGTGCTGCTGGTGTTCACCTATGTGTATCCCGCGGTTATCGGCTATGACGCGGCAGTGGATCCTTATATCAACCTGATGGACTCCACCGCCAAGCATCTGAATCCCCAGGCGGCCATGGCGAAATTCGGTAAAAACATCCACTGGATTTTCGGCAGCGGCTCCTCCGGTCAGTCCACCTTTGACGCCATCTGGTATGGCTCCAGCATTTCGGTCTCTCTGGCTCTGGTGTGCGCTCTGATCAACATGACTGTCGGCGTTGTGGTGGGCGCGGTCTGGGGCTTCAGCAAGAAGGTGGATGTGTTCATGACGGAGGTTTACAATGTCATCGCCAACATTCCGTATATTCTGCTGATTTCCGTCATCGTGCTGATTATGTCCGCCAGCTTCTGGACCATGGTGTTTGCCCTGACGGTCACCGGCTGGATCGGCATTGCATACTTTATCCGTACCCAGGTCATTATCATCCGCGACCGGGAGTATAATCTGGCCTCCCGGTGCCTGGGTACCCCCATTAGCCGGATCGCTTCCAAGAACATCCTGCCCTTTATGACCTCCGTCATTGTGACCCTGGCCGCTGCGGAGATCCCCTCCTACATTTCCTATGAGGTATTCTTAAGCTACATCGGCATGGGCCTAAAGGATATGTCTCTGGGCAAGCTCATCGAGGCTTCCCAGAACGCCATGCAGACCCCCGGCTGGGAGATCGAATTCTGGACTCCCGTGGCGGTTGCGTCCATCATCACCATTGTGCTGTACGTTGTGGGTCAGAATCTGGGCGACGCTTCCGACCCCAGAACCCATATGTAAGAGGTGGCAGGAATGGATAAAAAGAAAGTATTGCTGTCCGTTGACAACCTGCATGTGAACTTCCGGGTTCGCGGCAGGACCCTGTCCGCCATCCGGGGTATCTCCCTGGATTTCTACGAGAATGAATCCATCGCCATCGTCGGCGAGTCCGGCTCCGGTAAGTCCGTGTTTACCAAGACCTTTGCCGGTATGCTGGACGCCAACGGCTATATCAGCGAAGGCTCCATTATTTTCAATGATGAGGAGCTTTCGGATACCAGAGTTGCTCTGGACGCCCAGGCGAAGAAGCTGATCGCTGTCGCCTGGGAGAAGCTGAATAAGTATTCCCAGCTGGAGTTCGGTGCGGAAACCTACCGCGCCATGCTGGAGCTGAAAAAAGAGAAAAAAGCCAGGGAGGGCCTCAGCGAGGAGGAGAATCAGGATATCTTCGCCAAAATTGAGGACCTGACCTTCCGTCGTACCGAGCTGTATAACCAGAAGCTGACCATTGACCCCAAGAAGGAGCGGGAACGCTATAAGCAGGTCTCCGCGCAAATAGACGGGATGGATGCCGAGATCAAGGCCCTGAAAAAGGAGTACGACGCTGTGGCTGCCGCCCATAAGGAAGCAGCGAAGAAGGACACCGAGTACCGCCGTCAGTTTGATGAGAAGATGGCTGCTCTGAAGGCGGAATACGCCGGGCAGATCGTCGCGCCCATCTCCGAGGAAACCAGACAGCGCAATGAGATCATTGCCAAGGAGATCTACCTGTCCGTGGGACGGTACCCCATGGCCAAACGCCTGAAATTCATCCGTAAGCTGCTTAAGTGCTTCAAAGAGGCCATGCGTCTGGGCGAGGATCTGAACAGCGACGAAACCCGCAATTCCGTGTTCGACGAGGTGGTGTTCCGGGTGAAGTATCTGGACGAGACCGCCGACTCCCTCCACGGCACCTGCGTTTTGAACCTTGCCAAGGTCAAGTATTCCAAGGACTGGACGAAGATCCGGGGCGGCAAGATTGCCACCGTGTTCCAGGATCCCATGACCTCACTGAACCCCATCATCACCATCGGCAAGCAGATCACCTCCGTCATCCTCAAGCACCAGAACTGCTCTGAGTTGGAGGCGAGAGAGCGTGCCCTGACCCTGATGAAGAAGGTGGGCATTCCCAACGCGGAGGCCCGGTTTGACGATTATCCCTTCCAGTATTCCGGCGGTATGCGCCAGCGTATTGTAATCGCCATTGCCCTGTCCTGCCAGCCCAAGATCCTGATCTGCGACGAGCCTACCACTGCTCTGGACGTGACCATTCAGGCCCAGATCCTGAAGCTCATCAAGGATCTGCAGAAGGAATTCGGCTACACCATCGTATTCATTACCCATGATTTGGGCGTGGTTGCCAACGTGGCTGACCGGGTTGCCGTTCTCTACGGCGGTCAGGTGGTGGAGCTGGGCACCTGCGAGGAGGTCTTTTACGATCCCAAGCACCCCTACACCTGGGCGCTGCTGTCGTCCCTGCCCCAGCTGGCCCAGCGGAATACAAAGCTCTATTCCATTACCGGTACCCCTCCGTCTTTGTACAATAAGATCGTAGGCGACGCTTTCGCACCCCGGAATCCCTACTGCCTGCAGATCGATACGATGAAGGAGCCGCCCATGTTCCAGGTCTCCGAGACCCACTTTGCCAAAACCTGGCTGCTGGATCCCAGAGCGCCGAAGGTGGAAAAGCCTGAGATCATCCAGAACATCCACGAAAAACTCGTGGAAGCATTCAACATTTGAGGAGGATTCGCTGTGTCTAAAGAAAAAGAAACCGTGCGTGTTTCTCATCTGCCGGAACACGGTCCTCTGGACGAAAACGGCAGAGAGATTCTGCTGAGTCTGAAAAATGTGGACATCACCTTCGGCAAGGGCGACAACGCCGTGAAGGCTGTCAAGAATGCCAGCTTTGATATTTACAAGGGAGAGACCTTCTCTCTGGTCGGTGAGTCCGGCTCCGGCAAGACTACCATCGGCCGCGCCGTTATCCGGGTGAACCCCTGCGCCGCCGGCGAAATCCAGTACAAGGGCGTGCGCATTTCCGGCAAGACCACCAAAAGTCTGGACCGGGAAGTGATCCGGAACATTCAGATGGTGTTCCAGGATCCTGCTGCCTCCTTGAACGAGCGCGCTACCGTGGACTACATCGTATCCGAGGGCCTGTACAACTTCCACCTGTTCGAGAATGAGGAGGACCGGGTCCGCAAGGTAGAAAATATCATCAACGAGGTCGGTCTGCTGCCTGAGCACCTGACCCGGTATCCCCACGAGTTCTCCGGCGGCCAGCGTCAGCGTATCGGCCTTGCCAGAGCCATGGTCATGGAGCCGGAGCTGGTTATCGCCGATGAGCCCATTTCCGCTCTGGACGTGTCCATCCGTGCCCAGGTGCTGAACCTGCTGAAGAAATTCCAGAAGGAGCGGGACATTACCTACCTGTTTATCGCCCATGACCTGTCCATTGTCCGGTTCATTTCCGACCGCATCGGCGTCATTTACAAGGGCGACATCGTGGAGATTGCCGAGGCGGAGGAACTGTTTAACTTCCCCCTCCATCCCTACACCCGCAGCCTGATTTCCGCCATTCCCATCCCCGATCCCATTCTGGAGAAGAACAAGGTGCTGTTCACTTACGATCCCTCTGTCCATGATTACAGCGAGGACAAGCCGGAGCTGGTGGACATCGGCAACAACCACTTTGTTTTCGGCAACAAGAAGGAAATCGAAGAATACAGGGCGACCCGTGCCCGGGGCGAGAAGGTGAAATCCATCACCATTCTGGATCCCGATGCTCCCAGACAGGAGCAGCCGGAGCAGAAAGCGGAGGAATCCCACGAGCCCATTCTGGATGCCCCCCTGCACGATACCGGCAGCAAGTGGTATTCCATTCTCTCCTTCTTCCTGCCCATTCTGGGCCTGATTGCCGCCGGGGTATTCCGGCATTTCAACCACATCCGCAATTACAAGGCCTGCAAGAAGGGCGCGCTGATCGGTCTGGCAACCTTTGCCGTGATTGTAGCGTTCTTTGCTTTGATGCTGGTGCTTGCGGTTCTGTAGTCGTCAACGCGGAGCGGCCATGTGCCGCTCCGCGTATTCTTTCCAAGGAGACAAGAAGATCATGAGAAAAAACGGTCAGGACAATAGGCCCAATCTGAAGCCCGTCACAAAAATTGAAGTATCTGAGGAGCGCAAACCATTGCGAATCGTTTTGGCGGTGGGTTTTTTTGCCATCGGCATTGTGGCGATCGTCGTGGGACTGATGTCCTTACTGAACACAGAGCCGGGCTGGCAGCAGGTGCAGATCAGCACCAAAGGTGCCAGCTGCGCCGGGGAATTCGTGCTTATGTATGATTTTTCGGATGCCGGGGCAGCTGCCACGGCGGTAAACAAGGAACTGACGACCCTGTATTCTCAGGCTGCTGAGGACGCATATCGCATTTTCAGCGCCGATCTCCGGGAGGAGGGGCTGAAAAATGTCCGCTATCTCAATGACCATGTCAATGAAGCGGTGACGGTGGAGCCTGCCCTGTACAAGGCGCTGTCGCTGCTTGTGAAGTACGGCAGCCGGTATGCCTATCTGGCTCCGGCCTATGCCGAATACGACCGGGTGTTTCTGGCGGAGAGCGATGCCGAGGCTGCCCGGTATCATCCTTCCAACGATCCTGAGCTGTCCGATTATCTCGCTGAAATCGCCGGATTTGCCGCGAATCCGGAGCAGGTGAATCTGGAACTGCAGGGGGATAATCAGGTGCGGCTGTCTGTTTCCCGGGAATACCGGCAGTTTGCTGAGGAAAATGGAATCGAGACGCTGCTGGACTTTGGCTGGATGAAAAACGCCTTCATCGCGGACTTTCTGGCGGATACGCTGGAGGCCGGGGGCTTTACCAGCGGCTATCTCAGCAGCTATGACGGCTTTACACGCAATCTGGATCGCCGGGGAAACGAGTATACCTTCAATCTGTTTGACCGGCAGGGAAATGACGTGAACCTGCCCGCCCGGATGAAGTATGACGGGCCTATGAGCGTCGTGTTTCTGCGGGACTACCCCATGAGTGAGCAGGACAGGTGGCACTACTATGCCTTTGAAAACGGAGAAATCGTCACCGCGTTTCTGGACACCGCCGACGGCCTGAGCAAAAGCGCCTGCCCCAATCTGGTTTCCTATTCCAAAGACCTGGGCTGCGGCGAAATTCTGATGCAGACAGCCCCGGTGTTTATCGCCGATGGATTTCAGGCAGATTCTCTGGATGCGCTGGCAAAGAAGGGTGTGTATTCCTTCTGGAGCGAGGGCGCCGAGCTGAAATGGAACGACCCGGTCCTGAAGCTGGAATTCCCGGGAAACCCGGAATAACCGGATCCGAAAAAAGCATATGATACTGATTCTCTTTTAAAATGTCTAGGGCATATCTGAAAACTGTCAAAACGCCCAAACAGCGGGTCTTTTTCCGCTATGCCTCACCATTTTTCCTTGCAATACACCAAGTATTCCTGCGGAAAAATGGCTTGCATAGCGAAAAAATCCCTCGCTGTTGGTCATATTGCCAGTTTTCAGATACGCCCTAATCAATTTTGATTAAACATTTTCATTAGAGAATCCTATGAGACGGGAATATGTGATTTTCTATCCCGAAAATCACATATTAGGCAACGCCATCAGGCGGTGCCTTCTCAATAAAAATAAAACATTTTTATTGAGAAATAGTATGAAAAATCCCCGATTCGGTTGACCAGACCGAATCGGGGATTTTTCAGAGAAAAAGAGAGGTAAGAAAATGAAAAAGAAAATAATCACTGATTACGCTTTCATTATATCCGTGGGGTATTAAAAAAATAAGTGGGGAAATATTAAATAAGTGTTAAGCAGATAAAATGAAGCAGGATGATTTTGTGCAGATTGCCAGATGTGAACTTTTTGTAGCATCTGTTTCGGAGGCCTTGACTTTTTCCGAAAATGAGGTATAGTAAGGACAAATGAATTAGCACTCTAATGATGAGAGTGCTAAAACGAAAGGAAGGTAAAGTAGATGAACTTCAACAATTACACGCAGAAGTCTCTGGAGGCTGTCCAGAGCGCGCAGCAGCTGGCGGTTCAGAATTCCAACCAGCAGCTGGAACAGGTGCATCTGCTTCTGGCATTGCTGCAGCAGGATGGCGGACTGATCCCGCAGCTGCTGCGGAAAATGGATGTGACAGTGGAAAGCCTGGAGGCCGCCGCCAGGGCGGAGATGAACAAGCTGCCCGGGGTTAAAATGAGCCGGGAAGCGGATCGCTTCTATATCAGCGCCGACGTGGACGCCACGTTTACCGCGGCGGAGCAGCAGGCCAAGACCATGAAGGACGAATTTGTGTCCGTGGAGCATCTGTTCCTGGCGCTGCTGGAAACCGCCCGGGGCGGTGTGAAGGAGCTGTTTGAAACCTACCGGATTACCAGAGAGAACGCCCTGAAAGCCCTGCAGACCGTTCGGGGCAACCAGCGGGTCACCTCTGACAACCCGGAGGGCACCTATGACGCGCTGGAAAAGTACGGCACGGATCTGGTCAAGCGGGCCCGGGAGCAGAAGATGGATCCGGTGATCGGCCGGGATGAGGAAATCCGCAACGTCATCCGCATTCTGTCCCGAAAGACCAAGAATAACCCTGTTCTCATCGGCGAACCCGGCGTGGGCAAAACTGCCATTGCCGAAGGGCTTGCCCAGCGGATCGTGAAGAAGGACGTTCCCAAGCAGCTGCAGGACAAGACCATTTTCTCTCTGGACATGGGCGCGCTGATTGCCGGAGCCAAGTACCGGGGGGAATTTGAGGAACGGCTGAAAGCCGTCCTCAACGAGGTGAAGAAGTCCGAGGGCCGAATCATCCTCTTCATCGATGAGCTGCACACCATTGTGGGCGCGGGCAAAACCGAAGGCAGCATGGATGCGGGCAACCTGTTAAAGCCCATGCTGGCCCGGGGCGAGCTGCACTGCATTGGCGCAACCACCCTGGACGAGTACCGACAGTATATTGAAAAGGATGCCGCTCTGGAGCGCCGGTTCCAGCCGGTGCAGGTGGATGAACCCACGGTGGAGGACACCATCGCCATTCTCCGGGGCCTGAAGGAGCGCTATGAAGTGTTTCACGGCGTGAAGATCGCGGACTCCGCCATCATCGCCGCGGCAACGCTGTCCCACCGGTATATCACCGACCGGTTTCTGCCGGACAAGGCCATCGATCTGGTGGACGAGGCCTGCGCCCAGATTCGAACCGAAATGGATTCCATGCCCACAGAGCTGGATGCCGTGTCCCGGAGGATCATCCAGATGGAGATTGAGGAAGCGGCGCTGAAAAAGGAGGAGGATGAGCTGTCCAAGGCACGTCTTTCTGAGCTGCAAAAGGAGCTTGCCGAGGAACGGGACTCCTTCAACGCCATGAAGGCTCAGTGGGAGAACGAAAAGAACGCCATCGGCCGGGTTCAGCAGCTTCGTGAGAGGATCGAAGAGCTGAACCGGCAGATCGAGGCTGCCGAGCAGAGCTACGATCTGGAAAAGGCGGCGGAGCTGAAATACGGCCGTCTGCCGGAAGCCAAAAAGCAGCTGGAGGAAGAGGAGCGCCGGGCCCAGTCCGCCAAGGAGAATAACATCCTCCGGGATAAGGTCACCGACGAGGAAATCGCCCGGATCGTGGAGCGGTGGACGGGCATTCCCGTGTCCCGGCTGGTGCAGGGGGAGCGGGAAAAGCTGCTGACCCTGGACGAGACCCTGCATAAGCGCGTGGTCGGTCAGGACGAGGCTGTTCAGGCCGTTACGGAAGCCATCCAGCGCAGCCGGGCAGGCATTCAGGATCCCAACCGTCCCATCGGCTCGTTCCTGTTCCTGGGCCCCACCGGCGTGGGCAAGACCGAGCTTGCCAAGGCGCTGGCTCAGGCGCTGTTTGACGACGAGAACAATATGGTGCGGATTGATATGTCCGAGTATATGGAGAAATACTCCGTGTCCCGGCTCATCGGCGCGCCTCCCGGATATGTGGGCTATGAGGAGGGCGGTCAGCTGACGGAAGCCGTGCGCCGCAAGCCCTACTCCGTCGTTCTGTTCGACGAGGTGGAAAAGGCCCATCCCGACGTGTTCAATGTCCTGCTGCAGGTGCTGGATGACGGACGGATCACCGATTCTCAGGGCAGGACCGTAGACTTCAAAAATACGATCCTGATCCTGACCTCCAATCTTGGCTCTGAGTTCCTGCTGGGCGGCATCAATGCCGACGGCACCATCGACGAAAACGCCAAGGAGCAGGTTCAGGCGCTGCTGCGCCGCTCCTTCCGGCCGGAGTTTCTCAACCGTCTGGACGAGATCGTGTTCTATAAGCCTTTGACCAAGGAAAATGTGACCAAGATCATCGACCTGCAGATCGCGAAACTGAACCAGCGTCTGGAAGATCAGCAGATCCGCTGCGAGGTGACACCTGCTGCCAAGGAAGCCATTGTGGACACTGCCTACGATCCTCAGTATGGCGCCCGTCCCCTGCGCCGGTATGTCCAGCACACGGTGGAGACGATGCTCAGTAAGCGTCTGCTCCGGGGCGATATCACCCCCGGTCAGACTGTCACCGTGGATGCCGAAAACGGCGAACTGGTGATGCGGTAATACCCAATACAGAAGTGCGCTCCATCTGCCGAAGGGCAGATGGAGCGCATCAGTCTGTCAAAGAACCCCAGTTTTTGCATAACAAAAACTGGGGTTCTTTGACAGACTGACATTTCTCGCCGCCACTGGCGGCGAGAAATAGTATGATTCAGCCACAGGGGGCGGAGGATTTTCGGAGTGATGTCCAGTTCCTCCTGTACCTCCCGGATCACGGCGGCTTCCGCGGTTTCTCCCATCTTCACCCTGCCGCCGGGGAGGTAATCATAGGGGGAACGCTCATCATGCATGGCCAGCAGCTTACCGTCCGAAATCAGAATGGCACAGACCCGGTAGTTGAATTTTCCCTCTTCGGTTCTGAAAGAAATGTCCATACACGTTTCCTCATACATATTGCTGGGTATTCACGTCCACTACGCCCCGGGTGGTCAGACGCAGGGCGGGGATCACAGGCAGGCTCATGAAAGAGAGAGTCATAAACGGGTCGATATCCTTGCCCACGCCGAGACTGTAGGCCGCCTGCTTGGCGTTTTCCAGCAGGGTGTTGACCTCCCCCAGAGGCTTATCGCTCATGATGCCGGCAATTTCCAGCGGCAGCTCCGCCAAAACTCTGCCGCTTTCCACCACTACAATGCCGCCGTGGTTCTGGGCGATACGGTTGGCGGCAAAAGCCATGTCCTCGTCGTTCGCGCCGACACAGATGATGTTGTGGCTGTCGTGGGCCACGGAAGTGGCCACCGCGCCGGAGCGAAGGCCGTAGCCCTTGAGATAGCCGATGCCGATGTGGCGGGTGTTCCTGTGCCGCTCGATGACTGCCATTTTCAGAATATCCCTGTCCAGATCCACCCCGGCGGCATAGCCCGCGTCCTGGGTGATGATCTGTCCGGGAACCATGCCGATGACACCCCGGGGACGGACATTGGCAAAGTCCGCAGGAACCAGCACCGGCAGGTGGAAGGTGTCGTGGGCACGTTTGTCCAGATGCTCCGGGATCTGAGGCAGGGGGAAGTCCTCTGTGGTGCCGTCATGATAGACCCGCTTGCCCCGCTTGTAAACCGTGACCACATGAAAATCCCTGAGATCCTCCACAACGGCGAAGTCCGCCAGATACCCGGGGGCAATGGCGCCCCGGTTATTCAGCAGGAAGTACCGGGCGGCATGGAGGCAGGCCACCTGCACGGTCATAATGGGGTCGGCGCCCATGGCCACGGCCTCCCGGCAGATATAGTCGATGTGTCCTTTTTCCAGCAGGTCGCTGGGGTGCTTGTCGTCGGTGCAGAACATGCAGCGGCTGTAATATTTCCGGGATTTGATCAGGGGCATCAGGGCTTCCAGATTTTTTGCGGCGGTACCCTCCCGGATCATGATGAATTGCCCCAGCTTTAATTTCTTCATGGCGTCGTCAATGTCCGCGCACTCGTGGTCGGAGTAGACGCCGGCGGCCACGTAAGCGTTCAGGTCGGTGCCGGAAAGGCCGGGGGCATGACCGTCAATCTTCTTGTGGTGCGCCTGAGACGCTACGATTTTTGCCACAGTGGCGGCATCTGCGGAGATGATGCCGGGGAAATTCATCATTTCCGCCAGTCCCAGCACTCTCGGATGGTCGAAGAAGCTGTCCACGTCCCGGTAGTCTAGATTTGCGCCGCTTTCGTCCAGCGGGGAGGCCGGGACACAGGAGGGGATCATGAACTGGGCATCCACGGGAAGTCCTTCCGTGGCGCAGAGCATATAGTCGATGCCGTCGATGCCCATGACGTTGGTGATTTCGTGAGGGTCGGTGATGACGGTGGTGGTGCCGTGGGGGATCACCGCCCGGGCAAACTCGGCAGGGGACACCAGACTGGATTCCAGGTGGATATGGGCGTCAATGAAGCCGGGGCAGACGATTTTTCCGGTCATGTCCACTTCTTCGCAGCCCTCGTAGCTGCCCAGCCCCACAATCAGACCTTCCGCCACGGCGATGTCGCAGGTGTCCAGCTCGCCGGAAAACACATTGACATAGGTCGCGTTTTTCAGCACCAGGTCGGCCTTTTCCCGGCTTGCCGCCACGTCGATGATGTGCAGCTTTTTCAGCAGCTTCCGGTTAATCTTACCGGACCAGCTTTCGGTGTAACCCATAAAACCACCCTTTCATACATTATACTGTAGTATACCACAGGACGGAGAAAATGTAAAATGGTTCTTTTTCTGGGTTCTGCCATGAATTGAGACTTGCAAAAGAGAGCAAAGTTGTTATAATAAGGTAAATATTCGATGGCGGGGTGTCTCTGCCGGAAAGGAGAACAAATATGTCCCTGCGAACAAAGCTCATGGCTTTGTGGATGAAACACCGGCCCAGGCATATCAGCACCACCCAGATTATTGCGCTGGTGTTCGCGGTGATTATCCTTCTTGGCGCGCTGCTATTGATGCTGCCGGGTGCTTCCCGGGACGGGATTTCCTGCGGGCTGCGTCCGGCGCTGTTTACGGCAACCTCCGCTACCTGTGTGACGGGGCTGGTGCTTTCTGACACCTGGAGCCAGTGGAGCGGTTTTGGACAGACAGTCATTCTCTGCCTGATCCAGATCGGCGGCCTGGGGTTCATGTCCGTGGCGACGCTGCTGGTTTTCCTGCTGCGCAGGAGAATCGGATTAAAGCAGCGGCTGGTGATCGCCCAGTCTCTGAGTGTGAACGATATCAAAGGCGTGGTGCGGCTGCAGAAAATGGTGCTTATCGGCAGCTTTTCCATCGAGGCCGTGGGCGCGCTGATTCTGACGATCCGGTTCTGGCCGGAGTTCGGGTTTTGGACGGCGCTGCGCTGGGGAATTTTCCACTCCATCTCCGCGTTCTGCAATGCGGGCTTTGACATTTTCGGCGCCATTGCCCCCGGACAGAGCCTGATCGAATTTCAGTCCGATCCCGTGATCCTGTTGACGCTGTCGGCGCTGATCGTCATTGGCGGTCTCGGTTTCCTGGTGTGGGAAAACATCGCCCAGAAGCGCAGCTTCCGCAAGTTCAGCGTCTATACCAAGCTGGTGCTGCTCATGACCCTAACACTGATTGTCATCGGCTGGGGGGGCGTCTGTCTGCTGGAATGGAATAATCCGGGAACTCTGGGCGGCCTGACCACCGGGGAAAAGCTGCTCAACGGCTTTTTCCAGTCTGTCACCATGCGTACCGCAGGCTTTGCGGCTGTGGATCAGGCGAAGCTGACCGAGAGTGGAAAAGCCTTTGCCTGCGTGCTGATGTTTGTTGGCGGTTCTTCCGGCTCTACTGCGGGCGGCATCAAGACCGTAACGTTTCTGGTGCTGCTGCTGTCCATCGGCTCCAGAGCCAGAGGAAGAAGCTCGGTCTGCGCCTTCAAACGCACCATTCCCAGCGAGCAGGTACAGAACGCCATGACCATTTCCTTTATTCTGCTGGCGCTGGCCATGTTCGGCGGCATTTTCATCAGCGCCACTTCCCCCATGAGCTTTACGGACTCTGTGTACGAGGCGGTTTCGGCTCTGGCAACGGTGGGGCTGACTGCGGGAGGCACGGCGTCTTTAAGTATCCCGGCGCAGCTGCTGATTATTATTTACATGTATTTTGGACGGGTCGGCGTACTTACCATCAGTCTGGGCTTCCTTGCCGGAGACCGGACGGATGAACGATTCCGCTACGCGGAGACCAATTTGCTGATCGGATAAGGAGAGACGATATGAAATCTTACATTGTCATTGGTTTGGGCCGTTTCGGCGGATCCCTGGCACGGCAGCTTTGCACGCTGGGGGCAGAGGTGCTGGCTATGGACGTGCGCAGCGATCTGGTGCAGCAGGTGGCCAACGATGTGACCCACGCTGTGGTGGGGGACGCGCAGGACAAGGAAGTCCTGCGGGCGCTGGGGGTTCGGAATTTTGACTGCGCCATCATTGCCATCGGCGCCGATCTGGCGGCTTCCGTGCTGATCACCATGAACTTGAAGGAGCTGGGGGCGTCCTATATCGTCTGCAAGGCCCACGACGAGACCCACCGCCGGGTGCTGGAAAAGCTGGGGGTTGACCGGGTTGTGATCCCGGAGCAGGAGCATGCCCAGCGGCTTGCCCGGAGCCTGTTTTCCCATAACGTGCTGGATTACATCGAGCTTTCCGAGGACTACGGCATTTTGGAGGTTCCCGCCCCCAGAAGCTGGATCGGAAAGTGCATTAACGAGCTGAACGTCCGGGCCAAGCTGGGCGTGAACATCATCGCGATCGAAAACAACAAAAAGACCAACGTTTCTCCCGCCGCGGATTACCGGATCCAGGAGGGAGACATCATGGTGGTGCTGGGGGATAACTTTGCCCTGGCTTCGGTGCAGAAGCTGTGACGCAGAAGAGTATTACCTCCCGGAAAAACCCCCTGCTGCAGCAGGTAAGGCGGCTGCTTTCCTCCCGCAAAGCCCGGGAGGAGGCGGGGCTGTTCGTCTGTGACGGCACCAAGCTGCTCTGTGAGGCTGTCCGCTGGTACCCTGGACTGGATACGGTGATTTTGTCCGACGGCGTGGAAGCTCAGGTGCCGGATTCGGTGCGGCTTTTCCGTGTGCCGGGGGATGTGATGGCTTCCATTTCTCCCATGGAGAGCCCCCAGGGGGCGCTGTTTTTGTGCCGCCTGCCGGAAAAAAAGGCCTTTGCGCCCAAACCCGGCAGTCTGCTGCTGGACGGCATTCAGGATCCGGGAAACCTGGGCACCATCCTTCGTACGGCGGACGCGCTGGACATTCCGGTGACGCTGCTGGAGGGCTGCGCCGATCCATACAGTCATAAGGTCGTCCGCGCCAGCATGGGGGCGGTATTCCGCACGCCGGTGGTTCAGGCAAGCTGGGCGGAGGTGAAAGCCGCCTGTGAAGAAGCGGGGATTCCCATTGCGGTGACGGCGCTGAGCGACCGGGCACAGGATCTGCGGCTGGCGGATTTGAAAGCCATGGCGGTGGTTATTGGCAGCGAAGGGCAGGGCGTCCGGAAGGAAATTCTGGAAAGCGCCGGGAATGAACTGATTATTCCCATGAATCCCCGCTGCGAATCCCTGAACGCCGCTGTGGCGGCAACCATCGTCATGTGGCAGATGAAGCAATAGAGAGAAACAGGTGAAGGAATATGCTGGTACACTGGATATGGCTTGCTCACCGTCCCGGGCTGAGCGACCGGGCAAAGGTGGAGCTACTGCGGCATTTTCAGGAGCCTGAGGATATTTTCTTCGCCGGCGACGCGGCGTTTGACCGCATTGGCCTGAGTGGGGAAGCAAAAGCCTCCCTGCTGGAGAAGGATCTGACACCTGCGGAGAAGATTCTGGAAGCGTGCAGCCGGGAAGGACTCCGTGTTCTGACCTTTCATGACGGGGCCTACCCGTCCCGGCTGAAAAGCATTGCCGATCCGCCCATCGTGCTGTATTACAAGGGACAGCTTCCGGATTTTGACGGCTGTCCCATCATCGGCGTGGTGGGGACCCGGAAGGCCTCTGCCTACGGTCTGAGCACTGCCAAGCGTATGGGCTATCAGATTGCCCGCTGCGGCGGCATTGTAGTATCGGGCATGGCCTACGGCATTGACGGCGCTGCCATGGCCGGGGCGCTGACCGCCGGCGCAGCCGTGGTTGGGGTGCTGGGCTGCGGCGCGGACATTGTCTATCCCGTGTCCAACCGGGGGCTGTTTCACGATGCGGAGGAATACGGCTGCATCCTCAGTGAGTTCGCCCCGGGAACACCCCCGGCAAAATGGACGTTTCCCAGACGCAACCGGATCATCAGCGGCCTGAGCTGCGGCGTTCTGGTGGTGGAAGCGCCGGAGAAAAGCGGCTCGCTGATCACTGCCCGGCTGGCTGCCGAGCAGGGGCGGGATGTGTTCGCGGTGCCGGGGAACATCGACCAGCCGTCCTTTGTGGGCAGCAACCGGCTGCTGCGGGACGGAGCCATCATGGTTTCCTCCGGCTGGGACGTTTTGTGCGAATATGAAGCCCTGTTTCCGGATAAGATTCGGAAGGAGGATGCGGAACCGTACCAGACGGCATGCCCGGACGAAGTGAAAAAAGACGCTCCGGAAGGGGAAAAACCGCTGCCCAAGGTGGCGCAGAAACCGAGACTTCCCCGGAATGCGGAGAATCTTAAGAAAGAATTAGACCGGAAAGGCATTGACAAGGCGCCTTCCGCGCTTTATAGTGACGTACACCCGGTGCTGTCAAAGCTGTCGCCGGACGAGCGGGCCATTGTGACGGCCCTGGGCGGCGGAGAGCGGCTGGTGGACGAGGTCATTGCCGAAACCGGCCTGACCACCGGGAAGCTGCTTTCCAGCCTGACCATTCTGGAATTGAACGGCATTGTCAAACGCCTGCCCGGCAAGCGTATTGTTCTGAGCGGTCGATGAGGCTTTTTTGACCGCCGATATCTGAGTAATGAAACGGAGAATATTCATTCATGGGCAAACCTGAGAATCTTGTGATTGTGGAGTCGCCCTCCAAGGCAAAAACCATCGGCAAATACCTTGGCCCCGACTATCTGGTCAAGGCCAGTATGGGGCACCTCCGGGATCTTCCGAAAAGCAAAATGGGCGTGGATCTGGAGCATGATTTTACGCCCCAGTATATCCCTGTCCGGGGCAAGGAGTCGCTGATCAAGGAACTGAAAGCCGATGCGGCGCAGGCCAGGACCGTATACCTCGCAACCGACCCGGACCGGGAGGGCGAGGCCATTTCCTGGCACCTGAAGGAACTGCTGAATCTTCCCGACGGGAAGGCCCAGCGTGTCACCTTTAACGAAATTACCCAGAAGGTGGTCAGAGAGTCCATCCGGCACCCCCGGGACATCGACTACGATCTGGTGGACGCCCAGCAGGCCCGGCGGATCCTGGATAGAATCGTGGGCTATGAGCTTTCCCCGCTGCTGTGGAAAAAGGTACGGCGGGGGCTGTCCGCCGGACGTGTCCAGTCCGTTGCCACCCGGCTGGTGGTGGACCGGGAGAACGAGATCCGTGCCTTCCAGCCCAGGGAATACTGGACGCTGGATGTTACCTTGAACCGTGTGGGCAAGCCCGGCTCCTTTGTGGCCCGGTATTGGGGGGAGGAGAAAAAGCGGGAGCTGGAAAATGAGGAGCAGACGCTGTCTGTCATCCGCGACATCGACGGAAAGGAATTCACCGTCACCAATGTGAAAAAAGCGGAGAAAAAGCGCTCCGCCGCTCCGCCCTTCACCACCTCAACCTTGCAGCAGGAGGCCTCCCGGAAGCTGGGCTTTACGCCGAAAAAAACCATGATGATCGCCCAGCAGCTGTATGAAGGCGTGGATGTGGCAGGGGAAGGCACCACGGGTCTGATTACCTATATGCGTACCGACTCTCTGCGGCTTTCCGACGAGGCCATGGATGCCGCCGCCGGATTCATCCGCAGCCGCTACGGCAGCGAGTATTATTACGGGCAGCATCATGTGTTCAAGACCAAGTCCGGGGCCCAGGATGCCCATGAGGCCATCCGCCCGTCCCATGTGGAGTTGGAGCCTGAACGGGTGCGCACCAGCCTGACTGCCGACCAGTATAAGCTCTACAAGCTGATCTGGAGCCGTTTTCTTGCCACCCAGATGGCCAGCGCCGTCTATGACACGGTGTCCATCGATACCGAGTGCGCCGGACATGTGTTCCGGGCAAGCCACCAGAGCCTGCGCTTTGCCGGGTTCATCGCCGTCTACGAGGAAGGACGGGACGACGAGGGAGAAGCCATGGGCTCTCCGCTGCCGGATCTGGCGGCAGGGGAGAAGGCAGCTGCCTCCAAGCTCCAGAAGGAGCAGCATTTCACCCAGCCCCCTGCCCGCTACACCGAGGCGACTCTGGTTAAGGCCATGGAGGAAAAGGGCGTGGGCCGTCCTTCCACCTATGCCGCCACCGTCTCTACCATTGAGGATCGGGAGTATGTGGTGAAGCAGGACAAGCGTCTGGCTCCCACCCCGCTGGGAGAGATCGTCACGGGACTGATGATGGAGCGGTTCAATGACATCATCGATGTGGAGTTCACTGCCAACATGGAGTCCCGTCTGGATGACGTGGAGGCAGGCAAGCAGCATTGGAAGGATTTGCTGGCGGACTTTTACAAGGACTTCAGCAGGGAGCTCTCCGACGCGGAAAAGGCTTTGGAGGGCGTTCACCTGAAGGTGCCCGAGGAGGAAACCGACGAGATCTGCGAGCTGTGCGGACGGAAGATGGTCATCAAAATGGGCCGCTTCGGCAAATTCCTGGCCTGTCCCGGCTACCCGGAGTGCAAAAACACCAAACCTCTGGTGGAGCGGATGCCCGGACGGTGCCCCAAGTGCGGCAGCGGGATACTCAAGCGCAAGTCCAAGAAGGGTTACGCCTACTACGCCTGTGAAAAGGGCGCCCAGTGCGGCTTTATGACCTGGGACGTGCCCACCGCCGAGGATTGCCCGGAGTGCGG